>CBFGNV010000012.1:0-77017 GCA_965650275.1 uncultured Fluviicola sp. | reverse complement strand
GCACTCTTTTTACTTTCGCAACACTTTAAACAATCTTTTTTTTGAAGTTTTTTGGTCTACGAGTTTAAACTACTGAGGTTACATAACTTAGCAATAAAAATATTTTATCGAGTTTGGAGCTTTTTCAGTAATTCAAGCTTTAAATAGTCCAGTTTAGCTGTAGAAGTGCTAGAAGCTAATAATTCGTTCTCGACCAAATCCTCTCCCTTTACTCCTATATATAGGTTAGATTTTCCTTCGTTTAATAGTTGAACCGCTAAAGCTCCCATTCGAGTTGCTATAATTCTATCCAATGCCGATGGTCGACCTCCGCGCTGAATATGTCCTAATATAGAATGACGCATATCGAATTTTTCAGGTAACAACGGACGCACTTTCTCCATAATCTCGATAGCTCCTCCTCCATCATCACCTTCAGCTACTATAATAATAGAACTGCGGTGACCTTTATTCTGAAAAACAATCTCCTTCGCCAACTGAGCAATATCTGTTTTTTCTTCTGGTATCAAAACATTTTCGGCACCACTTGCAAGTGCTGCGTTCAAAGCAATAAATCCAGCGTTCTTGCCCATAACTTCTACAAAAAAGATACGATGATGACTTGTGGCTGTATCCCGAATCTTATCTATCGCATCAATAACAGTATTCAAACAAGTGTCATATCCTATAGTATGATCTGTTCCTATTATATCATTATCTATGGTAGCCGGAACTCCAATAACCGGAATGCCCGATTCTTCAGAAAGCAAATGTCCTCCGGCAAACGTTCCATCCCCACCTATTAATACTAATGCATCGATGTTTTGCTTTTTCAGATTTTCAATGGCTTTCTTTCTCCCGTCGTCGGTTCTAAACTCCTCACTCCTTGCAGTCCCAAGTACGGTTCCTCCAAACTGAATGATGTTGTTGACACTTTCATACGTTAACTCTATAAAACGATTTTCAATCATTCCCAAATAACCATCTTCTATTCCCACTACACGCTGACCAACCTGTAAGGCATATTTCACAACTGCTCTCACACACGCATTCATTCCTGGCGCATCTCCTCCTGATGTTAAAACTCCAATTGTTTTCATTCCTTAAATATAAGAGTAAGTAGTGAACATTTTTTGAAACTCGTTTATGGAATATCTAAATTCGTACATCATATACACGGAATGAAACTTAGACTCGCGAGACGATCATATAAAGAATTTGGGGATGACGAACTCGTTCTTGCCTTTAAACGAACCGAAGACAGAAGCATCATCGGGGAATTTTACAGCAGATATTCGCATTTAATTTTAGGTTGCTGCCTTAAATATTTGAAACAATTCGAAAATGCGGAAGATGCAACAATGAAGATTTTTGAAGAACTGGAGCTGAAATTACTCAAACACGAAGTACAGCATTTTAAATCATGGTTATACATGGTAACCAAAAACGAATGCCTGCAACAACTTCGAAAAAAAGGTTTGAATACTTCTGAATTCGGCCTGGAAAATATAAAGGATGAAGAAAACGATACAGAACAATTAGAGTTGACTGAAGCCAGACTTGCAAGTCTTCATCTGGCACTTCAAGATCTTAAAGGAATACAGAAGGAATGCGTAGAGCTCTTCTATATCTCTCAAAAATCGTATGTAGAAATTAGTAATGAACTGGATATTCCGCTAAACACCGTCAAAAGTGCCATTCAAAACGGAAAACGAAATCTAAAACTTTGGTTTGATAAACATGAAAAATAAGCAACATATTACACGTTCCGAGCTGGAGCAACTTTTAAAGAATGATTCCGACACCAATAATATGGAGTTGGATGAATTTGAAAAAGATGCCTTAGACGGTTGGAAAGCAAGTGGCGCAGGTGTTTCTCAAATGAAACACATGGACAAACTGGCCGCTAAGAAATTTGGAGGTTCATCATTTAGTCTGTTTACTTTCATCGGAATGGCTACTGTTGGCGCAGCAATTGCCATTATATATAATATGTATCAACCCAATCAAGAAGACTTCAAGCCTAAAAAACAACAAATGGCTATTGAAAGCACTGAACTTGCTCTACCTGAAAAAATTGATACGCTTGTAGAATTGAAAAAGGATGTTCAGATTCATTCAACTGAAATGATTACTAAAAACCAGGAAGGAAAGACAGCATCTAACACAACAACTAGTGAAACAGCGCAGTTTATTGAAACGATGGACATTTCTCTAGAACCCCTTCCAACAAATATTGAAGACAAGGAAGTTGCGATATCCAAGCAGAAAATCGCAAAGGAAATTTATCCGCACGGAATAAAAGCTATTGACTACTCTGTTTACAGAACCAATCCAGAGGTGAAAATTGAACAAACGATTCTAACGGGCTTACCTGCAAACTATGAATCGGAGAACGATATTGAAACCGAAGCAAAAACAAAAACAGTTCTTGTCGGTTACGGCGACTATCTGGACAAAACGCTTTCTTACATTCAAAAATCGAGATGGAAAAATGCATTAGCGCGCTGTGAAGAAATTTTAGCGGACTATCCTGATGACATCAATGCACTCTTCTATTCTGGCTTTTGCTTCTACAATCTTCAGCAATACGACAAAGCCTGCGCTCAGTTCTCGGCGTGTTTGCAATTGAATTTCTCGAACTTCAACGAGGAGGCTAGCTGGTATCTGGCAAAATCGAGATTGGCAAATGGCGAAAAAGCATTGGCAAAAGAATTATTTAAAGGAATTAAGGACAGTAAAGGATACTATTACAAGGATGCTGAGAAGGTTTTGAAGGATTGGAAATAATATGACATAAGAAAATAGTTATTCTATAACAATTCGTATTGGATTCTGTTCTAACTTTACTTGTAACGTTTAATACGAAATACTATGAAAAGAAAAGCAGAAGCCGTTTGGAATGGAACAGTGAAGGAAGGAAGCGGGCATCTTACTACACAAAGCACAACATTGAATCAAACTCAATATTCCTTTAAATCTCGTTTTGAGGAAGGAGTTGGAACCAACCCGGAGGAATTACTGGCAGCAGCGCACGCAGGTTGTTTCACAATGAAGTTAAGTGCAGATCTTACGCAAGCTGGTTACACACCTGACGAATTGAAAACAACTTCTCACATTTCGTTAGAAGAAGGAAAGATCACTTTGTCTGCACTGAAGGTAACAGCTAAAGTCCCAGAAATTACAAATGACGAGTTTCAAAAAATTGCAAAAGGAGCTAAAGAAAACTGTCCTGTAAGTGGAGCTTTCAGTTTCAGTATTACGTTGGAAGCAGAATTGATTTGATTTCCCGCAAAGAACGCAAAGAATAAAAAAATGCCGATCTACACTAAGTAAATCGGCATTTTGGTCTTTATTTAAATTTTCCTCTGCGACCTTCGCGCTCTCCGCGGGATTTTACTTCGCTAAGCGTTTCAGTAACACATTCGGTCGGTAACGGTCTTCACCATATTCTTGAAATAAGTCCTGAAGTCTATTGTAAACGGTTTTCAATCCAATTTCTTCGGACCAAGCCAACAATCCTTTCGGGTAATTCACTCCTTTTGTCATTGCCAAATCAATTGCTTCTCTCGATCCAATATTCAGATAAAGCGCATCGTAAGCTTCATTAATCAGCATTGCCAAAACACGGTCCACAATTTTTTGTCCAAGAACCGTGTCTTTTGTTGGTTCAGGTAAAACGGCTCCTTCTGCATAATCGTAAAATCCTCTACCCGATTTTCTTCCTAAAAACCCTGCTTCCATGTGACGTTTCTGTGTAAACGATGGTTTGAAACGAGGATCATAGTAAAATGCAGCGAAAACGGTTTCTGTGACTGTATAGTTGATATCGTTCCCAATATAATCCATCAACGTAAATGGTCCCATTCTAAAACCACCCAATTCTGTCAACGCCCAATCGATAGTCGCAAAATCAGCCATTCCTTCTTCATAAATACGAAGTGCTTCTCCGTAAAACGGACGAGCAACCCGATTCACAATAAATCCTGGCGTATCCTTACAAACAACTGTCACTTTATTCCATGAATCGATGATATCTTTTGCAGTTTTCAATACTTCATCTGAAGTTTGAACCGATGGAATGATTTCTACCAATGGCATTAGCGGAGCCGGATTAAAAAAGTGAATTCCGATAATTCTATCCGATTTTTTCAAAGCAGAACCAATAGAAGCAATAGAAAGCGACGAAGTATTACTCGCCAAAATACAATTCTCATCAACCACGGCTTCCATAGCAGAAAACACACTATGCTTCACTTCTAATCGTTCAACAATTGCTTCGATAATCAATCCCGAACCTTTGAAGTCATTCATTTCAGAAGAAAAAGTCATTCTAGCCAATACTTCTTCCGCATTCGCCAAGCTTCCTTTTTCAACCAAACGAGCCAAAACTTTTTCAATTCCTGACTTTGCTTTCGACAATTGATCCTGATTTACATCAACCAAAACTACATTATGTCCACTTTGTGCTGCTACTTGGGCAATTCCTGCGCCCATTGTGCCTGCACCTAAAACTCCAACTTTTATCATTTTATTCCTAGATTTTTAGAGACTAGAATCTTGACTCTAAAATTCAATTTAAATTAATTACTACTATTCAATTTTCTGATTAAACCTCCAATAAGCTTCTGAACATGTTCTAATTGTTGAATCAATTCTGCCACATCAATCATAAACAAATCTCTTACTAACAACAGCTGAGTCTCTAACTCAAACGCAGAAGAAATCGCATAATTCAAAAACAAGATAAAATCTTTATTTGTTGTTCGTCCAGATCCTTCCGCAATATTCGATGGGATTGAAACTGCACATCTTTGAATTTGACTTTTAAGACCGTACTTTTCATCACTTGGTAACTCTTTACAAACTTGGTAAATCTCCTTCACCAGTTCAAATGAAATTTTCCATGAGTTCAACTCCTTAAAATTGTGTCGCATATTCAGCAATTAGTGTTTGTTTACTGAATATAACTATTCTAATCGAAATCGTCAAGCTGTCTAGTGTCTCAAAATCAAGATTCTAAAGTTTTATTTCCCTTTAAAAACCGGCGCTCTTTTTTCCAAAAAAGCGTTTACACCTTCATTGAAATCATACGTTTGACCAGCTTCCGTTTGTAAGCGTTCTTCAACTGCCAACTGCTGAGAAAGATTATTTGTAAAGCTTTCGTTTACCGCTTTTTTCGTCAAACCTAAACCACGAGTTGGCATAGAAGCCATTGCTAGTGCCAATTTCTGAACTTCCTCCTCAAATTGTTCGTCTTCAACCGCTTTGTAAATCATGTTCATCGCATCCGCCTGTTGTGCCGACACTTTTTCACCTGTCATCATCAATGCCAATGCTTTCTGAGAACCAATGATTCTTGGTAAAAAGAAGGTTCCACCAGAATCAGGAATCAAACCAATTTTGGAAAAGGCTTGAATGAAAGAAGCCGAATTTTTAGCAATAGTCATATCACAAGCCAAAGCGATATTTGCACCAGCACCTGCTGCAACTCCATTTACTGCGGCAATAATCGGTTTTTCAATATTGCGAATACGCATAATGATCGGATTGTAATGATCACGAACGATAGACTTCAGTTCCGGACCATTCGGATCCATTGCTTCAGCCAAATCTTGTCCTGCGCAAAAAGCTTTCCCGGTTCCAGTAATTACAATTGCTCTTACTTCGTCATTCTTTTCTGCCGAATCAAGCGCAAGTTGTAAGGCCGTTGCCATTTCCTTATTGAAGGAATTGAAAACTTCTGGTCGATTCAATGTAAGCGTACAAACGCCATTTTCTATATGCTGGATTAATGTCATGTTTTAAATTTTTACGAAGATAATTAAAGACAAGCATCTCGACTCCGCTCGATGACCTTTCTTTAATTTTGTAGAATTCTCAATTTCGGAATTTAGACTTCTACAAATAGTTTTCTACCATTGCTTTCACTCTTCGAATCATGTGTTCACGTAAAAGTTCAGATTCTACAACCTCAATATCACCACCGAAACTTAATAGTTCACGGATCAATTCTTCCGAAAGATAGACCGTCATCTCAAAAGTCGTTTTGTTCTTTCCTTCTTTCACCACTTTAAGGGACGAATGAAAAGGCTGCGAAATAATATATTTGGCCGCAACATTATCTGCTTTGAATACAACTTTTTCCGGGGCACCAGCACTAGCCGTAATTCCCATAGCATGCTGAAAGAAAGCTGTTGGTTTAAAGTTGATAGAAGTAGAAATTTTCTCTTCAGAAGATTGAAGGTCCGACATCCGATCGAGTGCGTAAGTGATAATCTGTTCCTTCACGCAATCATGACTCAACAAATACCAACGATTTCTATATTCTTTCAGGAACAATGGAAGTACCTTACGTGCTTTCTTCCGCTGTGTTTGAAAACTTTCATATTCGAAGTAAACAACCGTTTTAGCTTTAATTGAATTCAACAGAGGCTGAAGAAATTCACTTCCTCCAAATGTTACAGGGGTTTCAAACTGGATAAACTGATCCGAATTTTCAGAAGTCGACTCTGAAACTGCTAATCGATCGGCAATTTTATCAATCGCAAAACTGAATTGCTTGAAGAAACTCACTTCCTTAAACTGACTCAGCGTATTCGCAGCAAAACGAATGGCTTCCAAATCCACTTCATTCAAGGGCATGTCGTCCAACGAAAATTCGGGATCCGCATAATAATATCCACCAAACTTTTTCGAATACTTAATTGGCGCGTCATGCTCCATTCGCATAGCAAACATGTCCTTCTCTATTGTAGAATCACAGATGTTTTCACCATCAACACTTCCATAAATTGCTTCTTCGCAAGATTCTCGTAGAAATGATTTCGATGGATAGGGATTATGAACGTTGCGAATTGCCTTATCTATAATACGATAGCGTAAAAGTGCATTCTTGATTGCCGACATAACTTTTGATTTATGCTAAGATAATCAAAGTTCGTAAATGCTTACGATCTGAAGATAGAATTTAATCGTACTCTTTTATTGAAAACCAATGTTTCCAGCCAACAGAAAGAATACAAGCCAACGGAATTCCAGGAGTAAAACTCACACTCAGCTGATTTTTCGGAGTAATTACCCAGTCGTACTCCAATTCAAAACTTACAGGAAGAAATTTATGCTGCACAACTCCAAAATTGCGCGTAGAATCTACATGAAAAAATCCTGAGGATTCGTAAGCATCACCAAATCTTGTCCATGAATTCCGAACCATATATGCAGGACCAAGCCCAAAATAAATACGATGCTTTGGCTTTTGATAACAGAGCATGCGTGCCCCAACGTGAGTGACGGAACACCAACCTCCGGAGCAATCTGTGAACATTCCTTCTATTACTTTGACCGAAATATAATTCTTGTAAACAAATCGCTCTACTCCTGCAAAAGCGCCAAAATTAGCAACAATATGTGCGTTCTTATCAAGTTTATAAGGTTGAAGCGCGGCAGTTCTGTCACCTGTAGGATGAATGGTAACCCCAAAATACTTTAGGGTGAAAGTTGTTTGTGCAGATGCAGAACCAACAGCACAAACACATGCAATTCCAATAATTATCCTTTGAAAAATGGTTTTAAGCACCATACAACAACATTCAAAATTCCTCTGATAACTGAACCAAGTATTCTATTCTCTTTGTGTTTAGAAACGAAAACCGGTGAATTCTTATAGTACCACTTGATGAATTGATTTCCCCAAGTATATTTTGCAAGAAAATTATCTCTGAACGAACGAAGAACCATCACTTTTGGTGCTTCGTAAGAGCCATAAACCATGGTTGCAATGTAGCATCCTGAATCCGAATTACTTCCACCACTATCTCCAGAATCACCACTATCCGAATTCGAACCAGAGTCTGAACCGTCTGAACTTTCATCTGCAGATTTTGCAATTAAAAGTGCCAACAGGTAAACCAATAATATTCCAACAATTACTAGCAGGATGATTAATCCAACAGAAGCGAATATAGCAGATTCATCTTTTGCAAGCATCTTTACTTCCTTCACCTGTTTCTTACTGAAGCTGATCTTTTCACCTTTAGCAATTTTCTCTAGGTAAAGTTGTTCGTCGTCTTCCGACAAATAAACATGAACGTCTTTTCTGGCACTCAGCATTTCTTGCGGAGTAACAGGGTGTTCGTTAATTTTTGACTGATCAGCAAAAACAGGAACTCCTTGAAGCGAGTCATTCGATAAAGAAGGTTCTTTTAATTCAAACACAGAACTTCCGCTGTGAAAGTAAACATTGTATTTGTCAATCGAATTTTCAGCGTTTTTGTTGGTATAGAATTGTTCATTGGAAACTGTTACTTGACGAATTCCATCACAGGAAAACATCGATAGTCCAAGAGCGATAATAGTTAGTGCAAATAGCTTTTTCATAATTGTCTTCTCCAGTCAAATATAATCTTTCACTGGAAACAATTATTACGCACGCCTAGTAAGGAACGGTTTCTAAGCGATTGCTATAACCAAACAATTCGTAAAACTTAATTGCTTTCACTATGTTATCCGGAACATCATCTTCCCAGCTATGCGCATGTGCATTGATCTTTGCAAGAACATCATCAGAAAGAATATGAAGTAGATTTCTATCAAAATTTTTGATTGCTTCCAATTTATTTGTCGCTTTCAAATACTGAATCAATCCCATCAAATGAACAGGAAGTTGAATATCATCCAATTCGTAAAGATTTCCCGTTTCTACGTTATTTGCAGGGTAAACGTACATTTTCACGTTGTGACCAAATCCTCTACCAAATGCCTCAAGCAATCCTCCTGATAAATTGTCGTAATACTTTTCGTCAAAAATGGTATGAAGGTTATAAATTCCTGCAATAACTCCCATTTTATGTCCACGGGCAATTGCAGAAAGGTATTCCAACATTTTGTAATGCTTCAAATAATTGGAGATCATTACGGTGTAACCCATTGCACTTAACAAGTTGGCTCTGTCGATAAAGTCCTTATCCGAAATTTTTCCGTCAGCAGTTAAATCCTTTAATGTTAATTCAAAAATCACTGCAACATTTTCAGCAGAAACACCATCTTCCTGAATGAAGCGCTCATTTGCACATTCAATCATATCCATGTGCACTTTTGTTGCCGGACGAAAGCGACCACGCATCAAAAGGATATTTTTCTTATAAAGTGCTGCTGCTGGCTGTAGCACTGTTCCACACAGGTCGAACATTGTTGCGTCTGTGATTCCGCGTTTAACCAGGTTCAAAGCAACAATTCTATTGTCAACGTTCCCAAGATCTTCTCCTGAAACACGTAACATATCAATCTCAACTCTATCTCTTGGAATACGGTGAACCAAATTTGTCAGGTATTCATCAAGATCATCAGAATGAAAAAAACATGCATGAATGAGGTTTACACCCAAAATACCTAAAGCTTCTTGTTGTGCTTTGTGAGAATTATCGTGGAGCTTAACGTGTAAGATTACGTCATTTACAGATCCACTTGGAGTCAATTGAAAACGAAGTCCAACCCAACCCTGACCTTGATTTGTTTTATGGTAATTTAAAGATTCAACGGTGTTACAGAAAGCGAAGAAACGTGATTCCTTCTGCTTATTTGGTAAACGCTCACAAAGTGTATTGTATTCTGTTCCAAGCATTGTCAATAAACGCTCTTCACACACATATCTTTTCGCAGGACCGTACATCGCATCAGAGACACGCATGTCATAAGCCGATTGCGTATAGGCAATTGTTCCGGAGCTACCTCCAGCTTTGAAAAAATTCGCTGCTACTTCTTGTCCGGCTCCAATCTCAGCAAAACATCCATAGATGTCATTTGTAAGATTAATCTTAAGTGCTTTTTCTTCGGTAGTCAATCTACGCTCATCAATCATTTTACCCATATCGTGTGCAAAATTACGAATATCTTTAAACTCCATTAAATCCGCCAAGGCCGATTACTTCTACATTACGGTAGAAAATCAGGATTGGTTACAAATTCATTATCTGTTAATGTCAACAAAAATGCCTTCAATTGTGCTTTTTGAGTCGCATCTAACTGAACTCCACCCTGAAAGGCGTATTCAATCAGCGGATCAATTGTACCACTTTGATGTATTCCTGTTGAGTAATGTTCTATTACTTCATCCAATGTTTGAAAACGTCCATCATGCATATAAGGTGCAGTTAACGCAATATTTCTAAGCGATGGAACTTTAAATTTTCCGTTGTCACTTGCATTTCCGGTTATAGCCCCTCTTCCCAAATCCGAAAAAGTGGCATCCAAACCATTGTTTGAAAACTTCTGTACCTGCATTAATGCCCCATTGTGACAATGGAAACAATCTGCTCCAACCAAACTTTTGAATAAATCGTATCCAGCAAGTTCTTCAAACGTAATTTGATTCTGAATCACTTCTTCAGCAGCAGAAAGCGGAATCCCATTCTCCACTTTATACATCACGTCATACTTCGATTTACCGCTAATCATCGTTCTTAGAAACTGAGCAATGGCTTTAGCAACATATTCTTTCTCTATTTTTTGAATTCCAAATGCCTGATAAAACATGTTCTTGTACTCCATTTTTGATTGAAGACGAGAAACAGCTTCTTGCCAGGAAAGATGCATTTCCACAGGGTTGGGAACAGGTTGAAGAATTTGATCCTCCAACGAAAGAGCTCTTCCATCCCAGAAAAATTTGGTTTGCCAGCCCAGATTCACAAGTGCCATTGATTGACGGTTTCCAAGTGCTCCATTGACACCAACAGAAAACTGGTTGTTATCTGAAAATCCAGCGTTTGGAGCATGGCAAGATCCACACGAAATGGTGTTATCAAGCGAGAGTATTTTATCGTAAAACAGTTTCTTCCCTAATGCAACTCCTTCAACGGTCATTGGATTATCAGCTGGAATCTGCATTTGCGGAAAATGACTTGGAATCTCCAATTCATAAGGTGTTGGACTGTAAGAAGTATTGTCTTTTTTACAACCCAAGAAAAAACCTATTCCAATAAGAAAGAATAAAAAGTATTTATTCATAATGGAGAGAATGCTTCCGCAAAGTTTAATCTTATTTTTTCAGTCAAAGCGTCTTCTGATGGAGACGAGTGCGTCAGGTTTTCAGTCGCAAGATCAATTGGTCGAACCGAGTTCTCGAAGAAAGATTGAAAATCAAATTTCAATTTCACTTCGTACTTCTTATCTGCAACAAGAGTTGGCGCAACAGTTAAAGCCTGATCTGAAGTAAAGAAATCATCTCTCGCAATGTGGTACGAGAAACTTTGGAAATCATCGTTAGCATCAACTATCGCGTCGTAATAACCTTCAATAGCTATAAAAATGTATCCTGAATTCCATGTCCAGTGCATATCATTTGCATTGGTAACATATAACCAACTTGATGGAGAAGGCAATGTTGGATCAGCGTGATTCTTATCTGCATCAACACCAATGGCATAATTCAAAGCTGAACCAACTGTGAACTCTCCGGTTTTAGAAAACCATGCTGTCCCTCTTTCCTCAAAATCATACAATGAATAATCAATCATTTGAGTTCCACCCAGAGAAACTGCAGACGTATAGAACTTCAGTTTTGTAATCTTGAATTTCACGCCGTTTGTCAACGTGTAAACCGCTCCTAATTGGAACTCTGAGCCACCAAAAGTTGGAACAATCTTACCTTCAACAGTAACGTCGTTCGATTCTGGCTCTACCTCCTGAGGTTTCTTACACGAAACCGCGAAAAGAAGACTGCAGATGGTTAATAAAATTGCTGGAAAGAAGAATTTCATTTTCATACTCGTAAATTTACGTAAACCTCGTTTCATTAAAAAATAATTTTGAGGAATCTTCCACTTCTATTGACCAATCGGCGAATTTTCAATCATTATTATCGACCGTGACTCATAAAAACCATAAATTCGGGTATGGATTTGAATAAACCCTTACAGATTCGCGACGCATCGGCGGGAAGTGGAAAAACCTATTCTTTGGTACAACACTACCTGAAACTCTTGCTTCAGGAGAATGAAAATCGCGCTGAATTGGGACAAATCATCGCCATGACCTTCACAAATAAGGCGGCACTGGAAATGAAAACCAGAATTCTGGAGGATTTGGGAAAGTTATCCGGTAATGATCCAAAACATCAAAAATTCTTAAACGATACAGCTCAATTTGTTGGTATTCCTGCTCTGAATATTCAAAGAAACAGTAAAACCGTTCTTCGGAAACTACTTCATCAGTACGAAGAATTCAATGTGATGACGATTGACAAATTCAATCTGCGTTTGATCCGAACCTTTAGTCGTGACTTGAACTTACCTGAACAATTTGACATTCTAATCCAAAAAAACGAGCTTCTGGAGCGCTGTTTAAACGAGCTTTTGCTTCAAGTTGATGCAAAGGACAAAAGTGAATTACAACGTTTGGCAATCAACTTCGGGAAGGAAAAACTGTACGAAGAAGGAAGCTGGAACATCAAAAAAGAACTCAAAAAGAAAAGCAAATACATCCTCAGCGAAAAAGAACTGGGAATAGTTGACGCACTTGTGCAAAAGGAACAAAGTGTTGAGGACGAAGCTAAACTACGAGAGAAATACAAGGAAAGTCTTCAAGCGTATTACAGAGCTGGAAAAACCATTGCTGATGCTTATAGAAATGGTGGTTTTGATGCTTCGATGCTTGCGGATAAAGGTCGACTGGAAACTGCGATCCTAAAATTTGATAAGCTAGAAGAACTAGGAATCAATGGCGGACTTCTCGATTTTACAGAATCGGCTTTAAAGAACATCCATAAAACTGCTGAGAGCATAGACTTTTCGACTGTAATTCAAGCTTACAACTATTACAAAACCTGGTTAAATAACCATGGAAAAGAGTTGGCAGAATTACATTTGATTCAGAAACAGCTCACCTCTACCAAAATGCTTCGTGAGTTTGCGCTTTACGTAAACAACCTGAGAAAACGAGAAGCAACGATTTTGGTAGCAGAATTCAATCAACTGGTTTCCGAATTGGTGAAAAACGAAGAAGCACCTTTCATTTACGAACGTTTGGGAAACAAATTCAAGCATTTCTTTTTGGACGAGTTTCAGGACACCTCTTTTCTGCAATGGCAAAATCTGATTCCCTTAGTTCATGAATCTATTGCGCATGATCAGTTCAACTTCATTGTTGGCGATCCAAAACAAAGTATTTATCGCTTCAAGAACGGAATTGCAGACCAGTTCATTGAACTTCCCGGAATTTACAATCCAAACAACGATCCGTCTATTGCTTTAAAGTCGAATTACTTCAATCAGCGTGGATATAAAGGAAAATTGAATGATAACTGGCGTTCAGCAAAAGAAATAGTGAATTTCAACAATTCATTTTTCCTTCAATTCAGAGAGTTACTTCCCGAAAACGGTAAACGTTATTTCGATTCTGTGGAGCAGCACCCGCAAGGAAAAGATGGCGGATATGTAAAAATAGAACTTGTTGGTAAAAGCAATTCTTCGACGGGCTCAGCAATCGATTCTGATTCAGAAAATGCTGACGATGACAACACAACTAATCAGCAAAAATGTATTGAATATGTTAAGGAGGCCATTGCTGATGGTTATTTGCCTGGCGACATTTGTATTCTAGCATTGAAATCACGTGCTTGTCTAGCCATGGCAACAGCTTTGAAAAAAGAAGGTTTTCAGGTGGTTTCAGCCGATTCTCTTTCGGTGAATGCGGAATCTACCGTTCGAATGCTCATTCATTATTTAGGTTGGCGACTTCGTCCAACAGACCAAAAAAAAGCAGCCATTTTTGCCTACCATTATTTTGATTCAAAGTTGGATGAACAAGGTTTTGGTAAATACATGCAGTGTTTAACTGGTGAATCGCAGAGTTTCTTTTCCGTTGAAAAATTCTTTGAACTTTCTGCGATAGGAGAAAAACAATGGATGCAGCCGTTCACTTCCATTTATTCTTGCCTGGAAGAAGCCTTAGATTTGATGAACATTGACAAGACCAACAATGTTTATGTAAAACAATTAATGGATTTGGCGTTTGATTACGATAAGCGAAACGGTCCGAATTTGCAGGATTTCATTTCGTTTTACAAAGACAAAGGAAAAGATTCCAATGTTCAGATCCCGGAGAATAATCAGGCAATAAAAATTATGACAGCTCATAAATCGAAAGGATTGGAGTTTCCGGTAGTGATCATCCCTATTCTCGACAATGCTTCTAAACGAACATCAGATCTGCTTTGTGAAAACGATGATTATTTCTTCGAAGTAACAGCTTCTGACTCCACAATAGGAAAAGGAATCAGTGTTGAATCAATCCAAAAAGAGTTGGAAGACGAATTAATGGATGCTGTGAATTTGCTTTATGTTCAGTTTACGCGGGCAGTTGACCAACTTTACGTTTACAACGAATATACGATCACAAAAAACGAAGGTAAACAGAAAGAACGAACAGTAATTCCATTCGACAAAGCTGTAAAACAATTGATTGAATCTTTTGAAGGCGTTGAAGTTTCTGAGAAAGAAATGATACTGGAATATGGCAAAAAGCCAGTTATAACGAAACATAAAACAGAAGAAGCGGCTTACTATCCAATTGAGCCTTTGAAAGGAAAGTTGTGGTTTCCGGAAATTAGTTTGAGGGAAAAATTCGACAAAGAAACTGAAGGGTTTACGGAGCAAATTCGACTGGGAAAACAATTTCACTGGGTCATGGAACGATCTTCCAATAACGAAGAAGCGATTCTACAACTAGAGGAAGGCCTAATTTCAGGTTTTTGCGAAGAAAAACACAAAGAGATCCTGATGGAAATGCTCTCCAATTTCTTTAGTCACGAACTAACGCAATCGATTTTACAAAACGGCATTTCCCTGAACGAAAGAACTTTAATTGTTGACGAAGTAAAGCGATTACGTCCGGATAAGATTGTTCAGCAAGAGAATAAGTTAGTCATTATCGATTTCAAAACGGGCGAAGAACTTCCGAAGCATCACCAACAAGTTCAGGAATACGCTGCTGTTTTAAAACAAATGGGACAAAAAGAAATTGAAGGATATTTGTATTATAGCAACAAGGCGGAATATAAGAAAGTGGTGCTGTAACTCATTGGGCATATTGCCAACTGACCTTTTAACAAATCCGAGTGAAGAATGTTTCTCATTGGGCACATTGCCAATAGGCAATCTGAACCAAAGCCATAACCACCATCAACGGTCGGATTGTAATCTGCCCGACCAAACATCGCCCCGATTTAAATCTTCTTAAAAAACCGAACAATCCCCTGATTTCGAACCACCAATGAATTCTTATCCATATCCTCTATCGTGAATTGATCTTTACGACCCAAATTATTCAAATCATAGTTAATGAATAACTCTTCACCGTTTTTGCTCACCAGATAATTTCCTACAGAAACAACTCCAGCACTGTCTGTAGTACAATCCAGATATGTTTTTCCATCTGCTTTACCAGATGAAAATTGGATATGAACATTGGAAAAATACGAGTAAGAACCGTCAGTATTCATCTGCTTTTCAAGATTCCAATTACCCTCAAGTCTATTTACAACCACTTTTTTATGCAAACAAGCATTAAAAAGAAGCAATAGAAATACAGGTGTTAGAAATTTCATTTTACAGCGTCATGATATCTTTCTCTTTGGCCTCAACCAAATCATCGATCTTTTTGATGAAGCTATTGGTGATGTTTTGGATCTCGTTTTCAGCGTCTTTGGTCATATCTTCAGATAAACCTTCGCTTTTCAAGCTTTTCACCATATCAATTGCATCTTTTCGGTTATTGCGAACACCAACTTTAGCATGTTCACCTTCAGCTTTAGCTTTCTTAACCAAATCGCGTCTTCTTTCTTCTGTTAATGGTGGAATTGAAATAATTAACTGTTCACCATTGCTTTGCGGATTCAATCCAAGATTGGCATTCATGATTCCTTTTGCAATCTCGTTCAACATTGGTTTTTCAAAAGCCTGAACAGTCAATGTACGAGCGTCCATTGTATTGATATTTGAAACCTGCTGAATTGGAGTTGGAGAACCGTAGTAATCAACCATAACGCCTTGCAACATAGATGGAGTTGCTTTACCAGCGCGAACTTTCATTAATTCATTTTCAAGGTGAGTCATTGATTTGGAGTTTGAATCCTTTAACTCATCGTAAATCATCTGTAATTCTTCAGTCATCTTATAAATCTATTGCAATTAGAAATGTTACTTTCTCTCCTGATTAATTTCTTACTATTGTTCCAACTTGTTCGCCTTGCATCAAACGCTTTAAGTTACCCGGACTATCCATATCGAATACGATAATTGGCAAGTCATTTTCCTTACAAAGCGTGAACGCCGTCATATCCATCACCTTCAATCCACGTGCGTAAACATCGTCAAAAGAAATAACATCAAACTTCGTTGCGGAAAGATCTTTCTCCGGATCAGCAGTGTAAATTCCATCTACACGTGTTCCTTTAAGAATAACATCGGCATTAATCTCAATTGCTCTTAGAGAAGCTGCAGAATCTGTAGTAAAGAATGGATTTCCCGTTCCAGCACCAAAAATCACCACACGTCCTTTCTCAAGGTGACGAACAGCTCTTCTTCTTACATAAGGTTCCGAAATTTCCTTCATCTCAATAGCAGATTGAAGTCGGGTTTGCATACCAGTAGATTCTAAAGCTGCCTGAAGCGCCATAGAGTTAATCATGGTTGCCAACATTCCCATATAATCGCCATGAGTCCTGTCCATTCCTCCTTCTTCTGCCTGAACTCCACGGAAAATATTTCCACCGCCAATTACAATTGCGACTTCAATTCCTAAAGCATGAATTTCTTTGATCTGTTCGGCATAAACACTAATACGCTGATTATCAATTCCAAATTGTTTGTCACCCATTAGTGACTCACCGCTTAACTTCAGCAAAATGCGTTTATACTTCATAAAGGATTGTAAGATGTTGTGCAAATATAGTGCGAATGATTTTATTATATTTAGTGCGGGTAAGTAATTATTCAATAAAAACGAATAAAATCAAATCAATTTCTATCATACCAATTATGAATATCAGAAAACTAAATCCAAATGAAATTTCGAAAGAATTTCGCAGATACAAGATTGATGTTGAAAACTGGATTATTCATGATAAACTATCGAATCGAGAAATTGAATTGAAACTTCTAAACAAAATGGTTCCGAATGATGAAATAGAACTTCTATTGATTCACGGCAACTACGAACTGATCAGAAACTACAGAAAGAAAGCTATGATCTATATAATCATCGGATTCTCAACCTTTCTAATTGGTCTGGGATTAAATTTCCTACTCGTTTCGAGATCAGGGACAGGAAGAGGACTCGGAATATTAGCAGCAATAGGATTATTCGGTCTGGTTTCGATGTTTAGAGGAATATTCTTTTATCTTAAAATCAGAACAACAAAAGACACTTCCAAAATGGCTGATGCAGCATCAAAACTTGGAGAATTATAAATCAATTAAACTATAAACACCATGTCAAACGATCCAGGAACGATCAATCTTGAACAGAAATCAAACAATACAACTTCAGCGCAGGAAAGCACGTCGCAAACAGAAGATATGCAAATTGACCGCGAGGACATTAAACGTGCAGCTTCATTACTTATTGATGCAGAATACACTGTTGACGAAACGATTCAAAGTTTTGTAAAGCGCGGTTATTCAGAAGATAAAGCAACAATGATTGTAGCTTATGCCACTCAAGTTTCGAAACAGGTTGTTAAAAAGAAAAGTGGAAATGGCGTTGCCAATCTTGTCATCGGAATAGTTCTTCTTGTCGCAGGAATCGCTTTAAGCACCGCTGGAATTGGTTATGTTTTTTACGGGGCAATTGTGGTGGGAGCGGTAAAAATTGTTCAGGGAATCATTGCAATGAATGAGGATTGACAAGGTTCTTTTACCAGTTTAATTAAGTCTAAAACAATTGAAGTTTACTCATTAAAACAAGTTGACAACCGTTTCCATGTCATTTCGTTTAGTAGATTATGAAAACACTGCTACTTCTTCTTTTCATTTCAATTACAATAAACGGAAATTCTCAGGATTACGAAAAATACTATGCGCTGATCAATAAAGCGGAAGAACAATTTGTCACCCTGAAGGATAACTCTTGTTTTCGATGGTATGATGATGCTTTTAAATCAAATGTCCCTTTTATAAAAGATCCATATATCGCTAGTCAAATTGCTTATTACTTAAAAGACAGTTCTCGCTTTTACAATTATCTTGGATTGTGTTTTTCACTTGGAATGCCATTTACATCAGTAGATGCAGCGGTCATTTTTCGGAAGAACCTGACAACTGCAGAAAGAACCAGGATCAAAGCGATTTACGACCTAAAGTACAAACCAAAGGAAGTTGATTCCTCTGCCTTCGCTAAAATTTGTCAGTATTGTTATCAATCAGACAGTATCAAATTGGTTATGGGTACTGATTACCTTTTGAATCAACAATTTTATATGTCTGAAAATGCGGCACGTCAGTATATCCTGAAAGGATTTCTGAATAAAGGAATATACTTTAATGAACACCTGATTCCAATTACAAGCGATGAGCAAACGTCGATTTTTCTCAAAGAGAATAACAAACCGGATCCTTATGTCGGGTATCCTCCCATGAGCAACAAGTCAGAATGGGAGCTGCGTGTTGCCTGTCCATTCAACATTTTATTGCATTCTCACTGTTTCTTCCAGGAAAACAAGTCCTTATTTTTGGAAGCAGTGAAGAAAGGCTACCTGCATCCCAAGGAGTATGCGATTATGGAGGAAACATCAATCATGTGGTATAAGAAGGACGACAATAAAGACGAAATATGTGAAGCTCCAACTGCAAAGGTATGCTACAATATTTTAGGGTTCGATCCTTTTAAAAGCATAAACATTTACACCCGAACAGAAGAAGGAATAGCACAGGTGGAAGAAAACAGAAAGGCGATTTACATGCAACGGTTTTCTATCGACCAACAAAAGAAAAAGCTGGAAGCCGATTTAGGATTTGCATTCTTCTTTGATTTCATAGATCGCCCATAAAAAAATCCCCTTACTCTTTCGAATAAGGGGATTTCTATTTTTTACGTTTCCCGTGATTAGCTCAAAGAGAAACGTTTGAATTCTGTTACAGTTAAACCGCTCTCAGTTGAGTTCAAGAATTGTTCAACAGTCAATTTGTTATCACGGATAAACTCTTGGCTTAACAATGTATTCTCCTTGAAGAATTTAGACAAACGACCTTGTGCAATTTTATCAGCCATTTCAGCAGGTTTACCTTCTTGGATAGCCAATTCTTTACCAACTTCGATTTCACGCTCAATTGTACGAGCATCAACTCCGTCTTTATCCAAAGCAATTGGGTTCATAGCAGCAATTTGCATTGCAACTTGACGACCAGCTTCAGCAACTGTTTCACCTCCTTTGTTTAAAGCAACCAAAGTAGCCAATTGGTTTCCTGGGTGGTTGTAAGCAACAACAGTGTCACCTTTAACAACAGCGTATCCAGAAAGATCCAATTTTTCACCGATTACACCAACTTGCTCAGTGATTTTCTCTTCAACAGTCAATTTATCATCGTATTTCAATGACTTCAACTCTTCTGCAGTAGCAGGCAAGTTATTCATTGCGATGTCCATCAATGATTGAACGAAGTTACGGTAAGTATCATTTTTTGCTACGAAGTCAGTTTCACAGTTCAATGTCAACAAAACACCTACTTTGCTATCTGCACTAGTTTGAGCGAAAACCAACCCTTCGGCAGCTTCGTTATCTCCTCTTTTCGCAGCAACTTTTTGTCCTTTTTTACGCAATACATCAACAGCAGCTTCGAAATCTCCGTTTGCTTCAACCAATGCGTTTTTACAGTCCATCATACCAGCACCTGTTTGCTGGCGCAATTTGTTTACATCTGATGCAGTAATTGCCATTTTCTTATAGATTTTTAGACTCGAGACTGAAGACTAAAGACGAAGGACTACATTAAGTCTTTCGTCTCCTGTCTATCGTCTATAGTCTTGTTTAATTAATCGTTTGTTTCTTCAGTTGCTGTTACTTCTTCAGCTGTTTCGTCTTTGTCTTTAGCAGTTCCGCTAGACTTACGATCTTCCAAACCTTCTTTGATAGCACCACAGATTGCATCCAAGATCAAAGAGATTGATTTTGTAGCATCATCGTTAGCCGGGATTGGGAAATCAACCAAACGTGGATCAGAGTTTGTATCAACGATAGCGAAAGTTGGAACGTTCAAACGTTTTGCTTCTGCTAATGCGATGTGCTCTTTCAAGATATCAACCAAGAAAATTGCTGCAGGCTGACGAGTCATATCTGCGATAGAACCAAAGTTCTTTTCCAATTTCTCACGTTGACGTGTTTTGAATAAACGCTCACGCTTGTTTAATGTTTCCCATGTTCCGTCAGCTTTCATCTTATCGATTGCAGCCATTTTACGGATAGACTTACGAGTAGTTTGGAAGTTTGTTAACATACCACCTGACCAACGCTCAGTAACGAAAGGCATGTTTACAGCTGCAACTTTCTCAGCAATTATTTCTTTAGCTTGTTTTTTAGTAGCTACGAAAAGAACCTTTTTCCCCGACTTAGCAATTTGCTTCATCGCCGCACAAGCTTGATCAAGATGTGCAATTGTCTTATTAAGGTCAATAATGTGGATACCTTTTTTCTCTTCAAAGATATACGGCGCCATTGCCGGGTTCCATTTTCTTTTCAAGTGTCCAAAATGAGCACCTGCTTCTAACAAATTTTCAAAACTAACTTTTGACATTTTCTTCTTTTTTAAAATTGTTCACTTTCCTTTAGTTATTCAGCGTTCAAAGGGTCAATTAGTCGTTTGACTAACGAGGATACTTTGTGCTTGGATACTAAACAACCAATGCGCTCTCCAAAAACGGAGAACAAACTCCAATTAACGTTTAGAGAACTGGAATTTCTTACGTGCTTTCGGCTGACCTGGTTTCTTACGCTCAACCATTCTAGGGTCACGTGTCATCAAACCTTCAGCTTTCAACAACGGTTTAAAATCAGCAGAAACTTCTACCAATGCACGAGAGATTCCTAAACGAATAGCTTCTGCTTGTCCGTTTACTCCACCACCCATAACATTTACTTTCACGTCGTACTGACCTAAAGTATCTGTCAAGTTAAATGGTTGCTCGATTTTTGATTGAAGAATTGCTACCGGGAAAAACTCTTTATAATCTCTCTTGTTTACAGTAACTGTTCCTTTTCCTTTAGAAAGGTACACACGTGCAACAGATGTTTTTCTTCTTCCTAATGCGTTTACTACTTCCATTATAAGAATGTATCTAGATTAATAACTTCTGGCTTTTGAGCATCATGATTGTGCTCTGTACCAGCATACACTTTAATATTTGAGTACAACTGACGACCCAATTTGTTTTTAGGCAACATACCCTTGATTGCTTTCTCGATAACACGAGAAGGGTTACGTTGCAACAACTCTTGAGCTGTCAATGAACGTTGTCCACCTGGATATCCAGTGTAACGCACATATTCCTTGTTCTCTAATTTTGTACCAGAGAAAGAAACTTTCGCTGCATTGATAACGATCACGTTATCTCCACAGTCAGCATGCGGCGTAAAGTTAGTTTTGTGTTTTCCACGAGCCAACTTCGCCACTTTACTCGCTAAGCGACCAACTGTTTGGCCCTCAGCATCTACCAACAACCACTTTTTATTCGCGGTCTCTTTGTTGCCAGATACAGTTTTGTAACTTAAAGTATTCACTACTTACCTATATTTAATAAGACAATATCCCCAAAATCCACTTTTGAGGGGTGCAAAGATAGAAACTCTATTTTTTAATAACAAGGGTTTCTCTAATAAACTTAGGGATTCACAGAAATAAAGCGGAAAACAAGGCAATCTCTATAAAAACAGCGCCATAAATCACGTTTCGTTTCCGAGCAACAAAGTTAAGGCATTTTGACCACAAAACAGACATGGAATGAAAAACTGAACCATTAAGGATTAAGAAAAACTAAGCCCAGAACACATCGTAAAAAGAAAAGATTTTAAAGCATGTTGTTTATATCGAAAATTATCTCCCCCTCATCTTAATGACCCTTAATTTCTTAATGGCAAATCAATCGTCTTGTGTGTTTTTACAAGCGAATTTTACAATTTCTTACGCAATTCCTGTAACATCATTTTCTTCTGACTGCTTTATTTTTCGTCTATGTTGCAAGAAATATCAGATTTAATTGACCTGGATGCATTTCCTGAAATGGCTGAACTCATCTATGTATCCAATTGTGATCCTGGTATTTCACGCGTTCGAAAAGGAAAGAAATTTGAGTATCTCTACAGAGGCAAAAAGCTAACTTCCGAAAAGCATTTGCACCGCATCAAATCGCTCGTCATTCCTCCAGCATGGGAGAATGTCTGGATCTGTAAAGATGCAAATGGCCATATCCAATGCACAGGAATAGACGCCCGGGGTAGAAAACAATATAGATATCACCCACTTTGGAACAAATCAAGAAACGAATCAAAATTCTCTAAACTGGTCTCTTTCGGAAAAGCGATCATTAAACTCAGAAAACAGATAAAATCCGACTTACGCAAACAGAAACTAACTGAAGAAAAAGTAATCGCAACGGTTCTTGCTTTGATGGACGAAACACATATCAGAATTGGAAACAATCAATACGCAAAAACAAACAAATCCTACGGATTAACAACCCTAAAAGATCGTCACGTTGAAATCTCAGGAGATCGTCTCCAGTTTGCGTTTGTTGGAAAGAAAGGTGTAAAGCACAAAATTTCTCTAAACAACAAACGCCTTGCAAAAATTGTAAAGCAGTGCAGAGATATCCCCGGAAAAGAGTTGTTTCAGTATTACGATAACGAAGGCAACAGACAAAGCATAGATTCAGGAAAAGTGAATGCTTATCTCCGAAAATACACGGATGAATCTTTCAGCACAAAAGACATGCGAACATGGTCGGGAAGTGTTCACGCTATTCAAGGATTCATTGAAATTGGATCTGCGGAAAATCAAGTTTTACGGAAAAAAAATATTGTAGAAGTACTCGACATGGTAAGTGGACACTTGGGAAACACACGAACCGTTTGCAAAAACTATTATGTTCACCCTGCAATTCTTCAACTCTATGAAAATGGAGAATTCGAAAAACTCACGAAGCGCACAGCCAAATCAAGTTCATGGTTCAATTCAGAAGAAAACCTGCTCCTGCATATTTTGAAAAGTAAAGGCTAAAAAAAAAGATTCGATCCACAAACGAACCGAATCTTTCAAAGTAACTTAACTAAGGTTTATTCAAATGCCGTTCCAAGCATTTTATGAATAACACCTCCAAGAACAGGCACAGGTTTTTTCTCACCATTACTGGCAGCGATCACACCCATGATCCATAACGCTAATAATCCACCAAAGAGTCCCAGCTGCAATAATAGCAGAATCAACCATCCGATAACGGGAATAAAAGCCAGTACCATTCCTAAGATCACAAAGACAATGGAGCTTCCAAATGAGAAAATAATCAATCCCAGCATTTGACGAATGTGAAACCCGTTGAAAGACCTTTCCTCTCCTTTTTTATCGCCATTCATTACCAAGGCAATGATCCAGCCTATCAGCGTCATATACGCCACAATAGCTACAGTTTTATCCTGTACTTGATTTGTTTCAGTGTCAAGAATTTCCATAAGTAATCGTATTAGTGAGTTACTAATCTAAGAAAAAAATAAAACTGAGATAAACATATTTTGAAAACATGACAATCTGATTATCAAGCAATCAAACAGTTGGCCTCAAGAGCCTCAGCCAACCGTAAGAGCCCGAAAACATAGGAGAATTTCGTTGACTGAGGCACTCGAAGTCAACGAAGACCAGAATTAAACTCCGAACAATGAATTCACAAATTCTTCCTTATAAAACACCTGTAAATCCTCCATTCCCTCACCAACTCCGATGAAGCGAACAGGAATACTCATTTGATCTGAAATACCGATAACAACTCCACCCTTTGCAGTTCCGTCTAACTTGGTAATAATCAATCCGGTCAATGAAGTCGCCAACGCAAATTGCTTCGCTTGCTCAAATGCATTTTGCCCGGTAGAACCATCCAAAACCAACAAAATTTCGTGTGGCGCATCAGGAACAACTTTCTCCATCACACGTTTGATCTTCGACAACTCGTTCATTAAGTTTACCTTGTTATGCAAACGTCCTGCCGTATCAATAATCACCACATCTGCTCCCTGTGCTTTTCCGGAACTAAGCGCATCGAAAGCTACGGAAGCAGGATCAGCCCCCATTCCCTGATGAACAATCGGAACATCAACACGTTCAGACCAAATGATCAATTGATCTACCGCCGCAGCGCGAAACGTATCCGCCGCACCAAGAACCACTTTCTTTCCGGCAGATTTAAACTGGTGCGCCAACTTACCAATGGAAGTAGTTTTCCCTACACCATTCACACCAACAACCATAATTACATGAGGATTTCCGTTATGCGATGGAATTTCATATTCTGTTGGTTGTCCAGAATCGGTTTCCGACAAAAGTGCCGCAATTTCTTCTTTCAATACATTATTCAATTCCTCGGTACCAACATATTTATCGCGAGCAATTCTATCGTTAATGCGATCAATGATCTTCAAGGTTGTTTCCACACCCACATCAGAAGAAATCAGAATCTCTTCCAATTCATCCAGAACCTCGTCATCAACCTTTGATTTACCAACAATTGTTCGGGTAAGTTTACCAAAGAAACTATCCTTTGTTTTCTCTAAACCCTTGTCGAGTGATTCTTTTTTCTCTTTCGAGAACCAATTAAATAATGCCATAATACAAAGTTGCAAAAAATAGACTTAAGACTAAAGAGGAAAGACCAAAGACTTTGAAGATCTCTTCCAATGAAACTAGACGTTTGTCAGATTGAGTGTCAGCCGCGGCTGATGTATCGAAATCGACAAAGAACAAAAAACCCTGACCTCAGCGAACTGAATCAGGGTTATACAATATCTCGAAAAGAAGATTACTTAGCGAACCACTCTTTTACTTTGTCGTTGTGTACAATCTCAGATTTGAATGAAAAAGAACCAGTTTTATCAGACTTCGTCATCTTGATAACTTTTGTATGCTCTTTTCCTCCTCCTTTTTGTAACGACGCTACTACTTTCTTTGCCATGACTTAATATTTTATGTATGAACCTGCGAGCAGATTATTACTTAATTTCTTTATGAACCGTCATTCTCTTAAGAATCGGGTTGAATTTCTTGATCTCCAAACGGTCTGGAGTGTTTTTACGATTTTTCATCGTAATGTAACGAGATGTTCCAGCCATCCCAGACTCTTTGTGCTCAGTGCACTCTAAAATCACTTGGATTCTATTTCCTTTTGCCTTCTTAGCCATTTCTTAATGCTTTGTGTCGACGAACGACAATTATTTTAAATACCCTTTCTCGCGAGCGTCTTTCAAACACGCAGAAATACCTTTCTTGTTAATTGTTCTCAACGCAGCTGCTGAAATCTTCAAAGTAATGAATGATTCAGATTCTGGAACGAAGAATTTCTTCGTTAACAAGTTCGGGTAAAACTTGCGTTTAGTTTTACGGTTTGAGTGAGAAACATTGTTTCCTACCATTACCGATTTTCCTGTGATTTGACAAACTCGTGACATTGTATTTTTATTTTCCTAATTCTAAAAGCGGGTGCAAAGAAAAGCAAAATCTCTTAAACCAACAACTCTTTGTGAGAAAAATTATTGTTTTATTCTTAAAAGATTACACCTCAACAGATTCAAAGCTGTTAAAACAGTCATCTGAATGTTGCGCTCTCTATTATCTCCAAACAGAAAGCGCTGCGAAGTTACGCTTTTTTCTGAAGCAATCGCTATCCAAACAGTACCAACAGGCTTTTCTTCTGAACCACCAGTTGGACCAGCAACTCCGGTTACAGCTACACTCCACTCTGTTCCAAGCACTTCTCTTCCATTCTTAGCCATTTCCTCTGCTACTTCTTGCGAAACTGCACCGTGTTTTTCTAATGTATCTTTATTCACATTCGCCAATTTCACCTTTAAATCGTTAGAATAAGTCATTAATCCCCCGCTGAAATAAGCCGAAGAACCTGAAATAGACGTGATAGTCGCTCCAATCGCTCCGGAAGTGCAGCTTTCAATTGTACCCAAGGTTTCATTTCTCTCTAACAAAAGTTTACCAACCACTTCAGCGAGCGTATCTTCTCCTTCCCCATAAACGTGTTTCGGAATTTCATTTCTCAACTCAGTAAAGAATCCTTCTATCACTTTCTGGTCTTCTAAACCGTTAAAGGACGTCAACCGCACTTTCACCATTCCAGGCGAAGGTAAATAGGCAATAGACAAACCAGCTTCTTCTATTCTATTCTCCCAATCTGAAAATTGATTGGCTAAAAAAGACTCACCAATTCCCTGAGTCAATATTGTTTTTTGATAAATGGATCTTCTTCCAAAACGTTCTTCTACCAGCCCAATAATGTGGTCTGTAAAAATGCCTTTCATTTCATACGGAACACCAGGCATAGAAACAACCAAAGTAGAATCTTGTTCGAAGAGCATTCCGGGAGCCGTGCCATTTTGATTAAACAACACTTTTGATTTGGAAGGTACCAAGGCCTGCTGAATATTCACTTCCAACATTGGTCGGTTTCGTTTCTCAAAAAAACTTTTCACGTGATTCAACACTTCTTCATTCTCAACCAATTCGGAATCAAAATAATCACAAAGTACTTTTTTCGTGATATCGTCCTTGGTTGGACCTAGTCCTCCAGTTATGATCACCAAATCGCTTCGTTTCACAGCAAGATCGAGCGAATCTATAATGTCCTGACGATTATCAGAAATGGTAGCAACGTGATTTACTTTATAACCAAGATTAGCCAGCTGAGAACCAATCCATGATGCATTTGTATTAATTGTTTGTCCAATCAACAACTCATCTCCAATCGAAATAACTTCAATTCTAACCATATCCCGAAACCATTTTAAACTTTGGCAAATTTATTGCTAAGTTTGGACTAAATTGATTGAATATGAAATTTAGAATTGTTCTACCAGCGTTAATACTCGGATTTGCAGTTTCTTGTGAAGTTCTTGACGAAGCAACGAAAGTAATTACAGAGCCTACAGGCACAACAACACAGGCACTTACAAACGGCGAAGTTATTTCAGGATTAAAGGAAGCTTTGAATGTTGGAATTCAAAACTCAGTGAACCTTACATCTATCACCGACGGATTTTTAGGGAATTCAGAAATTCGTTTACCTTTCCCTCCAGATGCCATCAAAGTGAAAGAGAAAGCACTTTCCTGGGGACTTGATGAACAAGTAACAAAAATCGAAACAACATTGAACCGTGCAGCTGAAGAAGCTACAAAAGAGGCGCTTCCGATTTTCAAAGACGCAATCTTAAACATGTCAATTCAGGATGGTTTTGCGATTTTGAATGGCGGAAACGGAGCGGCTACAAAATATTTGAAAACGAATACTAGAGAGAAATTAGCTATCGCATTCGGACCAAAAGTTCAGGCAGCTATCGAGAAAGTAAAATTGACAGAATACTGGAATCCGGTTGCAACGAAATACAATCAGGCAATGGCAATTTCTGGTGGACAAAAAGTAGAAACGGATTTAAACAAATACGTAACTGACAGAGCAATTGATGGCTTATTCTTGATGGTTGAGAAAGAAGAAAATAAAATTCGTCTGGATCCGGCAGCTCGTGTAACTGATTTGTTATCAAAAGTTTTCGGAAGCATCGGAAAATAAGTTGCAGCTCGACTCCGCTCGATGACCGGTGCTCAGAATCCATTTAAAATATAGAGTTGAGAAGGAATTGGAGAAATCTAGTTCCTTTTTTTATTAAATTCACTGTGTATAGACGCGAAGCATCGCGTCTTTTCTCGTTTTTGACTTTTGATTTTTAACTTTATGAAGTATCCTCCGTCCGAATTAGTATTAAATGCTCATGGTGAAGTTTACCATTTGGGAGTTAATCCGTCACAGATTGCGGATGACATTATTCTTGTTGGTGATCAGGACCGAGTAAAACTCATTTCCAACTATTTTGATGAGATAGAACACCAAAGTCAACACCGTGAGTTTTGTTGTCATACCGGAACCTATAAGGGGAAACGAATAACAGCTCTTTCAACAGGAATTGGAACCGACAATATCGATATTGTTGTCAACGAATTGGACGCTTTAGCAAATATCGATCTAGCAAATAGAACCGATTCTAAAACGCAAAAATCATTGAGATTGGTTCGAATTGGAACCTGCGGCATTCTTCAATCCTCAGTTCCCGTTCACAGTTTTATTTTATCCAAATACGCGGTTGGATTGGACAACGTAGCTCATTTCTATCCTGTTGAATTTTCAAACGATGAACTGGAACTCGCTTCCACATTAGCAAAACATGCCAAATTACCAGCTACGATCATTCCTTACGCTTCTAAATCATCAAACGAACTGTTTACACTTCTTTCTTCAAATAGAACAGTAGAAGGCATTACAATGACCAGTTCAGGTTTTTATGCACCACAAGGCAGGTCATTGCGTTTAGGTCTGAATGTTCCGGATATCAATGAACAACTGGAAACATTTCGATTGAACGATCTGCTTGTCACCAATTTTGAAATGGAAAGTTCAGCTTTGTTTGCACTAGGAAAAGCAATGAGGCATGAATGCGCTACCATTTGTTTAGGAATAGCTAATCGTCCTAACAATCAGTTTTCTAAAGGTTACGAGAAAGAAATGAATGAATTGATCGAGTACGTTCTCGATTCATTGATCAAATAGCAATAAACAAAAAACCCTGTAGCAGATGTTGTCATCGCTACAGGGTTTTTCTATTTCTATTAAACTCTTTATTCTTTTACGAACTTCGTTGTTGCGATTTTACCTGAATCAGAAGTGATTCGGATAAAGTACACACCATTTGACCATTCTTTACTTGGGATCTCCAAAATTCCAGCACCTTTCATTTCAAATTCTTTCATATGAACGATTGTTCCTTTTGAATCAACAATGGTCATTACTAAATTCTCTTTCGACTTAACACTAATTTCTACAGAACAGTTCGAACTTGTTGGATTCGGGAAAATTTGATAAATCGTCAAATCGCTCTGCAAATCAGATTCAACAACAATTTTCGGAGTGTAGGTGTAATCACCATTCAAATCTACCTGACGAATTCTGTAATACGTTAACGGGAAGTATGGCAGATTATCAACAACAGAATATTTCACCTCTGTTGTCGAGTTTCCTTGCGCAGGAGTCTGTGCGAATGGATAAAAATCTTCACCATTCTTTGAGCGCTCGATCACGAAATAAGCAGAATTTATTTCTGACTGAGTACTCCAATGCAATTCATTTTCACGACCTACAGAGAAACCATAGAACCCAAGCAATTCTACTGGCATTGGCGTGTTTGCCTGAGCCGCAGCAAAAAGACTGAAGCCATTCATACCATTACGTTTTACAACCGCGGCTGTTGAAGTAGGATCACAAGTTCCACTCAGAACCCATGTTGCACCTGCATCTGAAGATTTCTCCACCGTCCAAGCAGCTACACCTGCAGTATTCGTTGCTCCGTTACAGTAAAGTGTTGTATTGTAAGTTCCACTTGTTGGATTAGCTGATGCATTGATCGTCCAATACCCCATATTCTCATCCGCAATATTATAGGTAGTAGCACATTCCGACATCCCATTTGTATGTAGCGCAGGTGTTCCCCAGGAATCAAAGCGCGATTGTAAACGAGGAATTGTAGTAGCAGAAGTAAAGTTAATGTTTGCTCTTTCATACAACGTAGCAGTTCCAACCGGAAAATCGTAGGCACCAGCTGCTCCATTCAATGTTCTGTACAAATTACCAAACACATAACTATTGTTATTTCCAACAGTAACTGAGGCATTAGCCGAATTACTTACATCCACTCGATTCGCACCTGTTTGAATTCTACCATTAGTTAAAGTAAGCGTTCCTGTTGTAGCTTTTATGAACATGTTTGTAGCTAAAACCACATTTGTACCGGTGTGATTCATCACAACATTATTCAAATCCAATTGCGTTGTTCCCTGATTATAAGTTTGAGCACCTGTTCCATTAAACTCCAGTGTTCCGGCTGTACCCGTATTGGTATATGTCGTATTTCCTAGATTATTTGTGAAATTCCCGGCTACTTTAATATACTCACCATTGCTGTTAAAGATAGACGTAGCATTAGCAGTTAAGAATGAACCTTTCATGTCAATATCATCATTCGTGATCACATAATTGAGTGCACTGGTTTTATTGATAGTAAGGTTACCCAAAGCATTTGTTCCGGTGAATGAACCAGTCATTGTTTGGTTCACAGCAGTCCCCAACATTACAACAGTTGAAGTTGGATCCGCGTTAATGGTTCCATAATTTATAAAATCCCCACAAACCTCAAGCGTTGAACCAGCAGCCAGAGTTAGGGTTGCACCCGGATTGATCGTAATATTTCTCACCGTTTTTGTCCCGGTTACCATCGGTTGGTTTGTAAACGGGTTAATCACCGCATTGATAGCACAGGTTGGGAAATTACAAGCACCCCAATTGGCATTCAAATCCCATTGCGTACTAACACCATTCCCCCCCATCCAGGAAACCGTTGTAGGCGCTGTATAAAGAATTGGAGAAGCTGCAGAGAAATTAATAGTAAATCCATCAACAGAAGTACTGTGATTATTGATTAAAAGAAGATATGTTTGACCAACTCCATTAGCTATCTGAGCCTCATAGGAAGCATCAAATCCTGGGTAAGCAGCTGGCGCGTTTCCTGCAGCACCATTTAATCCGGTAACTCCTAATCCGCTGTAATTACATCTCAAAGGAGTAGATGTTCCGGCAAGGATTGAAGCACAAGTTACTCCTCCACCCATTTGCCAAATTGCAAAGTCATAATCCGCTGCCGTTGTTGAAGGCGCTCCGGGCCAGTTGTTCGGAATGATATCAAAATTAATATTACCAGCAACAGTTGTTGTAAAACTATACCATGCCGAACCTCTTTCAGCTGATGCTAAACAATAAGAAGATGGTATATCACAAGTTGCACCAATTCCCTGATAACCGGGATCAGAAATCGTCATACTTTGGTTACAAACCGGATTCGCAAGAATGCAATCCTGACCTTGTACCGGAGGAGCAGCTGTTCCTGTTGGATTGACAATAACCGTAAAAGAACCTTGAGCACTAGCATCACCATCTACAACAATATAGTAAGTGGTTCCCACCGAAAGCCCCGTTAAATTCAATAATGAATTTGTCATTGTTGTGAAACCACAACTCCCAGCATCCGCATTACAAGCCGAAGCAATCTGCGTTAAAGAACCACAAGCCCCCGAATACGCGGCAATTTGAGTTCCCGTAATTGCAGAATTAAATGTTTGGATAGTCATATTTGCAGCAGTTGCAACAAACCTAAACCAAACTGTATTGTAAGAACCTGCTGTCCAGCATGAAGGGGTTGCAGGTTCACTTGCATTTCCTGAACAGGTATTGTTTCCTACTTCTGTTAAACCAACGGTCATCAAAGTAGCATTACATGGCAAATCATTGACAGGAACAGAACCACTAAACGTTACAAGAGTACTTGCTCCGTTTGCTGACAAACCACTTCCTGTACATGTTGTAACTAATCTATAGTAAGTTGATGCAGTGTTTGAGGCAACATAGCTTACTCCCGTTCCACCACTAATATTTGTCCATGTGGCATTGTCTGGTGATGATTGCCATTGATATACATATCCACATCCAGTAGACATTCCGGCTGCCGTTAACGTTGTTGTTGAACTTGCACAGTTAGTAGTGGCTGGCGCGGCACTGGAAGTTCCTGCAGTTGGAGTGCCGGTACAGAAAACCGAAGTGTTATCAAAACGATAGATTTGACCATTTGCAGGCTTTGAAGCAAGGTTATTTGTTTCAGTAACTGTTGAAGCTGTTGGTGCACCTGAAACATCACTCAATGAGATAAAGTTCCCTGAAGCAGGTAAGCTTATTCCGATACTTGCACTTGGTGAATCAAGGTTTGCTGTAGCATTTCCATTTCTGGTATAAACAAACTCAACTCTATTTGAAGTTTCATATAATTTACATTGGAACGACAGTCCCCAAGTTGTTGCCAACCAGTACCATTCCATTTCTTCCCACTCTACGGTTAAAACTCGATTCGGAGCGGTACCCGTAAGCACATAGTTTACATTTCCAGCAGCACCCACAGCCAAATCATCCCAAAGAGGAGCCAATTTAGGACGAACTGTTCCCGTATTCAAGTTATTGGTCAATTCGGCAGAAACCGGTGCTGTTCCAAAAGAAATCCAACCGTTTGATGAACAATAGAAAGTGGAATAACTATCACAACCCATTGTAAAATTGAATCCAATTGGTAGTGCTCCAGACACTGCTTCGTCTATTCCAGAAGCATGAATTACAGTACCTCCGGTATTCGAAGTATAAGTTCCGCCAACAGCAGTGAAAGAGTAGCTTTGAGCATTTGATGTAAGCGAACCTACAATCGTTACCAAACTTAAAAGAGCTAGTATTTTTTTCATGATCGCTTAGAATTTGAAGTTATCACTTGGGTTTTTCACATAATGAACCTCAACCCCATTGTTCAGATAATAAGTATCGATCGATACTCTTCTCAAAATTCCCATCACAAAATTCAGCTCAATACTACTGTTATACTTCACATAAATTTTGCTGTTTGCTACATCAAAATGAAAGGAAATAATTGACTCGGTGTATTTAGCAAATTCCTTGCTGATAATATCTATATTTTCATGAGTTAAAGCCTCATTGGAATGCAACTTCAAAGCATTTAGCTCCTCAGTTTGGCTTTGAGCAATTAAAAGTCCGGAATGTATCTCGGTTTGAGAGAATGACGCATTGGAGTACGCCAGAATAAATACGGGAAACAGAATCCCCTGAATTAGTTTCATAGATTTTGAGCATATAGTTGTCCCAAATTTACGATGTACATTATTACACGGATTCCGACTTTCAAAAATATTTTTTCACATTTTTGTTTAAATCGAATGGATCTTCATCAAATATTCATTGAAAAAGCCATTACACTCATATAATCATGAGAAATATTCGAAATGCACCTAGAATAGCCCAGCAAACTACTAATGTTTAGTTCGTTTAAAAAATAACATATTACAATTTTGTTAAATTTTAAATCACTTTTTGTTAAGAATCTATCATTTCTGTAAATTGGAATTGAACAATATCCTATTCACGTCGTGAAAAAATTTAAACCACAGTAATTCAGATAATTAAAACAATGATAAAGCAAATAAAAAGGCTGTTCATGTTCTGAACAGCCTTAACCTAACAACTATATGCTCAATAGGAAACCTTAACCTAAAATTAGTTTTTCACTAATGAGACAATCTTCACTCCGCATTTCACGGAGTATATTCCTGATGACAAATTACTCAAATCCAAAACTACCGTTCCATCTCCCTGATCATAAACGGGAATGATACTTCGTAAATTTTGACCGAGCATGTTCAATACTTGAAAATTCGATAAGGCAACTAAATCACCCCTGAGTGTAACTAATGAATTTGTTGGATTTGGAAACAGTGCAAAGCCTGATTCTCCTGAAACATCCAAATAGACAGCTTCCATATCTGTAGTTCCCAAACTTCCGTTATTATCATACTGCAATAGTCTGTAGTACGAGGTTCCCGGATATGGATTTTCATCAACTACCTGATAGTTAGACAACTCATTTGAATTTCCAACGGCGTCTTTTGTTGCAATCCATTCCCAATGATTTCCGTCAAGTGAACGTTCAATTTTAAAGTAATCGCTGTTCGTTTCAGATGATGTTACCCAATCTAACTGAATACGTTCATTGCTGACAGCACTTGCTTCAAAACTTATTAAACCTACTGGCAATGAAGAACCACAGTTCACTGTAATACATTGTGACGAAGTGTAGGTACAACCGAAGTTATCTGTAACACTATAATTGAAACATGGGGTTCCCTGACTCAATGGAACAACATTCGCAGTTGTTGGTCCCGTAGACGTAAGTACAGGATTAGCAACCCAGCCTTGCGATGCAATTGTTGGTGTAAATGATGCCGCAGAAAGTAACCCTGCACTGAAATTGATATCCCAATTGAAAATATAACCATTATCAATAGCCAAGTGATCTGTTACCTGAATAGTCCAATTACCATTTAAAGGACAACCTATCAATCCTGCAAATGAATTCACCGGCATATAATTTCCCGGAGTTATTGATGCACTTGACGGAGATCCTGCCATTATTGTTGGACCGCTAACTAAAAGTGTTACCGCCGAAGGAGTAAAACAATAAGTTGCGCCAGTTCCTGGCCCAGTTCCTCCATCATCTAGAGCACCACCAAGGTAAGTTCCACCTCCACCTGGATAATCTTTTAAGCTGATTGACTGACCGTTCGGACAAATCAATCTTAAATCCAAATCACCTAGAAAGGAGTGCTCCATATTCACGCAAACGTTAGTAATATCTGAAGCTGCAGTTACTGTTGCTGACGGACTATAACAATTGGTTGTAATTGAAGTAGTATAGGAAACTCCAGAACCGTCAGGTAAAAATGTGGTTCCTGAAACTGGAGGAGTACAATTAACTGTAAAAGGTGTCATTGTAACTGTTGCCGCCAAAGCCGATGTTTGAGTTGTACAAAGCGTTGAAGGTGTAGCCGAAGTACTAATGGTTGGTGTAGTTGACACCTGAACATTTCTATTGAAAGTATTTGCGTTTGTACAACCACCCGGATCAGTTATCAACAGATTCACCAAAAAACTACCTGCAACAGGATATGTGTAATTGATATTTGTTCCGTTCACTGTAGCACCATTCCCCATTGACCATGTATACGTTGCGCCAGCTCCGGATGTACTGAATGTTCCACTTCCAACAAAATTCACACTTTGTCCCTGACAAATACGGATAACCCCATCTGGCTCGGGAGCTTCATTTGAACTTACCCAATTGGCAGTAATTGTTTGACATGGTGAAATACATGAGATGTTACCCGTCCAACCTGCAAGAGTACCGGTAAAATCTGAAGTAAAACGAAAAGTCACGCAGCCAGAGGCATTTCCAGGTGTTGCCTGAACAATTCCTGGTCCGGCAACGCCAGTATAAGTACCTAAAGTTGGGGCTCCGGTCGTTGTTCCATCATATATATATAAATAGTCCCAGTTATTCTCAATGGCAAATGATGTAAAATCCACCCGAATCTTTGCGCCAGGGGTTGACGGACAAATGGTAAATGTTCTGTTTTCACTATTTGAATAAGTTCCTCCGGCACCTCCTGAATCATAAAACGTTCCAGAACAAGTGGTCACCGAAGATGTACCTGCAGGCATATTATAAACCTGCGCATGCAAAACAACACTAACCGTAACAGCTATGAGTAATAATATCTTTTTCATCATTTAGCGTGTTAAGGGTTGAATAACTATAACATAATCAGTTCCATCCACTCGAATAGCCTGTGTCATGTCGCTAAAAAATGGAAGACTATAGGTTAGCGGGACAAACGACTCCGGATTAAACAGTGAATAATCAATCTCGACAATAGTGGAATTGTACTTGTTCATCAGAGGGAAAGATGATAGCAATGGCATTTTATCTTCACCTTCGAGTGGAACTTGAACATAACTGATACGCTCATTCACACATTTAATGAGAGCGTCAGACGCTTCCTGATTCTTCACAAGCCAGTCTTCTCCATAAATTGAAGCAATTAGCTCCTCCAATGGATCTGGTGCCAACGAGTTTCCTGTAAACTGATTCTGGGCATATACCCCATTCTGAATAAAGAAAATAAATAGCAGGACTTTCCAGCGTAGTAGTAGTGCCATGTAATAGTAATTTCGGTTAATAATGATGCAATTTAGTGATCATAATGTATTAAAAAACAACACTTAACACACTAAATCTTTAGTAAAATCAACCTTTTTCTTTATTTACGCATAGCATATCGATTAAAATTCAACGAAAGAATATGGATATTCGTCGAAACTTGCGAAATAATAAATCTGAACATTGACAAATCAAAGATCATGAAAATGTATTTTAGTTATTTATTACACAAATAAGTGTGCTTTTGTTTATTAGTAAACAAAAGTACAGCTAATTCTTTAAATTATACACGGTAATTACCATGGTACTCAATCACAAAAAAAGGCTGAAGATGAATTCTTCAGCCTAATTCTATAAAAACATACCCAAATCTGGATATTCAATTTTCAACAACTACATATTTCTTCTATACTGTCCTCCTACTTCAAACAATGCTTTTGTAATTTGACCTAAAGAGGCGTATTTACAAACTTCCATCAGTTGTTCGAACAAGTTTTGATTCTGAATCGCCGTTCTTTGTAACAAAGCAACAAACTCTGGAATATGTTCCGCATGTGCTTTGTGTAATTCACCCAACATATCAATTTGATATTGCTTCTCTTCTTCAGAGGCACGAATGACTTCTTTCGGCTCAACCGTTGGCGAACCTTTTGAACTTAAGAAGGTGTTTACACCAATAATCGGGAATTCACCATTGTGCTTTAACGTTTCGTAGTACAACGATTCTTCCTGAATTTTAGAGCGCTGATACATTGTTTCCATTGCACCAAGAACACCACCACGCTCTGTAATTCGATCGAATTCTGTCAAAACAGCTTCCTCAACCAAATCCGTTAACTCTTCAATGATGAATGAACCTTGTAAAGGATTTTCATTCTTCGCCAATCCTAACTCGCGATTAATGATCAATTGAATAGCCATCGCTCTTCGAACCGATTCTTCAGTTGGAGTTGTAATCGCCTCATCGTATGCATTTGTGTGCAATGAGTTACAGTTATCATAAATTGCATACAATGCTTGCAGCGTTGTACGAATATCGTTGAAATCAATTTCCTGTGCGTGAAGCGAACGACCCGAAGTCTGAATATGGTACTTCAACATTTGTGCACGCGGATTCGCCCCGTACTTCTTCGCCAAAGCTTTAGCCCAGATTCGACGAGCAACACGACCAATTACTGCATATTCAGGATCAATTCCGTTCGAAAAGAAGAATGATAAGTTTGGTCCGAATGCATTGATATCCATTCCACGACTTAAATAGTACTCTACATAAGTGAATCCATTTGCCAGTGTAAATGCCAACTGTGTAATTGGATTTGCTCCTGCTTCAGCAATGTGGTATCCTGAAATAGAAACCGAATAGAAATTACGAACTTGTTTCTCAATGAAATATTCCTGAACATCCCCCATCAAACGCAAAGCGAATTCTGTAGAGAAAATACACGTGTTTTGAGCCTGATCTTCCTTCAAAATATCTGCCTGAACAGTTCCACGAACTTGTTTCAAGGTTTCTACTTTAATTTCATTGTAAACATCTGCAGGTAAAACCTGATCTCCTGTTACACCAAGCAACATCAATCCCAATCCGTCATTTCCTTCCGGAAGGTCGCCTTGATATTTCGGTCTTGTTACTCCTTTCTTCTTATAGATTGCAACAATCTTAGCCTCAACTTCTTTCTCTAATCCGTTTTCCTTAATGTATTTCTCACAATTCTGATCAATGGCAGCATTCATGAAGAAACCAAGTAACATTGGTGCCGGACCGTTAATTGTCATTGACACCGAAGTTGCAGGATGTGATAGGTCGAAACCTGAATACAATTTCTTCGCATCATCCAAACAACAGATGGAAACTCCCGAGTTACCCACTTTACCGTAGATATCCGGACGAACATCCGGATCATTACCATATAATGTTACCGAATCAAATGCTGTAGACAAACGCTTGGCTGGCATCCCTAAACTTACATAATGGAAACGACGATTCGTTCTTTCAGGACCACCTTCACCAGCAAACATACGCGTTGGATCCTCACCTTCTCTTTTGAAAGGGAACAATCCTGAAGTATATGGGAATTCACCTGGAACATTTTCTTGCAACGACCAACGTAAAATATCACCCCACGATTTAAACTTCGGAAGAGCTACTTTCGGGATTTGTGAATGCGACAACGATTCTGTGTGCGTTGCCATTCTCAATTCTTTATCGCGAACCTTGAAGATGAACTCAGGTGCAGCGTAAGATGCTTTCTTCGCTTCCCAATTTTCAAGAATCTGCCAGTTGTGTCCATCCAAATCTCTTTTCACATTTTCAAAAGCTTCCTGCAAACCTTTTATCAAACGATCTTTGTCATCTAACGTTGAGCTTTGCATTGTTTCAATTGAACGCTGTAAACCGTATAATCTATCCGCAACATCAACTTGCTTCGCCACCCACTTATCAAAACCTCTGTTGTTTTCAGAAATTTCAGAAAGGTAACGTGTTCTATCTGGTGGAATAACGAAGATCTTCTCCGACATTTCCTTCGTAATCTCAAATTTGGATTCAAGTGGTGCATTTGTTTTCTCACGCACTTTATCCATCACTATCTTATATAGTGTATTCATTCCCGGATCGTTGAACTGCGATGCGATGGTTCCGTAAACCGGCATTTCATCTACATTCTTATCCCACAAACCATGGTTGCGTTGATATTGCTTTCTTACATCACGCAAAGCATCCAATGCTCCACGCTTATCGAATTTATTCAATGCAATAACATCTGCAAAATCCAACATGTCGATTTTCTCCAACTGTGTAGCTGCACCGTATTCAGGGGTCATTACATATAAAGACGCATCTGAGTGATCCAGGATTTCTGTATCCGATTGACCAATTCCGGAAGTTTCCAAAATGATCAAGTCATAATTTGCTGCTTTCAAAACTTGAATGGCCTCGGCAACATGTTTTGATAAAGCTAAATTCGATTGACGCGTCGCTAATGAACGCATATAAACTCGTGAGTTCTTAATTGCATTCATGCGAATTCTATCCCCCAACAAAGCTCCACCAGTTTTACGTTTCGATGGATCCACAGAAACAACAGCAATTTGCTTATCAGGGAAATCCATTAAAAAACGACGAACCAATTCATCCACCAAAGAAGATTTTCCTGAGCCACCAGTTCCTGTAATCCCAAGAACAGGAACATCATTTTTAGAGGCAATCTCATGAACTTTGCTCATTACCGGAGCAGATTGTTCAGGGAAATTCTCAGCTGCAGAAATCAATCGTGCAATCGACGGCACATGTTTTTCTTCGATATGATTGATCTCACCATTTAAAACATCACCAACAGGATAATCCGATTTCTCCACCAAATCATTGATCATTCCTTGCAAACCAAGTGAACGACCATCATCAGGGTGGTAAATTCTTGTAATTCCATATCCCTGTAATTCTTCAATTTCAGAAAGAAGAATAGTTCCTCCTCCTCCTCCAAAGATTTTGATATGCGGTGCACCCTTTTCTTTCAACAAATCATACATGTATTTGAAGTACTCTGTATGTCCACCTTGGTAAGAAGTCATTGCAATTGCCTGCGCATCTTCCTGAATTGCAGTATCAACTACTTCTTCCACAGAACGGTCGTGTCCTAAATGAATCACCTCACAACCAGTTGATTGAATGATTCTACGCATAATATTGATTGCTGCATCGTGACCATCAAATAAAGATGCTGCTGTAACAATACGAATATTATTTTTCGATTTGTAGGGTGCTTGTTGTTCCATATTTTGTGTAATAAAAGAATCCCGAATTCTGTTGGGATTGGGTGCGCGAAGATAATAAATTTAGAAGCATTTTTTGCACATTATTGTGTGTGAGCATACAAAACGTTTAATATTGTAGTATGATCAGAAGCGTATTCATTTCTTGCTTTTTAATTCTGATAACGCCATTATTCACGTTTTCGGCTGAACAAGATACTTTGTTGAGCAGATTAAACAGAATTAAATCTCCTGAAAAACAAGCTATTGCACTCAACAATGCGACAGAAGTTTGTTGGCAAACGGGCCATTACAAAACCGGAATTATTTATGCCCACAGAGGCTTGTACATTGCGCGAAAAAACAAGTACAAAAAAATAGAAGGCAAGCTTTTAAACAACCTTGGAATTATCTACGATTATAAGGGAGATTATCCCAAATCGCTGAAATGTTATTTTACTGCACTACGCATTCAGGAAAAAATAAAGGATTTGGAAGGCCAGGCTTACTCCATGAGTAATATCGGGCTGATTTATTCCAATCAGAACAATAACGATGAGGCACTTTATTACCACACCAAGGCTCTGAAAATTCGACAACGAATTAAGAATGATAATGGCATTTCAGCGTGTTATAACAACATGGGAATTTGTTACTTGAACAAAAAAGATTTCGATAAGGCACTGGATTATTTCACCCGATCAAAATTGATGGATGAAAAACGAAATGACACTGTTGGTTTAATGGATGATTTAAATAATATCGGTCTATGTTACCTCGACAAAAAGCAATACGAAAAGGCCATTCAAAATTTTAAGGATTGTATTGAACTGCGATTGAAGTACAAAGATGAATACGGCGCATCCAAAGGAATAAACAACATTGCAACATGTTACATGAAGCAAAAAAAGTATGATTTAGCCGAGGCAGAATTCAAAAAGGGATTGGCAATAGGATTAAAAGTAGGTGGAAACGAGAGTATCTGGTATTCCTATGAAAACTTAAGTGAAATTGCACGAATCAAAGGTGATTTCAAGGCCGCATTCGAATACTTAACAAAATCACTTAAGATTAAAAGTGCCTGGACCAGCGCATCTTCTATTCGGGATGAAGCTGAAACAGAGTTGAGTTATCAATTCGAAAAGAAAAGCGAACTCGAGAAAATGCGTCAGCTGAAGAAAGACATCCAAAAGGAAGCAGAGGACAAGGCTCGCGCAACTCAAAACAACATCATTTTCTGGTCATTGGGAATCATCGTTTTCATCATTGCCATTTTCGCAATTATTCTATTCAGCAGATGGAGGATCGCCACTCGACAAAAACGCATTATCGATGAACAGCGTGCAATGGTGGAAGAAAAGAACGACGAAATTCTGGATTCCATCAACTACGCGAAACGCATTCAAAGTGCCATTCTTCCTTCTTTTGAATCGATCAGAAGTGCATTTCCAAAGTTCGGGTTGATTTACCAGCCGAAAGACATTGTTGCGGGGGATTTCTACTGGATTCATCAATCAGAAAACCTGGTTTACATTGCCGTTGCCGATTGCACCGGGCATGGAGTTCCCGGAGCATTCATGAGCTTACTTTGTAACAATGCCTTGAATAGAGCAATTCTGGAAGCAGGCGCTTCAACTCCAGGTGAAGTTTTAACTCAAACACGAAAGATCATTCTTGCTGAATTTGCCAAGAGTCAGATGAATCTAAACGATGGAATGGACGTTTCCATTTGTGCATGGGATCAGAAAAACGAGACATTAACATGGGCCGGAGCAAATAATCCGCTTTGGATATTGAAACAGCATTCAACAGAAATCATTGAACTGAAAGGCGATAAACAACCGGTGGGTAATCATCATGACTACAAGAATTTCACCACCCACAACGTTTCTATTTCAAAAGGTGATCGAATTTACCTATTCTCAGATGGAATTCCAGATCAGTTTGGTGGTGAACACGGCAAAAAATTCAAATCGAAACAGCTAAAAGAAGTGGTTTTATCAAGCATGAGCAAAAGCATTTCAGAACAGATTCAAACCATTGAAAAATCCATTAACAACTGGAAAGGAGAATTAGATCAAATCGATGATATCTGCTTGTTGGCTATCGAAATATAGGAATGTCAATTACTAATTGAACAACACCAAATTCAAACGAAATAAAGTCGCTCAATCATTTTTTTAGCCAAAAAAAATCAATTCGCTATTGTCGAATTAAAAAACAATTACTTTAGTCAAAACAATTTATAAATAAGAATTATGATTCCTGGGTTAATTATTGGTGGTGTTGTATTGATTTTGATCATTTGGTGGGTTTCTATCAACAACCGCCTTGTTGCATTAAAAAACAACAGAGAAAGTGCTTTCGCTGACATCGATGTACAATTGAAGCAACGTTATGACTTAATTCCTCAATTACTTGGAGCTGTTAAAGGTTACATGAATCACGAAAGTGAAGTATTGATCAGAGTTACTGAAGCCCGTTCTCGCGCAATGCAAGCTGGAACAATTTCTGAGAAAATTGCAGCAGAAGCAACTTTGGGTGCGGCTATGAACGGATTCAACATGCAAATTGAAGCTTATCCAGACTTAAAGGCAAATGCTAATTTCATGAACCTTCAAAACGAAATTGGAGATATTGAAAACAAATTGGCTGCTGTGCGTCGTTTCTTCAACTCGGCTACAAAAGAATACAACAACGGAATTGAACAATTCCCAAGTAGTATTATTGCTGGAATGAAAGGTTACACAAAAGAACCTATGTTCGACCTTGGTGTTGAGCAAAGACAAACTTTAGACAAAGCTCCTGAAGTTTCTTTTTAAGATTAAACAAATTCAAAATAAAAACGGTGACTTCGAGAACCTCAGTCACCGTTTTACTTTTAACTTTCTCGCACTGAGCGACTTGTACTGAGCATTGTCGAAGTATGTCGAAGTGTGACTTTTGACTTATCTCAATGGCTACATACGTTGGTTTACAATCTCAGATCAGTAAGAACAATCTGAAATCCGTATTATTACTCGCAGCATTTCCCACATTAATTTTAGCCGGGGTTTATGCTTTCTTCTTCTTTACGCATGGCGGTAAGGAAAAAATTGCTGAAGTCAATATGGCTTACGTCAAAACCATTCCTTTTGTGCTTGGCGGTGTAGCAATTTGGTTTGCTATTGCGTATTTCGCGAATTCAACTATGATCAATCTTGCTACAGGCTCAAGAACTCTTGAACGTAAAGAGAACATGCGCGTTTATAACCTTACGGAAAATCTGTGTATGAGCATTGGTATGACCATGCCAAAATTACACGTTATCGATTCGCCAGCGTTAAACGCATTTGCAAGTGGTATGAGCGAAAGTTCTTACGCTGTGACGTTAACAACCGGAATTATCGAACATTTGAACGATGAGGAATTGGAAGGTGTAATTGCACATGAGCTGACACATATTAAAAATAAGGACGTTCGTTTATTGGTGATCTCCATCATTTTTGTAGGGATTTTCTCTTTTGCAGTTGATATTCTTTTCCGTTCCGTTCTTTGGGGTGGCGGCAGAAGAAGAGACGATAAAGACGACAATGGAAGCATGCAGCTCATTGCTTTGGCAATTGGTTTGGTAGCTTGGTTACTTGCCATTTTATTCAAGTTCTCGCTTTCACGTAAACGCGAATATCTTGCAGATGCAGGAGCAGTAGAAATGACCAGAAATGCAAAAGCGATGGCGAGTGCATTGAGAAAAATCTCGGGCAACAGCGATGTTAGCGAAGTAAAGAGTGACGATGTAAAACAAATGTTCATTCATCATAACGCATTAGGAGGTTTGTTTTCTACGCATCCACCAATTGAGAAACGCATTGCTTTCCTTGAGCAGATGTAAGAATGTTCGAAAATGTAAAAACACACCAAATCATTACTTCGATTGGCTTCATTCTGATTGGAATTGCCTGGTTTTTGCCAGTTACAATAGACTCAAGATTGGATCCTACTCCCCAAGACGAATGGAATACAATTGACACCATTAATTATGGGCTGGTAAGTGGTATTTTCTATTTAAACCTTTTTCTGATTCTTGTACCCTTAGTTATTGGTAATTACGGAAAAGGAACAATTGCCAAAGTTTTTATTGTTTTAACAGGACTTTTTACGCTCATTGTTACTAAAGTTAGTGGGGAAATTTCAACATTTAACTGGGGTGGGCCAATCAGCGGTTATACTGGAAGCGGAATGTTATTTCTTTTATTTGGTGACATTGTTTTAACTGTTGGAGCATTTTTGACAACTGATTATTTTGAAAAAGCTGACTATTGAAAATGAATCCAAAAACGATAAAATACATTCTGTTATTCATAGGAATAGTACTTATTGCCTACAGTTCACAGCTAAACTTTACATCACAAGAGGTTTTTAGAGAGTTTGACAATTGGGAGAGCATTTATACAGAATACACAAAAGGATATGAGCATCCAGCCTGGATTCTTTGGGTAATTATAACTGCCATCGTATTTTCGATTGGCTTTTTTTACTCTTCTACTGGAACGAAAACAGCATTCTACGGTTGTCTTTTAATTCTTACTCCAATAGCATCAGCGTTCACAGGGCTTTCTATGAATACGTGGGGAGCATCATCATTTATTCTCGTTTTAGAAAATTCTTTGAAATTCGAGTTGAGTGGTGTTTTCTGCGTTGTTATATCAACGGTAATTTCATTGCACTCAAAGCAAATAAACGAATACCTTAACAGAAACTCATAACATCAATCCAAAAGTGATTAAACTCACCAAATACTCCTTCATCATTATCGGAGCTATCCTTATGTTGATTTCCTCCAGATTGGTTGTTGCTTCTATGTGTTTTAGCAGTCCTCTTCTTCCTCAATCTCAATACTTGTGCAAAGAATATGTTGGAACTGAAGTACCACTTTGGTCTTTGGTTGTTGTTGGAGGAGCGTTATTGTTTCTTCTCAGTTTTTTCCGAAACTCACTTTTCTTTAAAATAGCACATTACACAGTATTGGCAATCGTTCTATTTCTTGTAGTTGTTTTTTCAATGACTTTTTCCCGGGACACGAATGGCTTTACAAACAATTTGGAATATGGTTTCTATGTTCAACAAATTGGATTTGGATTGCTGGTAATCGGAACAATTATTTCCTTGCATCGACCACATGTAAAGAAGGATGGAGCTTACGCAGATTTACTTGATTCATAAACAGAATGTCAGCAAAAATCAACAAAACAGTCAAACTGATTCTTCTTTTTACAGGAGCCGGATTGCTTTTATCGGCAGCCAAGATTCCTATTCTTAAGGCGGATTATTATGACGCTTATCTAACTCATGAAGTTTGGACCAAAACCGGAATTGATTCAAAACACTGGTATTGTTTATTAATTGCAAACGTGGTTTTATTTAGTGTCGGGTATTTTAAGAACTCACTGGTCTTCAAAATCGGCTATTACCTTCTTCTATCGTTCATTGCTTATGTTGCCATTCGCTTTGAGCTATTGAGCGAACCTAATTACCATGGAACAACCAGGGAAATCGGGTATTACATTTCAATCACAGGATCAGTACTCATTACTATAGCAACTATGATCTCTTTACACAGGCCATACGTTAAGAATGTAGAAACAAGAACGGATCTACTCGATTCTGAATCTTGATTTCCCGATTCCAGACTCTCAAAATCCAGGTTCCAAATTCTCAATATCCAGACTCTAAAAATCTAGATTCGAATCAACAATTTCAAATTCAACCTCCTAGAGGTCAAATAATTCGGGATAGAATAATATTTTCCAGAAACATCCTGAATCCATTGTTTTGAAAGGACATTGTTGTAACCCAACAAATTCCAACACTCAACAGTAACAATACAATCGGAGAGTTTATTCTGCCACGCATGTTTGTTCGGCTTTTTAGGATCTACCTGCAATAAACTGAACGAGAATCCCAGATCGACACGGAAATAGGCTTTCATCGTCAACGTATCTTTGTAGCGTGTAAAATCTGGCGGACCATAAGGTAAGCGTGAGCCATAGTTCAATCCTAAAGTGGCTGTCAAACGTTCAAATCCCGGCATTTTATCCTGAAAGTAAACTCCCACATTCACACGTTGATCTGAAGGTCGACGAATGTAACCCGGATAAACAACTGCCGAATCAACGGCAACCTGATCTTCACTAATTCCAGGTTTAATCACTTCACCAGCGGCATTGTAATAATTCGTGTACTGATCATTCAAAATATCTTCCTTAGTAGAAAGTACACTTACTTTGAAAAAAGACAACAATCCGGGAACAAATTCCCCATTCAACATCATATCCAACCCGGTTGCGTAACCTTTCGCAATGTTATCTGCATAGTAGCGAATGCGAACGTTTTCAATTTCGTATGGGTTAATGTCCCACATGTACTTGTAATAACCTTCAACCGTAAACTTGAATGGAACATCACGTTTCCACATGTAGAAATTGTATTCCATTCCACCTACAAAATGTGCCGACTTTTGAGACTTCACATTCGGATTCAACGTCCCATCATACTTTCTGAATTCTCTATAAAATGGCGGTTGATTGTAAATTCCGGCTGCAAAGGTATAACGCACAAATCGACGAATAAAACTGCTGTCGTGATAAGCATATTTAACTGGAAGAATGCTCAAACTTGCTCTCGGCGCTAAAAAGAATTCGTCGTTGTAAGTGGTATAAACAGCTCTTGTACCGAAATCCAGCTGCACTTTCGCATTGGTTTTTTCAATAATGGAATCGGCGACCAGAATCTCCTTGTCTGTTTTAACATCGTACTTATACTTCGTCAATTTCACAGAATCTCTTCTAAAAAGCCATTCCAAATGCTCTTGAGCATATCCGAAATAACGTTGATTTTCAATGGAAAGATTACTCTTAATGGTTTCCATCAATTGCACAGATTCCGTATTTCCCTGCGGAAGCGAGAATCCAGCACTATCAATCATGCGCCATTCAGAGATCACATCCGAAAAATCGTCGAACTGAACACCACCGCCAACTTTCAACGTATTGCTGAAGTTTCTATCGCCTTCCCATGTTTTTGTAAACTTCTTCAGATAGAAATTCGCATCGTGATAAGCAGTAAAAATGGATGCATTCAACTGGTTTCGGGCGTGATTAAGGAAAGTACCAACTCCCAAAACGGCAATAGAATCTCCAAACTCCTCTTTCGAAGGATCGGTTTCCAATTCATTAATGAAATACTGTCCCTGAATATCGAAATTCTCAGATTCGTTAGAATTGAATGCAGTAAAATAGGTAGAGCCACGATATTTCGTCCCTTTATAGGTCAATGAAGTTCCAACTGTAGAAGTTAGAAAACGTGTGTTTTCCTGACCATCGAAATAAATGTTGAATGAATAGGCTTCATTCGATGTTCCGAAATCGGTTTTTTGTGTCTCTGGTGCAAAGCGGAAACGATTGGAAGAAGTATGTGCTAAAATGGACCATTCCCACTTTTCAGTAATGTCGTAAGTTGTGAGCAACTGTGCATCCCAATAAACAGGATTGTAATTTCCTTTTGAAGGAAGCGAATTCAATAAATAACCGTTTGCTCTGTAACGTGTTCCGAACAACACCCGAAAACGTTCTCCAAATTTATTTTCGAAATGACCTTCCATTCCCAACAAACCAACCAACGCTGAAGCACGCAAGGAATCTGGTCGTTTATAATGAATATCAAGAACAGAACTCAATTTGTCTCCGTATATAGCCTGGAATCCACCACCTGAAAAAGCCAAATTCTGAACCAATAAGGTATTGACAAAACTCATTCCTTCTTGCTGACCCGAACGTGTCAAAAACGGGCGATTGACCAAAAACCCATTGACATAAACCAGGTTTTCATCATAATTTCCACCACGAACATTGTAATTGGAAGTCAATTCGTTATTGGAACTTGCTGGAGTCGCATAGATCAAAATTCGTTCTACACCACCAGTAAGTAACTTTCCAAAATCAGGTGGACGAATGGGATCAATTTCAAATTGCTCCACGTAAATGTCCACTATTTTCAGATAACCTTCATTGAGCTTAATTTCAGGGATCTTAACTTGTTCCAGATTTGGAATAATCACCTCAGTTGAGCGAACCCCGCTACCTTCTTCAACTAAAATCCGATACGTTCCGGGAACAACATTCTTAAACTCAAATTCACCTTTTCTATCTGTTAGAGTGATAACGGTGTCTTTCTGATTTGCAAGTACAACAGGCAATTCCGGCCACGGTTTCGAAGATCTGTCGACCACATTTCCCTGCACTTTTACCTGAGCAAAGGCAATGCTCGAAGTGAAGAATAAAGCGAGTAAAAATAGTCCGGATTTAAAGTTCATCAGTTTCAAAACGAAAGGAGGCCGAAAATAGTATATTCCTTTCGTCTTTTAGCTACGAATTGCAATGAAATTTGAATTAAAAGGCTCTATTCCATCGTATATTGCCTTGAACAATTCGTCAAAATTTCCTGAAGGAGCAAAATGCAGCCAGTGAAAATGACGTTCCTGTAAACCACCAGACGGGAACAACTTATCCGCAACGGTATCCATCTGTTTCAGTTGAACCTCGTTTTTCTGTTTCACCTGTTTAATGATTCGCTGTTCGAAGTTTTCAATTTGCTTTTGAACGCGCACGACTTCCGCTTCGGCAAAGGATTCTAATGATTTATCCGTTTTCGCAGCTTTGTCGACCATTGCTTCTTTCAATACTTTCACTGCTGAAGTCAATTCCGAAAAATCAACATCTTCACCACTTAACAAGGCCAGTTGTGCTTTTTTCAATTGTTCGATATCGTCTTTAAAATCCAGCCATGATAAATTCATAGTATTCAATTTCTTCTCTGTTCCCCCATCAATTAAAATCACTGAATTTCGTTGAGCAATAAGTGGGAAGGGAATGTTTTTGGCTTCGAAAACACCTTTTAGCTGAACCCAGTAAGCCATTTCTCCACCACCTCCAACATAACATATGTTCGGAAGTATGGTTTCCTGATAAACTGGTCGAAGAATCACATTTGGAGAAAACGATTCAGGAGAATTTGTTGCCAATTCCTGTAATTCTTCTTTCGAAAAGACCTCACCGTCAACGGCAAAACCTTTCTCAATTCTATCAATACGAGTTCGTTTGTCTTCTTTCAGTGAAAAAAGATTACAATTCTTCGCAATTGCCTGAGGTGTATAACCAGCTTTGATCAGTTCAGCATTGGTTGTTTCAACCGCTTTCAAAGAGGCATCGCTCTCCAATTCACTTAAAATCGAAGGCAAAAACAATGTTTTCAATCGCGCATCATCAGGTTGAATGACCAAAACACCGTAATCAGCAAAAAGTTCGATCAAAAAACGTTGAAAATAAACGGCATAATTCTCATCAACAGGAATGGATAGCAATCGTTGAATGGCCGTTTCTTTACCTTTAAACAGTTCTGAAAAAGTGGAATACACTTCCATAAACTCCTTGGTATTCATTCGACCAACCGCACCCGTTTGATCTGTCACCCATTTCAATTGTTGATTGAATAAGGATGCACTTGAAATCTCCTCAAAATCATGATCTTCACTTGCCATCCAGAACACAGGAACAGCTTTATTAACGGAAGATAGAGCGTTGAATTCTTCTGCCAACTTTACCACATGCATTACTTTGTAAACCAGATAAAGTGGTCCGCCAAACAGAGTCAATTGATGTCCGGTTGTAATCGTAACCGTACTTCCCTGCTCCAAAAGTTTTAGATTTTTTCGCTGACTTTCAGAAGCAAATTCAAGCATTTGGTCGCTAAGAACGTTTACCAGAACACTTCTGTTCTCGTTGGAATACAAAGCTGTTTTTTCTGTAGCCTGCAGCTTCAAATCGCTCCCCGAATTCAATGGTCGATGCAAAAATGCACGAAAGGAATCTTGATTCGTAAATGCTTTCGAGAACCCCGAAAACTGTTTGAAATCACTGCGAGATGCTTCTGAAATTTTCATGCGGTAAAATTAAGCATTCAATACCTAAACGAATTTCGATTTTAACAGAAAACAAGAAATATTTACCCTGTAAACTATTTTTAGGATTTGGAGAATAGTCACACTTCGATACATTTCGTCCTTCCGGACGAAACACTCAGTGTGACCTGAAAACGTAACTGGTCAGACTGAGTGATTTCGATTGTAGTGTAACGGAATATCTAAATTATAACGAAGGTTGACAAAAGCAGAATATCTCTATCTTTGCAAAAAAAATTACAATGCAAGGAATTATCACAACAGCAAAAGGTGCAATGACCGTAGAATTCTACGAAGCAGATGCACCGAATACAGTAGCAAACTTTGTTAAGTTGGCAAAAGAAGGATATTATGATGGTTTGACTTTCCACAGAGTTCTTCCTGATTTCGTTATTCAGGGTGGATGTCCAAATTCACGTGAAGGAGCAACTGGAATGCCAGGAACTGGTGGTCCTGGATACAAAATTGATTGCGAATTAACAGGTGGAAATCAATATCACGATCGTGGTGTTTTATCAATGGCACACGCTGGAAGAAATACTGGTGGATCTCAATTTTTCGTTTGTCACAGCAGAACTAACACAGCTCACTTAGACAGAAATCATACGTGCTTCGGAAAAGTGATTGATGGATTGGATGTTATTGACGCAATTGCTCAAGGAGATAGAATTGAATCGATTAAGATTGTTGATTAATAAACGGTGATCTAAAAATATGAAGAGTCATTCGCCACAGGTGGATGGCTCTTTTTTTTGCACAAAAAACATGATTCAATGATTTCACAAACACATTAATTCATGAATTCGTAAAATCACGAATTTTCACCAAAAAGCTTTATTCAGTTCGTGAGTTCGCAGATAACATTGGGATAAAAAAAAGCCCGGACAAAACATCCAGGCTTTCTATATAAATCCGTGGTGGAAAATTAATGACCGTGTCCTTCGTGCCCTTCTTGGGTTCCTTCTGTTTGTTGAGGCAATACTGTTCCTTTAATTGTAAGGATGATAGGCTCAGTTGAAACATTTGTGGTAACAGTGATCGTTTTTGTAAACGCACCAATACGTTTTGTATCGTACTTCACAACCAATTTTTCTGTTTTTCCTTTTTTAAGCGGCTCAGTTGGTTTTTGAGGAGTTGTACAACCACAGCTTGGTCTAGCTTCAGTAATCATAACAGGCTCTTTTCCGTTATTCTTAAACTCAAAAACGAATGACGTATCCGTTCCGTATGGAATATCATTCATTTCAATAACCAAGGTTTTAAACTCAACTGGAGCTTTCTTAACCTTTGCAATTTTTTCTTTCTTTGGTTTTGTTTCTTTAGCTGGTTCTGTTGTTTGAGCCATTGCTCCAACAGTTAAAAGTGAACAAGCCAATATCAATAATGCTTTCATCTTTATAGTTTTTACTTTACAAGAATACAATAGATTTCGAAAAGTACTGTTGTGTTAACAAAATTTTATCCAAACTTTTTCTCCCACATTTTTAAAACAGCCTTAATTGAACCATACGTATTCCGTTTAATTTTCTTCAAGTCTTCTTTTTTGACCCATTTCGCATCTGTAATATCTTCCTCCGTTTGCGCAGTCAATTCCTTTGGTCCGGAATACAGGAAGTAGTACCAATAATTGCGTTTAAGCACTTTCTTATTTTGAAAAGTATAGGTATGATAAGTTTCACCAATAATGTCGAACAGAACATGTCCCTGAATTCCACATTCCTCTTCAATTTCTCTGTAACCGGCAATTTGAGGTAATTCTCCTTTCTCAATTTTACCCTTGGGCAAGTCCCATTTTCCAAGGCGCTTAATAACCAAAATTGATTTTTTACGTCTTACAACACCGCCCGCAGTACTGATTTTAGTGTAAGATCTGAAAACGCGCTTAAAATCTGCTTCCACATTCGCACAATTTATCACAACAAGATTCGCTTCCTTATAATCTAAAAGCATTCTAAAAAAGTCGCTATTCGACTCAAAATCTGACAGTTCTAAAAAGACAATTCCTTTCCCTTTCTTTTTCTCGCTCTGTTGAACAAAGCGAACTTCGACGTTATCAATAAAAACTTTGTACATTTGCGGCATGATTTCAAACAAAGACCAAGCGTTAAAAATAGCAGAATTTTTATTACAAATTAAAGCAGTAAAGTTACAGCCAAGTAATCCGTTTACCTGGGCCTCAGGGTGGTTATCACCTATTTACTGCGACAATCGAAAAACGCTCTCTTTCCCAGCAATCCGCACACACATTCGTCAAGCTTACGCAACAGCAATTTTGGAACACTTTGGAAAACCAGATGCAATTGCAGGTGTAGCAACGGGTGGAATTGCACAAGGCGCTTTGGTTGCTCAGGAATTGGGAATTCCTTTTATCTATGTAAGAAGTACGGCAAAAGGTCATGGTTTAGGAAATCAAATTGAAGGTCATTTTGAACCAGGACAAAAAATAGTTGTTTTGGAAGATTTGATCTCAACAGGTGGAAGTTCGTTAACGGCAGTTGAAGCTTTGAGAGAAGCTGGTTGTGATGTTAAAGGACTTGTTGCTATCTTCACATATGAGTTCGACATTGCCTTGAAAAACTTTGACAAGGCCGATTGTGCTTTCGTAACTTTAACGGATTACGAACATTTGATCGATCAGGCAGTAAAATTGGAATACATTAATGCATCTGATGTTACGTCGTTGAAAGACTGGCGTAAATCACCAGACACCTGGAAACCATAAACAATGACAATTAAAGGTACTGAAACAACCATTTCAACTTCTGCGAAAGAAGTGTTCGAATTTCTTTGTATCCCGAAGAACATAGAACAATTATTGCCGCACGACAAGATTTCAGACTTTCAGGCAGATGATAAAGGTTGCAGCTTCAAAGTACAAGGTGGAATTCTAATCCCTCTAATTATCACCGAAAAAGTTGATTCAGAAAGAATCGATATGAATGATGATGACAAAGGTCCTTTTCCTTACAAATTGTCCATTCACATTAAAGCAATTGATGGAAAATCATGTTCAGGATTCCTTCAATTTGAAGGCGAAGTAAACATGTTCATGAAAATGATGGTTCAAAAACCATTGACTTCGTTGTTTGAGAGTATGACGAAAAAGCTTCAATTGAAGTTTGAGTGATTGTGCCTTTCCGCCGCGGCGGACTCAGTCACCATCTCGTACTTTAAGGTTATCGAGCGTAGTCGAGATAACATCTCTAATAATTAAACTTAACTTCCTGCAACCCATGAGCCTTTATTCCTTCATCCGATTGGATAACCACTGAACCCGTTTCATCCACATCTATAATTCTTCCGAGAAACGTTTCACCTTCCTGATTGGAAATCACCTGATCTTCGTTCAAACGCCATAAAAAATCCATGTATTGCTTCTGAATTTCCTGAAAGGCAAATTGCTGACAAAGTTCAAACTGCATTTGCAACTTAGGTAAAAGTGTCATCAGAAATTCAAAAGGAGACAATACGAATGCATGATCTTCCAAACTTGTGCTTTTGGGAATATCATTTTCCTTTTTCAGATTGATTCCCAAACCGAAGATCACATATTCCAACGATTGATTTTTGATATTTCCTTCAATCAGGATTCCTCCCAGTTTTTTATCACTCACCAAAATGTCATTTGGCCATTTTAAACGAACAGTTTCTCCTAAAATTCCATTTACCGCCTGAGCTACACCAACTGCAAGCGCTTTATTTAGATATGGCGCATGATGAACTGACAAAAAAGCAGTCGACAAATAAATACTCGCTGTGAACTGATTCTGTGTGGCAGTCTGCCAGGTGTTACCTCTTTGACCTCTTCCTGCTGTTTGACGTTCTGCCAAAATTACAGTACCATGGCTGATATTTCCTTCAGATACGAGCTTGGCAATATAATTGTTCGTTGAGTCTACCTCGGGCAAAAAAATGATGTTCGAACCGATCATTGATGTTTAACAAGTATTAGCACGAGAAACAAAGCAATTCTCTTGAAGTTTTGCTTAGATTTGTGCACATTAAAAAGCGAATGTATAAAATAAAAACAGATACAGATTCTAGCATTCTTTGCAACGCCATCGTAGAAGGTATGCAGGAGAATAAGGCTAAGGATATTGTTGTATTGGACTTACGTCATATTCCAAGTGCAGTTTCAGATTTCTTTGTGATCTGCTCCGGAGAATCAACGGTGCAGGTGGAAGGTATCAGCTCTACTGTCGCACGCCATACAAGAAAAGAACTACAAGAAAAGCCGTGGCACCAGGAAGGTAAAACGACTGCAGAATGGATCTTGCTTGACTACGTTTCTGTAGTTGCTCACATTTTCCACAAAGATGCACGTGTGTTTTATGAATTGGAAGACCTTTGGTCTGACGCGCACAGAACGGATGTACCTAATTTGAACTAATCGATTATGTCTGAAAACAACAATAATAATCCAAACGGTAATAAACCGCGCAGAAATCCAAATGCAATTTATTGGATTTACGGATTAATTGCTTTTGCTCTAATGGGGGCAATTTTATTCACAAACACTACAAGTACGGAACTAACAGGTGAAAATGTATTCTATTCACTTGCAGATTCGTCGATGGTTAAAAACGTTCGCGTTGTAAACAGATCGAGAGTTGATTTTTACCTGAATGATAAAGGTGAAAAATTCTTCGCATCTGCTAAAGACCAAAAAGGTGAATTCAAAAAGATCGCTAAGATCGTTCAGGATAGAAAAGCAAAGAACAAGCAGCGTTTAAGTCCGGAATTCAACATTCCTATTAACGATGCCGGACATTTTGTTGAGCGTCTTGATGCTATTAGCGACACGTTGGTTAAACACGGGAAATCGCCTATTTCGGCACCACCTGAAGAAGAAAAAGATTACTTCTCTGGTATCCTTGGTTATCTTCTTCCTTTGGTATTGATCATTGCTTTGTTCATGTTCCTTACTCGACGTATGTCGGGAGGCGGCGGAGGTGCCGGTGGACAGATCTTCAACATTGGAAAATCGAGAGCACAGGTTTACGAAAAAGGAAAATCGACAAACGTTACGTTTAAAGATGTAGCCGGATTAGAGGGCGCGAAAGAAGAAATTGAGGAAATCGTAGAGTTCCTGAAAAATCCGAAGCGCTATACCGAACTTGGAGCGAAAATTCCGAAAGGAGCCTTATTGGTAGGACCTCCGGGAACTGGTAAAACCTTATTGGCGAAAGCCGTTGCCGGTGAAGCAAAAGTTCCATTCTTCTCGCTTTCAGGATCTGATTTCGTTGAAATGTTTGTTGGAGTTGGAGCTTCGCGTGTACGTGACTTGTTCCGTCAGGCAAAAGAAAAAGCACCTGCAATCATCTTTATTGATGAGATCGACGCAATTGGTAGAGCACGTGGTAAAAACAACGGATTCAACTCAAACGATGAGCGCGAGAATACATTGAACCAGTTATTGACAGAGATGGATGGTTTCGGTACGAACTCCGGAGTTATCATTCTTGCGGCAACAAACCGTGCAGATGTATTGGATTCAGCTTTAATGCGTGCTGGACGTTTCGACCGTCAGATTTATGTTGATATGCCAGATTTGAACGAGCGTAAAGAAATTTTCGAAGTTCACTTGCGCCCATTGAAATTGGGTGGTGACGTCGAAATCGATTTCTTAAGCCGTCAAACTCCAGGATTCTCTGGAGCAGATATCGCAAACTTGTGTAACGAAGCGGCTTTGATTGCTGCGCGTAAAGACAAAAAAGCGGTTGAAAAACAAGATTTCTTAGATGCTGTTGACAGAATCATCGGTGGTTTAGAGAAGAAAAACAAAATCATTACCAAAGAAGAGAAACGTGCTATTGCCTTCCACGAAGCTGGTCACGCAACAACTTCATGGTTATTGGAACACGCTCACCCATTGGTAAAAGTAACAATCGTTCCTCGTGGACGTTCACTTGGAGCTGCATGGTACTTACCTGAAGAACGTCAGATCACAACTACAGAACAAATCTTAGATGATATGTGTTCTGCATTGGGAGGTCGTGCTGCTGAAGAATTGATCTTTGGAAAAATTTCTACAGGTGCATTGAGCGATTTAGAGAAAGTAACGAAGCAAGCTTACGCAATGGTTTCCATTTACGGATTGAATGAAAAAATTGGTAATATCTCCTACTACGATTCTCAAGGTAGAGATGCTTTCACGAAACCATATTCTGATGTTACAGCTCGTGTAATCGATGAAGAAGTTCACAAGTTAATTGAAGCACAATATGTTCGCGCGAAGCAAATTTTGTCGGAGAACAAAGATAAATTGACACAATTGGCAGATATTCTTTTGCAACGTGAAGTGATCTTCAAAGAAGATTTGGAAGCAATTTTCGGAAAACGTACTTGGGATTTAAGCGAAGAAGTTGTTGCCACACCAACATCCGAATCATCTTCCCAAGAAGGAACTGCAACTGAACCTACAATTTCACCAATTGCTAACGACGAAACGCCACTTGCTGCTTCTGAAGAGAAGAACATTGCAACTGGAAGTGTTTCACCGTTAAAAGATGCTTCGACAGGCTCAGCATCCAAAAAAAATGAAGAATCAGAACCTTCTGACGAAAGCTCAGAGGACGGAAAATAATTACGAAGTAGATCCCTGTCCCACACATGCGGGATCGGGATCACTTCATAATATGAAATAGATTACAAACGACTCTATGAGAGAATTGATACAAAGGGGTATATTCGGAATAGTATTTTTACTTTTCGTATTTGCCCCTTTTGTTCTTGACGTAAAGAACAATACAAACATTTTCAATTTAACGCTTTACGTCTTCGTGATGTTGGGCACGTACGAATTGTTCAAGATGGGAAAGGGAACAGCGTTTCCTTCCAACCTGATGTTGCCGGCTTTGCTATTTAATACGGCATTATTCCTACCAATGTTGATTGTGAGTATCAAAGGACTATTCCCTGACTTACCATTGAACTCCATTTTGATGGCTCCTGAAAACGGTGAATTGATCTATAAACTGGTAATTATCGGATCCATCCTTGTTGTCATCAGTATTATCATTTTTACGTCGTTGATCTTTGTAAAAGGATCTGTTGAAGCGATTTACAAGTTCGTATTTCCTTTAAACGTTCTATACATTGCTATTCCACTAGGATTGTTGTCTGTAGCTTATACACTTAGCCCGAAGGAAATCAAACCGCTTCTTTTCATTGCCTTGCTCCCTATTTACTTGAACGATACCTTCGCTTATATTTCGGGAAGATTGTTTGGAAAACACTTAATGTTTCCGCGCGTTTCACCTAAGAAAACCTGGGAAGGATTTATTGGCGGAATGTTGATTGCCGCAATTACAATGGTTGTATTGCTTTATTTCAATAGAAACGAATTCACAACGAACAAGGATTACTTGCTAATCGCAATTGTGAGCGCTTTGGTTTCTGTTTTAGCAACACTTGGAGATTTCTTCGAAAGTAGATTGAAACGTACAGCAGGAGTAAAAGATTCAGGTGGAATTTTACCTGGTCATGGTGGAATTCTGGATAGAATTGATGCGATGCTGTTTGCTGCGCCGATTGTGTTTGTGATCTTGATTCTGGCGTAGTGTTGTCAGCTTTCGATACTATTCATGCTCCCGCATGAATCACTCAATCTGACACTAGAACAGCATAACGATCCACAACTAATAAAGTCCAGATTCATTTGCTCAAGTGACCTTTCACATTAACAAGTCTTTCTTCTTTCGACTTTCGTCTTCTCCCGATAGCTATCGGGACTATTTACTATCTTTACGCCGAATTAATTCGAAAAAATGACATTACACAGAGAAGGAACAGCTACAATTCTGATTGCATTATTGGTTTTGGGAGCAATTGAAGTTGGAAATTGGTATTTATTACAAATGACCGGTTGGGCTTGGTTGTTCTGGTTGTTGAGCCTTGGCTGTTTGGTAATGCTCTATTTAGTGGTTCAATTCTTCCGTATCCCGAAGAGAACATTTACATTCGAACCAAATGATTTGCTTTGTCCGGCTGACGGAAAAGTGGTGGTTATTGAAGAAGTAGAAGAAACTGAATATTTCAAGGATAGAAGAATTCAGGTTTCTATTTTCATGTCGCCGTTAAATGTGCATGCCAACTACTACCCTACCAGTGGAAAAGTGAAATACGTGAAGTATCACAAAGGATTATTTCTGGTGGCATGGCATCCGAAAAGTTCAACAGACAACGAAAGAAGTACAGTAGTTGTAGAACATGCAACCGGACAAGAAGTATTGTTCCGCCAGATTGCAGGAGCCGTAGCACGTCGCATTTGTTATTATGCAAAAGAAGGAGAACAAGCAGTAACCGGAGGAGAATTCGGTTTCATTAAGTTCGGATCTCGTGTTGATATTTTCTTACCATTAGGAACACAGATTGATGTTAAGATTGGTGACGATGTTCAAGCTAAGTTAACGAAGCTTGGAGTGTTGAAATAAAGAAATTATTTCTGCTTAAAAAGTTTCAGAAAAAGATAAAGAATCGCGGTCTATATTGATAGATCGCGATTTTTATTTAAATTTAATTCTTAATACCACTTCATAATTTAATCTAAATGAAAACACTTAAAAACCAGATTATTCTATCCATCTTCATCGCTACTGGGATGAAAGTTTCAGCTCAAGACTATTTTATTGTAAACAACAGTGATACTACATTTTGTAGTGAACTGGAGTGCATAGTTGGTGCACAAGGGGATTTAAAAAAAGTCACCTATAAAGATATTGAAGGAGAAGAGGTCAGTATTAAAGGAAAAGAAAATGTTCAGAACATAACCACAGTCTATTATCATGGAATTACGTCTGATAAAATACCACAGAATCTGAATAAACCCGATGGTTATTCACGTTTTGAATGGCGAGCAGTAGATGGAAAGATTATTGTCTACCAAGATTCAGGAACAGATGGAGCAAGTAAAAACAGATTTGTTATGCGAACACCAGAAGGAATCTTATATGATATCAATAGCAAAACAATCGAAGATAACATTAAGCCATATTTACAAGAATGTCCCGAATTTGTAAAACGATTCAAAGGTGAATATTCTAAGAAAGAAGACGAGTTCATGGAAATGATCAGGCTTTACAATATGGTATGTAAGTAATACCATTAGATGTTAAAATTGGTGAAGATGTTAAAGCTAAGTTAACGAAGCTTGGAGTACTTCAATAAAGAATGTATATTAGTCCCTGTAATTACACACATTAATTAAAAATATTATGAAAAAGGTATTTGTAGCAGCTACTCTAGCACTTTTCGTAGGATCTATGTCTGCGAACGTTTACGCTGCAGCTTCAGGAAATCATACTGTAGTTGTTAAGAAAGACGACGATAAGAAAAAGAAGAAAAAATCTACTAAGAAAGGTTGCGAAAGCAAAGGAGGTTCTTGCTGCTCTAAGAAAGCTGCTTAATTCACTTTCTAAAGATATTGAAGTCCCGGTTCTTAATTGAGCTGGGATTTTTTTTTGTTAACACTATTCCAATCAACCACGAATACACAAATTTCATGAAGTGATTTAATTCATACATTTTTTTATATTTGGAATAATCACTTATTCACGAAGAAATCTAAATGAAAATTAGCGATAAGATATACAGATATCCCTGTATGGGCTCCAGAAACGATGGTTTATGTCGTCTACGAATATTCAATAACAAAGCAGGTAAAATTGTGGCTCTAATCACTGAAATAGACGAAAATCCTTCTGCATCAATTACAAACTCTATTGAATCAATTGTTGAATCACTAATAAAAAACTACGAAGTACCATCTAATACGATTTTCATAGAGCACTATGAAATGGGCGGTGTTTCACGAGAAGTTTTCGAGCTTGTAACATTTGACGGTGAAAACAGACCAATATGGGAATCGCTCAAGCGCTCTAAAGTCTCAGAACTGGTGGATTGTAGTATGAAGGAATTCGAAACTCCAACAATGAGTGACCTTAGATTAGTCAATGATATTGGAAAACTCAGAACGGAGATTAACCCGCTTTTAAATTTACCCAATTCTCATGACATTAAACGGCTTAAAAAGAAATTCGAAATAGAAGATGGTAAAATTTCAAAACTATCAATTCAAGAATTAATTGATAATGGAGCAAGTGAGCAAGATATTCAGAATCTATTAAAAAAGGATTTATCCATTTTCGCGGAAGTATATGCTCACCCAACAGAAGATTACATTTGTTTTTCTGAATTTCCTGTAGGTGATGGATATGTTGATTTTGTAGTGCTTTCCGGAATATCTAGAATGGATGTTATCCTCGTGGAAGTAAAAGGAGCTGAGTTTAATATTTTCAATAAAGGACATTACGATAAATTCAACAGTAAAATAGAAAGTGCTATGCATCAGTTGCGGCAAAGAATGCGCTATATTACTGAGAATCGTAATGAGTTTAGAAAGAAGATTCATAAAATAAGAGAAGCTGTTGAAAGTGGTTCTAAGATTTACAATGCGTTTATTGGACCATCTGATCACCTGGAAGTTGACTCCAATAAAGACATTAATGTGTATACCGTAGTCATTGGAGGAAGAACCGAAAATGATTTGAAGGAAAGTAAAAAAAGGCACGACCGTGAAACAGAATCAATTCGTCTAGATGTTGAATCATGGGATTCATGGCTAAGAAAGATAAGGAGAGAATAATCATGAAAAGACAATTCATCTTCCTTTCGTTGCAGTTTTTAGCTTTTTCAACTTTCGCTCAAACCAAACCCTTGCTCAAAGGAGAATTCCGTTACACTTGCGGAATTTCTTGCTACGAAACATTTATTTTCGATGGTGATCACACCTACCAATATGCAGTTTGGGGTGATACTGTTTTGTGCATTGGAGAATATTCTGTGTCTAAAAACTCTGTGAAACTAACTCCTGTCAAATTCAATAGCGAACTAAAAAGCATCAATGAATTGAGTCTGAATCAAACGGACGATGGAGTCATTGTTATCTGCAGAAAAGAAAGGATTTCTTTGTTTAAAAAGCGAAAGATTGTTTATTTGAAGCAATAAAGTTCACTGTAAAAGTATCGACACAAGTAAATAGAAAAATAAAATGACGGAAATAAAAATGAGCGTTGATATTGACGATTTGCGATCAATTTACTTTCGTGATAATCAACACAAACTTTTCTTTGGCCAATCCACAAAAAAACAATCCACTTTTCTAATCATTGGAGTGATTCTGGTCCCTCCTCTAGCTTTTTACTCCTGGTATATTCAGGAACTTGGACTTTTACTATTTGCGATTATTTTTTTATTCGCAGTTGTTTATGAATTTTGGAAAGCCGCACGTAACGTAATTCAATGGAGAAAAAGTGTAGAAGAATTCTTGACGAAAGCTGAAAACACAAAAGATTTACGTTTAAGTTATAACGAAACTTCATTCGTTCACATTCATGACAACGACACCCTGAAACAGGATTGGACGATTATTGAAAAAGCCGTGATAAATGAGCGATTAATTTGGCTATTCTCTGATACAAATGTTCTTTTACCAAGAAGCTCTATGAGTGAATTAGAATTCGACCACCTATCAAAACTCATCACAAGCAAAGTGAAAAATGTTCAGAAAACTTTAAATTTCTAGCTTCATTAAGAAACATTGTATATTGCTTTTATGAAACTCCGAAATCTTCTTTTCTTCTGTTTACCTTTTTTCGTTGCAAGCGGTTGCTCAGGATCTACAAATCCGGGCAAAGGCAAAGATCTTTTCATCGTACGCGGTGACACAGTAACTGAACTCAGCAAAAACATCATGGTTGTTTATCAAGACAAAAAGAACAGCTACTGGTTTGGCAGCTGGGAAGAGGGTTTGTACAGTTACAATGGAAAAACGATTCTTCATTACACCACAAAACATGGATTACCAAGCAACAGAGTTGAAGAGATCAAAGAAGACAAATCAGGTAATCTCTATTTAAGTACAAGTTCAGGTGTATGTCGATTCGATGGAAAGCAGTTTACCTCATTGTTGGTAGCCAATTCGACCGAAAGCGAATGGAAATTGAATCCCGACGATCTCTGGTTCAAAAACTGGCAATCGGAAGGTTTGATTTTTCGTTACGACGGAGAAAAACTACACAGCCTGAAACTTCCACCTGTTCCGGTTGGAGAAGAGCTCAGGGCAAAATATCCAGATCGACCAAATCCTTACGCCGTTTATACCATTTACAACGACAGCAAAGGAAATGTTTGGTTCGGAACTGCAACATTAGGAGCTTGCAGATTCAACGGCGAGAACTTTCAATGGATTGCTGAAGAAGATGTCACAGAACTTCATGATGGACCTTCGAATGGAGTACGCTCAATAATCGAAGATAAAAACGGATACTTCTGGTTCAATTCTGCTTATAAGTACAACGTTTATAACCAGAAATCATCTTCAAAAGGATTCTACACAAAAGAAAAGAGTGTCGGAAATCTGGACAAAAAAAGAAATGATAATCTGAACGAATATTTATCCATTTCAAAAGACAAGAAGCACAATCTTTGGATTGCCACATATAACGACGGTGTTTATTGCATCAATGGAAAGAAGATTATTCGATATCCTGTTCAGAACAATGGAAAAGACATCCATACGTTTTACATTTATTCGGATAATTCTGGAAATATCTGGCTGGGAACGCATGAAAATGGTGTTTACAAATTCAATGGGAAGAAATTCGAAGTTTGGAAAACGTCAAAATGAACTTTTGAGTAATTGAATGTATTAGGTAATAAAATATCACTTATGAATAGAAAACCATTCCTTTTTGTCCTAGTATTACTTCTGTTCTGCAGCTTTCTTAACAAAAGCGATAAAGGAAACAGACGGGCATTTTATGAATGTTCAGAACCTTTGGATATCGACTCTACATTTTCTGAGCTTAGACCAAATCAAACTTACTTTTACTTTGATAAAAATCTAAAAGTAAAAGATCTGGATACGAATTCCTTTGTTTGGATGGAATCTAATCCTAAAGATTATTTTACAGCATACCTCATCAATACAACCGATTCAATATTCAATGCTAACCGTCAAGACGGCAGCCTGATTATGATTCAGGAAGCACAAAATGCTGAAGGAGAATGGCAACCAATTGAATATTGGGTTTACAGCGGTTGCGGGAACAGCTATTTTGAACCGTTGAGTCTTGAACCTGGAAAATATGTGATGATTCCAATTAAAGAGTACAACGGAAAAATGAAAACCAAATTCAGATTGAAAATGAAAAAAGATAAAAGTCTTTTTTATTCTGAATCGTTTGATGGAACAATAAATCCTAGTCAATTTGAGAAAGAAACCAAAACTGTCAATGGAATTCTATATCACGGACCCGCAAGCTACCTAGACAAGTAATACCATGAACAAAATAGAAGGAATACTGGATAAAAGCGATTATGAAGACTATTGGGATTTCATTAACTATCACATTGACGGTTATTGGTTGGACGAAAAGTTGGATGAGCTCTATCCTGAGCAAAGTTACAAAGGACTCATTCCAACCCTCGTGTATTGGATGGATCGAAACGATGAAAAGGAAGTGGTCTGGAAACGAATATTACCGGATGAGAATGAAACTTCCGTTTGTCCGATTTTGATGTGTCCGGACGACAATGATTTTTCGTGCACATTGATTGTAGCTGAAATTAGAAATTGTGGCGATATCATTCAATGGAAGCAACTTGGATCAGACAAAACCAGCGAATGGGAAGCGGAGAAAGTGGGTTCAACGGTAGAATGGTTCGATCAAATTCAGGAATTGAATTTTTCAAAAGAAGATTATTTAGCTATGCTGGAAATTTTCAAACAGCGACTTTTGTTCGACAAAGAACGGATTGATCAACTGCTAAAAGATCGCAACAAATAAAAACACTCAATCCAAATCTTCAAGCCTTAAAACCTCTTGTGACTTGTGTTGAATTCGAAAAAAGAAAATTATCCTACTTTTACCCTTCTTCATTACCACACATAAACATGCCTAAACTGTTTTATCGTTTTTCCATCCTATGTTTACTTGCAACTGCACAATTACATGGTGCATTGTATGGTCAGGACACGACAAAGATTGTCAACGATATTACGCAGCTGAATCCAATTGTTGTTAACGCTATACTTGCACCAAAATCTACCAGTGAGATTGTGAACGCGGTGAAAAATCACAAAGGTCCAATTTCCATTGGTGGCGGGCGATACAGCATGGGCGGTCAAACCGCTACCGAACAAGCGCTTCAGATTGATATGCGGAGCTTTGACAGTATTGTTCATTTTTCGGCTGAAGAAAAAACCATTACGGTTCAAACAGGCATCACCTGGCGAAAAATTCAAGAATTTATTGATCCATACAATCTTTCGGTGAAGATTATGCAGTCTTATGCAAACTTCACTGTTGGCGGTTCTTTGAGCGTAAATGTTCATGGCAGATACATTGGTGAAGGTCCGATCATTCTTTCTGTTCAGGAAATTAAACTGGTGCTTGCCAATGGAGAATTGATCACCGCTAGTCCAACCAAAAACAGCGAATTGTTCTTTGGTGCAATTGGTGGTTACGGCGGATTAGGCGTAATTACAGAAGCTACATTACTGCTTTCCGACAATGTAAAAATGGAACGAACCGATAAAAAGCTTCCTATTTCGGAATACAAAGATTACTTCATGGAACATGTTCAAAACGATTCTACAGTTGTGTTTCACAATGCGGATATTTATCCAAAACGCTATAAAAAAGTAAGAGAAGTTTCCTTTCGTGAAACCGATAAAGAGGTGACCGTAGAACACCGACTGGTTCCGGAAGATAAAACCTATGGCTTCAATCGTTTTGCTTTTAAATTGATCTCGGAATATCCGGGTGGGAAATGGCTTCGACAGCATTTGTTCGACCCGATTGTTTATAGTAAAAATCCAGTAGAATGGCGAAATTACGAAGCCAGTTACACCGTGCTTGAACTGGAACCGAAATCAAGAAAGCGTTCAACCTATGTTTTGCAGGAATATTTTGTTCCGGTTCAGGAGTTCGATAAGTTCTATCCACTTTTAAGGTCAATTCTGAGAGAAAATAAGGTGAATGCGATCAATATTTCCATTCGACATGCGAAGAAAGATCCGGGATCACTTTTGGCCTGGGCGAGAGAAGACGTTTTTGCCTTTGTGATCTATTACAAACAAGGAACAAAACAAAAGGATAAAGACAAGGTAAAAGCGTGGACACAATTGTTAATTGATGCGTCGATCTCATGCAATGGAAGTTACTACCTGCCCTATCAAATTCACGCTACAACTGAACAATTTGCAAATGCCTATCCGGAATCCAATGCTTTCTTCGAACTCAAAAAGCGCGTTGATCCAACAAACAAGTTTCGAAACAAACTTTGGGATGCTTATTATCAGGAATAGCTTTTGAGAAGGTTAATCAATGCCATCAATCCCACGATCTTCCTGTTCGATAGATGTTACTTCTGATAGCTGCCACAGCTTATCAAGCAGAGTCATGTATTTCAGGTCAACAATTACTGGAAGTATGAAAGTGTATTTTTTTTCCTGGTTGGTTTCTTCCCGCACATAATAATTCGTAATTCCATGTTGTTTAAAGATCTGTTCGATTCGCTCGTTGGAAACATGGTTGAAGAAGGAAATTTCAAAGTTATTAGTATAAAACCGACATGCTCCGCCCCAACCAAATTCGTTCACTTCTGAATAAGATATCGCCGGAAGAATAGCAATCTTGTACTTCGACAACGTCAATTCTTTCTGTAAGGCAAGCACTTTAGCTTTATCCTTCATTACGAAACTAACTAATGAACTATTTCTGGCATCTATTCCTTTCGACTTCAAATAGGTAATCACTTCGTCTTGCTTAAAATCACCAGTCCAACTTACAAAATAGAGAGAATCAAGTGCTTTATAAGCTACTGGTCCACGATTATAAGTGTGTATTTTAGGAGGTTCAGGACGGAGGTGCAGAAAGATATTGTGCTTCATAAAATCATTTTCCAAAAAGCCTTTTCCCTTTACTTTTCCAGTCTCATCTATGATTTCAACGGCAGTATACGAATCGTTTCTCAGGTTCAAAACACAACCCCATTCACCATTCTCCTGGATCAGCTTTGGATAATAAGACGTGTCCTTTTCTATAACCTTGATTTTGCATTTATTCGTTGATGTCAATTTATCGTCGAGTACGATAAGCTTCTTTGTCTCTAATCTGCGAAGTGCTGTGTTCAATTGAGTAACACCTTTATTCTTATACGGTTGAAAACCATACATCCACATATCGTAGTATTCATTTGCATTATTTCTGTTGTAGTAAATCGCAATATTTCCGTAAAAATCTCCGAATCCTGCTGTATCACATCGAAAACTTAATCGAACCATTGAATCGGGTAGAATCATCGCTTTCCCGATGTTTTTCACATCAAAATTTTGGCTTTGCGCAGAAATATCCAATACATAAAGCGGGAACTTCGATTCGTTCTTAAAGGAAAGAATATACTCTTTTCCGAGTTGCTTTTTTGAAAGCGTGTCCCAGGAAAAAATATCGTTTACAACGAGTGGAACATGCCCGTGCGATTTGTTACCTTCAATCACAAATTGATATTCCTTCTGTGAATGGTTCGCTACATGTTGTCTTCCCTTAATCAATTTAATAGCTGCGGCATTCTGCGACAAACATAAAACTGGGATGAGAAAACAAAGAAAAGTCAAGTACTTCATGGAGCAGTTTCATTAATCACTGGAAATTACAGAAATCTCAACGAATGGTTCATCTTAGCAAATCGGGTTAACACTTATTTAATTCATAAATTCGAAATAATAAAACGCAAAGAAACAAAGTGAGCAAAGAGACATAGTCTTTGCGTTCTTCTTTCTTAGCGGTTCAAAAAAATCGCTTTATCTTCGTTTGAATTTTCAATACCAATGATCCTCCGCAAAGCAAATCTATCCGAAATCCCGGCAATTTGGGAAATACTTCAACAAGCTATCGAACAACGACGACAAGATGGGAGTCAGCAATGGCAAGACGGTTATCCAAATCCCGACACTGTCGAAAACGACATCAACCATGGTTTTGGTTATGTATTGATCGAGAATGAAACCATCATTGCTTACGCAGCAATTATTTTCGAAGTTGAACCAGCTTACACAGATATTCAGGGTACATGGTTGACCAATGGTGATTACGTAGTTATTCATCGTGTAGCAACATCTAACGCTGTCAAAGGAAAAGGAATTGCAACTGAGCTTTTCCGAATGATTGAAGATGTAGCGATTGAGAATAATGTTTTTAGTATTAAGGTCGATACGAATTATGACAATGTTCCCATGCTTAAGATTCTCGACAGATTAGAATATACATATTGTGGAGAAGTGTTCTTTAGGGGTTCAGCGAGGAGAGCTTACGAAAAGGTATTGAAAAACGCATAGGAAACAACTTTTCCCGACACTTCGGGATAGTTTAAACACATAGTCACATAGTAGGAACATAGTGATCATAGTTTTACGGATGCTGCGTCAACTTTAATTTTACTCAAATTAGTCTTTTCTAATAAATTCCAATCCAGAACGAAAGCGTAAGATCTTTGGATCCCCGGTTTGAATACGAATAATATTGTTTTCGCTAATATTCCAATAAAACCAGTCTTCCGAAGCAATGAATTCCCAGGTTCCTGAACATTGTTTAATTTGATTTTGATCTTTTAAAATCCATGTTTTATCTGAATTTATCCAAATTTTTTCTTTGGATTCAGAACAGTAGAAAGTGCCTATCAGTTGTCTTTCATATTTGTTGAAAATGGAATTGTAACCAATCCAGTTGTATACAATAAATACAATGATTAAAATGGATGGAACAAGAAATAGATAGGGAGTGTATTTTCGTTTTGCTGTTTTGAATAACCTAAAAGTAATAACCAAGCTTATTATTGCTAAGAGTCCGAAAAAGGCGAGGACCATCATAAGCATTGCCCCTGGCAAAGGATGCATTCCCGGATAAATAATTTGTAGGTCGTCAATCATGTTGAGATATTCAATTCAATTAAATTGTTTTTGCGTACTTTGCGCTCTTCGCGGGAGATTTATTTTTCGTTTTGTTTCAGGTAAAGAGTCGTCAATGTTCTTGCCCAGTAACGAGGGACATTATACGTATTTTGAAGATGCGCAACAACATCATTTGATTTCTGTTCAGCCGCTTTAAATTCGTCAAGGATAGCAATCCATTCCTCAATTTTCTTTCCCGTTTTCTCAATAACCTGCTCGTCATTTACGTCCCAGTATTCCTTTTTCATGACATCTCTTTTTAGGTTTGAAATATAGCATATTAAGCTACTGTGTCTATTTTTTTTCTATGTGACTATGTGTTTCAAAAAATTAGCAAGAACCCCCAACCCGTGCTCCGACAAAATACTCTCCGGATGATACTGAACAGCGTAAACAGGCAGTTCTTTATGCTCCAAAGACATCAATACTCCATCACTAGAAACAGCTGTTGGAATCAAAGGAGAATCCGTTTTCAATTGCACTGCCCAGGAATGATAAAGTCCAACCTTAAATTGTTCAGGTAAATTTTGATAAATAATCGAATTATTTTGGGTCCGAAGAAGAGCTGTAGTTCCATGTTTCACTACCTTCTGATTGTATAATTCATCTCCGAAATATTCAGCAATAGCCTGCATTCCCAAACAAACACCCAGCATTCGAATTTTATTCTTGACAGCAAACTCAACCACCTCCATTAATCTACCAGCTTCTTTTGGTAAACCTGGTCCGGGCGACAACACACAAGCGTCATAATCCAGAAGCATTTCCGGATCTATTTCCAGATTATTCACCACCGTAATTTCAGCATCCAACTGCTCAAAATAATGAACAAGATTGTAAGAAAACGAATCGAAATTATCTATGAGTATTATTTTCACCGCTGTAAATGCTTAAACTTGCATGCAACTACGAAATTACATAATCCCAAAGAGTTTTTACTCGGATTATGCTAAACCTCGAAAGTTTGCGTTAAACCAATTGTAGAAAACAAACCTTGAATACTCAGGAACCAAAAATTGCAGTGATAATCGTGAATTACAATGTGGTGTTCTTTTTAGAGCAGTGCATTAATTCCGTTGCCAGAGCCATGACTTTGGAACCTGCAGAGGTTTGGGTAGTCGATAATCAAAGTGTTGACGGATCAGTACAAATGGTGAAAGAGAAATTCCCATGGGTAAAACTCATCGCCAATAAAGACAACGTCGGATTCTCTAAAGCCAATAATCAGGCAATGCTGCAATCCAACTGCAAATATCAGTTGTTACTCAATCCAGATACGGTAATTGAAGAAGACACTTTGAAAAAAGTAGTCGATTACATGGAAGAACATCCTGAAGTTGGTGGATTGGGAGTTAGAATGGTTGACGGTAAAGGAGTTTTCTTACCAGAATCTAAACGCGGTTTACCTACTCCGGCTGTTGCTTTTTACAAGATTTTCGGATTGTCGAAGATTTTCCCGAAATCGAAACGATTTGCCCGTTACCACATGGGAAATCTAAGCGAATTCGAAACCAACGAAATTGAGATCCTGAGTGGTGCTTTTATGCTAATGCGTAAAGAGGCTTTGGATAAAGTTGGGTTGTTGGACGAAACGTTTTTCATGTACGGTGAAGACATTGATCTTTCATACCGAATTATTCTTGGCGGCTACAAAAACGTTTATTTCCCAGAGACAAGGATCATCCATTACAAAGGTGAAAGCACCAAGAAAAGCAGTGTAAACTACGTTTTCGTATTCTACCGTGCAATGGTCATTTTTGCACAGAAACACTTTAGTCAGAACAACGCAAAGCTCTTCTCACTATGCATTAATGCAGCTATTTATTTCAGAGCAGGACTGGCATTATTGAATCGTTTTTTCAAGAAGATCACACTTCCGGTAATAGATTTTACTTACATCTATTTCGGAATGCTGGCTTTAACCACTTACTGGAAACGAGCCGAGATTTTCTTTCCTGAAAAAGTCACCCACTACTTAATTTTCGGATATACCGCCATTTGGTTTTTATCGTCATTATTTCAGGGAGTTTATGATTTTCCAGCGAAATTAAAACGCTCAGTGATGGGAGTTGCCATTGGAACCGCCTTGATTTTAATGGTTTACGCCTTGCTTCCAAAGGATTGGCAATTCTCCCGTTTATTCATTTTCACAGGAGCAGCATGGGCAATTGTCTATTTCCTTTTGTCTCGAATTTTCCTGCACTTTACCATTGGAAAACGCTTTATTCTGAACGGTAGAAAAAACAGCAACTTTGCCGTTATCGGGTCAGAAGAAGAATTCAAACGTGTCTCGGAACTGGTGAAAATAACTCAGCCAAAAATTGAGAAGATTATCCATGTATCACCCAATGAAAATGTTCAGAACGAAGATTTGACTATGGATAAATTGGGGCAGGTAGTTCAAATTCATGAGATAGACGAAGTGATTTTCTGTGCAAAAGATACCACAGCAAAAGACATTATCCATTGGATCATTGCCGTTGACAAGCCCAATGTAGATTTCAAAATTGCCCAGCCCGACAGTTCTTTTCTGATAGGTTCAAATTCCATTGAAACAGCTGGTGATCTGTATATTCTTGATATAAACGCTTTGAGCGAACCAATCAAGCAGCGTCACAAACGTTTTTTAGATGTTCTTACAGGAATAATTCTACTCGTAACCTTCCCTATTCTATGTTGGTTCTTCAAACATAAGAAGCAATTATTTCGGAATGCAATTGGCATTCTCTTTTCAAAGATCACATGCGTGAGTTATGGAAAAACAGTGATGAACGAGTTGGATCTCCCGCGTTTAAAAAAGGGAATTCTGGTTCCGTATAATGAAGATTTGGTGACTGAAGATGCAATGATCATTAAAATGAACTTGCTCTATGCCCGTGAATATCATTTACTACTTGACCTACAGCTGATTCTGCGCAACTGGAAAAAGTTAGATCGTCGACCGCAATAATAGACTATCACTTGGAAAAACACTCTTTATTCCTGTAGTTTTCTAAAAACTAAATGGATTTATTAGGTAGATGTCACATTACTAGCTTATTTATATTTTTTTTCCTTTATTTTTGTGCCAATTTTAATTGAGATTCAATAATTATGGCGCAAATAGAAATTCGTCTACCTAAAATGGGAGAAAGTGTTACAGAAGCAACCATTACAAACTGGTTGAAGAATGTTGGTGACACTGTTGCATTAGACGAACCTTTAGTAGAAGTAGCTACAGATAAAGTTGATAATGAATTGCCTTCAGAAGCTGAAGGAGTTTTGATCCAAAGACTTTTCGAAAAAGACCAGGTTGCTCAAGTTGGAGATGTAATTGCAATTATCTCTACTGACGGAGATGCTGCACCAACTGCATCTACACCTTCTGCCGCTCAATCTCCTGTTGCTGCAGTTGAAAAAACGGTTGAAGCGGCTAAAGAAATTGTAAGCGCTGATGCTTTGCCAAAATCAAACGAAAACGGTAAATTCTACTCACCACTTGTTCGTAGTATCGCTCAAAAAGAGGGCGTTGCACACAACGAATTGGAAAACATTTCAGGAACTGGAACTGGTGGAAGAGTTACCAAAAAAGATATTATCACTTACCTTGAAAACAGGACTTCCGGGACTTCGACTCCCGCTCAGTCACCTGCTCCTCAAGTAAGTACTCCGGCACCTTCCACGAATGGAGTTGTTACACCGGCACCTGCTCAGGCAGCGCCAATGGGTGGAGGATTCCTTTCAAACATCAAAGAACCAATTGTAGTTCCGAATCCAGGTGATGAAATTATCGAGATGGACCGTATGCGTAAGTTGATCGCAGACCACATGGTAATGTCAACTCACGTTTCACCACACGTTACTTCTTATGTAGAAGCTGATGTGACAACAATCGTGAACTGGAGAAACAAAATGAAGAATGAGTTCCAAAAACGCGAAGGTGAAAACCTGACGTTCACTCCTATCTTCATGGAAGCAATTGTTAAAGCAATTAAAGATTTCCCTATGATCAATGTTTCTGTTTCAGGAACTACAATCATTAAGAGAAAAGATATTAATCTTGGAATGGCCACTGCACTTCCTTCAGGAAATCTTATTGTTCCTGTTATCAAGAATGCAGACAGAATGAACTTGACAGGAATCGCTAAGGCGGTGAATGAATTGGCACGTAATGCTCGTGACAACAAGTTGAAGCCGGAAGATATCCAGGGTGGAACTTATACAGTTACAAACGTTGGTACATTTGGTAACGTGATGGGTACTCCTATCATTAACCAGCCACAAGTTGCTATCCTTGCTTTAGGAGCAATTCGTAAAATGCCAGCTGTTATTGAAACTCCGAACGGAGATTTCATCGGGATCCGTCACAAAATGTTCTTGTCTCACTCTTATGACCACCGCGTAGTTGATGGTTCATTGGGTGGACAATTTGTAAGAAGAGTTGCTGACTACCTTGAGCAATTCGATCCAAACCGAGAACTGTAACCTTTTTTTAAATCATTGCGTATGAGGCTATTCGTACGCAATGATTATTTTTGAAAACTATTGGAAACTAAACACACAACCATGAGGAATTTCAAACCCATTCTTTTACTACTATTAATTTTCACCCCATTTTTAAGTTTTAGTCAATATTCAGATGATGATCTGAAAAAACTGATTGACGGAGGTAATGAAGGTAAAATGGTTCAGACCTGTTCTGAATTAATGGCCGAAGGATTCTATTTCCAAGCCGCGAAAATCTGTGACAAACTTTTAACGATTAAACCGAACAGCGCTAACTACAATTATCGTCGTGGGTTTATTTACCTTGAAATGTCGCAAGATTTTGGTTCAGCAATTCCTCATTTGGAAAAAGCAGTTACCGATCTAGACAAAAACTGGGATGCCTTTTCTCCAAACGAAGAAAGTGCGCCGCTTGATGCGCTTTATTTCATGGCGAAAGTTTACCACATGGGAATGGACATCAACAAAGCAGAGAATTTCTATACACGTTTCATAAACGAGTCGAAAAGCTCTTCTGAGTACATTTTCTTGTCAAAATTATTCTTGCAACAATGTGCAGTTGCTCGTAAGGAAATTGATATCCCGCGTAATGTTAGCTTGAAAAACGTAGGTTACATGATTAACTCAGCTAATCCTGAGTATTCACCTGTAGTTTCTTTAGATGGTACTGCATTGTATTACACAACACGTCGTTTGTGGGATGATGACGCAAGTAAAGAATGGATCGATCCGAGAAACAACATGCCAACGGAAGATGTTTACGTGTCTTTCAAGGATTTTGACGGTGAATGGATGGAGCCTTATCGAATGGAGTTCTGTGTTCCTGATCAAAACGAAGCAACTGTTGCCGTAAGTTCTGATGAGCGTAGAATCTACTTGTATCAGGATACAAAAGGAAATGGTGACTTGTTCTACTCCGATTTCTCTACAAATAAATTCCAGGGAGTTACACATTACGAAGCGAAGAAAGTAAACACAGACGCTTGGGAAACACACTGTACGGTTACGCCTGACGGACAAAATATGTATTTCGTTTCTGACCGTAAAGGTGGATACGGAGGTCGTGATATTTACCGTGTGGTAAAATTACCTGACGGAAGCTGGAGTGATCCGCAAAACGTGGGTCCAAAGATCAATTCATCAATGGATGAAGACTCTCCGTTTATCGCAATCGATAACAAAACACTTTATTTCTCTTCAAACGGACCAACTTCAATGGGAGGATTCGATGTATTCGTTGCGGTTCGTGATGATAACAACGAATGGTCTGACCCAATTAATCTTGGTTATCCATTGAATTCAACTGTTGATGATTTATTCTACACAACAACTGTTGACGGATTGACAGGATATTTGACATCGTCGAGAACAGGTGGTAAAGGTGAAAAAGACATTTACGAAGTTCAAAACGACTACTTACGCAACAAGAACTTAGCTGTATTGAAAGGTAAGATCACTACACTTCACGGTGCTAAGTTACCTGAAGACATCTCAATCAATGTGAAATGTATCAACTGTGGTGATAAATTGGAGCGTAAAGTATTCCCTCGTATGCGTGACGGTGTGTTCTTTAGTGCACTTGAGCCATGTAGAGAATATGAAATGGTCTTCTCTTATGACAATGGTAAGAAAGAATTCTACAAAGAATCGTTCTCTACAGATTGTAACAAAGAATACGATGAAATTGAACGTGAAGTATTCCTTGACGTTGAAAACCAAGAGATCATCAAACCTTACTACATCGTTGGTACGGTTAAAGACAGCAAGAGCAAAGCACTTCTATCTGATGTAAAAGTGAAATTGGTGAACAAGGAAACTGGAAATCCATATGTTGAATCAGCAACTTCAAGTGCAGGTTCATACAAATCAGATACTATTGCTGATTTGAAACAAGGTGGAACATTGAACGCTCAATTGGTATTGGAAAAAGCAGGATATGTATCAATGACTTACGATGTAAAAATCCCGCTTGGATCTAAAAATGAAATCAATATTGATGATTTGATCGATCCGCTTCTTGCTTCTACTGATCTTGGAACTGACCTTGCAATCTTTGTAAATCCTATTTACTTCGATTACAACAAGTCAAACATTCGTCCGGATGCAGCAGCAGAATTGGATAAGATCGTGAAGATCATGAAAGACAATCCGAACATTAAAATTGAATTGGGTTCACATACCGATAGCAGAGGTACAGACGCTTACAACTTAAGTTTATCTGACCGACGTGCAAAAGCATCAGCAGCATACATTGTTTCCAAAGGAATTTCTGTAAACAGAATCAAAGGAAAAGGATACGGTGAAACAAAACCGAATGTTAGCGAAGCTGAAATCAATGCAATGCCAACTTATGATGAAAAAGAAAAAGCACATCAGTTGAATCGTAGAACTGAATTCATTATCGTGAAATAATTACAGTCAATTATATGGAAAGGCTGCCTAAAATCGGGCAGCCTTTTTTTATTTACAGCGCACCTCAAACGACCTGTCTCAACAATAAAAATCAACCGTTCAATCCCTATTTTGTTAATATCCCTATAGTAATATTGATAATTAAGTTGTTGTAAATGAATCAACTTATCGATATTCGGCTATATTTAGCATATCAATTGTACATACATGCGTCAAATACTACTGACTTGCTGCTTCTTGCTTTCTACCCTAATGAGTTTTGCACAATACTCAGAACAAGAATGGAACGACATTCTAAATAATTACTCACCAGAAAAGAGACACCTCGCAGCCTCCGGTTTGCTCGCAGAAGGATATTATGCGGCGGCGGAAAGAATAGTCGACAAGCAACTGCAGTCCGACCCGGAAAACCTCAATCTGAATTACAGAAAAGGATTTATTTTATGCGAAAGCAAACATTTGTATGCTGATGCTATTCCTTACCTCGACAAAGCAAAATCAGCAGTCACTAAAAATTACGATGCTGTAAGTCTTAAAGAAAAAGGCGCTCCTTTCGATTTATATTACTTTCTTGCAAAATGCTATCATAGAACTGGAAATACAGCCGAAGCCCTCACCTACTACAACTCTTTTCTCAATTCAGCACAAGAAAAAACAACGCTTCATCTGGAAGCAGAAACGGCAATATCACAATTAGAACAATCGCAACGATTACTTGAGGTAAAGAAACGAAATGTTGATATTGTCAATATCGGAAGCGTTGTAAATACTGCCGCACCTGAGTATTCACCTGTTATTTCTTTAGATGGAAATTCACTTTATTTTACATCGCGCAGACAGTGGACAGGATCAGAAAAAGAAATCGATCGTGACCCACAATCCGACTTTTTCCCAGAAGACATTTATGTTTGTTATAAAGATGATCAGGGAAATTGGAGTAATCCGGAGCGTTTGAATTTCTGCGTAGAAGACCAGAATGAAGCTTCTGTTTCAGTGAGCCCAAGTGAACGAAAAATATATATCTATCAGGATATTGTTGGAAACGGCGACCTCTTCTACTCCGAATTCAAGAACAATCGTTTTAGCAAGATCAATCACCTCGACAATGAAAAAGTAAACAACAAAGAAGCATGGGAAACCCATTGCTATGTTACTCCTGATGGAAGAAACATGTACTTTTCTTCTAACCGCGATGGCGGTTATGGTGGACGCGATATTTACCGTGTGGTTCTTCTTCCTGATAACACCTGGAGCGAACCTGTAAACTTGGGTCCAACGATTAATTCCGCAAACGACGAAGAATCGCCTTTTATGTCTATTGACAACAAAACCCTTTACTTTGCCAGTAATGGTCCCAACAGTGTAGGTGGATTCGACATTTTTGTATCTGTGATTCACGGGAATAATGAATGGTCGGATCCCGTGAACTTAGGTTTTCCGGTAAATTCTTATGACGATGATCTGTTTTATACGGAGACCATCGATGGAAGAAAAGGCTATCTCACTTCTATTCGTCCCGATACTAAAGGTGAAAAAGACATTTACGAAGTAAACAACGATTATCTGAACAAAAAATATGGTCATTACATTAAAGGAAACATAACCACAACTACAAAAGATCCAATTCCAGACGATTTGGTGTTGATGCTCGATTGTATTGATTGTGAATCGGATCTATATGATGTAAATACTTATCCGAACACAAGAACAGGTTATTACGCGAACTCACTACAACCATGTAACGAATACGAATTGGTATTAGCCAAAAAAGATGGATCCGAGGAATTTCACAGAGTGAAAGTCACTCCTGATTGTTCTAAAGACTTCGAAGAGATTACGAAAGACTTCGTTATTGACATTGAAAAATGGATTGTAATTGAGCCGAAAGACACAATTCCTGTTATTGATACGCTGGGTGGAGATACTCTTCCGGTGCTGTATGTCAACATGAACTTCAAGTACAATTTCGGATATAACAAGAACAAACTGGATTTAAAAACGAAAGAGCTGGCTTCATTTGTTGCTGCAATAGATGGGCAATTGGCTGACGGAAGAAAAGCAATAACGATTCACATCCAGTCATCTGCATCTTATGTTCCAACAGGACGCTTCAAAGACAATACGGAATTAGCTCAACTGCGTGCTGAAAACATGCAAAAAATGCTGAGCGATCATTTCAAGAAATCTTCGAAAGTTAAAATTGTTATCGACAGCGCAACAGTTTCAGGTCCAGCTTATTCAGGTGACAACAAAGACGAACAGAAATACATTCCGTTCCAGTTTGTTGAATTAAGAACCGAATAATAGTTTCATTGTGCTATTTTTATAAGGCATAAAACGTAAAATGAAGCTAGCACTAGAACGCCCGTTAGTAATGTTAGATCTTGAAACAACAGGATTGGACATTACCAAAGATCGCATTATTCAAATT
>CBFGNV010000011.1:0-77336 GCA_965650275.1 uncultured Fluviicola sp. | reverse complement strand
TTGCTTTCTCATCAAAATAGGTCATTTGAATTGCCGCATAAGCAGAATAGTAATTGGAAATCCAGTTCGTTGGATATTTTGCTTTCACTTTATCAATTTTAGCTCCAGCCATTTTCCATCCCATCAAGGTTGAAATGGTGTCCATATTTGAGCATACCGGTGTCAATTCCACCATTACTAAACTGTCTTCCTTTTGTGCCATAACCTGGCTTCCGATTAAAAGAGCAGCAATTGCGATTACTTTTTTCATATTGTTTATTATTGGTTTTTAATAATTACAAATGACGAGTGACTAATTACTAATTGATTGATATTTGTAATTAGTAATTCGCCATTAGTCATTCCTAGAGTTCGTCTTTATTAAATTCACTAAGCGATAAATTCACTCCGAAGAACAAGGTAAAATAGAATGGCGGTTGAATTTCGTAACGCTCAGCACCATCTATGCTGTAACGGTAACCCAATACATTCTTTCTATTCGTAATGTTGTCCATTGCAAGGTAAACCACCGCAAACATTTTCTTAATTGTTGTCAAATAACTTACTGTCAACGCTACATTTTGGTAAGCCGGTGCACGGTCACCCAAAAACTGCGCCGAATTTGGATTGTAGTACGGTCGACCACTTGTATATGAATATGTTGCAGAGAAATTCGTTTGTGCTTTCATCCAGAAATACTTCATTACCACATTCAAATTGTGATCTGAAATATAGTCTGGCGTTACTTTGTCGCTATAATTCTGATACAAGCGTTTTGTATCGATGTAACTGTAAGAGATCCAGTAATCAAAGTTTTCGATCGACTTCTTATCACGGAAGAAGAAATCAATTCCCTGAGCATAACCCGATCCCGAATTATCTACTTCTCCTAAATTGAAACGGAATTGGTTTGGTGTATAAGCCACTCCTTTTTCACGAACCAATTGATTGTATGACTTGTAATACCCTTCAAGACGGAACACTCTTCCTTTGTCGATCAACTGATAGTTTGCCATGTAATGCACCGAATGTTGAAAATCCGGACGATATCCCTGTATCAAATACATTGTTGGTGCAGTTTGGTAAAACATTCCGGTTGCCAAAGAGATTTGTCCGTTCTTACTTGTCTTGATCGCAGCTGCAAAACGTGGTGAAATGTTCCCCTTTGCCAGCAAAGTTGAATACTCCGCTCTCACTCCTGGTTTAATGGCTACTCTGCGTAAGGGAAGAATATCTGCCTCCACATAAGCAGCGCTCAACAATTCTTCAAATTGACCAACCAATGTGTCAAACTTTTGGGTAAATCCATAACGCTGAATTTCAGTTCCCATCAACATTCTGAAACGTGTGTTGTGATTGTAATTCATTTCGGCACGTCCCTGAACACGTTCATCATGACGATACATATCGTATACATCGAATTTAATTCTATCTGTATTGCTACTGACAGAAAGCGCTCCAAAATAAGACCAACTGTTATTGATGTAATCCTTGTATGAAGCATTCATATAAGTGTTCTCATTATCAATCCCAAACTTGATCTTCTGTGTTGGATCGGCTGGATTATTGATTTGAATTCCGGTTGAACTATAGGTTTGATTCACTTGTCCTTTGAACAATCCTTTCGTTGGAGTTTGTGTCAAAAATCTCCCAGAGAAGCCAAATCCCTGAGGAACTTTGTAAAAATCAACACTTGGTTTGGCAAGTAAGAAGAAAGGAGACAAATTGGTGTAATTGGTACTTACTTCCACAGCACTTTTATCCATCAATCGTGATCCGGCAAAATATACTCCTGCGAAATTTGCTCCCAGGTTAATATCCGATTTATCAGGTAAATCATTTGTCGATAGATCTAAAACGGCAGACATAGCTTGTCCGTAACGCGCCGTGTAACCACCAGTACTAAAAGCAGTTCCTTTAAATTGAAAAGGATTGAATCGCGTTCGCTGTGCCACTCCCGGAACGCTTGAATTGAAGGCATTTTGAGCGATCATTCCATCCACAATAACAGAAGCTTCGTTTACATCTCCACCACGAACCATGATTCCGGTTTGATCTCCACCGTTGCGCTGAACACCCGGAAGTGTTTGTAATGCGCCTGCAATATCACCCTGTCCGCCGGCAGTTGTAACAATATCGATTGGATCTAAAACAGCAACTGTTCTGTCGTTTGAAGCTTTAATACTTCCGGCAGAAATTACTACTTCTTCGATTTCCTTATCCTGAGCAATCGTAAGATCCTTCTTCATTTCACCTTCTACCAATTCAATAGGGAAAAATTGAAGTTCAATCGTTTCTTTTTCGACAGAAATACGCTGAGTACCAGAGGCAAAAGTCAAAAGCGAAAAAGCTCCAGTTGCATCGGTAACGGTAATGTCTGTAGTTCCTTCAATAGAAACAACAGCTTCAGCAACCGGTTTACCTTGTTTGTTGGTTACAACACCGATAATGGTTGTTTGACCGAAGAGCTGACTTATTGAACACAAAAGGGTAATAAGTAGTAATTGTATTTTCATGCGACAAAATTATTGGACAAAATTGAATATTGATTGATTTTATCACAATACTTTTTCGGTCAACGGTAGAATAAAATAGGTGAACTACTCTAACTCCGCTTTCAGGTCTTCTTTTAACGCGTCGAAAACACAGCCACCGTACTCAACTGTGAACCATTGATTGAACAATTCCAATGTAGGAGTTGGAATCTCATCGTCGTCGTCGGTAAGCGCTTCGCACTCGTTTATAAAGATCTTTTTGAAGTTACGTTCGATTACCGGCTCCACTTCCATGGCATCTTCATCTACCAAATAAACACTTGGCTCCATCTCATCTGCCTCGTCGAACATGTAATCTTCGTCTTGCTTCTTTGCCCAATCGCAAAAATCCTGTTTTGGTCTTACCAATAGAAAACCTCTATTCAATATCTTCATAACTATTCTTTATTTCTCGTTCTTCACCCTTCACTACTCGCTTCCAACTGGCTTTACCTGTAGGTTTTGATTCTACCATATACAGCCAATTCTCCTTTTCACGCTTTTTAAAGAATTGCGATCGAATTGTTTCTTGCTTAATTGCTTTGTTGGCCTCAATATAGTAGATATATGAGTCACCCACAAAAAAATAAGAATACTTTCCTTTTACCTTTATGTTACCTCCAATGGTATACGAAGTTCGCTTCGCACCAAAACAGTCAATCCAATTGTAAAATGCATTTTTTGTCAGCAAACTATCCTTGAATTTGAAATAAAGCAGCACCAAACTATCGTTCTCGCCTTTTACAATCCATTTTTCAGTTTTGGAGGCTCCGAATCGGTCGGGAAAAAGAACAGTATCCCATTTTTGCCAGGTATCATTTGGTCGAATGGAATCGATCAATGACAAATAAGCACTTTCCGTTGGTTTCTCATTAGCAACAGAATCGATGGTAAGATCTGAGTGATCCTTAGGCTTACTGTTTGGGGAAAGATCGCTGTAATTGACAGCTTCGCCTTCACCTGAGCCGCAAGACACAAAGGTGCAACTTAGCAATATTGTTAAGATGTAAATAAGTAACTTCATTAAATCGATTTAATTACAGAACACGTTTGAACGATATTCTCTGCAGTAATGTCTAAATGTGTCACAAAACGAATCATCCCCGGACCAAAAGCCGAAGTTTTGATTCCTTGAGCAGCTAACTTTCCAATGTACTCGTCACGCTGAGATTCATCTTTCAAAACAGCTACAGCAATATTCGTTTCTACCGGAATACATGATTCTACCCAAGAAACACTGTTCAAGGCATTTTCAAGTTGTTTTGCGTTTTCGTGATCAATGGTCAAACGTTCCACATTGTTTTTTAGTGCATACAATCCTGCGGCGGCTAAAAATCCTGCCTGACGCATTCCACCACCCATTACTTTTCGCACGCGACGCGCTTTGTGAATGAAATCTTTCGGTCCAACCAAAACAGAGCCAACAGGAGCTCCCAAACCTTTCGAAAGGCAAATCGAAATGGTATCGAACTGCGAACCGTATTCTTTAGTGGAAATTCCGTTTACCACCAAGGCATTGAAAATACGAGCACCATCTAAATGCAGCGGCAACTTCATTTCTTTCGTCAAAGCCGAAATTCTCTTAATCTCATCGAAATCATAGATTGCACCTCCACCTCTATTTGCTGTATCTTCCAAAGAGATCAATTGGGTCTCAGGAAAATGAACATCGTCCGGATTGATCCATTTTGCAATTTCAGAAGCAGTTAAACGTCCGCGATTGCCCGTTAACAAACGAATCGAAGCACCGGAATTCTTAGCGATTCCACCACCCTCGTATTTGTAAATGTGACTTTCCTCATGACAAATCACTTCGCCACCCGGTTTTACATGCACATTAATGGCAATCTGATTGGTTTGTGTTCCCGAAGAACAAAACAAGGCTGCTTCCTTTCCAAAAAGAGCCGCAGCATATTCTTCCAATTCATTTACAGTAGGATCTTCCCTGTAAACATCATCACCCAAAGGCGCCTTGAACATTGCATCGCGCATTGCCTGTGACGGCTGCGTTACGGTATCAGAACGGAAATCGATTGTTTTCATGAATCAAATATAACTATATCGACGCGATTTTTCTTTAAGGGCAATCCGCCTCGGACGGACGCTCCGACCAAAACAAAAAAACCATCCGGAATACCCGAATGGTTTAATATTTCTGATCAGAAAAGACTTTCTAAAGATTAACGCTTGTGGAAAGGCTCGTCAGATACTGTTAATTTCTTACGACCTTTGCGACGACGCGCAGCCAATACTTTTCTTCCGTTCGCTGTTGCCATACGACTACGGAAACCGTGTTTGTTTCTTCTTTTTCTAACGGACGGTTGAAACGTTCTCTTACTCATGATCTATTTCTTTTTTCGAAAAAATTCGACTTGTTATTCTATTTGTTTTGTCTGAAAACTACATCACTGTGCTCCAAACAGGGTTGCAAAGATAAGTACAATTTCCAATTAGTCAATAGTTGAGACAAAAATAATTTAAAAAATCTGCAGATGGCTCAAAAAAACCGACAGAAAGCCGTTTACCTTCTATTTTCTACAATCCACCTATTATTCTATCCTACGCTGATTTCTATTTAATAACTTTGCCACAAATCGGAAAACTCATGATGCGTCCAAAGAAACGTAAGGAAGAAAAAGTAAAGCTTACAAAAGACAGTTATTCTAAAGCCAGAAAACTGTTTTCCTACATGAAACCTTATCGTGTTTCCTACGGAATTGGCTGGATCTTCCTTGTTCTCTCTACTTCTATCGGATTGGTTTTCCCTGTTCTACTCGGACAATTACTTGGAGCAGGAAACGGACAAACTACATCAATGGCCGATGCCGTAAAAGCAATTGACTTAACCAACCTGAACACCGTTGCAACTGCACTTTTCATCATGTTTGGAGCTCAGGCTGTCTTCAGTTATTTCAGAGTGGTATTGTTTACGAATGTGACAGAAAATATGCTTAGGGATGTTAGAAATGATGTTTTTGAACGACTCATTCAGCTTCCACTCGATTATTATAACAGAACAACCGTTGGTGAATTAACCAGCAGACTTTCTTCCGATATCACACAGCTTCAGGAAACACTTCGAACAACAGTAGCAGAATTCTTCCGACAAATTGTAATGGTTGTGGGTGGAATGTTCTTCATGCTCTTTATTTCCTGGAAATTGACCTTGATCATGCTGGCAACAGTTCCGGTTATTGCCATTGTAGCTGTCATTTTTGGTCGTTTTATCCGTAGACTTTCTAAAGAAGCACAAGATCAAACTGCCGAGGCAAATGCGCGTGCGGAAGAAGCTTTTATGGGCATTGCGAATGTCAAAGCATTTACGAATGAAATGTTCAATTTGTTGAAGTTCAAAAGTGCAACAACTGCTATTCGCAACCTGAACGTGAAAAGCGGAATTTGGAGAGGATTATTCGTTTCATTCATCGTTTTCTGCATGTTCGGTGCCATCGTTTTTATCATTTGGCAAGGTTTGTTAATGTCGAGCGGACCAAATCCAACACTGGCAACTGGAGATTTGTATTCCTTCCTAATGGTTACTTTAATGTTGGCAGCAAGTATTGCTTCGCTTCCCGATTTCTATGCGAGTATTCAAAAGTCCATTGGAGCTTCAGAAAAATTGATCGACATTTTGAGCGAAACTACAGAACAGGAATTGTTCAACGGAAGGGAGAAACCTGAGATTTCAGGCGAAGTCAGTTTTGAAAACGTGCATTTCTCTTATCCAACGCGTCCGGATGTGGAAGTTTTGAAAGGAATTTCATTCAGCATTCAAGCGAATCAAACATTGGCATTGGTTGGCTCTTCCGGCGGTGGAAAATCGACAATTGCCAACCTGGTTTTGAATTATTACCAAACAACAGGCGGAACCATTCGCATTGGTGGAATTGATTCCAAAGAAATCGAATTGAAGCACCTGAGAAAGCATATTGCAGTCGTTCCGCAGGAAGTATTGCTATTTGCCGGTTCTATTTTCGACAATATTCTATTTGGAAATCCGGATGCAACAGAACAAGAAGTAAAAGACGCTGCAAAACAAGCCAATGCGTTTGACTTCATTGAAAGTTTCCCTGAAGGTTTCGAAACACAAGTCGGCGATAGAGGAATTCAGCTTTCCGGAGGACAAAAACAGCGCATTGCTATTGCCCGTGCCATTTTGAAAAATCCAACCATTTTAGTTCTCGACGAAGCCACATCGGCACTGGATTCAGAATCGGAACGCGTTGTACAAGACGCACTGGAAAAACTAATGAAAGGCAGAACTTCTATTGTGATTGCACATCGCTTAAGTACCATTCGTAACGCTGATAAAATTCTTGTTTTAGACAAAGGAGAAATTTCTCAGGTTGGAAGTCATGAAGAATTGATGAGTAACGAAGGAATTTATTCGGAGTTGGTTAAGTTGCAGGTAAGTAGTTTTTAAAGCACGAGTCCGCCGCGGCGGATCGCGCCAGCTGTGGGAATCGCTCCAGCAACTAGCCTCGAACTATCCCCATAATCCTATAAACAACAATGCATAAAATCAAATAAACAATGGCACCTGCTAAATATAACAAAAAGACAAGTATCGGCTTGGAGCTGGAAGTCCATGGAATCAGACTTTTGGTTTTGAAGGCAGTCTTAAATTCCTGAACTGACTTTCTGATTATTATAATGGAAGTATGAATAACTCCAACTAAGAGAATCAAGAAAATAATAAATAAGTGAATTCTAAACATCAAATTAAAATTTAGCCGGTTTTGGTTTCCATTAAATTAGATAGACAAAACTTTACTATTGAGAAATGTTCAGTGTAATAGTTTCATCTTCACCACCACACAGAAACTTTACGTAATTTTTTTTATTTCTACTCAAGTAAAAAACATCATCAGAAAACCAACCATAATATTTGGAATCATCCGGATCAATAACTTCTATTCCAACTAAATGATTATCAATAGAAGCACTCTCTTTTGGAAGGGACACAGAGATGGAAGAACTTAATCTGCCCCAAAACACATATTTCGAATCTAGTGAAACTCGAACCATGCTGTTTTCAGTAAATTGTTGAACATCGATAAAATCAAGAACTATTTGTTTTTCAGAAACTGAATCGAGATTACCGTCAAAACTTAACCAAGTTGTTAATTCCTTTCGGGTTAATTTCTTTTGATCGTAACATGTTGAATTTTCTTCACAGGACAATAAACCAATTACTGCGATCACACTGATAAATAGAGATACAGCACTATCCCTCATAATCAATATTTTTTTCTTGATTTATCATTGACGTCACTATAATCTTTCAAGCATTTCCAAACAAAGAACATATGAACTACAATGTATGGAATCATCGTAAAAAACAGCAATGCTCCACCTGAACCAATATATCTCAATGGTTGATTAGAGGTTTCGATCAGAAATGTTAAAAATGAAATATTGTATAATACTACTGCTAGTAATATCAAACCTAATTCTCGTTTTTTATATACAAAAGATAATCCCCAGGCTATTACTGAAACAAAAAAACACACCGTTACAAATAAATTTAAGTCCCCAATTAAAAGAGATATAACGTATGCTAATCCGTGAGGAGCAAAATTCGTTGTGTATATTTCAGAAACCAATAACGATCCAAAAAAGATCAAAAGGTAGTAAAGTGTTATTTTCATCGTTTTGTAATCATTGTTTTGGTGAATTTACTCAGAATCTGATTTTCTGATATCCGATTTTTTTTGTCAGTTCCACTGTTAATAGCGCAGGATCGGGAGATCCTCCGCTGCAGGACAGTCTCCCTAATCATAAGCAACTTCAAGTAGGTTCATTTTATTATCATAAAAGAAAACTTTTTTCAAATCAGCATTATCATAGCGATTAAAATACCAAATTGAAATTTTTTTGCATCTACTAAAATCATATCCACTTTTCTCAAAAACATCTATCAACTCAAAATTGATACTATCCATGTTTGGATGTTTATTCTTCACATCAATCAAATCAATACTAAATACGATAGTTTCTATCCCCTTACTTTTCTTACCTGAATATTGAGTTTGATAATTTTTGATACCTAGATACTGTTTTATACCATTAAATTTTTGCAATTGATTCCCTTTTATTTCAGGCGAATCAGGTAGATCAATACAGCTAACCATTAACAGGGGCAGCAAAATAATTGATAAGAAAACGTGTTTGTTTTTCATTCGTAACTGTCATAAATATCTCTTACTAGCACTAATCGGTTGATGGCCCTAAAATCAAATCACAGCTGTAGTACCAATTACTTTTCGTTTATATATTCTTCTCAAAAAGACTTTCTTATACTCTACTTCCAGAATCGTAGTGCGATAATTTTTGCCAGTCAAACTATGAGGATAGTCCAAAGAATAATCAATAAAATAATCGTTGGCCAAATCCGTCAATAGAGAATCCAAATCTTTACGCTCAAAATAAGCACTAATTGTTGATTCCCAATTTATTGACACAGTAATTAAATATGAAGAGGTTGTATCTTTTTTATTCTTATTACGCGCTAATTCTATTTCTCGTCCAATGAAAATTACCGAATCACGTTTATAAAGATAAATAGTCATTCTATTTGGAGACCAATTTCTATCAGGAGATCCCAATTCCAAAATCTTGAAAGATTTTTGATTCTCAATAAACGGAAAGCTATGTAAAGGGACTATCTCTTGAGAAAAAATGGAAGTTGACGAAAATAGGATTAAAAACAATAGATTTTTCATGTCTTAAAAGTGCATTTGCTTTAAAAATACTCAAAAAGCAAAACCTGTTTCACACTTTTGTGCAATCAACTCCAAAAATAAATCTTCACTACAGCCAGAAGCATTGCAAACCCTACATAAAAAGCGTTGCTTACCAGCCAAAGTTTTGCCATTTTTAACTAGTAAAGTCCCACAAATAGAGCAGTTTACAGTATCATCAATACATAAAAAACACCAGGGGTTAGTTGAAGCCATTTTAAGCGATTTAAACCACTTTTACAACAAAAGGGAATGTTAAACATCCCCTTGTACGCATGCAAATAAAATTTGTTAATTGTCTGTTTTTCAAATCAATAACCCTCGAAAAATCTTTCGTCAACACATGTGGAACACTACCTCATCAACCCAAACTTTGCCGTTTTTCTGCGTTTTTAGAAAGCAAATTTCGAAAAGGTGCAGATGTGATACACGACCCACTCTTCCATCAACACATGTGGAACACTACCGATGTGATACAGGACCCACCACCTTACCAGCAACCTAACTGTGAGTCCTGACTTACTCTTAGACCATCAATTAACCACTTATTATGATTATGTATGAGTTTCAATTGGATAATCCTGGAATCATTACCGACTCCGTAACTAATGTTTACAACTCCATTTCCAATAAATGCAAAATTTATTGTTTCAAGTAGTGTCGAGTCACAATCCTGTGCACTTATGTAGGGGTCAAAATCTAACTTACTTTTCTCTATATCTTTTAATAAACATTCGGAGGAAAATTTATTTCGAATTTCTTTTAATGAGTTTCTATCTATCTCTTTATAGACATCGACGTATTTTTGATAAAATCCCATAACAAACTTCTCCATTTCTCCTTCCTTAGCTGGCAAAGGCACGGAAGAGTCTTCTGCTTTTGGAATATCTTTCATAGGTTTAGATGCACTTCTGCTACAAGAACTAATTGCAAAAATCATAAATAAAAAAACTTGAAATTTCATGGTAAATAATTGGTTTATATTACTAATACTTAATGTATATTTTTCTCTTTAGAAATATTCTCAATAAAGTCAATAATTTCTTCATTTGCGAAAAAAAACAATTTTTCACCACTTTTCAGAAAAAATGTGAATTTAGGCTTCGATCCAAATGAAGGGGTATATTCAATACTTATTACTTCATTCCACATAAACTTCCTTTTTCCTTTCAAAAGAGAGAAAAACCAAAATTCATTCTCCATAAGTTTTGCGGTTCTAAATGCTCTTACAAATCCCAAAAGAGTAAGTAATATACCGATAGGCACAACCACAATTTTATTCGATCCAAGCACAACAATAATAATTGCAAACGACTGGGCAAACATGTAATCAAACCAATCATAAGGTGTATAAACCGCTTTTTCCATAACTTAGAATTTGGCAAGTTTGGGTTTCGGAAGTCTTCGAACTGGTTTTCTTGGCCGTTTCAATTCTGACTTAGTTTTTAAATACTGACTTCCGTCATAAACCATTTTTCCACTGCTAAATGTTGAGTTAGCAAGATTCAACCCATACCATTCACCATATGTAAATTTAGTTTTTTCCAAGGTTTTTTGTACTAAATTTGGATCTGCAGTCCCCCGTATCAAACCTCTAGTACTATAAAAGTTATCAACTCCACCAGCCCCAAGTTTTATCCCTGACAATATTTGTGGATCCATTCCAATAGAATTGCTTATAAGAGTACTGCCATCGCTATCGGTGGTTAAATCATCAACGGATAAACCAAAATTAATCCAGGCTAGAAGTGAGGCGCCGCCTCCTTCCAGAGCAAGAGTACCACCAGACAAAACAGTACCAACGGTAGATAATATCAACGGGAATCCACGTTCCCAGAAGCCTTTTGATCCCGAAAATTCTGAATTCTGATTACCTGCTTCGGCTCCACCCTCGCCACTTCCAATAGTCATCCCAACTGGAAAAGAATTACCTTTTCCCCAGTCTGCTTCGAAAGTTTCAAAGAGCGTATACTTGTTTACATAACCAGCAGGAGCAACGTACTTTCTTGAGCCGTCCCAAGATTTATAAACCTCTCTAGTGATTTTGCCACTTGCATTTCGATAAACATATTTGTTCACATTCATTTTAAAATTGTTATTGACCTCTTTAGAAGTAACAACAAACTTCTTTGTCTCTCGATTATACTCATGGGTAATCACTTTTTCTAGCCCTTCTAACTCAACTGCATCAATCACCCTATTTTCAGAAAAAGCGTACGGAGAATTATGAGGATATTCTCCGGCCAGCGGATCAATTGCGAAGAAACGCCCTAAACGAGGGTCATGCATACGGTATTCAAAGTTCAAAGAATTCCCTTCTCCCTTAATCTCATCATCTTCTTCTTGTCCTTGAAAACCATGTCTAGCTTCTCTAATTCCACTTACGGATTTGTAGAGATTTCGCCCAGACAGTTGCACACCAAAAGCAGAGTAATCTGTACTTTGTCTGATATCTGCCAAGAAATAGTCTGGAACTCCTGCATTTTCATGTGGAATGGGTTTATCACTTATTACGGAAAGTACATTCCCTAAATGATTGCTCAACTCGTAGTTACGAGCACCAATGGTATGTGCCCATTCCGTTTGAGAATACGTTGCATTTTGTGAACCATATAGTGGAATAGAATCGTTCATTACGCCTAATCTTGAGCTACCGTAAATATACTTTTCTTTTTGAGCATAGTAAACGGTTGAGCTAATAATTTCTCTAACATAAGTACTCATAGTATTACCCTGTGCATCCAAAACGTAGTAAGTACTTTTCTCTAGAACATTCGCAGAAGTATATTGATGTTTCGCAATACGGTTACCCATTGCGTCATAATCGAACTTCAGGTTTTTCTTAGAACTTCCACCAGGTCGGTTGATCGCTTTTACTTTACCGTCAACTCTCCAAACAATACTCTCTATTTTTTCCTTATCGTCCTTAATCAACCGCCCTTCAGCATCATAAGCGTAGTTGTTACTGATGTTAACGTTCGCACCATTGGTAAAGTTGTCCTGGTCGTCTATATCGTCTCCGTATGTACCATCTGATATTACATCATCAACACTATAAAGTCTGTTACGGATTTTCTTTCCATTACTCAAGGTATGGTAGTTATAAGTCAAATTGTCAATTGTAGTACCTGTTTCATCCTTGCGTATTTGAGTCAGGATATTACCATTGGCGTCATAAGTAAAGAAATTGTCATACATCTCACCTGGACTAGAACCATTCCAACCTTTATCATCTGTACTCACATCAAGACCAATCTGGCTTTGAGACGCTTTTAAACGATTCAATTGGTCATAACTGTATCTGTTTCCAAGTGGGAGTACTTCTCTGGTATCAGGATGCGTAATCGTTGTCACCATACAGCCAATATTCCCGTTATACATACTTATTGCACTGGTTTCAATCATGTCACCGTTACTTCCAGCAATAAAATTAGGGTTCGAAGTATTGATACGTTCGTAATCTCCCAAATAATAATGTAAACTGTAACTCATTACATCTCTTGCAACCCATTCATGCGAGGTGGTTGAAGCGCCGTCAAACCCAGGGTCCCGTTCTGCATCTAACACATTACTATTCACTCCCTTAATCCAGCCTTGCAGGGTATATACATTGTCTAATCCCTGAACTTCTTGTTCTCCAAGCACCGTTCTTGCCAATGGACCATGATCGTAATAGTTGTACTTCACTTCCTTATCCCAATATGGGCTCAAAGTAGGTTCCAGCTGCAGTGCGCTTGTTCTGTATTGCGCATCTATCAGCGGTGTTGCGGTAGTTGTGTAAGCATCCGTAATGCGGTTATCCGCATCGTATACATAGGCGTGGTGCCACTGATCTGCTTTTCCGGTTTGGTAATCTACTCTATGTACATTTCCGGAGATCAAATCAAACACATAATCCATTTTCTTGAAACGTTGAGCGCTCAAACTTGTCAAAGTTCCCAGTTTCTTATTGTCCTGAATCAGGGTTTTCACGTTGCCGTGAATATTGTAATCGTAATGGGTGGCATGGTCGTAAGTCGCATCGTCATCGTCAAACGTTTCTTCGTAAGTCACATGCACAATACGCTTACGTTGTGTTGCTGTATTGAACGCGTAATAAGTACTCAAACCGTTTCCGGCAATGTCGGTATTGGCTTCGTCGTAATAGCTTCGCGTCACTTCTGTTCGGGTAGTGGTGCTTTCTGCTGTGATCCAATCGTTCAATTTTTCATCGTCAATAACGGATGTAATGTATTGTCCACCCACATTGGTTCCAAAGATTTCTGTGAACTTAATGGAACTGTTGTTGTCGCGTTTTTCTCCTGCTTCTACTACTCTACCTAGAGCGTCGTAAAGGGTGTAGGAGTATTTTCCGCCCAATTGCTGACGGCTGTTTTGGCTGGCTACTATTCGTCCTAAACGGTCGTAATAGAAATGTGCAGAGTATTGTTGGTGTCCAACATTCAGTAATCGCACAGCTGCATAGGCCGTTCCCGGACTGGTTGCAAAGCTTCCACCCCAAACGCCATGTGTAGCTGATGGGAACTCGAGAGCAGTAATGTCTATATTGGACGCCGTACCTGTATACGTATCATTCACTGCTCGTTGTAACCACGACATGGCTGTATAAGCTGTTGCGTATGAATTCCAGGTAATGACATCTGTTTCGTAGAGCAATCCGTCGTCACCAGCCACGTAACCGTGATTCGGATCGGTAAAGACCACATCCTGGATATTTCCGGCAACACCTCCAAGCATACTTGCAGTGGTGGTTCCTCCTTGCGCCTTGTAGCGAATCATGTTGTTTCCTACAACCATCACAGCATTGTCTATTCCATCTCCGTTAAAGACATGAATGGCGTTGATAGCGGTTGAAACACTATCCGTTCCAAGTGCATTGATTACTGAAGTAGAATAAGAAGCTCCAGAAATACTTAAGGTAATACTGTAGAGTTTACGTTCCTGTGCAATGTAACCGATCAACGGATTTGCAGGATCAAACTTGATATCTGTTACCGCATTGTGGTTACCAAAACCTGCACCCGTAGGTGTGGCAACAGCTGTGTACACCGTTGCCAGGTAATCTGTTCCTCCAATAACGGCATAATGTGCTGAAGCAGCTGTTGGCTTGGTCCAAACTTCCAATACGTTCTTTGATAGGTTTCCACTACTAATGGTGAATGGCAATACTTTTGTCCAGCTTCCTCCCGAACCAACGGTAGAACGCACAAAGAATTTCTCTCCACCTACCGTTCCGGTTGTTGCGCTAGAGAAATGTACATCGTTTAAGCGTGGACCGAAGATACTGTAGATATGAGACGCCGAATTGGTGTAAACCGTACTGATTCGTCCGCCGTTTCCTACGCAAACTGCAGCAGGAGTTCCTGTTGATTGCGGACCAAAACAGATACTATTGATCAGATAACCAGTTTGAAAAGAAGAACGGGAAAGCGTTGGTGTACCTCCCGGATTAATGGAATTGGTATAATAAGTATAGCCATTATCTGCGGAAATGATTCCGAATCCTCCGCTAGAAGTTGTGGTAATACTTACATCGGTAAATGTAGCTCCAACAACAGAAGTGGAGAAACTCAAATCCGTTGCTACATGCGTACTCAGGTTCAAACGAATTCCTGATGGACCATCTGCAATAGCATATGCCAAAGGCACCGAACTTAAACTCGTATAACTTACACCTGAAAAGTCGCTTGTTTTAGCCGCCGGTACAATGTACCAGGTACTTGATGATGAATTACGGCGAAGAACTACTCCTTGTCGTCCAACAGCAACACCCTTATACGTTACAGACGAAACGGTGTAATTCGAATTCGCGATATCACGAATTGGTGTTAAACGCAATGCCGTTCTGTTCTGCCAGCTAATTTGGGTAGAAATATTGGTGGTAGAAGTAATAGCTGTTGTTGAGCTATAGATCAATCCGTCAGAACCAACCAATGTAATGTAATCACTGTGCAGCGCCATAGCTATAAATGTTGCTCCACTCGGAAGATCATTGGAACTATCATTTGTAAAGGAAGCTAACGATCCAGACGTTGGTGCTGTAGTTGTTAATGCTACGCGATATACTTTTCTGTTAGCGTGATTGTAGGCCATTACATATGTTGCTGTGCTTCCACCATCACGGATCACCGCATCTTTGAAAGTGGTTGAGGAAGGAGAAAGTGTCACTTTCACTGCTGCAGCGGAATTCAAACTGTAAAGATCTTCTACTGCTTCATTCGTACCATCGTTACGAACGGCAATTACGTGAACAATGTTGTTTGCCGGACTGGTTGTAACAACAGTCAATGCACGCAGCTGAGTTGGTGCCGAACCACTGGCAAAAGTATAATATGTACTCAAGGAAGCTGGTGCTCCTGCACTTCCCGCAGTAAAGTTGGAAGTGGTGTACACTTTAGAGCTATAGTAACCAACTACATAACACCTTCCGCTCTTGTAATAATTCGCCAGATTGGTAAGCATCGTGGTACTCGCATTGTAAGTCCAGAGTGATGTATTGGCAGAGCTGGTAAACTCGTAATGTTTCAATTTACATGTACTGCTCGAATCCATTGATGCTACAATGTACAATTGTGTAGAGGTTTTGTGCGTCATGGTAATTCCCTTGCACTGCTTGTTGTTGTCAACAACGGTCCAGGAGCCTCCAGAATTTGTTGTTTTATAAAGATAACGTTGACTTGAAGCGTTTTCAATAACGGCAACACCAGTATATTGATCAAGGAAAATACTCTCCACAATATTGCCCACAGTGTTGCTGCTGGATGAAAGCAATTGTGTTCCTGATGCACCTGATTCGGTCATCAATACCAAATCCCCATCAATACCGCCAATCATTCCATAAGTAGCATCTGCATAACTTACAGATGCCCAAACCGTTCCTTTTGTTTCTTCCAGGGTTGTTGAGCCGCTTGAAGTTAAGTCTACTTTCAATAATTGTGTAAATGCATTTCCGCTCACGGTGAAATTAGCACTGACCAAATACACATTTGAAGAACCATCCAGTGGCTCTATGCTGGAAATAGAATTCAGGGTGTGTCCGCTCAACGCTGGTGTATACAAGGTGCTACTAAACGCAGAACTGCTGTATTTTACAATTGCACCATCAGAACGAAGGAACGCTGCAGTAGTGGTATTGTAAACAGCAAGATCAACAAAATTACCAGTAATTCCAGAGCTGTGTAAATCCATCAAATCCCATGTACCTCCACTATCCTCTGTTCTCAAAATGGTTCCGTTGCCACCAACGGCAAAACCAATGGTATTACTCGCCATGCGAACCTTGAGAAGATGATCTTCAAACAAAGAAGTCAAACGTGTCCAGTTTACCCCACCGTTGGTTGTGCGGTATAAATAACCTCTCGATCCTGTTGGTGACGAACTCGAAGTGACATATCCTGTCAAATATCCTAAACCTTCATCTATCATTTGAATAGCAGTGGTTTTCAGGTCAACATCTAATCCGTTCGCCAAGGTCTGACTCCAGCTCGACATATCGTCCATATCCGGCATGTGCTGCGCGGTCAATTGATTCAGTGAATTGTAAGCATACACTGTTCCCATGCGGTGATTGGTAATTACGGTATGTGTCCCGTTTTCACGATCGTTATTGATACTTACAGCCAATGCATCAGCGCTTGAAGTAATAGGCAATTGCTCAACTCCTTCCGGCGGAACCGTTTTCACCAGGTTACCCGATTGATCGTAGTAGTACAAAGTGAAATGGTACTCTTTCTGCGTATACGTTCTTCCGAAAGTCTCCACCGTAGACATACAATGACCGATGTATCTTCTTCTGAAATCAGCAAGTAAGGTATCTACGTAAGCATTGTAAGCTTCCTCAGCCGCAGCCATTGCCGCACCCGTCACCAACGCATGGCACGGATCTTCGATAACGACTGTTGGGAACGGTTCCGTTGGATTGAACGAAGGCGCAACACCTGTACAAGGAAGCATCCGTAGACAACTTTCTCCGTAAATGGTATCGTTAAGTGTACCATTCATTTCAACCACCATCATAAATTGGTGGTAATATCCATCGTCATCAGGTTCGCCAGTAATACTAAATGAGATCACTTCGGTAATGTCTTCCAACTCGTAACCGTTCACATTGTCAACCACCTGATTCAGTACCAACGAACAATTATCTCCCCACTCAATAGTCGTTTGATTGTAAACCGTTTTTACTCTAGGTGTTCGAATAAAAATCCGTGTACTGTCGCATTCTGAGCCAGTATCTCCATCTTCACAGAAGATACTATCAATGATCAAATCTTCGAAGAACCCATTTACCTGAGTATAATACGTTTTTGTAATGACAGTTGTATCCGTGGTAAACACTTCCTGATGATCGAATGTCAATCCGGAAATCGAAAGTCCGTCTACATAAACCGTGTCTGTTGTTGTAGTAGAAGAAGTACTTGTTGTTCCCGGGAACTGACCCAATAAATGGTTCGTCATTGCAGAACTTGCGTAAAGGTCATAACTCGGATCCTGATTTACCAGCACATCCGAAAGCAAGGCTTTCAAGTCTTTTACGTCCTGATATTCCGGCCCATCACAACCTAATTGTGGGTAAGTACAACTTCCAACGTTAATCGCTTTTCGTTGCATTCCGTTGATTCGAATAACCTTGCATTCCACATTACATTCAAATCCGCCAGTGCTGTTCACAGCAACGAGTGTAACTGTTGAATCACTTGTAATGATCATTTCGGAAAAGGCAACGATGTTCGGCAAGTTGCTGATGATAGAGCCGTAATTGCTCATGCTCAAACGGATTTCATTGATGATTGGTCCCGAAACAACTGGCTCAAAAATGCGGAAATTTGCACCTGTTTGCATCCATCCGATATTAGCAGCTCCAACAGGGCTATTTGTCAATGTTTCAGCGATTACGTCTGTTACGAACGGTTCGTAGATGGCATCCGCACCCACTCCTTTTATCAACTCTCCTGCAGAAAGCAATTCTCCTGTCAACGCCATTGCATTCATCAAATCATACAAATCTGACCCCAGGTCATTCGCTTCGCAATGGTCTGGGAAGGTACAATTCAGAATATCCAATGTTGTGCTTCCTTCCAATGGATAATACACAATTGAATCGCCGTAATTAGCAACAGCATGAGCAGTAAAGGTAAATCCTAAACCACCAGTTCCTGTGGCTTGAATCCCAAGGAATCCGTCAATTTCGTCCCAATCCACCAAACTGTCTTCAAACAGGTCGAACTGAATCTCTGCAATGGTTCCTGAAATGTCTGTAATCTCAATGTATAAGGTAGAATCATTTATGACCGTTGCATCCCAATCCATTGACGGAAGAGGAGTTACCGGATCGTTAATTCCCTGATAAGCATTCACAAATGCTATAAAACCATCGTTCTGTGTCAGATCAAATCCTGTTACGTCGAGAATGGTATCACCTGCCATTTCACTGCAAAGTGTAAGCATTCCAACTGCCATGGGGCAATCACCCGCATAAGTATAATTTGCCAGTTGTGCTTGTTCGTTTAATTCTTCACCAGAAAGCGCATAATCTACCCCATTTCCTGTACCTGTTACATCCGAAGGAAGCATAAAACGTTTCACTTTGCTGGCGTACAGATCTATATTGGCAAAGAAACAAGGTTGATCCGGATTAATATACTGCGACTGCATGATATCGAATCCGGGAGCCAGAAATCCTCCAGCATACGGATTGAAATTGGAATTACCGATACAACCGTTATATCCATAATAATCTTCCACCTCAATGGAACGTTTAATGCCAATTTGCGCAATATACTGGTATTTCAAACTGCGGTAGAACGCTTTGAAGTTTTGCCAGTCGCGGTTACGTGCAGCGATGTCAGCTGCTGAACTTCCTCCTGAAGAAGTTCCGGTTGCATTGAAACCGAAACCAAAATGTTCTGCTGTAAAACTCGTACTTCCGATCATACCCATGCTACGTCCTGCAAAAGCTGCCATTTCGGACATTCCGTGTGGTGTTGTTCCAACAATTCGGTAGTTTGTATCCAGAGCGTTGATAAACGCATTCTTAAAATTCGTCCATTTTACGGTATCCGAGAGAGAAACGAGGAAGGGATCATACGCATGCGAAAGACTTGGTGTATTAAACGGTTGAATTCTATCATTCACACCAGGAGTTGTATATCCTGATTTTATAAATCCATTAGTAATAGCTTCAGCCCAGGTATTGGTATTCTCCATCAAAGCATCAAATGCTTCAGAAGTGTTTCCATTTCCGTCTTCTTCCGTCAACTGTTCATAGGTGGTCAGAATGTTGTATTCCGGATGGTAATAGATCAATGAATGAGACCAGGAGGACTGGAAGGCATCGATGAAATCTTCAACATTCTGTAAATTTTCTGCAACCGTGTAATACACCTGTTCATCAGCATCGTAAAGTACCAGTAGCTCATTCACCACTGGCGGAACTGTTGATACAACATCGCCACTTCCGTCAAGTGTGGCTACCACTGCGACTCTGGACTCTGTCACCAAATCTTCATCAAAATACTTGGTATAAGCAACGCCCCCTTTTATCATATGCGGTGAACGCCAATCTTCAGAATGAGGCAATTGATTTGAACTATTGTAAATAGAAAGCGGGAATTGTTCCGGATGAACACTTCCATCAGATAGCATGTATTCACCATATTGCGCTCCCGGCTGCATGTCCATCAACAAGAAATTGCGGTAAGCATCGTGCATAGAGATCGGATCACAAAGAGCCGCACATTCAGCAACTAGTAAGTTGTATTGTTCTTCTGTACCCAGTTCATCTTCTAAGAATTCACTCAGCGTTGGCAAATCTTCCATACACTGCGCACAGGTAGTATCTAGTTCGCAACCCGAGTAATCAGCATCTTCCAGATATTCTTCCTGAAATTCTTCCAAGGTCTTAAAACAAGTATTGATCTCAGGATTTAGATATTGCTCTTCATAGAATGCCAATGCCTCCTGATTTATGCTCAATGTTTTACTTAATTGATAGCTTCCAATTCCTACATTCTCAATTGTAATGTTGGTTGGACTATTTTCCACTTCGTCTTCACCACAATCCAAAGTAAAAACGATTGTATCTCCTGAATACGAGAAATGACCTGTCACCTGACTGGTATCCCCGGTTGTAATCAATGAAACACCACACTGGTCTTTGAAATCGATCGTCAAGTCGTAAACACAACCAAAACAAATTTCTTCTGCTAAACAAGAGTCGGAGAACATTTCAATTTCCTGCGACCAATTGATCACAACTGTTGTTGGCGAGCTGATCAGAATGGTTTCGTTTACCGTTGTCGACAAACCATCGTTCGCTTCCTGATTGTTACAAATAGAACCTGTTCCAACAATATTGTCGGTTAATTCAAGCGAAGCACTTCCTTCAGAATCCAAGGCGATTACATTTGAGGGAGCATCTCCTGCCAATGATGTGGCAATTACTCTTCCTTCCTGATCGAGGTAACTTACACTTACCTGACCGTTTGGATCAACCACCATATTTTTCTGGTAATGACTTGCACAACCTACTTCGCTTCCGAACAGACGATCCAATTCAATTTGTGATGGATGTCCGTAGAAATATTTGGTTTCATGCCCACTTCCCAATTGAAAAGTAGATCCTACACCACCTTGTCTTCGGATACGCCCAGTATTGTCAGGAGTATATTCCACTTGCGAAAAAGGATAACCTCCGGCATTCGGAACATAACCTTGGGCCCCATTCATTTCAGGATTCGATGAACTGTAATAATTCGCAGCTCCCGAATTGGTGTTCATGGCCTGGACACTCAAATTACAAGCTCCGCCTGATGAAACATCAAAATTCTTGCGATTGTATGATGAATCAGCAGCGTTTTTATTGAAATTCTCGTAGTACTTCAATGTGTTCGTTCCACTAACACCACACACAGGATCGGAAACAGGAACAGGTAAAACCTGAATGGCTGGTCGACCCTGATGATCATAGAGCGTTTCACCAACAATGGCTTTGTTGTTCGTGCTCACTAAAGTCACCATTTGGCGATTGCGCAAACTTCCGTCAAAGAAAGAAACCACTTCTTTTCGCTTTCCTTCTTCAGCAAACGTTACACTGTATTGCCAGTTTTTACTGACTTCCCAAGGTTCTGTAATGTGGTAATTGTTGTCTTCCGCATCTGAATCTACTTTTCCGGATACAGGTAAACTCCAATAAGAATACTGGCGTTTGGTAGCATCGGTATACAATCTACCCACTGCACGCACGCGGTAAACCACATAACCATGATCATAGGTTAACGGAATTTTATACTCATTGGAATTGGTTGTAATTCTACTTGAATTGAAACGGAAATCAAATTCCACTTCATCCGCATTCTTATAAACTCCTGTAACAGATGTGTAATCATTTACATAAGTCCATTCCACCTGGTACTCCTCAGCTTCACGAATGGGATCCCAACGCACCAAAAGTGCATCTTCTACGTCATCGCAATCATTATCAATGATCTTGGAAAGATCGGTCACTTCAACATCCGGAGTTTCGTCTAACCAATCTGAAAAATCGAACACCCGGTCAATGTAAAGTTCAGCATCGATGTATAAGTTCTCGGGCAGGTCGGCTGGTGAACCGTCAACTAAAATATCAATGATTTCTATATCAAATGCCAGCACATTGTTCAGTTCATAAATGGATTTGTCATTGAACTCCAATTCTCCGTTCGGTTTGTAATCCACTTCAAGTGTAATTGTGAAAGTTGATCCAGGGCTTCCTAAGGTTGGGAATGGCATTACACTTAACTCAATCAGGGTATGGGTTTCCGCCATGATTTTCGGATAGTGATGATCTACTGCAAGCGTGATCAATCCTTTGCGGGTCAAATCTGTAAACGTGGCACTTTCCGATGGAGCCATTACGGTTTTGTGATCCCACACCTGAACAGGTGTACTTGTCCCACTATCATAACGCATGGTTTGCTTTGGAATGTCGATAATTCTTGACCATGAAAGTGTACTGATTGTTAGAACAACCAGCATAACGAGTGATTTTATGGTTAGTGATCTCATTTGCTATTCAATAAGTCGTAAAACGTATAATTTTTGTCTGGACAACTGTAAACTTTTGTTTTCGAGTTGTACAAAAGCCATTGATTGAAAAGAACGTCCAATTCAGTATTGGTTGTAATTTTTATAGGTGAGCTGTATTCCAGTCGCACTAAAGGTTGTTCATCGGTTTGATCTCCAAGTTCGTTCATACTGTAATTTGAAGGCCAATAAAGCATTTCCAAAACACGGAGTTCGTTTTTAGTTTTATCGAATTCGAAGATCAAGCTTTGCATTGATGACAGGCGGATTTTCTCCACCACTTTCAACAGTTTGCGGTTTCCTTTTGTTATGAAGTAAAATTCATACTTCGTCGAATCAATATTATCGAATTGTTCAGGTTGAAAACCCATCAAATTTCCGTCTACAGCTTTTGAAAGAAGCACCTGCTTTTCAACAGTATCAATATCAATTTTCAACTTCTCGTGTTGAATCTGAATGGCTTCACCAGATTGAAAAACATAATCTTTAGGTCCGTAAACACTGAGTTTGGATACTTTCACATCTTCCGCTTTAGGTGCATTCACATTCATGTATACGGAAGTGCTGATGGTTGTAGAATACCAAGACTCAGGTTGCTTCTGAAGCAATTGAGTGAATTCCTTTAGGAAAACATTATACGTTGCTTTTTCCCAGGTTTGAGCCTGTGCTTTTGAGAATGACAACCAACTCAAAACGAATAATAGGATTAACTTCTTCATGAATTTATTCTTTTGAATTGTTTTCTCTGTTTTCCTGAATGGTCATAATCCCCATTTCAGTTTCTTTCTTCACTCGAATGAGTTTGCCTTGTTCATCATATTCATAGATCTTGGCATAATTGCGTTCATCCAATTCGGCCATTAAACGTAAGGTCAATGGATCGTAAACATAGGTTACCATACTTGCATCTTTCGGAAAGAACCGAATGTCATCAAACATGCAATCTCCATCTAATTCACAGACCAATTCGATACTTACCGATTCGTCTTCTTCAACCACCACTTCCATTTCTATTCGCTGCCAGCCGTCAATGATTTCCCCTCTTGGAATGCAATCTGTTACTGTAGAACCTGAAGTCACTTCAATGTGTGGTTTATCATATTCCACAGTTCCCAGATCTGCATCTTTGTCCATTACCCATGCACTCAATATGTACACGCCACCTTCAGGTTCAAAACCACCAAGACAGCCAGCACACTCTTCTTCGTGCCATGAATCACCGAAATACCCTCCGTCTTCACTAGTAAAATTGACAACAGCATCACAGTCATGAACTGTCAATTCCAGCAGATAAAACTTACCTTTTGTAAGTGCATGAGCAACATTCTGTGTATAAGTGTAAGACTGATCAACAAGGGGTGTCTCAGTAATATATCCGGTATTTGCTTCTGCTTTTGAATCGAATTTCCAAACCTTCACAGCACAATCCAAACTACCACTATTCGCTAAAATTGTAAAGAGATTTGTACTTGACAGTGTGGTATCGGGTCTGTAGTAATAATACAATCTTACTTCTCTATCGATACAAGGTTCCTGGTTCGCATATGTTTGAGTGAACGACGCGTCAGATTCGCAAACAAAACGAGCGGCGCCTGCACTTGTATTCCATACCGTTTGTCCAACAGCCAATAAGCCACTCAACAAGATTCCTGATAAAATGATTAATTTCTTCATACAACTAGTTTTGGCTTAAACTTAAAACCTGCATACTCAACTGGTTATTTCCGGGAAGTACAGTATTGATACGCACTTTCAACTCACATCCTGTTTCCTTATCCCAGAATACCACTTCGATTTCATAATATCCTTCCGTGTCAAATTCCACTTCAAGGTCCCCTGAATCATAAGTTGCGGAACCATAAGCAGGACCACTTATATTGGTAATATTTGCAAGGATATTAGACAGATCACCGAGTATTTCGTACTTATTCTCATTTACCGGAACTATTGAAATGGAACACTCTGTGGAATTGTCACATTGCGCAGGTCTGGTAGTATAAGTTTTCGAGGTTCCACCTACAACCTGCATACTTGAATGACCTGTATGCGAATAATCCGTATTTACGTCTTCAGCATGTTCCTGAGAAAACACTCCCATATCCATACAGTTGGAATAATCCAGGTCTTCAAAACTTCCTTCAGCAACTTGTCGCTGACGTGCATTCGCAGCAACTGCAGTTGTCAATGTATTCTTGAAACTGAATAGACTGGAAGAGTATCTGCCCAAGGCATCTTTGGTTTCCAACGTCATTCCATTCGGACTGAAACTGGTAACTTCAGAAACAAAAGTCCAGTTAGATGGATTGGTTCGCCATTCGTTATTGTAGTAGTAATAATAAGGACTGAAACCGCTAAACACTCCGTCTCTTCGAATATTTGTGTTGTTGTTGGTATTGGTTTGAGCTCTATCCGTCAAATGCGTATAAGAACGAACCGGTCTCCAATTTCCACGAGTTCCGTTGGTGTAAGGATTGATTGATTTACTTTCGTTAGGTAAACACTCACAGTACGTTTTCCAGTTATCTGAAAACTCTACCACACCAGCATTCAACACCTTTGTATAAACGCTAGAAGTTAATCCTGCTAATGGATTATCAAGGGCTGTTATGGTTGCCATACTTGTAGCTTGCTTATTACGTCTTCCACTTCTGATAATAGTGATTCTGGAAGTTGGAGCAGAAAGAGGATTTCCTTCATTATCCAATAAACGGATTCCGTAATCATTCACTTCAGTAACCCATGCTGGATCAACACCACTTCCTGTTTCCACTTTCACCTCATCTCCTACAACAAAATGGTTCTGGGCACCAGGTACCGGTACAAAACCATCTGCATAAATTGGAAAATCAGTAACTGAATAGCCAATATTTTTATAGGCTTGCCCCAACTGGTCATACTTCCAATGTGCAGGTAAATTCAGTGAATAAACCTTATCGTTAAAGTTGGTTGTCGTTTCTGTTAAAAGCACAGAACCTGTTTCTCCGTCGTAAGCCAGATTCTTTGTCTCCACAATTGATCCGTCCTGATTGGCTGTCACCTTATCCAGAATACCAAACTTATTTACCGTCTTGTTCAAGGTAGCACTTCTAAACTGGCTTTTACTGATATCGATTTTCGACCAAACGGTAGGAATTACCAATAACATTGGTCCTGCCAGAAAGGCATTGTTATTGATTTCGATTGGTCCAACACCAATTGATTTTGTTATATTTTCTCTGAAATCAGCAACAGCATCGTATTTAACACCAATTTCTGCGATTTGCATTTCACCATCCGGACGAATCGTTTGTACCTGATTCCCCAGAACATTTACCGATTTGTTCAAGAAGCTGATCTCTTTGGATTGGTAATGGTAATTCACTGTGCTCAATGGCCGTTCCTGTCCTTCAGCATAAACCGCTTCGGCTTTTGGTTTACCATGCATGTCGTTGGTTTGAATAACAAATCCCTGACTTGCCGTCAGATAATCATACTTCGGTAACAACGGAAGGAAACTTGTAGCAATTTTCAAACTATTGGAATTCAAACTTTTAATTATAGGTGTCCTATTTACTACAGTTGGGAAATCTTTTGCTGTATAGAATTCCTTTACCACTTTTCCAGTGGCTGTTCTCGTAACACCTGTATGCTTAAGGTCCTGAATCACAATTCTACTATATCCTACGCTAGGTGAAGGAAACTGGCTTTCCATGATTGGTTCAGACAGGAACACTTCTTTGTTCGGAGCGAACATCATTTTCTCATCGTAAGAAACTCCTTTGTGCCATGAATTCTCATCACCACCAACCAATGGCTCGTATGAAGCGACACCTGAAGATCTTCCGTCTTCTAATTCATAGAAAAATTCTTGTCCATAAGTAAAATCGTTGGTTTCATCCGGAGCATTACTATCAATCATTTTCGCCCAGTTGTCGAACATGGTGATGCGCTTCACTCGCAATCCTCCACCGTATTTGTGTCCAGTTGGTTCCAATAATCGAATAAATGAGTGCTGAGTGATCAATTCCTGACAGCGCTCATGATCATAAACCGCTTTGTTTGGACCAATAAAATATTCTTTAAATGTACTTGCTGAGTTAACGATTGAATTTGCAAATCCGGCAAGTGAATTCTCGTCAGCACCTGGTTCATCCGTATCAATAACATCATTGATGGTTCTAGGCATGTTTGCTCTACCGAATAAAATAGCCGCTTTGGTTATTGGACTGTATTTCTTGATGCCAAGGTCAAGTAAATCGAGAGGTTTGAAAACAATTTTTCCATATGCACCAACAACTTCAAAACTATCCACAAATGCATAACCCGTAACATATTCCAACTGCTTCTCACTGTTGTTGATATCGCCCATATTTACCAAAGTCTTGAAGTATATCGGTTCATTCCAGTCGAAATAATCTTCAGCATGCGTATATCCTGGTTTCAGCTTAAAGAAGATTGCACGATTTTCAAGTGCATCATCCGCTATTACCTCGGCAACAGGTTGTGTGAGATCTCCAGCATTCATATCTCCGCTTCCGTCTCCCGTTGCAACTATGGAATACATTTGTGATGCCTGCAAATGCTGCACATAGGCATAATCATCACTCTCATAATCCACATGAATTTTTCCTCCTGAGGGTAAATGAATGTCAGTCAATGTCCATTGTTGAGCATTCGAAGCAGCATCTTCTTCATCCTGAATAGTATATGGAAAATCAGAAGAATTCAGTTTTGAATCCACAGCGAGAAAATCGATTGACCCCGTTGCTGTTGGTTGGTAATTTCCCCAACGATCCACGTCCTTCATTCTGTAGTTTGCATTTCCGGAGTTGTATTCAAACTTGTAGGAACTTCTTTTCAACTTGTAAGAACCCTGATAAGTGAAATAGATCTCTTTCAAAGTCAATTTTCCGCCACCATTGATATGTCCGGGATATCCTTGACAAAGTGAATAATCATAAACAAAATGTACCTCCTGAATTGGAGTTGCATCCTCCAGATCACTGATATGATCGTAATAGTCTTTTTTTGCGTACAAGGTAATTTTCTTCAGGCATTTCATCTGTCCTAAAGAAGGATCTAAACCACCCATTCTATCCGCAACCGACATTCCATCTTTACGCGAATCCAATTCGAAAACAGCAATGTAATTCTTGGTTTCAACCACTTTCACATACCACAATTCCTTTTCACCATAAATCACACTTGCTTTGTCATCCGTCAAGTCAGATTTTAATCCCTGGTTATAATAAGCCGAACGTTTTGCCATCGGAGCTCTCCATTTCACTTGGTCCACCTTTTCGTAATCGAACTTCACGTAGCTTCCGAAATCATTTTCACTAGGTCCTTTCACTTCATCTGCATCAATGTAATCATCACTCAAAACCGCTGATAACATAAACGAATGCGCATAAGCGGGTGTTACTTGAGACGAATAGTAATTGTCGATTCCGTAAGGATTGCTAACTCCTGCTGCATTACTGTAGTGTCCTCCCAAATTCACAATACCTGAATAGTCGTCGCCAACAGGTTGTAAACCGTCGTTATCGTTGATATCATTTCCAATAGCAAATGTCTCTTCGCGTTGAAGGTGGTTATACGCCGGAACTCCGAAAACATAACGTCTTCCGTCGGTTCCCAATTGTGTGATCTCACCGATGTGATGATCAGCTGCGCTGGTGTAAAGATCTGATCGATATGCAAATAAACCTAAACCGTCCTTTACATCTTTAATTGTCAAAAAGGATAACATTTGGTTTCTTTTCAAACGTTCTGTTCTGCTATTTCCTGAAAGCGGTCCCTGACTAACATCTTTAGTTAAAATTGGTAGGATATCTGAACCTGAAAGATGAAAATGTTCCGGCAATGCTTTGTTGAACTCATCTGTAAACAAGCCATCAGTTTCTACAGATTGCTCATTCGCTTCCTGGAACGCCATATTTTCAGCGAGACCTTCAGGAGTTTCAAAATGAATTTCCTTTGAAGCATTGTTCTTTGCTCCAATCCAGAATCCTTCACTCGGGGCTTCTCTCCACGGTCCTGAATAAGATTTCACCATGTAACCTGTAAGATCGACACCCAAATCGGCCAATCCACCGGCACCAAACTCCAAACCTATGTTTCCGCTTACACTTTTTGATTCCACTTTTGGGTCGAATACGTAACCCACATCATTTCGAAATGCACGATAACTTCCACTCATTCCTTGCGCCTGAATGGAAAAAACATCATTGGTCAAAAACGCAGAAGGAAGGTTTGGACTGTACTTTGTAAAAGCACCTTCATTATCACGATTAAAGTCTAGAAGGGCATAATCGTTTTTTTGTCCCTCTTCCATATGGAAATAACCATATGCCGGATTGGTGCGTGTTTGGTTTTCGGGATCTATTTTCTGAATATTGTAATAAACACCGGCTGTCCACTGAACATCTGCTCCCCACCATGTTGTTGTTCCTGAAAATTTACCCGTTACACTTCTTGACAAAAAACTGGCAGATGATGATGGAGTGTAGCTTTGCAGACCGAAATCGTAAGATGAACTACCAACGGTGTATTGTCTTTTTCTACTGCTGCTTTCTTTGGTCTTTGCTTTGTCATTAACCGAGACACCATAAGAAAGATACGTCAACCCTGCACGTGAATTGTAACCACCACTAAAGGAATGCATCATCTTGGCATCATCCAGTTTTTTACCTTCAAGATTGTGGGAATAACTTACACCAGGAGTAAATCCGGCACCATTCTCACTGCTTCCGGAAAAGGATAAATCTGCAGACCATTGGCCACCGGCATCATTTACCTTACCCAAAGTAAAAGATGGCCCAAAATCAAGGGTGGTTCCATAACCTGTATAATTGTTATAAGTAAACTTAACTCCAGCAGCCAGTGATGGGGAACTCACCGCGGTATCGTTGTCATTATTTTTCTTACCAAAAAGTTCCCAATTCGTATTCAAACTAATTCCGACCTCAGTCTGCGGCTTTTGAGATTCAGTTTTGGCAACTACATCACCATTAAAATCATCGGGCAAACCGCGCATATTACGCACAATTGCTCCCGTATTCAGGTTCCAACCAAGTCCTACCCATGATGCTTCCTGATCCATGGTAACTCCTGAGTTATATGCAATATTGATGGGATATCCTTCTACATCCATCAATGGAATATTGTAAGAGAAATCACCGGTAAATGGATCTACCATTTCTGAAACGCCAACGGGTGTAAAGCTTTGCACTTCAGGTTGAGTTGGACCTCCGCCTCCGGCAATTGCCATACCTGGTTTGAAAACGCTCATGCAGAACAGGATAAGGAATAGCCATGCGAGCTGCTGAACTCCTCTTTTTTGATTCAGTTGATCTTTCACGTTGTTCGGTATTAAATTTTAAATGTGGTCTATTTTTATAATAAGTATGATATCACTTCTTCTGAACGAGTGATACAAAATGAAGCTGATCGTTCGCCTGCCAATCAATTCTATAGGTTCCTTTTTTCAGGTCAAGTGCAGATAGATCACAACGAAAATATCTCGCTTCTCTATTCTGGTGGCTCACTGAACTTTCGGCTGTATTGGTTTTAATCTCTTCAAAAGAAATTGTCTGACGAACGATTTTCTTTCCGCTGATAAGAGCCTGCAAATTGAACTCTCCCTTTTCAGTAGTTGTAAAGTAAATTTCCTCCTCGTTCAACTGGATAATGCTGTTATCCGCTTTCGTTTTTAAGGTGTAATAGGTATGATTGGGTTCAATTGGTTCCGCCTTAATAAACTTCCAAACTTCACTTTGCTGAACCTGAACACCATCGTAAAACAGCAGCACTTGCCAGGCATACCATGTTCCTTCTACCAACTCGTGATCGATCTCGGAATAGTTGATTGAATTGGACAATAAATTTTGATGCTGAAAAACAGGTGCATTTTCCAAAATGGCTTCTGTTGCAGTTTGATCTTCATTTACCTGGACAACAGATAAACGTACGTTCAAACGTGGATCGTTCGCCACATTACTCAAAGTAGTTTGCCATACAAACAAAGGTTCATCTTCCTCAATCGTGTCGGTATCCAGGGGCATCGATAGCATGATTGGCGTGGTGGAATATTGTGCAAATGAAATGGTGGAACATAGCAAGAACCAACTCAGGATTAAGGTTAGTTTTTTCATTTATGATTACGGTTAAATGTGATTTGTGATGACAAAAAATCAGCAAAAGCCAATAATTTGACATCGTAAAGAAGTTTAAATAAGAGGGAAATCAGTTGTTCTGATTTGAAGTGGTGCGTAAGCATTTGAAGTGTGTAAGTGACTTAGTAAAATAGTGTAAAAGAACGTATTCAATATGGTATGATGGGGATAAAAGTAAAATCTAAAAAAATGTTAAACAAGTACTTTTTCAATTTTAACATTTTGAGAAAAAAAAGTGCACAGCAGTTTTGTCCCGAACAACTTATTCACCTGTTAACGCGATCAATAGATTCTAGGTTGGTTGTATTTTCATTTTGCTTTCATTTTTAGAAACAAAGGTATTAGAGCAGATCGTAGAGTATTTACGTTCTTTGTTTTTAAGGGCTTAATGCTGTTATAAGGTCCTCACGAGCGAGACGCTCACGCGAGCTTTAGAACGTTTTTTATAACAAATTCGGAAATGAACAAAGTTTCAACTTAACAATATTGCTAAGTTGGTAATTCAATAACCATTTTTTGCCAAAAAAACATCTTAACAATATTGTTAAGATGGATTTCAAAGGGCTTGTTTTTAACATTTAAATCTCCAAAAAAACTTGTGCCAAATAACCTTTTCCACTATCTTAAATAGAAAACATAAAATCATGGGAGCTATTAAAGACAACAATTACACAACTGAAGAACTGCTATTTGCTAATCTTGGTAGAGCGTTTTCACATCCAGCGAGAAAACGAATTTTGGAAATTCTAATGAAGGACGAAATGAAAAGAAATATTGATCTTTCGGAACTTCTAAATCTGAGTCAACCCAGTGTAAAAAGACATGTTGGGATTTTAGCCTTGGCTGATTTGGTTCAAATTGAGTATTATCCTCATTGTTACATGATAAGCCTAAATGAAAAAGGATTAAAACCCATGAAATCGTTTATTGAATCCGTTTTTAATTAATGTATCAGGTATCCCAAAATTCACTTTCGTTATAAACCGACATTAACAACTTAACAATATTGCTAAGTTGTTTTCTTGCTAAATTACTACATCATTCCTAACATAAACTTAACCCTCCCCTTGCTTCATATACCCTGTTTGTAATACCTTTGCATCGAAAATTGAATTGATCTCCTACAGGTTGTTTTTACCGAAACCAATTCAATCCTCTATTAAACTGAAGTGTAAAATGCGCACTACCATCTTATTATCCTTTTTCTCGCTATTCGTTCACTATTCGAATGCTCAACTGGTTATCAATGAAATTAGTCAGGGATCCGGAAGTCAGGAGTGGGTGGAATTCATTGTTATGGGAGAACGCGCTTGTATTGCACCTCTTGAAACATGGGATTTACGCGGAATTGTTATTGACGATAATAATGGCTATTTCAATAGCGGAACGGGAACAGGAATTGCAGCCGGAGCCGTACAGTTTGCTTTAATTCCTTTCTGGTCGGCAATTCCAACGGGAACGACCATCGTTATCTACAACAATACGGATGTAAATCCGGCACTTCCGCCAATGGATGTTTCTATGAATGACGGCAACTGTCGGTTGATTATTCCCATCAATTCAACACTTTTCAACGGACAAAATTCGCTACCTAATACAACAAATTCAAGTTATCCGCCACAGGCATCTTGGATCAATGGCGGAGGAAACTGGTCGCAGATCAGCATGAACAATTCAAACGATTCGTTTCAAATTCGTGCATCAATCACCAGTACTACTCCAAGTTATTCGGTAAGTTGGGGAAACAACAACGCATTGGGAACAGCTCAGGTTTATGACCTTTTTGCCGGAAGTGAACTTTTCACAAATACAATGAGCGTAAATTACGATCCGTTAACTGCCTCAAATTGGTATGCAACTTCAGGCTCCGGAACTCCGGGCACGTTCACTACAACGCAAAATCACACCTATTTACTGAGTAGAAATCCCGAATGTTATGGTGGTTCTCTTCCCGTATTCACGTTTAACATTACCCCTACAAGTTGCGGAGATTGTAACGGAGCAATAAACACCACAGTAGTAGGTGGTTCGCCATATTACTATTACGATTGGAGTGACGGACAAATACAAGGAAACATTATTGATCTTTGTCCGGGAACGATCTCAGTGAATATAACTGATGATTATGGTTGTCAACTATACTTTGATACCATAATACCTCAAGGCAGCACCCTGATTCCACAAGTTCAGGTTACAGATGAAAGTTGTCCTAATGCCTGTAACGGTTCTGCCATCGCAAGTACAACCGGAGGTATCGCTCCTTATAACTATAGCTGGTCTAATGGTTTTGTGGGTTCAAACATTGAAGACCTTTGTGCCGGAACGTATTCTTTGACCATTACTGACCAAAATAACTGTGCAATAGCTACGAATGTGACCATAAATTCAGGAACTTCAAGCATTGTTCCACAAGCTTCGGTAACTGATGAAACTTGTTCAGGAGCGTGTAACGGGAGTGCTTTGGCAAGCGCAACAGGCGGTGCTGCACCTTACAGTTACAGTTGGTCAAATTCATTCAACGGTCCAAACAACGTAAATCTATGTGCCGGTGCCTACATGCTAACCGTTACAGATCAAAACAATTGTGCATCAACGACAAACGTGACAATTAATTCCGGTGCTTCAACACTTACACCTCAAGCATTGGTTGCTAACGAAACTTGTGGCGGAGAATGTGATGGTAGTGCAATTGCAAGTGCCAACGGCGGAACTGCTCCTTACAGTTACAGCTGGTCAAACGGAATTACAGGCTCACAGAATCAGGATCTTTGTCCCGGAACATACACCTTAACTGCAAGTGATCAAAACGGTTGTTCGGGAACATTAACAATTACGATTAACGCTGGTTTACCAACTCCAAGCTCAGCTTTTAATGATCCGGGGACCCACTTTATCAATGACGCAGTGGTTCTGATTCCAACTCCAACAGGTGGTGGAACATGGTCAAGTTCTTGCGGAAACTGTATTTCAACAGCGGGTGTTTTCGATCCCTCTATTTCAGGCGAAGGCGTTTTCGAAGTTTGTTACACCAATGCAAATGGAAATTGCAGTTCTACCAGTTGTGACAGCATCACCATTACCGCACCTTGTCATGATGTTGAAATAAGTTTGCATGGTCAGCTTTGTGTTGGCGATACGTTTTCGGTAAATGGAATAGATTATACCGAAGTTGGGATATACACCCAAGTATTCCCCTTACCTTTTGGTTGCGATAGTACGGTAAATTTCATTCTAACAGAATGCTTGGACGGAAGTATGGAAATCGAAATTCCAAATGTCATTACACCAAACGGTGACAACGTAAATGACATTTGGTTTGTAGACCTTACGAATCTTCAGTTGAAGGAAGGATTCATCGTTAATCGTTGGGGAGAAACAATTCGAACTTTTGTGGATAATTCTATCCAATGGGATGGTTCGTCTGACCAAGGTGGATCAGCCACCGTTGTCGATGGTGTTTATTTTTACCGCTTAACATTCTATTCAGAAGCTGTCGGCGAATTCACGAAACAAGGAATTATTCAGGTTTTTAGATAAGATTTTCAACATCAGGTAACCAACTGAAAATTATTACTTTCTTTACATCATAAAGGAAGTTTTCATGAAGAAAAATCAACTATTCTACATTGCTATTGCCATTGTTGGCGGAATACTATTTGCTTGTTCTGGTGAAGAATCAGAAAAAACGGCTAAGACCGAATTTGAAGATGTAGAGGCCTTGCCGGGAGAGGATACGACAGCCCGTGAACAGGATGAATTTGATAGAGGCACTGCTGTTTACACCAAAGCCAATCTCAAGAAACTTCAAGCCATTCAACGCAAGTTGAAGAATATCACACATTTCTCAACAACAAGTTCCGGCTTGTTATTCATTCGCCAATCTAAAAAAGATGCTTTCATTAATGGTCGCTTTGACGAAAAAGTTCGTTTTGCATTACTAGACGAAAAAGGAAACGAACTTCTCCCGATGACGTGCCAGGAGATTTCCAATCCTGGTTTTATCGTAAAGGATTACGTAGAATATAAAAAGGACAATAAATATGGCCTTTTCAACTATGCAAAAAACGAAAAGATAGAGGCAAAATACGATTTGATCTATCCTAGTAAAATAATGGAATACATTGCCATTGGAGAACGTGGAAATGAATTGTTCAAGATCTATGCAGATGGTAAGGAAAAGAAAATGACAGATGATGAAAATCCACCGAATTACTACAAGCTCCTGAAGGAATTCAGATACAATTATTCCAGTAAGTTTTTTGGTCTTTGGTATAGCATTCAAGATTTCCAGGGATATGTTGACAATCCTGATTATATCTATCCAAGTGCAATGGTGATGGCACCTTCATTCCTTTCAAAACTGGAAGTTATTCCCGAAACTGTTCGAAGTATTATGATCGAAGGCGATACAACGGATATGATCAGTGTCAAAGAAGTGAAACGAAATCAAAATGTTACTTCATTAATCACAAGCTATTACGATTATTTTGGAGAATCTCGTGGATTTTCAGAAAAAAGCTTACGATTGACCACACTTGGGAAAAAGAATAAATTCAAGGAAACAGTTGTCCTTTATGCTTTTGACGAATATTCAGAACCACATGAGGATAAATATGAGCCACAAGCCATATTCTTGAACGACAGTTTAATTGAAGTACGAAATTTCGTTTCAAGAGAAATTGAAGAAGAATACTTCTCTTTAATGCCTTATTGGCAATACACCAAATACGAATACTATTCAATTCAAGCTGATGGTGATATTGTTCCACTTGGTCAGGGATTCTTCCCTATGATCTCTGCAATTCCACTTGGACGTTCACATTTCAAAGGGGAATTCGCACAATCATTAAGCGAGTTCGAATTAATTGAACGAGGATTTAGCGAAGAAGAAATTCAGGGAATCGGAGAATTGAGGACAAATCATCTGACTGCCGCAGACCTTGAATTCATGATCAATGAACTGTACGCATACAAAGGAATGAAATTCACAGATGTAGAATTAAGCAATTATTTCTCACAATTCAGCTGGTACAAACCGAAGTACAAGAATGTTGACAGTAAACTAACAGAGATCGAGAAAAGAAATATCAAAACAATCAAATCGCTGATAAAGGATATAAAATCGAATCCGACGAAATACATTCAGGAAAAAGCCTCACCTTATGTTGAAGCTGGTTAGCATTTTTCTTTTTTTGTTGATCAACTTGTTCAATTTCCGGATTGCAGATGTTGCCTTGAGTTATTTCAATCCCACATTCAAGGAACCATTTCTGTTGAATCGCGTTCACTTAGTCGAAAATGGACTATTCAAGATTGGTCTTGTTGTGCATGGAATTTGCGCTTGTCTTGCATTATTTCTGTGCTCGATACTTGTGCTTTTCAGAGTTGAAAAAGTAAATATCAAGACACATCGTTTATTAGGAAAGACGGCTTTGTACCTTATTTTCTTAGCGGTTGTTCCTGGCGGTATTGTCCTCGCTTACTTTGCTTCAGGAGGAAAAATTGGGAAATTCTTATTCTTTATACTTGCCATTTACACGTTTTCAATTGCATTTCTGGCGCTCAAGAAAGCAAAGTTAAAGCAGATTTATCAACATAAACTCCTCATGAGAGAATTGCTTTGCCTACTCTGTTCAGCCATCTTACTTCGGTTATTTCTCATGGTTTTCGCAACAACTTCACTTTCCTGGGAATTGGCATATCAACTATCTATTGTATTCAGTTGGTGTCCAATTGCAATACTCTTCTTATTTTTGAAAACACGATCGTCATACAACCTTAGTGGCGATTAGTGCGTTATACTCCTAAAGATTACTTACATGAGAAAACTATTAATCCTTTTAACCCTGTTTATCTGCTTATTCGCTAACAACTCTCGTGCATCGCACATTGTTGGAGGAGAAATCTACTACGATTCATTAGGAAATAACCAGTACAGAATTACTATAGAGCTTTTCCGCGACTGTAGTAGTTTCACAGATTTTGACCAACCCTTAGATTACACCATTTTCTATACAAATGGTACCATTTGGAGTCAATTTTCCATGCAGTACATTCTGAAAGAGCAATTGCCAATTATATATGATGACCCTTGTGTTACCCCGCCAAGTGATATTTGTATTGAACGTGCAATTTACGTTGATACCGTAATTTTACCATTCGATATTGACGGTTATTACATTTCTTACCAACGTTGTTGTTGGGCTGCAAACATTGATAATATTGTAGATCCGGCAAATAACGGAATTACACTTACAACCAGTATCCCAGGGTCTTCTCTTGTTGATATCCACAATCAGGGAGCTCGTTTTGCGAATTACCCACCTTTGGTACTTTGTTCCGGACAATCTTTTGATTTCGATCATCACGCGACAGATCCTGACGGAGACAGTCTTGTTTATGCCTTAGCAGACCCTTATTTGGGTGGATCCAGTGGAAATGTCACTCCAAATCCGGAATCAGCTGCGCCTTATTCGCCTGTTGGATGGGAACCCACCTACTCTACTTTCCAGCCATTTGGAGCAGGTTCAACCATTGCAGTCGATCCGCAAACAGGAATTATCACATTTACCCCAAACTTAATTGGAAACTACGTAGCCGGTGTTAAGGTGGACGAATATCGGGAAGGAGTTCTCATAAACACGCACACACGAACCTATGGATATCGGATTGTAGCCTGTACGGTCACTGAACCAATTGAAGTTTCCGTTTCGGGTGCTACTTCTATTATTGAAGATTGTGGATTCGCAGGATTCATTATTCACCGTCCAGATAGTACTGATGAACTTACGGTTCAGGTGCTTTTAAGCGGAACTGCTGTAAATGGTGACGATTATCCATTTATCGAGGATACGCTTACTATTCCTGCGAATGTTGGAACAGATACAATCGGAATTTCCGCATTTTATGATGCAATTGCTGAAGGAAACGAAACCGTACAATTGAATATCATTATTGAAAACATCTGTGACGGAACGTTTGATACTACTTCAATTGCCATAAATATTATCGATTACACTGCGTTAACCATTTCCGTTCCGGATTCCATTAACATTTGTGCTGATAACGGTGAAGTAACGTGGCTGAGTACAGTTGTAGAAAACGGTGTTCCTCCTTACGGCTATTATTGGCAATTTGGAGGCTGGCCAGATTCAGACAGTATTTTGGTTACGGGAATGGTGCTTGAACCCAACCTGAACAATTTTGTTGTAAGCGCTGCCGACGTTTGTGGAAAAACCATTCAAAGTCCGATAATAAGAGTGTACAATCAATGTCCGCTTTCTACGCCAAACTTTATTACCATGAATGGCGATGGAACAAACGATGCATTTATCGTTCAGCATTTAGAAGATTTTGATAAGGTAGAATTGACAGTGGTTAATCGCTGGGGAATTACTGTTTTCCATAGCGATGATTACCAGAACGACTGGAAAGGATTGGATGCTTCAGGTAATCAATTAACTTCCGGAGTATACTTCTACACTGTTACACCATCAAGTGAGAAATACGAATACGATGACGCCAAAGAAACCATATTTACAATCCACGGATTTGTGCATATTCTAGGCGGAAAATAAGAGAAAACACTGTTTTCGATAAGAGCCGCTAAAAAGCGGCTTTTTTTGTGAGCTTTAGAAAAATATAAAAGGCTTCTCCAGTAAGTACGGAGAAGCCTTTTTTGTTGTTGTCTGTAAAATTACTAAAGGTCCCTAATCCTTAGTAATCAAAAAATCTTGCCTACTGACGCTACTCTATGAAACAAGAACAAGACATGTACAACCGAGAATAAGAATCGAACAGTGATGTTAGTAGGTAAATATATGTTTTTCACCATTTTACCACCATCGAGATATCTATTCAGCGGACTTTATCGAGTAAATTGACAGAATCAATGAGTAATTTGCGTTTCGACGAACACTTAAATTACTTCGTTGGAAGCAAAATATAAATCGTCGAATCAGGAAAATATCGGATTTGAAGTGATTTCTCTATCGAAGTTCAATATCTTTCCAATCGAACCTGCGTTTTTTAAAAGGAAACAGATCATACAATTCTCCTGAATAGTAGAACTGATAAGCAATTGCTCCAAAAGAATATGCTTTTTCGTAGATTTTAATCGTTGACCCTCCTACACGTGGATTCTTCTTTGGTTTCGACTGAGGATAACCAACATTAAACAAGGTCGCCAAAATCTCAGGACGCTTGTCAATTGGATATCCCGCCTTTTCCCATTGCACCTTCATTTGCTTCAAAAACAATGCGGCGTACATGTAGGAATAGTAATGATTATGGAAATCAGTTAAACGGCTTATTCTCTCCCTGTTGATTGAAGCCGTATCTTGCCCTACAAAATCAAGAAGATTCTCACATTCCTTACCTAAATAGAAAACACTTGAAGGATCTTTAATATGAGACTCAATTTGTTGTGCTGTGTGCTCTTTAATACCAGTTACTCCAAACGAAAACTGCGATTCTACCGAGAGTACTTTTAGCGGACCAATCCATTTTTTATACGCTTCGCGAGACGAATTAAACAGGCGAATTTGTTCACCAACCAAACAAGAAACAATCAAACGCCCTTCCACTCCCGTTTGATTAGCTACCGAATCAATCAGCTTTTTATCCTTTGCAACAGCTTCTTTGAAAGTCTTCCATTCGGCAATATTCATCCAATCAAAAACGCTCAGCCCCGTAATCTTGCGATTTTGCTTGTTCTTCTGTCTCAATTCTTTTGTTGCAGCAGTGTACTCATCATTTACTTTAAGTTGAATATCAACAGCATCAAGCATTCTTAGAACTTCGGTTTCATCTGCTCCTTTTTGTAAAACAGATAAAATGTGTTGAGCATTTTTGGGATAATATTCGTTCAGAAGAATAATGCGTTCCATGGCCTCAAACCTGCGTTTTACCATGGTTGTACTATCAATCATAAAATCCTGATCATACTTATCGTGCATCTCCTGGAAATAACGGTTATTCCCATCAACTACTCCGCTTTCTTTTGTGAGTCCAAGCTGAATTGCAGCATAACTTGCACACAGAAAAAAACCAGCAATGGCAAACAAATACACACAGACTTTAAATGGGATCCTTACCCATTTTGAATTGAAGAATTTTTTCAAAATCAGAATTTTGTGCAAAAATACACTATGGATTCCATTTCATGTATGTTGAGGCACTAAAACATTGCAAAACTGTTGTATTTCAATTAAGTTTATGACTCAATTTTACGACACATGAAAAAATTACTACTCCTTTCCATTCTTACCGCTTCTATTTCTCAAGCTCAAGATTCGTTGTATTCAAAAGTGATTTACAATACAGATGGTTACAAACCTTTTGCTGTAAACGTTGATGCGAATGCCAATTTGGCTCAGGTGGGAACAACCAACTTCAACAATGCCGCATTTTCGTTATTGGACAGTTTGGGAAATGTTCTGAGTGCTTCTCAATACGTTATTGACGGACAGCCTTTCAACAATTTTGAGTTTCACGATGTGGAACCGTTGTCTGACGGAAATTATTTGGCAGTAGGAACTGCAATGCTTCAGAATTTTGGGGTAAACGTTGGAATTGTTGCAAAACTGAGCAGTTCCGGAACAGTAATTTGGTCCAAAGGAGTTTATCCGCAAGCACCAATGTTTTTCAGTTGTAATGCGGTCATGGAATCTTCTGAAAACAGTTATTGGATCGCTGGATCAGACGAACAAAGTGGCGAAATGGTCATCGCAGAATTGGATACTGATGGAACTACGCTTCAAGTAAATTCTTACAAAAACAGTGGGCTTCGCTTTAAAGTCGAAGATATCATGGAGTACGATTCGAATACCATTGTTTTTTCAGGAAGTACTGCAGACAATGGTGGAACTCCACAAGGTTTGGTATTCGCAACCGACAACATGGGAATGCTACTTTGGAACAATACACATCCAAACTACAAGTTCTATGATCTAGGATTGGACAACAATACTATTCGAATAGCTTCTTATTCAAATTCAAATAAGATTGGAATTGTTTCTCTTCTTCCTGGTGGATCCTTCACCAATGTTCAGGAAACTGATGGGACAGGTAATGCTTTTGAAGACATTGATATGGCACATATTAAAGATTCGTCATATGTTATTTCTTCCAATACCGGCTTCGATTCAAGGCTGGATCTGCTTAGTATTGGATGGCCTACCATAAACAGAATTTCATATATGGGATTGGTCACGGATGTTACTTCACGTGAGCACAAGGGTGCATACGTTAACGCTTACGGACCAATTTATGGGATTAAATCAACTTCATGGTTTGCTGTTCCACACGGAAACATTGTTCGAACGGATTCATTACTAACCATTACTAATTGTTCTTGGGGAGAGGAAATAAGTGTTGCAACTACAACTGTACTTTCTGACCAGAGCATGACATTTACAGCCATCACAAATGCTTCAATAATGGATCTTTTGATCAATCAATCGGCTAACGATGCAGATGATAGTCTTAGTTGTGTTGATTTCTATTCAGGAATTGATGAAAATACTAAAAACACCATGACGATCTATCCAAATCCAACGAATTCTGAGTTTACAGTCCAATTTGAAAACAAAGCTTCAGGAACATTAACGGTTATGGACACACAAGGAAAAGTGGTTTTAACGTTGGAAATTGAAAATTACGCTGTTGTAAACATCTCTGATCTAAAAAGTGGAATATATCTATATTCATTCGTAAACAAAGACAATCAACGAGTTACAAATGGAAAACTGATCAAAGAATAACTTTGGCAGGAAACTTGCAAACGCCAATCGACAAATTAAAATGAACATGAAAACACTTTTACTTACTTGTACGGTACTATTCATTGCTGCCTTTTCATTTGCACAAGATTCGAAAAAGGTAGCCATTACTTTTACTTATAAAGGAAATCCGCTTTGTTATTGGGATGTTACGATCAAACAAGGCGATGTGACTATTGCAAACGCAAAAACCGATGAAAACGGAAAAGCCGACTTTGGATATTGCAGATTAGCTTACAACGGAGTTGACGCTTACGGATATAAGAAAACCGCTAATGGTGAAAAGAAATGGGACGTTAAGGGTTACATCGGAATTGACGAAAGCGGAAATACAAAATTTGATTTTCTTCCCCTGGTTGAAGACACAGGAATGGGTGGAATGATGGAAGCCGCATGGGGATTAACCCTAAACGATTGTGGAGGAAGTTCATCCTCTTCTTCATCAGCATCTTCAGGTTCGGGTTCAGGGAGCTCGTCTTCAGGAACATCTGCCAGTCAGGAGCAAAAAGATGACATGGATGAATGGGAAAAGGAACAGGAAGCCAAAAGAGCAGAACAAAAAGCAAAGCAAGATCAGTGGAACGCTGACTGGGAATCTGGAAAAACGCAAGCGGAAGGTTTACAGAACAGCAAAGCAATGCACGAGAATAAAATTGCAAACCTGGATGTAAAAGCTCAGAAAAAGAGAATTGAACAATCAAAAACGGAGGCTGGATCTAAAGAGTACAACGAACTTGCTTACGAGATCAGAGATCTTGAAATTGAAAAAGGCTTAACAGAGTTGAAATTGGAGAAAACAAATCTGATGATTGCAAAAGGAAATCAGCAATTGAATAAAGCAGAGAAATTTCCTCTAGAACAGCGAGAAGAAGCTTTAAAAGCGGAGCAGGATTCATTGAAAGAGGCACAAAAAGCAGGAAAAGCTTATGGTGTTTCGACTACACTCAGCAACCAAACATCTACTACAGAAAAAGCTCAGGACAAGAACCAAACAAATACAGGTGGTAACTCCAATACTGGTTCTTCAGAAAAACCAAATACGGAAGTAAAAACGGAAGAGAAAGTTTCGAATAATCCACGAATCAATGGTGAGGAAGAAGAAGCTTTGAAGTTATATACTGCTGAAGAATTGGCGCAACTCTCTGTAATGAACATTAAAAAATTAAAACTCGACTATAACTCGAAGATCACCAATCGTAAGGTTGGTTTGAAAACAAAGTCGAGCATTTGGAAACCAGAGAAAATTGAAAAAACAAAAGCTGAATTAGCAGAATTAGAGAAACAAATTGTACTCTTTGATGCTGAACTGGCAAAAAGAAAAGAAAGCGCTGAATAGATACAATTCAACAAAAAGATACGGTACAAATAAACCGCAAAGAGAAGAAGAACGCAGAGAATCAAACACTCTGCGTTCTCTTTTTCTCTGCGGTTAGTATATCATTCGAATTTTCTTTGAGTACCTTTGCCCCATGGATAACAACTTCATCTTTTACAAGCTTCGAAAAACGTTTCAATGGGACGAGGAAAAAATTGGAGAACTTTTTTCTTCAATGGACTACAACGTTCCACCACCAACCATTTTTGCATGGATGAAGCAAGAACAGTATGACGGCTTTCAGGAAATGCCGGATGAAGCTTTGGCTGCGTTGTTAAATGCATTCATTGCTGAAAGAAGAGGTTTAAAAGACGGTAAGATTCCAGAAATTGAATCTTCCATGAACAACAATATGATCTTCAGAAAACTGAGAATTGCGTTGAATTTGAAAGACGAAGATATTATTGCAATCATGGCATTGGCAGATATGCGCATTGGAAAAGCCGAACTAGGTTCTTTCTTCCGCGATCCAAAACACCACAATTTCAGACATTGTAAAGATCAATTCCTAAGAAATTTCATTCGTGGAATGCAGATAAAATATAGCGTTCCGAAGAATTAATGAAATTGATCTGACGTCCAGTGAAAATCACTTTTTAACAGCGGTAAATCTTTGTAAGGAATTGCTTTCAACACAAAAGTATCCTGAAGATGGATCAATTTAGGTGAACCGCTATTCCAACTGCAAATAAATTCCCGGTTTCTGGTTACATAAAGCGTTTTATCCGAAACGTCAATCGGCAGGTCATGGAATCTTCCATCTTGCGTTTCCAGAATCAGATAATGTTGACGGTGAATAAATACCCGCTTATAATTCGCTGAATGTTTAACCTCATAAGCCCCGTGATGCGGTAATCGCTTTGTATTATCATCGTTGAAGCTTTTCCCCAGAATATTTGGCAGGCAAACCTCCAACACAATTGCAAAAACAAATACCAACTTTACAATTCGTTTTATTCTTGAATCTTTTTTTAGAATCACCAACGTTGGAAATCCGAACACATTCTTCCACTGAGTCGTAAAACAACAGGAATAGAACATACTGAATGCTAATAAAGAGAAACTAAGCAGTTTCACCGAAATATCGAAGGAGAAATTCACTAAAACCACTTGGGCAAAAACTCCAACACACAAAATAGAAGCTAAAAACTGCGTTCGTTTGAAAAGTAATAGAAATGCTACAATCATTTCTACATAGCCTAGAATTACTGTGTAGGAATAAGAACTTCCAACAAGCGACCAATACGCAATGTCTTTTGAAAGTTGTCCGAATGGCGTGTAAAGAATATTAGGCTCGGGCTGATAGAATTGCAGTTTCACTACCTTATTCCATCCGTAGAGAAAGAGAAAAAAGAAAAGTATACCACCGAGAACCGTTTTTAAAACCTGAAGTGGAGAAAGTTCGAACCTTTTCAGTATCCAGTCGGTAATGGGCGTGAATACCGCTCCAAGAAACAAAGCAAAAACAATCAGAAGATAAGTTCCGAAAGTGTCTGTTTCAAACAGAAGGTTTCTATCTAAAAAGTGAAGTGCAGAAAAAACGGGAAATTGAACTGCTTTGAAAAACCAATCGAATAAATGATAATCAAAAGGAAGAAGCAGCATCCAAAAAACACAGCTTCCTATTCCAATAATACGTAATCGGTTCAACATCAAACGTGAGAATTATAGCATTGATGGCTTTCTTTCACGAACAACCAATCGAACCAACAACATTAACACCGCTGAAACACAGAATAAAACCAATAAAAACGAAGGTGGATTTTTAGCTCCCGGATTACTTATTATAGGTGCACTGTTCTTTTGCTCCAATCGGTATCGAATAAGATTCATTCCTTCAACCGTTATAGTATCCGTAATTAAGCGAATAGAATCCTCAATTCTGAGTTTTCGCTGATCCTCAATTTGAAAGGCTTCAAGAGATTCACGCTGATCATTTCTTAAGGTATCGACTGTAAGCGCTGTGTAACCATTACTAACAATTCTCAGAATAACTGAATCATTCAATATCGTGTAATACTCAATTCTATAATCGTCAGGAAATGCCATTTCACCAAAATTGGAATTCGGATCTATAAAAAAAGTGCCTTCGCTTCCAGAGTGACTTTTGTGAGCAATTAACGCTGTTTGAGCATTCGATAGGAATGTCGCGGAAAAACAGAATATGATGAATAACGCTTTCATAAGACTATTAAATAAATGATTTTTTATCACGGAAAATGATGCGGATTAACAACATCAACACTGCCGATACACAAAATAAAACGAACAAAAAAGAAGGCGTTTCTTTGTTTGTTGACTTGCCCACAGGAAGCAGTGATTGCCCTTTTTCATTGGTTTGATCCGACAGTGAAAGTAATTCTTCATTTGCCTCGTTTGAATTAAACGAATAAATATGTTTCGCAATTTTTCCCTGGTCAAATTTCTTGAATTGTCTGTACGACATCTTCGTTGGTTTCTTCAATGTATCTTTAGAAACCAAGACCTTATTGGCACTTTTCTCCCTCAGCACCAAAGAATCGTTGATTTTAGAGTACTTGTACTCTACATCTATTTCTTCAAGCTCCGGCATCACTTTTCTTCCAAAATTCGAATTTGGATCCACAAAAAAAGTAGTTCCACTTCCTGAATGACTTTTATGCGCAATTAAGGCCGTTTGAGCATTCAAAGATATTGCTGCCAAAGAGCAAAATGCAATTAACCAATTCTTCATATCATTTAAAAATAACCGTTTTTCTATCACGAACCACCATTCTCACCAGAACCATGAGAATTGCAGAAACAGCAAACAACACCAGTAAAAAAGAAGGATTATTGTCGTTTTGTTTTGGTGTTCCGATGATTGGAACCAAATTCTCTTCATTGATTGGAGAAATCTGGAACTGACGTAAGAAAATGGAATCTGCAGATTTCTTAATTGAATCTTGTTTACGGTGAATTTCGTATTGTGACGCGTAATCTTCCAATTCAAACTTATACTGCTCTACCCTGTCTCTATTTATGATCGTGTCCTGCTCTACGACTTCTCCATTTTCATAAATCATTCTCAGCATGGTTGAATCATTCAACCAATACCAATCCATAGTTTTGGCAGTTCCTGGCAAGCTGTATGTAGGTTCTATGAAAATTCCAAAATTAGAATTCGGATCAACAAAATAACTTACCTCACTTCCTGAATGACTTTTATGAGCAATTAAAGGTGTTTGCGCATGAAAACTTGCAATTACGAACAAATAAAGAACAAGAGTGAGGGCTTTCATAAATATTATTTGAACTGGTTTACACCCAAGTTCAAGATAGGTTCAAAAGAAGATCAAAGTTCGAATTGACCATTTGATCCTTTTGATCTCTTTGATTTCTTTGAACTACTTAAGCCTCACAAAAAAGCAATAATCCGGAATTTTGAAAGGTTGAATTCCATAACCGCCGGTTGTTGGAAAAGACGAATGCAGATGCATTTTTCGATTTTCTAAATCTATGGAACTTACAATTCCACAGTGCCCCCAGGAATCTTTATACCAAAACTGAACAAAATCGCCCGGTAATACTTTGGTCCAATCGTCTATTGGTTCTCCTCTACCATTCGCAATTAAAGCATTATAAACACCTTTAGGTTCGGGCGAACCGTTTTCCATTGCTATGTAAACATCATCCAAACTTTCTCTCGGCTGATCAATACGCACATTCATTTTGTCTTCTTTTGTCAGCTCAAAAAAGTGCGACAGAACACCAATAACCAGCTCTGTACAAACCCCATCTTCATACGTTGGGGAAATAATTCTGCCATATTTTATTACGGTATCAATCACCTGCTGATTTCGAACCGGAAGAATAGAATCACTGGTTTGAGCAAGTCCATGAAGCGAAAAAAGAAGGCAAAAAAAGAGGATTTGAAGTTTCATTTTAAGGTATGTCAATAGGTCAACAACGAATTTCTTTATCAATGTTACTCATTCATCCCTTTAATACCAAGGATTTTAACGATTCGATTTTTTTTTTCAAAAAAGTGATTTTTGTATTGATTTAATATTTTACTTTGTATTTCAAAGTTCTTTTATGGAGACAAACGAATATATCGATCAGTTACGCGACATCCGCACAATCATGGATAAGAGCACGCGCTTTCTTTCCTTGTCGGGTTTATCTGGTGTTTTAGCCGGAGTTTATGCTATAGCCGGAGCAATTGCCGTAAATAGTATAATCAACAGAAGTAGATACCCTTATATTACACTTTACAGTAACGAGTTCAAACTGATTTGCGTAATTGCAGCAGCAGTGCTTATTCTCTCCATTTTAACCGCCTTCATTCTTTCTAAAGGAAAATCCAGAAAAACAGGCGAAAAATTGTGGAGCTCGGCAAGTAAACGGCTACTGGTTAATTTCTCCATTCCCCTATTAACAGGTGCTGCCTTCGGAATTTCATTGCTTCAAAACGGACATTACGGGTTAATTGCTCCAATTACACTTATTTTCTACGGATTATCGCTCTTACAAGCCAGCAAATACACATTGGAATCTATTCGCTACCTGGGAATGGCATTTATCGCACTTGGATTGATTAACTGCTGGTATGTTGGATTTGGATTGTACTTTTGGGCACTTGGATTTGGTGTATTCCACATCATTTACGGCAGTGTAATGTATTTCAAGCTGGAAAGAAAACAATAATGAAGGCTGTAATAGCTCATATTAATAAAGCGTTCGATCATCGTATCCGACTTGGAATTATGTCGGTTTTGATGGTCAATGATCTGGTTGATTTTAACCGGCTGAAAGAGCTATTGGATGTCACCGACGGAAATCTGGCGAGCCATATAAAAGCGCTTGAAGGAGAAGATTACATTTTGATTACCAAACAGTTCATTGGTAAAAAACCAAATACTACCTACTCTGCCACAGCAGCCGGAAAACTGGCTTTTACAAATCACCTGAACGCACTGGAAGCATTGATCCAGCAAAGCAGGTAATATTTTTTTATACAAATACTTTGAAATTCAAAGTTCTTTCAAAATAAATACACATGAAGATAATTCGAAAGTATAGAGCACAAATGTTAGACAAGCTGACACACACTTCAGCGGTCAAATTCATCTTCAAAATCCGCAACAAAGAGACCTTTCAGTACAGTCATGAACAACTTCATCAATTTCCATCGGGTACGCTTGGGAAAGAATTGGCTGAAGAGCTTACGAAAAACAACTTCACACTTTTAGAAAATTATGAGCGTCACGATTGCAAACACATCATTCTTGGTTTTCCAATGAATGAATTGGGAGAAGCAAGCATGCAGTTCTTTCTCTTTGGCACGCGCTACTACTCTTTTCCGCAGATCATTGCCATTGGAGTTTGCATTTTGATTATGCCCGAATATTGGAGCATTTTCTACAAAGAATATAAACGGGGACGAAATTGTCCTAAACTGGTTAACGTGGACTACAATCAATTGGTTCATGAGCAAACAGCATCATTAATCTCAAAATATCAAAACAAATAATCATGGAACCAAATCAAGAAAAACAACAAGAAATGTCCGATTTCAAAAAATTCATGAAATCCTACACAGCACGAATCATTATTTCGGTGATCATCATTCTATTTTTGTTAATCCCAACACAGCAAGTCGCCTGGTTAATTAAGGAACGAAAAGCCCGTCAGGAACAGGTTACTCAAGAATTGAAAGATGAATGGGGACCAGAATTCACGCTTTTCGGAGCGGTTCTCGAATTTCCCGTGAACGACAAAACGAATTCTAAAATCTATGTTTACCCGGAAAAATCGAATGATCTTATAAACACAGAGGTAATTGAACGTTATCGAGGAATATTCAAGGCGAATTTATTCACCGCTACAATAGCCTCCGAAAACAGTTTCGATCTTACGAAATTGAAAGCAAATGCAAATTACTCCAAAATCAATTGGAAAGGAGTGAAACTCTTACTTGCAACAGGAAAGAATGCTCGCTTCAATGAGATAACCAATTTCAATATAAATGGTAAAACGGTTTCCGTTGCCGGACAAAATGAATGGAATTATCACTTGAACACCGTGAGTAATGCCTTTGAAATTTCACCTGCAGAAAATACGATAACTGCGAATTATAAAGCTTCCGTGAATGGAACCGAAGCATTGATCTACAGGTCTCTTGCATCACAGTCTGAAATGAAACTTTCATCGAACTGGAAAGATCCAGCGTTTAGCGGAAGTTCACTTCCGGAAAATGGTTCATTCAACGTAACTTCAAAAGGGTTTGACGCAAAATGGAAGAACCTTTCCGACATTGGTTCAGGGAGCAAAGTGACAGAAAACAAAATTCGATTGGAAACAAAAAGAGGTGCGGAGATAAAATTCATCACAACACTCGACCAATATCAATTGAATGAAAGAACTATTAAGTACAGTATTTTGGTTCTAACGCTAACATTTGCTGTATTCTTTCTTGTTCAAATCATTGGGAAAACTTCTGTCCACCCTATTCATTATTTGATGATTGGATTAGCGTTACTTCTCTTCTACTCGCTCTTGCTTTCTCTTTCAGAACATTTAGGCTTCAATGGTGCTTATGTTGTTTCCGCAAGTGCAATTGTTTTACTGATCGTTTGGTATGCCAAATCCATTCTCCATTCCATGAAGTTTGCCATTATATGCGGACTAAGTGTTGTACTGCTTTACGGATTCTTACTGGTTCTGGTAAATCTTGAAGTATACGCTCTTTTAGTTGGAAGCATTGGCTTATTGATCGTATTGGCTTCCATTATGTCGGTTACGCGCAAACTGAACTTCGAATAATTTGTTTCACACAATTCAATAGAAAATGAAAAATAAAAGATTAATTATCATTCTAACAATGGTTCCGGTACTTCTCCTGATACCATTGATCGCCATGTGTATTACAGACGAAGTTGTTTGGGATCTTCCCGACTTTATCATCATGTTTCTGCTACTCACAACAACTGGCCTGGCAATCGAATTTACACTTCGAATGGTGAAGTCTACAACTTACAGGCTCATTCTCTGTTTTGGAATTTTACTGGTGCTTTTCCTTATTTGGGCTGAATTGGCAGTCGGTATATTCGGAACTCCGTTTGCTGGATCTTAAAAATGTAGCCTGCCACCTATTTGGGTTACTTAATAGAAGTCCTCTGGGAAACCGGGGGATTTTTTATTTTCCCAAGGAGAACGCGAAGGGCGCAGAGTTTTTTATAAATAACCGGTTCGGTTCTACTATAAACTATCCTTTGCAATTATTACAGTCAATTTAAATTATAATATTTATCTATTCTCCGCGTCCTTTGCGAGCTATGCGGGATTAGAAAAAAGGGATTTCGTTTAGAACTTCAGTTTATTCAATTCCATGGTTTTCAAGTCGAAGATCTGAAACACATTTTTCTCGATTTCCATTTCAAGTATACACTTCAAAGCTTCTGTAGCCATTAATGTTCCAATAACACCGGGAACAACTCCTAAGACACCATTATCAGAACAATTTGGAACATCTTCTGCATTTGGTGCTTCCGGAAAAATGTCTCTTAGATTCTTACTTGCTTCATGATTGAAAACTGCAAACTGTCCCTGAAAATCCAAAATACTTCCGTAAACCAATGGCTTTCCAAGCTCAACGCACATATCGTTTACAATGTATCGTGTCAGAAAATTATCGCAACCATCTATTACTAAATCGAATTGCTGAAGAATGAATTCGGCATTATCATCGTTTAGCGCACAATCAAAGATCTCGATATGTACATCCGGATTTTGAGCAAGAGCTCGTTCTTTAGCCACTTCGGCCTTCTTTCTACCAACATCTTGTGGTCCATACAACACTTGTCGATGTAAGTTTGAATGTTCAACTGTATCAAAATCCACAATCCCGATAATTCCAACACCACAAGCTGAGAGGTACTGAATTACGGGACAGCCCAAACCTCCTGCACCAATTACAACAACCCGTGCTTGTTTCAACTTCACCTGACCAATTAAACCTACTTCTTCCAGAATGGTCTGTTTGGTATATCGTTTTGATTCGAGCTCGCTAAGCATTTGCTTTCGTTTGTTTGTCAACAATCAATTCAGAAATGCCACCCTCCTTTAATCCTCCCTCAAGGGAGGAAAAACTATAACTACGATCCCAATCTTTCCAAACGGCTTCGTAACCGTTTTTACGGATCAATGCAGCGATTTCTTCTACAGAACGTTCGTCTGAAATTTCAAATTGCTCCAACGATTCAGGCTCTACAACATAACCTCCAGGGTTCGTCTTTGATCCAGCACTCATAGTTGTTACTCCCAATGGAATAATATGATTTCTGAAATGCTCCGATTCACGCGTAGAAACTGAAAGTTCGACATCGGCATTGAACAAACGATAGGCACACAACAATTGAACTAATTCTTTATCGCCAACTATAACATTAGGCTCAATAATTCCTTCTGCAGGACGCATCCTAGGGAATGAAACGGAATATTTTGATTGCCAGTACGTTCGTTGCAAATAGTCGAGATGCATAGCATTAAAGAACGAATCTGTTCGCCAATCTTCCAGCCCAAGTAGAACTCCAAGACCAATTTTATGAATTCCAGCTTCACCACAACGATCTGGTGTATCTAATCGATATTCAAAATTGCTCTTCTTTCCTTTCGGATGATAAGCTTTGTAAACTTCCTGATGATATGTTTCCTGATAAACCAGAATCGAATAAACACCAGCTTCATGCAACTCTCTGTATTCCTCCGTATCCAGAGGCTGAACCTCCATTGAGATGTTTGCAAAGTCATTACGCATCAATTCAAGAGCATGCTTGAAATACGACATATGAACGGTGTGATTCGCTTCTCCGGTAACCAATAGAATATGATTGAAGCCTTTTTCTTTAAGAAATGCTACTTCCTGTTTGATCTCGTCATCGGTCAGCGTCTTGCGTCGGATTTTATTATCAAAACTGAAACCACAGTAAGTACAAATGTTGTTACATTCATTGCTCAGATACATTGGTGTATACAACTGAATGGTTTTACCAAAACGTTTCTGCGTCAACTGATGACTTAGTTGTGCCATTTGTTCTAAAAAAGGTTCAGCAGCCGGGGAAATCAAAGCTTTGAAATCCTCCAGGTCTCGTTTTTCCTTTGACAAAGCTCGCTCCACATCTCTCGCCGTTTTAGCGTAGATAGAAGACTTAACTTCGTCCCAGTTGGTGTTTTCAAAAAGTGTTTTAAAATCCATTGTTTTTTGTTTTACCACCTCCCTTAATCCCTCCTCAAGGAGGGAGACAGAATCAATCTCCTCCCTTGAGGGAGGATCAAGAAGGGTGGATTCCCAAATCTACATATTCAAAAATCCCGTTAACGGACTACTAGCCACAGCAGATTTAGAAATCGTTCCCAAACCAGCTTCGTATGCCATTCGACCAGATTCCACAGCCATTTTAAAGGCTAAAGCCATTTCAGCTGGATTTCCAGCCACCGCAATTGCCGTGTTCACTAAAACCGCATCAGCTCCTAACTCCATTGCGTGAGCCGCATGAGAAGGTGAACCAATACCAGCATCCACAATCACAGGAACCTTGCTTTGTTCTATGATTATTTCCAGAAAATCCAATGTTTTTAGACCTTTATTTGTTCCTATCGGTGCTCCCAAAGGCATAACTGCAGCAGTTCCTACATCTTCCAATCGTTTGCACAGAACTGGATCAGCGTGGATGTATGGTAAAACTATGAATCCAAGCTTTGCCAATTCTTCCGTTGCTTTTAAGGTTTCAATCGGATCAGGAAGCAAGTACCTTGGATCCGGATGAATCTCCAGTTTCAACCAATTCGTTTCCATTGCCTCACGAGCCAATTGGGCTGCAAAAATGGCTTCTTTAGCATCACGAGCCCCCGAAGTATTGGGAAGTAAATTGATTCCTGGATGTTTCAAATGTGCCAATAAATCGTCTGTTTCCGTTTCCAGATCGACACGTTTAAGCGCCACCGTAACCAATTCAGATCCTGAAGCCAATACGGCTTCTTCCATTTGTTTTGACGAACCAAATTTGCCTGTCCCAAGGAACAATCTGGATTTAAATTCTTTGTTTGCTATTTTGAGCATAATATTGTGTGTTTCTCGCAGAAGTCGCTGAGCAATTAGTTTACATTTAATTTCTCTTCCATTTGACGAATCAAACTGTGTCTGTTCGTAGCATTTGTTATCAAGCCTGAAACCGCAATTCCGTAAACTCCCGTTTTCTTTAGCAACTCCAAATCACCACCAACAATGCCACCAATGGCATAAATTGGAATGTTCAAGTTTTGCATTTCCAGTTCCTTTGATATCCGTTGATATCCTTCAAAACCTAAAAGCGGACTTAGTTTTTCTTTTGTTGATGTATAGCGCAATGGCCCTAAACCAACATAATCGCATTTCTCGTTGACACGTTTCAAAACGTCTTCTAAAGTATTCGCTGTTCCGCCAATAATTTTGTTGTAGCCCAGCCAATCTCTTGCTTCCTGAATTGACATATCTTCCAATCCCAGATGAACTCCATCAGCTTCCACTTTCAAGGCCAATTCAACCGAATCGTTAATTATCAAGATTGCATTTGCTTGAGTGCACCAATTCCTTGTATGTTTGGCAACGTCAAAAACCTCATCTTTTGATCCATTTTTAAAACGAACCTGTACCATTCTGCATCCCGCTTCGAGCGCATTCAAAATGTTCTTTTTTTGCTCATCAACTGTATCTCCCTGGGAGATGTATTGTATTTTATGTAACATGATAAGCCAATAAATTTTGGTTACTTTTCAACCTGTTTTCTATATATAATTTAGCTCGTTTGCAGGAATCTTCGAGTGAATGTCCCAACGCCAGATTCGCAGCAATTGCTGAAGACAAAATACAACCAGACCCATGTTTTGCATGAAGACTAGCATCTGAACCCACTATCTCTATCGGAATTCGATTGTCGATCAACAAATCCAACCCTTTTCGAATCGCACTGTGTCCACCTTTTAGCAATACAGAACAATGTTCGCTAAGTGAAAATGCAGCTTCAATTTCATCCACGTTATTTCCAAGAACCCTTGCCTCCGCGATATTCGGAGTGATCAAATGCATCAATTTCAGAACATCATGTGAAGAACTTGTTGTGAGTGATGCGTTCAATAACATTCCCGCCGAAGCTGCCAAAACAGGGTCCCAAACAATCTTACAATTTTCCTGAACCGATTTAATGTATAAACAAAGCTTATACAGCACTTCAAGGTTCTCCACAATTCCAATTTTTACCACTCGAATGTCGTATTGATTGAAAATGGGTACCAACTGCTCTTTCATTTCTTCAAAACCAACCCATGAAACTTTCATGAAATCGGTTTCTGTTTGAATCGTATTTGCAGAAATAACACCCATTCCAAGCACCTGATGCTGTTCAAAAGTTTTAATATCAGCAAACAAACCAGCTCCGCCGCTTGGGTCGAAACCAGCAATGCTTAATACAATTGGTCGATCGTAAGTAATAATCGTTTTCACTACTTGCTTTGCATTGCTTGATGAATCTTTTGAAATGCTTTTACGGGCTCTTCGCTTTCCCAAATTGACCCGAGCACTGCAAAACCGTCAAATCCAAGATCCATTGCTTCATGAACATTGGCAGAATGAATTCCACCAAGTCCAATCAACTTTACAGACTTTGAGTTATCGCGTTTACTATAATCGAATGGTACAGCTTTACACCCTGGCTTCGAAATACTATCGAAGATCGGACTAATAAAAGCGTATTCGAAAAACTCCGGAAGTTTATTGTAATCTTCTATACTGTGAACTGAAGTCGAATAAATCTCATCCAATTCACGGTTCTTCCAATCTGTTTTCTCCCATTTCAAACGATCTTCTTCTGTGTAATGAAAACGCTTAATTCCATGTTCCCGGCACAAATCGTGATTGTGATTTGCGGCAACTCTGTCAAGATACTGCGGTTCAATAGCATCTATCAAACCAGCTAAATCTTCTTCCGAAATGTTATGATGACGAATATGATATCGTTCCATCCCGCTTTCGAACAGGCGATTGATTTCCTGAGCTTCACGCAGATACAATTGATGATCCGAAATGACGATTAACATGATTTCTAAGAATAAATCTGACTTCCCTGCGTCTTGAATTCCTCAGATTTTTCGAACATACCGCTTTCTGCAGCATCACGAATATCCTGAGTAATTTTCATCGAACAAAATTTCGGTCCACACATTGAACAGAAGTGAGCAATTTTGGCTCCTTCTGCGGGTAAGGTTTCGTCATGATATTCGCGAGCTGTATCAGGATCCAACGATAAGTTAAACTGATCTTCCCAACGGAATTCGAAACGCGCTTTTGATAATGCATTATCGCGGTATTGTGCTCCTGGATGTCCTTTCGCTAAATCAGCGGCGTGAGCAGCCAATTTATACGTAATTACACCAACTTTAACATCCTCGCGGTTTGGTAATCCCAAGTGTTCCTTTGGCGTTACGTAACACAACATTGCTGTTCCAAACCAACCAATCATTGCAGCTCCAATTGCTGAAGTGATGTGGTCGTAACCTGGTGCGATATCTGTTGTCAATGGTCCAAGTGTGTAGAAAGGTGCTTCATGACATTCTTTCAATTGCTTGTCCATATTTTCTTTAATCATATGCATTGGAACGTGTCCCGGACCTTCGATCATTACCTGAACATCGTGTTTCCAGGCAATTTTTGTTAGTTCACCCAATGTTTCCAATTCTCCGAATTGTGCTGCGTCATTTGCATCTGCAAGCGATCCCGGACGAAGTCCATCTCCCAAAGAGAACGCAACATCATACGCTTTCATGATCTCACAAATATCTTCGAAATGCGTGTACAGGAAGTTTTCCTTGTGATGCGATAAACACCATTTCGCCATGATGGAACCACCACGAGAAACGATTCCGGTAACACGTTTAGCTGTCAACGGAATGTAACGAAGAAGTACACCAGCATGAATTGTAAAGTATGAAACTCCTTGTTCCGCTTGTTCGATTAATGTATCACGGAAAATTTCCCATGTCAAATCTTCAGCAACTCCGTTCACTTTTTCCAACGCCTGATAAATAGGAACTGTCCCAATTGGAACCGGAGAGTTACGAATGATCCACTCGCGCGTTTCGTGAATGTTCTTACCAGTCGACAAATCCATAATTGTATCAGCACCCCAACGACAAGACCAAACTGCTTTTTCTACTTCTTCTTCAATCGAGGAAGTAACAGCTGAGTTACCAATGTTTGCGTTAATCTTCACAAGGAAATTACGACCAATGATCATTGGCTCAGATTCCGGGTGATTGATATTGTTTGGAATAATTGCACGTCCTGCAGCAATTTCATCACGAACAAACTCAGGCGTAATCAATCCTTTTGGCGTATTTGCTCCAAAACTTTCACCTTCATGCTGAGCTGTCAACGTCTCGTACTGTCCGTTCAACTGATGTTGTAGTTCATCAAAACGTTGGTTTTCACGAATGGCAATGTATTCCATTTCAGGAGTAATGATTCCCTTCTTTGCATAGTGCAATTGAGACACATTCATTCCTGCTTTTGCACGTAAGGGCTTACTGATGTGTTCGAAACGTAAATGATCCAATTTACCGTCATTCTTACGTTCTTTTCCGTAATCAGAACTAACATCTGTCAATTCTTCCACGTCACCACGATCAAGAATCCATTGCTCACGAATCCGCGGTAATCCTTTTTTCACGTCAATAACAATGTTATCGTCAGTATATGGACCACTAGCATCATAAACGGTTACTGGAGCATTTTCCTCCAATTTACCGTTAGCCAATTTCGTTGGTGACAGCATAATTTCACGCATTGCCACTTTAATGTCGTGAATTTTCCCCGACACATAAACTTTTCTTGAACCTGAAATAGCACCAGTTGTGATACTTCCAGCTTGAGGTGTTTTATCTTCTTTCTTCATATTTCCTTTAGACTTTAAGATTTTATGACATCAAGATATTAGGACAATATTCCACCTAACATCTTAAATTATTGCTTTCAAATAATATTTCGGAATAACTACTTCTATGATTTCAGACTTACAAAAGTCTTAATGTCTGAACATCATAAAGTCTCAATATCCATTAGCCACCTTGAGTAGCTTTAATAATTAATACTTCATCATTTTCATTCAACTGAACATCTGTCCAGAGTGATTTTGGTTTTACTTCGCCATTGATAGCTACAGCAATACCATTCTGCTTTTCTCCAACATGAAGAAATACAAGTTCCGAAAGCACAGTTTGCGCTTCAATTTCCTGGGTCTGATTATTTAGAGATATCGTCATTCCAAATGGTAATATACATACTTCAGGAATGACATCAAAGACGTGATGAGTATTTCGCCTTGTTCATCTCACTTTTCCCTACGTCGGTGCTAACCGAATCAGGTTCAAAGGGTAAATTCTCAGTCGGCAATTGCAGACACCCCTAAAGTGATGTAAAGATAGGTTAGATTAATTAGAATTGAAAATGTAAATCAGATAATTAAAAAGATTTTCAATTGACGTCTATCTTAAAGACAAACTCACCAGTTTCCAGGTATTATCGTTTCGAATGAACGTTAAATGACTTTGTTGGTCGGTAGACTTGTTGGTGATAACAACACTGTAGCACGGAAACTCCGAACCGTTGAAATCAAAGCAATCATCGAAATAGGCATCAAACATAGAGAAATCGTAGAGATAGAAATCTTCGTATTGACTAAACCAAACATAGTTATTGTTCTGAATCGATTGCAGAAAGTCATTAAGTGACTCATTTCCCTGACCAAAAATATCTTGTTTTGCCAATCCTGTCCATCCTTCATCCTCTCCCCACAACACCAAACTATCAGCGCTCAATTGCTCCAATTGCTGTTCAGAAGGATTCTTTAAAAAAGAATTCGTAAACCAAAAGTCAAATGACTTGTCAAGATTCTCGAACGAAATATATCCTTTCCCCTTTGCCTTAAAACTCACTCGCAGGCTGTCAGTTGAAGGTTTATTAGACCATTCGTGAGTTGAGTAATCCAAATTACAGTTCAAAAACTCACCCTTTTCATCACGCATGAAATTCTTACATAGTACATCGCCTTCAATAAATAACAATTGTGACTGCCCTCCTACCCAACTGTAATGTTCGTTGTCTGGATTACCAAAATTGTCTTTCGCAAATTCCCTTTTAGCTCCTTTCAACGCCCAAACAAAATCATTTTGCACTGTTTTCATATCGTCATAAACAGCTGGAAAAACAATTCTTCCATCTACATCCATTAATCCTACTTTCTGTGTTTTCGGACTTCTGAAACGAAGAAAATAATTGGTTTCGGCATCAGCGGCTGCATCAAAAAAGTAAACGGAATCTTCAGCGAACTTAGAACCGTCGTATCGCAAATAATACGTTGAAAAATCGTCTTCTGTAATTTGTTCAACAACCGCAACCGCATACTCAAAGCTATTGCAGCCAATCATTACAAATTTGGCTTCGGTAAGTGCTTTTCCTTCCTCATTTTTGAAACCCATTAAGGTGGAATCCTGATTATAATAGGAAAACCATTTGGAAGATTGCGCTTGACTTAACGAACAAATTAGAATAAAAATGAAAGATTGAACGTACTTATTCATGATCAATTTAGTTTAAAGTTGTCTGTGGAAAATCCGCAATTATTCCACCGTAAAGGTTTTACCCATGATCTTAACTTTTGCGGGTGCTGGTTTAATTGAAATTTCATTTCTGGATTTCCGATGAATGATTATGTCTGTTCCTAACCAATCTCTCCAATATTTTCCAGGAGTTTGAATAATTGAATCATTTAAACGACACCAAGTTCCAGTGAAGTCTACCCATTCCTTTGAATAGATACCATATCCACATCCATAACCGTGTAGTTCACGAATGAATAAATCTCCATTCTCTTTAAATTCCATACAAAAGCCTTCATTTGGTAAAATCTTTCTTCTTTTTAGACAAAGTGAATCTTCGGCTGGAATCCAAATTCCAATTAAATCCCTATCAGAAGCATACTTACTTTTCGGTTTACCAAAAGAAACAACCAATGGTACAATGATAATTAAAGCCATTGTTACATGGGTTTTCCTGAAAATGGAATACAGTTGATTCAAAAGAACATTTTTTCAACTTCTAAAATAGTAATTTGGATGGATTTACCAGAAGCAAAAAAACAACTTAGCAATATTGTTAAGATCATATTTCACTCCCAATTACCCTTCAGCTCAATACCCTCTGTAAAGAATAAAATCTTAAGATGGTGTTTTACTATTTTGCATCTTTTCCCTGCTTCAAAACCAATCTCTCTGACGCAAAAAACTTCAACGAAAAATACATCGCGGTAAGCATCAAACCCAGAAAAACAGTTACTCCCCATGTAGCTGGATGACTCGAAGGATTAGCAAAACGATCGGCAACATCATTGAACAATCCACCCGGATGTTGTACAATGTCCCAACTGTTCCAGCGTAAAAATCGACCAAGATAGATACCAAAACTTGACATAAAGATCATCACAACAACCAACACGGTTCCCCAACCTTTGTTTGTCCAGCTCACCAATGCGTCTTCAATATGCATTAAACTGATAAAACCAGCTAAAAGTCCCGTCCAGGCAAACGACATGATCAGCACCAAATCGAACCAAATAGGCATGGACGAATTGAGTTTTAGATGAAATAAATCTGTAAGAATGTATGGCGCATTTGGAAAGAACAACAACCAGGAAGCAAAAACCAACGCTATCCGAATCTTACTTTTCCGCTCCGTAGATTGTGATAAAGCGAAGTGGGTAATGATTAACGGAACAAGAGCTAAAAACAAATTCCAAAGTAAAAAACGGAAGTGAATGGTATCTGAATAATTCATTCTGAAACTGATCAATCCAAAACAGAAAGCCGTAAGGAAAGCTATCAACATGTTTTGTTTGTTGGATAGTAAATGTGTTTTAATAAAATTCATCAATTAGAAGATTTTAGGAATGAAAATGATGAGTCCAACAATTAGTGCCCCAATAGCACAAACCAGTACGGCTCCGGCCGATAGATCTTTAATTCTTTTGATCTGTGCGTTCCAATTAGGTTCTGAAAAATCACACATTGTCTCGAGGGAAGTATTAAACAATTCTGCAGCAAAAACAATTGCAATAGATAAGACAATTGCAAGCCATTCCGTCGTGTTAATTTTAAAAACGAAGCCAAGAATAACCGCTGTAACCGCTGCTAAAAAGTGAATTAGTGCGTTCGGTTCTTCTAAAATCAAGGTTTTTAAACCGCTCAGTGCATAACCAAAGCTTTTGATTCTACTTGCCGGCGAGAGTGTTTTTTGGGTTTTCATAATTGATGTTTGACCTAGGTAACGATTCAATTTGAAGATATTGTGCTGTTATGATTTATTAGCAAATTTTCAACACTCAGCTGAGTCATTCCTCAATAAATCAATCAAATAACTATATTCGAATCGGAAAACGGACTCAATATTGAAAACACAACTCTTCATCGCTTTTTTGGCATCGCTATTCTGTCTTAACGGCTTTACTCAATCACAACAGCAACTTGACTCTATGGAACGTTTAATTCCAAAGAAAAAAGGTGAAGAAAAAGTACGTTTACTGAACGATTTGGCTTATTACTATTGTCAACTGAATACCAAAAAAGCAATTGGTTTTGGTGAGCAGTCGCTTGTCATTGCTCAAAAGCTGAACAACGAAGTTTTACTTGCAAGTACTTACAATGATTTGTCAATGCCTTACCTGGTTAACGGCGATTTCCCTAAAGTGGTTGTTCTGAACCAAAAAGCACTTGCTATTCGAACACGATTGAAAGATACAGTAGGAATCATTGCCTCTGAATCGAAATTAGGAAATGCCTATTATGAATTGACCAGATACGATGAAGCTCAGGTTTGTTACGATCATGCTATTGAATTGGCCAGAAAAATCAAAGCAGAACAATACCTACTTCAACTCTACATCAATAGCGGAAATTTATTGGAAATAACAGGTTTCGTAAAGGAAGCTTTGAAACTTCAACAGGACGTAAAGCAAATAGCCGAAAAAGAGGGAAACATTCCAATTTTAATAACTGCCTACGGAAATATTGGGTCTTGTTATCGGAAATTAAAAGAGTTTGAAAAAGCTCGTCAAATGTACAAAGCAGCTATTCCGTTAATCAAAAAAAATAATTCACCTGAGCAATTAGGAATGGTGTATCAGGGACTAGGAGTTGTTGAACGCGATGCAGGAAACACCGATCTAGGTCTAAACTATTATAGAAGAGCCTTAGCTATTTATAAAAAGGTAGATTCAAAAACGGGTGCCGGAATCGTTTCTGTTAATATTGGAAACTGCTTCATGGACATTCAACAATTGGATAGCGCCGAAGTTTACTTGCTGCAAGGACTTGATCTGGTAAAAAACACCAATTCTTACCGTCAAACAATGTTGGGATACAAGAGTTTGGCAGCGCTGGAATTGAAGCGTAAAAACTATCAGCAGGCCAACAAATATTTAACATTTGAGAATCAGTACAAAGACAGTGTGATGCTTCACCAGGGAAATGAAGTATTGGCAGAAATGTTTGCGAGATACGAGGTTGAACGAAAAGAGCGTGAGTTGGCTGAAAGTAAAGTGCGAATTGCTGAAAATCAAAGTCAAAAAGCCATTTGGTTCGGAGTTTCGGCTTGTTTACTTTTTCTGGTAATTCTGGTAACGGTTTACTTCCGTCACAAACGAAAACTAGTTCTGCATCAGTTGGAACAAACCAAACAAGAAGAACAATTGCTTCGTCAGAAACAGTTACATGAACAGAAATTGGATATTTCACGAGAATTACACGACAATATCGGTTCGCAACTCACCTACCTTATTTCTTCTATGGATCACATGATCTATCAGGAGAAGGCAAATGTTCAGCTGCATGAAAAACTGAGTGAATTGATGCAGTTCGGTAGAACAACAATGGGCGAACTTCGAAGTACAGTTTGGGCAATGAACGTGGAGAACGGAACCATTTCAGATTTCATTGACAGAATTGAAAGTTTAGGCGCAAAAAGCCCGGTTCCTTTTTCAATTACAAGAGAAACTGAAACCGAAATCACGTTTAAGTCTTTGGAGCTCTTAAATCTTTACCGCATTGTTCAGGAGGCGACTCAAAACACTTTGAAATACGCAAATGCCGAAGAAATTCAGATCAATATTTTCGAGAAGAACAAGCAGTTGATCCTCGAAATTCGTGATAATGGAAATGGTTTGGTGGAAGCCCACAAAGATGGAAATGGCTTGCGTACTATGAAATACAGATGTGAAGAGATCGGCGGTAAATTTGAAATTGAAGGAAAAGAAGGAAAAGGAACTACAGTTAGGTGCGTTTTTGCAAATGGAATGGGTTAGACAGATTTTTTTCTTTGATTCGTTTACTTTTTTGCTGATCAAGCGAAAACAAAAGCCATTTATACACTTGATGAAAATGGAATTATAATTTCAACTTGTAAAGAATTGGTAAATTCCAACCAAATGAAGTAAATTTCATTTTCCATTAAAGATCCACCAAATGAAAAGAATTATTTTAATCTTCTTTGCCGTAGTATCCTCTGCTTACGCACAGGAGTCCTGTTATCTAACTTCTGGAGTTTTTATATCAAACGACAACTTTATTCAAACCGAAGAAGGAATTTATATTTCAAATTCTTATCAGGGTGGTCTTAGCTTTTTACCGATCAATGGGGAGTCTGGTTGGACCAAAACCTTCTCCAATCCTCAAAATTTCCAATGCCTTGCAAGTTCAATAGCCAAGTGTAATTTATCCAATCACCTTATTTTTTATTACCATTCTCTTTACGAGAATGAATCAAGAATCGTCAAACTAGAGCCCGATGGAACTGTTCTGTGGTCAAAAAAAATAAATTACCCGTTTTTTGAATACATCATTAGCAATAATACCCCTTTAACTATTAATAATAACGACGAAATCACTGTATCCACATCGTTTTTGAATGGAAAACAATTCCTCTGTAAATTAGATTCGAATGGAAATCTCATTTTTTCAAAACAAATTACTTTTCCACAAATCTCTGAATATGCTTATGGGCGAACTTTTTTAGCAATAGACAATAACAGCTATTTGGTTACATTAAAAACAATCAGTGGAGCAATCATTTTTAAAACAGATGAAAACATGCAGGTTCTGTGGTCTCAAAACTGGTATATTGGCAGCCCTATAGATCCACAACATGCTTTACAGCTATCAAATGGCCATTTTTTGATTTCTGGTACTTATAGTAATTTTGATCCTTCCACCTTCGTTGTAGAAATGGACGAAATGGGATCCATCCTTTCTTACAAAACGGGAATCCCTGCAAGTTATACCTTTGCTATTAGAGCTATAGATGATCAAACTATAGAAACATTAGATTACATGGGTAACGGAGCGATTATCAACCTTTCGAGTAATGAATATTCATTTACCCATCGCTCAGATGAGTTGCTAGGTGGTCCACGTTTCGTAAATGAAAAGCCCTCTACGATACTGGGTAACAATTTCTTTTGTGTTAATCTTGATAGTAATCAAATGAACTGTATTTCAGGTCAAACAGGCGATTCTCTGATTAGTACAAGCTCAACAGACCAATGGAACATCACCGATATTGCAATAGATGTTGACGACATTGGTACTTTAAGCGATTATATTCCTGTCCTAACAACTATCGAAGCCCATATGGTTGTCGGTTGTTTTCTGGGTACCGAAAAAGAATCAAAAGCTACTTTTTCGCTTTTCCCAAATCCAGCAGCGAGCTCAACCAGTATTCATTTTGAAAACATTGATCCGTCATGCAGTGAGTTGAGAATCATTACAATTTCTGGACAAATCTTGAGTTCTCATAACGTAAACAATTCAAAAGGACAATTCACTCTTCCTGGATTTCAGTCATCAGGATTATATCTTGTCCAATTAGTCGATAAAAAAGGAATTATCATAAACGTCGAAAAGTTGATTATTAAATAACCTAGAAGCTGAACAAATCACATAACTATTTCCAAAAAAAAGCCCCAACTCATTCGAATCAGGGCTTTCTTTTTTTATTAAGATGAGCTTAAGCTGTAGCTTCTGCAGCTGGTTTCTCTGGTCTTGGCAAAAGAACTTTACGAGACAATTTCCATTTTTTCGTTTTTGGATCTTTACCAACAACTTTAAACTTCAATACGTCTCCTTCTTTTACTACGTCTTCCATTTTCGCCACTTTCTCCCAAGAGAATTCAGAAATATGGATCAATCCGTCAGTTCCAGGAAGAATTTCAACAAATACACCGAAATCTTTGATTGCTTTCACTTTCCCTTCGTACTCTGCACCTTCATCCACCGTTGGCGGGAATGCAATCATACGTACACGTGAAACAGCAGCATTCATATCATCTGCATTGTTAGACATGATCTGAACACGTCCTTCACCAGTTTCCAATTCTTCAATTGTAACCGTTGTATTTGTGTCTTTTTGAATTCCTTGGATGATTTTTCCTCCAGGTCCGATAATCGCACCAATCATATCGTTTGGAACGTTGAACGCTTCAATACGAGGAGTTTGAGGTTTGAAATCAGGATTTGGGACTGCGATAGTTTCAATGATCTTATTCAAGATATGTAAACGTCCACCACGAGCTTGCTCCAATGCCTGGATCAATACTTCGTATGGTAAACCGTCTACTTTGATGTCCATTTGACAAGCTGTGATTCCTTTAGCAGTTCCTGTAACTTTAAAGTCCATATCACCCAAGTGATCTTCATCACCTAAGATGTCAGACAATACAGCAAACTTACCATCATCAGCAACCAATCCCATAGCGATACCAGAAACCGGCGCTTTGATTTGAACACCACCGTCCATCAAAGCCAATGTTCCAGCACAAACTGTTGCCATCGAAGATGAACCGTTAGATTCAAGGATATCAGAAACCAAACGAATTGTGTAAGCGTTATCTTCTGGTAAAACCGGTTTCAAAGCACGTAGTGCCAAGTTTCCGTGTCCAATCTCACGACGAGAAGTTCCACGCAATGGTTTCGCTTCACCTGTTGAGAACGGAGGGAAATTATAGTGTAATAAGAATTTCTCTGTTCCGTGGAAAGTAACTCCATCAATCAACTGCTCATCCATTTTACCACCAAGTGTCAATGTTGTCAATGATTGTGTTTCCCCACGTGTAAATACAGAAGAACCGTGAACTCTTGGTAAGTAATCAACTTCTGCCCAAATTGGACGGATTTCATCAAACTTACGACCGTCAAGACGTTTTTGCTCGTGCAACATTACCCAACGAACTGCTTTTTTCTTCACTTCAGAGAAGTAAGTAGAAATGAATCCACCAACCTCGGCCAATTCTTCTTCAGAATAAGATGCTTTCACTTCAGCCTTGATAGCTTCGAACAATTCTGTACGTTTTGCTTTGTTTGCAAGACCCTGACGTGCAACGTCTTTACATTTATCCATTGCCAATTCGTAAACTTTCGCTTTCACATCCTCATTATGAGTTTCGTGAGAGTAAACACGTTTTGGATTAGCTGTTGGAATTAAAGCTGCAAGATCCAATTGGAATTGACACTGCTCTTTAATTGCATTGTGTGCAATTTTGATCGCTTCAACCATTTCCAATTCAGAGATTTCTTTGAATTCTCCTTCAATCATGTTCACATCCTTCATTGTACCAGCAACCATCAAATCGATATCTGCTGATTTCATCTCTTCCATTGAAGGGTTAACGATCCACTCACCGTTTACACGACCAACACGCACTTCAGACATTGGTCCGTTGAAAGGAATATCAGAAACTGCGATTGCTGCAGAAGCAGCTAAACCACATAATGCATCTGGATTGTTTACACCATCATAAGACAACAATTGAATCATCAATTGTACTTCTGCATGGTAATCGTCTGGAAATAATGGACGCAAAGCGCGATCCACTAAACGCATTACCAAGATCTCGCTTTCAGATGGACGAGCTTCACGACGGAAGAATCCACCAGGAAAACGTCCTGCTGCTGCGTATTTTTCACGGTAATCTACCGTTAACGGAAGAAAATCTACTCCGTCTTTTGCTTCTGGTGCGGCAACTACTGTCGCAAGGAGCATTGTATCCCCCATGCGCAACACCACTGATCCATCTGCCTGCTTTGCAAGCTTCCCTGTTTCGACTGAAATTTCTTTCCCGCCTGTAACGATGGATTTTTTGATTCCTATATTCATATTTATTTTTTACGTATTAAACAAAAAAGGGGACAGCGGAATAATCCGTCAAGCCCCCCTTTTAATATGTCTCCAATGGGAGTCATCCCATTGTTGTTTATGTCTTAACGACGTAAACCTAATTCTTTTACCAAAGCACGGTACTTCTCGATATCCTTTTTCTTAAGGTAATCTAACAAGCTACGACGCTTACCAACCAATAATTGAAGAGCGCGTTGTGTTCCGTAGTCTTTACGATTCTTTTTCAAATGCCCAGTTAAGTGAGCAATACGAAATGTAAACAAGGCAACCTGACCTTCTGTTGAACCTGTGTTTGTTGCTGAACCTCCGTGTTTAGCGAAGATTTCTTTTTTTACTTCTGTAGTTAAATACATGCCAATATTACTTGAATGATTATTATGTAAAAATCCCAACGATTGGAATTACGGTTGCAAAGATAGGATATAAATCGTAATTACAAATTACTAATGATGAATTATTAATTTGAGTCACAACACAGAAGGTAGCTTATCCTCTATTTTTCATAGTAAATATCAATTCTTCTTTCATATTTCTTCCATTTTGCAGGCAACAAGGCGCGTGCAAAATCAAATTGATATGAAACCGAACTCATTCCGTTAGAATAACTGTATTCATGTTTTACAGGAACAGAAATGAACACGGTTACCCCATCTTTTTCTGAAGAATATTTCAACGTTTGGTATTCCTCAATATCAAATAACTGTTTGTAGGTTTGAGTTGTGTCCAGTGAAAGAACACATTCTAAAGAGTCTTGCTGTACCCAATCTTTCAAAACATCAAAACGTACATGAATTTGTTTATTGGTAGAATCGATTGACGAAATTACCATACCGCAAAGCCATTGCTTACCGTGTTTTTGATAGGCTCCAAGAAAGAGGTTTTGATGCAACTTGAAATCTGTATTCACTTGCGCTTTTGCCTCCAGATCAAGTAAGCCAAGAAGCACAAAAAACAACAATCGGAGTGAAAATCTCATAGCTATTTATAGAAGTACTTTTCAAAAATAGTACTAAAACGCTTCAAGTGAGTCGGAAATTCAACCGTTAAGAACATCAGCTGCCATTGAAGCACATCTTGATCTGAACGATTTTTGTAAGTAATCAAATTAGGATACTCAATATAAATTGCCATTTCGTTGTTTACAGAAACATACTTTAAGGCTTTTAAAGGCCTATCATTTACAATCATGGTGTGTTCTTGAGAATCCTCCAAAACAAGTTCATATTTCGATGAATCTACCAACTGCCAATTATCCAGAATTTCAAACTCCAATTCAATTCTTGTAGCAAGACTGTCGAGCCGTTTTAGTTTAACGGCAGAAACGCAAGTTAATGTATCATTTCCTTTTTGGTAGTAACCTTTTGACGTAAACTGGATACGATCAAATCCATTGAAAACGTGTTCACTCTGAGCAAAACAATTCTGAACCAGAAAAATCGGAAGACATACGAGAAAAGAAAACATTAAAAATCGAAACGTCATTACTGAAATACAATTCGTAATTAGTAATTAATAACTAGTTACAGTCCTCCATCAGCAAAGAACTTGCTTTTCTTGTATACGCGTACTTTCAATAGAACACCGTCATGATCGTAAAGGAAAACTTTTCCGTCACGCAATTGGCCATTTTCGAAATAACCATCCATCCAGATTTCTCCTGTTTTGGTATACAGTTTATTCATTCCGTTCGGTTTGAAATCTAAACCATCTGCCACAATTGGATTCTTTACAAATGGCGCAGCTAATTTATTTACAACGGGCTTAACCACTGAATTCTCAGCTTTCTTATTAGAATCCGCTTTCTTAGATGGCCTACGAACTTCCAAATAAGCAGCATAAATAGAGTTATACGAATTGTGAAGCCATGTAAAGTCGATTCTACTTGTCACGTGACTTGTTGTTTCGAAACTTTTTGTATTCCAGAAACGATAGCTATTGTTATGAAACAATTTATTGGTAAAGAAAACTTGTCCTGCAATCAAATCTTGATTTTCAAAATTCAACTGACAGGTGTAGAAATTATTTGAAACCCCTACTCTGTTTGTATTCTCTAAAATTCTGGTATTCGCGTTAGCTGAACACATTTTTCCTTGTCGGTTGAATCTGAAGTAAGTTCCCGAAGGACGATTATCAGAGTATTCACCAATTAAACGAGGAGTTTGACCATCCTCATAGTAGTAGATCCAAACACCTTCTTTTCTTCCATTAATGAATTTGCCCTCGCTCACTTTGTGAGGATCGTTTGCACTAACCGCTTCATTCTTTGCATTCAAGTACCAGATACCAGCACGCTTACCATCCAAAAACTTATTGTGTGCAGATGAGTTTGTACGTGCGTTTAATCCGAAAGATGAAAGCAAAAGTAGTAGTGTCAGTAATTGGGTAATCTTCATAGCATTAAGGTAACTACAGTGAATTTACAAGAAAGACTGAATCTACAGCGTGCAAAGCAAAAAATCCCAGTGGCAAATGAACAACTTGGCAATCTCATTGAATATTTATTCATTTCAATCCTGTAAAAACAAAAATCCCCTGCACTTCGACTACGCTCAGTGACCAGGGGATTTTAAATGATTTATTTTAATCTTAACTTCTGAACAACTTCAAAGAAAGTCCAAGAGTTTGCTTCAATTCTGTTCTGTTTACGATGTAATCAAGAAAACCGTGCTCCAATACAAATTCTGAAGTTTGGAATCCATCTGGTAAATCGCGACCAATGGTTTCTTTCACTACACGTGGACCGGCAAAACCGATCAATGCCTCAGGTTCAGCGATATTGATATCCCCTAACATTGCAAAAGAAGCAGTTACACCACCCGTTGTAGGATCCGTAAGGAATGAAATGTAAGGTAATTTATGATTTGACAATTGCCCAAGTTTACCTGAAACTTTCGCCATTTGCATTAAAGAGAATCCGGCTTCCATCATACGCGCACCCCCAGATTTAGAGATGATCATGAATGGTGCTTTCAACTCAATTGCTTTATCAATTGCGCGAGCGATTTTCTCACCCATTACTGATCCCATTGATCCTCCAACAAAAGAGAAATCCATTGCAGCAATAACGAAAGGATGTCCATCCAAATCACCGTAAGCCGTTCTTACAGCATCTGTCAAACCTGTGCTCTTCTGTGTAGCCTTAATACGATCAGTATATTTTTTTGTATCCGTAAATTCAAGCGGATCTCCTGAAGTAACTTTTTCGTTCAACTCAGTGTATTTCCCGCCATCGAATAAGATCTGGAAATATTCTTCAGAACCAATCCGTTCATGATTTGAACAACGATCACAGACATAATTGTTCTTCACCAAATCATCATGTGTGAAAAGTGTTTTACAACGAGAACATTTGTTCCACAATCCTTCCGGTGTTTCTTTCTTATCTTTTGTTGAGGTAGTAATACCCTCTTTATTTCTTTTAAACCAACTCATAAGTTCTCCTTAATTATAAAGTACCAACGTTATTCAAATCCTGGAATGATTGCTCCAGACGCTTAATGAAAGTCAATTCACCTTCGCGTAACCACTTACGTGGGTCGTAATATTTCTTATTTGGCACATCATCACCTTCAGGGTTTCCGATTTGCGTTTTCAAATAATCCAATTTTCCTGCAATGTAATCGCGAACACCTTCAGTTAAAGCAAACTGAAGATCAGTATCAATGTTCATTTTAATTACACCATAAGAAATTGCTTCTCTGATTTCTTCAACTGTTGATCCTGAACCTCCATGAAAAACAAAATCTACAGGATTATGACCAGTTCCAAATTTCTTTTGAACGTAATCCTGAGAGTTCAACAAGATCTTCGGAGTTAACTTAACATTTCCCGGTTTGTAAACTCCATGGACATTTCCAAAAGCAGCTGCAATTGTAAAACGCGGACTAATTTTCATCAATTCCTCGTATGCATAAGCAACTTCTTCAGGTTGTGTATATAATTTTGACGAATCAACATGAGAGTTATCTACACCATCTTCTTCACCACCGGTAATACCCAATTCAATTTCAAGCGTCATTCCTATTTTACTCATGCGAGCTAAATATTTCTTACAGATCTCAATATTTTCTTCAATTGGCTCCTCAGATAAATCTAACATGTGAGAAGAGTACAAAGGTTTTCCTGTTTCAGCAAAGTGTTTTTCACCAGCTGCAATTAAACCATCCATCCAAGGCAATAGATTCTTTGCACAATGATCTGTATGCAGAATTACAGAAACGCCATAAGCTTCTGCCATTAAATGAACATGCTTTGCTCCGGAAATTCCACCAACAATTGCAGCTTTCTCGTCTTTATTAGACAATCCTTTTCCGGCAAAATAATGTGCACCACCATTCGAAAACTGAACAATTACAGGTGAATTCAATTTAGCCGCTGTTTCTAACACTGCATTTACGGTACTTGTGCTGGTAACATTTACAGCTGGTAACGCAAATCCTTTCTCCTTCGCTAACTTAAAGATTGCCTGAACTTCATCTCCAGAAGCAACTCCCGGTTTAATTGTATGTGACATTATCATTTAATTTTAATCGACCTTCAGCGGTTGACAGTCGGCAAAGTTAATGAAATTCACTTTGCGTCAAAATATGTGAAAGAAGAAATATGCATCAAAAGTTGAGTTCAATCTTGTTCAAAAGATGAAAAGGTTCAAATACTAATTAACATGTATTAAACCTTTAAACGCTTGAACTTTTTAAAGTATTTTACCTTTTTCTAGAATGGAACACCTATACCGACATGAAGATGGGGTCGGAAAGGCTGTCGTTGAAATTTATCCAAAACCTCCTTATAATTGGGTCCATAAATAGTAGATGCCAATGTAGTATATGAGGTTGGTTTATGGAATATCCAGTTGGAGCCAGGAGGAAACGTAGGATTATAAATCGGAATACCAATGTCAATTCTAAAGATGAAAAAGTCGAAATCCAATCGCAAACCGTAACCAGCACCAATTGCGAGCTGCTTGTACCAATTATTAGAAATCTGGCTGCCCGGACGTAAACTATCGTTTCGATATGTCCACGTATTTCCAAGATCAACAAATAGTGCATGATTGATAATTCCACCAGCACCAAAACGGAATTCTAATGACGTTTGCGCTCTAACGTCTCCAATTTGTGTTTTTACCGCGTTGGAATCCAGTAGTGACAAATAAGTTCCCGGTCCAAGTTGTCTTGGCTCCCAACCTCTTACATCATTGGCTCCACCACTGGAGAATGAATAATCATATGGCAGGGAAGTTGGTGAGTTGTTATATGGCAAACCTGCACCAAACATAGCTCGATACGCTAAACTCACATGCTTTTTGATCTTATACAAAGCGATGAACTTCGTATCAAAAATAAAGAACTGCGAGAATGGAACATTCAACAATAACCTTCGTCCATTGGCATTCGTATCGGCATCTTTTCCAGCAATCAATGACGCAATTCCTCCAACATGAGCTACGCTACCATTGAAGGTCCAAGTTAATTTCTTCGGTTTATCGTCAGTTACAGTCGTAAAGGTGTAATTCACTCGTGCATCTTCCCAAATCAATTGATTACTATAGGCGTTTTGCAAGAATTGATCTTTTAGCTTATTGATACGCTCCTCAAATGCAGGTGTTTTTTCAATAGAAACAAACTTTATAGCCGGAGGAATAAGTGCACCAACGGCTAGTTGTTGTTTCTTTCCTGTTCCGGGGGAAAAATTGTACATCCATCCCAATTGGAATAAGTTTCGGGTAAAATCGACACGTTTTTGATAGTTGTATGAAGCTGAAACTTCAGTCCTTGGTCGCTGACGTTTCCCCATTTGTGTTACACGGAGATATGGAAATGCACCCGGAATATCCAGTTTCAATGTTGGAGCAACTTCAATAGTATTGAAGAACGGTTGTTTTTCATCAGATTGAACGATAGTCGAATTCTGATCAAAACCACTTTCAAAGGAAAAACTGGTTTTTGTTCCGGTTCTGAACAAGTTTGTTGTTGAATAGTTTACTGCACCGCTAATACCAAGGAATCCGTTAACATGCGTAGCCTTAGGCTGAAAACTAAAGGCTTGTCGTGTTGAAGGAACCAAATAATAATCTACATATAACACAGCACTTCCCGGATTCGATTCTTTTACTTGTAAATCCACCTCACTGAACAATCCCAATTGCTGCATACGGGTATAAGATCTTTCAATGTAGTATTGTTTGAAATAGTTATCCGCTTCCAGATAATTCTGACATTCGATCAATCCCGGATTCACAAATAATTCACCATTATAATGAAAAGTTGCTACTCTATATGGATCTGGTGCGATAGAATCTTTGTATCCGCCAAAAATCGATTTATTTACCTTACTCTTATAAACAGTCAGTTTTTTGTCATTACCGTCCTCCTTGTTTTCTACTTTTTTAAGGAGTTCGTCATAAACATAGGTGTTTATGGTAGGGTAATTTTTATATTTCTGTTTTTTAATATCCTTCAGAGCCGTTGTATCATAACCTTGAGCTGCTAAAAGTGACCAATAACCATCTGTATAGGTTGTATCGGAAATGTGGAAATTCACTTTCTTGATCATCGCCTCTTGAAACTCCACTTGTTTCGTGTTTCCGCTATCGTCCTGAACCAAACGCTTAGAGAATCCAATGGTTAATTTCATTCGATTAGGTCCTGAGTTTCGCACTCTGGCAGTATCTACAATGAAATAAACGTTCTGCTCTGTAAAACCGTAATATTTGTATTCGGTCATCGTACTCGCTATTTCATAGCGGTAAGCGTCCAATTTAAAAGCATCAAATGGTATCAAAATATCGTGGTGATCTTTCAGATGAGCTCGTATTGGAGCATTCAATCCACCGGCATCATCTTTTTCAAGAAACTTTCTTGTGTAAACACTCAAAAGTCCGCTATTATCTGTTTTGATAACTACGGTATCAATGTAAAATCTTGGTCCTGTAACAATTTTATACTCTGCACGAATTTGCTTTGGCTTCAAAGCCTTTCCTTTAGTGTTGGTATAAACCATTTTACCTGTAACTGTTCCATAGTAAAAACCTTTCGCTTTTAAGAACGCTTTCATTTGCGTCAATGTTCGCGACATAGCTGCAGTATCAGCAATTACAGGAGCCTCACCAAACTTGTATTTTGCTCTGTATTTCGATCCTAAACGAACATTCAATGTGTCTTTATACTTATTGATGACACGATTCTTAGGCTTATACATGGGAACGGTGTCCAACAATTCCGGAACATAAGGAAAATAGGTATGCGGACGTTTTCTTTTTAAGATAACATGTCCTTTCTTATCCTTGTATTTCTCTTGCTTTTCGAGTAATCTCTTATTGCGATCGTTCAGGCGGTTTTGTCGTCTTTCATTTACCTTTTTTGCTTTGGCAATACGCTTTGCATTTTTCTTTCTAATTTTCGCCTCGTCTTTCGCAAACTTCTTATTTGCTTTGTCTTTTCTCTTCTTATTTTTTCGGGCATCTCTTTTAGCCAGTCTCGCGTTCTTATTTTTCCATCTGGTCGTGATCCTGTTTTGCTGCTCAACTACTTTTATCGAGTCAACACGATTATAAGAACGTAAACGTAATTTCGATTGATTGGGCTGCTGACGAACTACGCTGGCAATTTCATCAACAATAAATTGATTGGAATCAGCAGTAATACTGTTCTCTATCAACAAGTCCTGACCATCTTTAACATTGTAGGTTAACTTACGTCCCCAATGACAAGAAGCCAAAACCAGCAACATCAAAAAGATGGTTGAAGGATATGAATATTTGAAAAATCGTTTCTTCATTCAACAACAAAAATAACAAAGCTGACTTGATTCCATTCTACTTAATCACTAAATTGGTATGTTTGAATTAAAAAAGTGGAATTTCTTACCAAAGCACGTATTAAATGGGTCAACTCCCTGCATCACAAAAAAACGCGTGATACGGAGAAATGTTTTGTAGTTGAAGGCGAAAAAATGGTTCTGGAAGGACTTGAATATTTTGGAGATCATTTACTTCATCTTTATGCTCTAAATACTCACTTTGAAGAAATTCCTAAAGAATTTCACCGTCAAACCGTAATGGTAAATGAACGGGAATTAGGTCAGCTCTCCGAATTAAAAACACCGAATAAATTTGTAGCGGTATTTCGCAAACCGGCTCCGATTGAACAAATAGAAAATTTCACCATTGTTTTGGATGGCGTTCAGGATCCCGGGAATATGGGAACCATTATGCGTCTGGCTGATTGGTATAATATCAAGAATATTGTCTGCTCGCCCGATACTGTTGACGTTTACAATTCAAAAGTGGTTCAGGCTTCAATGGGTGCCATTTTCAGAATCGACGTTCAATACACCAACCTCCTTACATTTCTTGAAGAAGCAGATCGTCCAATTTACGGCGCACTTTTGAACGGAAACAACTACAGAGAAATCGAATATGCTAAAAATGGCATTTTAGTAATGGGAAATGAAGGCTCCGGAATTCGACCTGAAATTCAAACTTTGATTAATACTGCTGTCACTATTCCAAGATACGGAAAAGCAGAATCGCTGAATGTTGGAACAGCTACTGCAATACTTCTGGCAGAAATCATCAGATAATTCTCAATTCCAAAATTGTGAATTCTAAAAACAAAGGATTTGAACTTATCTTTCTGACTTCTTTACAATTTAATCCAAAAATTCTGTAACTGACTCTTAGGGCTTATGTCGTAACATAGCGAAAAGAAAGCTATGAACAGGTTTTGTATCCTCATTATCGTGGCATTTAATTCGTATTTTATGAATGCACAACAAACTGAAATTATTGACCCAATCAAATATCAGGGTTATTGGTATGTCATTGGTTTTAAACCCAGTTTTCTGGACAAGAACTGGATCAATACCAAAGAAAACTATACCTGGGACGAAAAAAACGGATTCTTTGATGTTGTTGCCACCTACCAGAAAAAATCAGGAGGAAAAGTTAAAACCGCCAAGGAAAAGGTCATTCCTGTCGCAGATAGTAATTACACACAATGGATTGCGCGCATCTGGCTGCTCATTCATGCTGAATACAACATTTATAAAATCGCAGACGATTATTCTTACGTGGTCGTTGGACATTCAAAACAGAAATACCTGTATATCATGGCGCGAAAACCTGAAATGGACGAAAATCTTTACAGGGAATTGGTCGATTTTGCAGTGAAACTGGGGTATAAAAAAGAGGATATTGTGAAACACATTCAAACAAGTCAAAAAGCAAAAGTCAAAAGTTAAAATCTATTCAGTTTTAATAATTTGATTTTTTTGAACTTATTATCATCGCACTTAATATTCGAAGCAATTCTCTGGATTCATTAAGTATTGGAGAGACCGAATCTTTATGAGCAGGAAATATTTCTTCAATGATTTCAAGCCAATACGACGTTTCATCACATTCTTTCTGAGCAATACTTAATTTATGAATAAAATCCTTACTACTCTGAGCATGCCTTGATTCTCGGACGTTTGCTCCAACAGATGTTGAGGAGCGAATCAGTTGTTTTGTAAGAATATATTCCTTTTCGGATTTCTGAAATGAATGACAAAAGCGGATAGTGGCAATTGCAAAATTGAAAGTTCTTTTTTTGATATCGAATTCTTGAATGATCATAAGTCAATTTGAATAGGTTCTACTTAAGATAACCAAAAAGATCATTTGATTCAACTCTTTTTAGTCGAAATAATTCAATTAACACAGAACAGTTTTGACTTTTAACTTTTAACTTTTGAATTCAGGTAAACTTCAGCTGCATCAACACACTTCATTCCGTCAATTGCAGCAGAAATAATTCCACCAGCATAACCTGCTCCTTCTCCGCATGGAAAAAGTCCGGCAGTATTCAAACTCATGCATGTTTCATTGTCTCTTGGAACAGAAACAGGACTTGAAGTACGTGATTCAGGAGCGTGGATTACAGCATCGTTTGTCAAATAACCATGCATCTTTTTATCAAAATCGATAAACGCTTTTCTCAGTCGACGTGCAATAAAATCTGGTAGCACGGTGTTAAGATCAACACTCAATAATCCAGGTTGATAAGATGTTCTTGGGAAATCGGCAGACTTCTTTCCATCCACAAAATCTTTTAAGCGCTGTGCCGGGACACTTTGTTGCTTTCCTGCTACCTCCCAGCATTTTTGTTCAACGGCTTTCTGGAAATTCAAACTAACAAAAGGATCATTCGCCTTGAAACCAGGAAGTTCATGAGGTTCAACGCTTACTACAATTCCTGAATTGGAAGTTGGATTGTTGCGCTTTGAAGGCGACCAACCATTTGTGACCACTTCTCCTTCTGCGGTTGCACATGGCGCAATAATTCCGCCCGGACACATACAGAAAGAATAAACACCCTTGTCTTCTACTTGAGTTACCAAAGCGTATGAAGCCGGAGGAAGATAATCGTCATTCAACCTTCCGTGATACTGAATTTTATCAATCAATTCCTGTGTATGTTCCACACGAACGCCAAGTGCAAATCCTTTGGCCTGAATCTCCACTCCTTTATGATGCAATAACTCAAAAATATCGCGGGCAGAATGTCCTGTTGCTAAAACAACGGCTTTCGATGGAATTGTTTCTCCGTTTACTTCAATGTGAGTGATTCTTCCATTTTCAATGGTCAGGTCCGTCAACTTACTTTCAAAACGAACTTCACCTCCAAACTCGCGAATACAGTCGCGCATAGCAACAATGATTGTTGGCAATTTATTGGTTCCGATATGCGGATGAGCATCCACAATAATATCTTCGTGCGCTCCAAAATGGACAAACCATTTCAGTGCTTTCATCACGTCTCCGCGTTTCTTGGAACGCGTATACAGCTTACCGTCAGAATACGTTCCTGCACCTCCTTCACCAAAACAATAGTTCGATTCTGGATTTACAACATGTTCCTTGTTCAACTTAGCCAGGTCTCTTCTGCGCGAACGTACATCTTTTCCACGTTCGAAAACAATAGGTTTTAAACCCAGTTCCAAAGCGCGTAATCCGGCATATAAACCAGCAGGACCAGCACCAATAATATGAACTTCTGGAGCATCTTTCACCTGCAGTGGTAAAAACTCTGGATCAAAATCCGGGATTATTCCATCAGGAAACACCTCAAAATTCGCGTTTATCTTTATATCCCGTTTTCGTGCATCAATAGAGCGTTTTCGCCAACGATACTCAAAATCAGTATTATCAAGATTCAATGTTTTCTGAATGTGATTTCTCAACCAAAGATCGTCCACCGCTTGTTCCGGTGAACACTGAAAGACGATTTCCATTATCCTTCAAAGATTAATGATATCCAAAGAACACGGTTAAACATTTGGTCAATTGGTCGGGATGGTGTGGTATTGTCCTGAATAAACGAATTCGAAAAGCCTTGAGAGTACTTGATCTCCATTCCAAATTTGAAATACGGAGCAAAGAATTCAACTCCTC
>CBFGNV010000010.1:0-81553 GCA_965650275.1 uncultured Fluviicola sp. | reverse complement strand
ATACGTCATTCAACGTGGTGACGAATGGCCCGGTTGCCAAAGCTGGATCAATTTTATATCGATTCAAAATCAATGGAATCATGGTTCCGAAAATGGCCGCGAAAATGATTACTGTCAAAAGCGAGAAACTCACTACCATTGCCAACTCAAAATTATTGATGAAAGTTGCAACCGTAAAGATTAGAACGGAGCATATGAGACCATTCAAAATTCCAACCAGCGCTTCTTTACTCACTTTCGAAACAATACTGTCAAAAGGATCATCGCCGCGTGCTAAGGATTGTACAACGATTGCCGAAGATTGTACTCCAACATTTCCTCCCATCGCCGTAATAAGCGGAATGAAAAATGCCAATGCCGGAATAGTGGAAATGTTTCCTTCGAACTTGGAAATCACCAAAGCGCTGAAGAGTCCACCAACCATTCCAATAATTAACCAGGGCAAACGTGCACGGGAAAGTCGCCAAACACTCGAGTTCGACTCTACTTTTTCGGAGATACCTGATGCTAACTGGAAATCTTTCTCTGCCTCTTCCTTGATGATGTCGACAACGTCGTCAATGGTAATTCGACCCACTAACTTGTTTTGTAAATCGACTACTGGAACGGAAACCAAGTCGTACTTATCCATCACTTTCGCAACTTTCTCAGAAGAATCAGAGGTCTTTACGAAGATAAGATTCTTGGCGCTGTATAGGTCTCTAATAGGCGTTTTCGGACTAGCAAAAAGTAAGCGTTTCAGGGAAAGAACACCAACGAGTTTTGATAGTTCGTCAACAACGTAAATCGTATAAACTTGTTCTACATCTTCAGCCTGACGACGCAATTCTACCAAAGCCCTGTTTACCGGCCAATCCAGTTTTGCCTGAATAAATTCTTTCTGCATCAAACCTCCGGCGGTGTCTTCGTCGTAGTTCAATAGGTCAACAATGTCCTCTGCGGCATCATCGTCTTCCATTTGAGAAATTACCTCCTGAATACGTTCGTTTGGTAATTCCATCAAGATGTCTGCCGCATCATCTGAGTCCAGATTCTCTAATTGATCGGCTAAATCTTTTGCGGAAAGTGAAGCAAGAAAACGGTCGCGAACGTCTTCCTCCAGACTCATTAAAACATCAGCCTGCTCTTCTTCTTCGAGTAAGTAATAAATGAATTTGGCTTGTTCATTCGAAAGTTCGTCCAGAATTTCCGCAATATCGGCAACGTGCAAATGCAGAACGTGCTCCTTGATCCAAAGAAGATCATTTCCATCTATTGCTAAACGGATTTCTTCAAGAAATTCTTTGGTTAATTCAAAACGCATTGCCGATTATTTTTGCAAAAGTACGGTTTTAAGCTCAAAGCCAGAGTACTTCTATGCTAAGCGTACGTTAAATCTGGGATTTGGTTACCTTAGAAAGTGAAAAGTTAAAAAGCAAAAGTCAAAATTTAAACCAGTGTGTGATCTATCGTTTTCACTTTTCACTTTTGATTTTTGACTTGTTGAGGAACCATCTTGGATGAGCAATGAACAGCCCGAAGAAGAAGGAAACGAACATTCCGCCTAATTGAGTTTCCAGTGTGTCTTCAATAAGGAACGACGTCATTACAATGGCTATAAAACACAACCATGAAAGACTCTTTAAGCGCCATGCTACCTTGATTTGGGCAATCCACCAAAGCAGGAAAAACACGAAGGCAATAACTCCGGAACTGATGATAACGGTTAAATACATCTGATGCGCCCTGTGACGATTTTCAGGCAGAAGCATTGAGTTTGTTTTTTCGTAGTGTCGGTTGAATTCGTCTTGTACATCACCCGTTCCAACACCAATGAACCAGTTGTCCCTGATCAAATGTGAGGCTGCTTTCCAATATTCCAGACGTTCCAATAAAGAATGTCCGTTTGGATTTTCTTTGTGTTGTAACTGATAACTTATGGTATACAATCGGGAACGCAAACCACCTTCCAAAACGCGAACTGAATTGACTCCTTTTTCAACGTTTCTGATATCTTCTTCCGACATTTTACTCATCCCTAAAGAATCTTTTGTGAGCCCTTTTGAGGTCATGTAACGAATCAAGGTATTGTAAATGTGATCACCGGTTGGAGCAATTCCGGTTTCATAATCGATCTTACTTTTTTTGTTCCATTCTACGCTTAACTCCTCAGGAGAATACCAACCGTAAATGGGATAACCATTCTCCCAAAAGTCGGCGACAGTTTCACAATAGAGTGTACCGTTTGCCGAATGTGTTGGAAGATCTTCAATTTTTACGCGATGTGGCACAGGTTGAATGACTTTATAAACCCAAACTGAAGCGGCAACAACAAGTGTTGTAAAAGTTGCGCTTATTGCAATTCTAATCGTTCGTTTTTTGATGCTGGTTAAAAATAGAATAGCGATGACAAATAAACATGCAGTAAACGCAAGATATCCGGAAATGATTTGCGCGAAATAGGTGTAGAAAACAAACCAGCAAAAAAGTGGTACTGAAAGCCAACGAGAAGGAAGTTTGTAAATGAACCAGGCAAAGCAGAAAACGGTTGCCAAAACAATAATCAATGCGTAGCGAACATGTGAAACGAAAAGTGACAGCCCTCTAAAATCGTCGTAAACTTTATTTCCCCACCAATGCAGATAGAAACCAATATTGACGAACGAAGTAATGAAACATGCCAGAATGAATGTCAAACCAATCCATTGAATTTGCTTTCTATTTGACAAAGGTTTTGCAGTAAGTAAGATGGGGAGTGCATAGAATGGCGCTCTAACGTTTAAGTCGGATAGAGCTTGTGCTTTATTCTCGGTCCAAAGGATGGAAATCAACTCGATTGCAATGAAAATCAAAAAGAACCAGAGCGCTTTTTTACGTTTCCAGTTTTGATAAACATCAGCAAAATCGCCTCGAAGAAGAAAATTGATTGCTAGTAAAACAACCGATAATGAAAGTGGGACTTTACTCCAGGGTAACCCTGCTGCAATTCCCAAGCATCCAATAAATTGGATATACGCATGCACTGGTTTTCCAGTAATTCTATCTAGCATTAGTTCGAAGTAGTTCCTTCCTTTCTAACGATTAGTTTCCTAGAATAGTATTGTACTGCTTTAAATCTTTCAAAATTTCCATTGCCTTCTCCACGTCCTTATCACCCTGGAATGCTTGCTGTGACCTCCCTTTTTGATAGTAATAGCGTGATACTATTTCGTTTGAGAGGTATTGGTTGATCTGTTCTTTGAATTTCTCCAGATCGCGTTCTTTTGAAGGCGTTACTTTTGCCAAAAGCAAATCATATTCCGCTTTCACATCTTCGTAATAACCTTCTTCCTCAGCAATTTTCTTCATTTTTTCCAATTGCTCTTCTGAAGCTGTATTGTAGGTAAACTCCTGTTTCAATGCATACTCTTTGAACTGATTGTACTCTTCCGGTGTTAATTTGAAAGTTGCTGCATCACCAATTTTTTCATGCTTTACGTAATAATCGGTTGCGTAGTTGAAAATGATGTTACTTACCACCAATTGCGCTAATAAGCGGCTCAATTCCTCTTTTTCAGTGGTAAATTCGGGCTCAATTCCACGTCCGTCGATTACTTTTCTTCCGTTGGCAGTAGTAAAGGTCTTCAACAATGAATCTGCAATTGCTTTTGGTTTTTCACCAGCTTCTTTGTCATAGTACTCCAAACGCTGAACGCAACGTCCGGATGGTGTGTAATACTTGGAAATGGTTACTTTGATCTTTGAACCGTACTTCAAATCATATGTCCGTTGAACTAAGCCTTTTCCGTAGGAATTTGTCCCGATAATTACAGCTCTGTCTAAATCTTGTAAACTTCCTGCAACAATTTCTGATGCTGAAGCGGAACCACCATCCACTAAAACCACCAATGGAATTTTCAGATCCATAGGTTCGTTTGGAGTTTTATACTCTCTGTTTTCTTCAGGGATTCGTCCTTTAGTAGTAACAACAGTTTGTCCTTTTTTCACGAAAATGTTTACAATGTTTACAGCTTCCATTAGCAATCCACCACCATTTCCACGAAGATCTAAGATCATTGATGTTGCTCCGTCAGCTTTCAACTTTTCAAAGGCCGACTTCACATCAGTAGAAGCCGTTTGGGTAAATCCATTTAACTTAATGTAGCCGACTCCAGATTGCATCATTCCGAAATAGGGCACATCCGGAAGTTTAATTTCGTCGCGTGTAATTTCAAGATTAATCTCTTTCCCCTGACGTTCCACTTTTACGGCAATTGTTGTCCCTTTTGGGCCTTTCAACGAGGACGAAACATCGTCGGATTTAACACCAACCATTGTTTTTCCATCTATACTCAAAATTTTATCTCCGGCTTTTACTCCGGCTTTTTGTGCTGGATTTCCCTCGTAAGGTTCAGCGAAATAGGTGAATTCGCCCATTTTACGAATCAACGCTCCAACACCACCGTACTGTCCAGTGGTCATCAAACGGTAATCTTCAATATTTGCTTCGTGATAGTAAACGGTGTACGGATCCAATTGCTTCAACATAGCGTCGATAGCGGTTTTGGTCATTTCGCCCGGTTGAATATCGTCAACATATGAAGTCTCCAATTGTTGAAAGATCAGATCCATCAACTCCATTGATTTCAAAACTTCAAAACCGTTGCTTTGCGCTTGACTTCTAAGACTGAATGTAAGTCCGATCAGTAAAACTAAAGCAGATGATTTTATAGTGCGAATGCTATTTTTCATGTGAAATGAGCGTATTTATTTTGTGCATTAATTTCTCGGTACTTTGAAGCAAATCAGCATATACCGGAATGTCTTTTTGAGTATATATTACAAATAAAGCGAATTGTTTCTGCTCTTTCTGCAACTGTTCTTCGAAAATTAACTTCTTTTTGCGAAAACACTCAGTCATGAGTCGTTTTACCCGATTTCGATCATGTGCTTTCTTAAATTGTCGTTTGGGAGCGGAAATCACCACCTGGAACGGAACATCTTCAGTCAATTCAACAGCTTTCAAATACACCATAAACGGAAAGGAGCGCAGTTGCTCACCTTCCTTGAACAGCAGATCAATCGTCTTTCTGCTCTTTAGTTTGTATTTTCTACTGAATGATTCCATTATAGACACAAGACTTAAGACACAAGACTTAAGACACAACAAGTAGTTCGTCGTCCTAAATCGTTCTTCTTCAGTCTATTTATTGTATTTCAATCTTTAGTTATTCGTATTGAAGGAAACTTCCATTTTTAAAATAGGCTTAAGTCTATTGTCTTTAGTCTCTAGTCTTCGGTCTATTTTACCGACCAACTAGTCCCGTCTTTACCGTCTTTCACTATAATTCCAGCCTCAGCTAGTCTGTCGCGAATTTTATCAGAAGTTGACCAATCTTTGTTTTCACGAGCTTGTAAACGCAATTCCATTACCAGATTCATAGCTCCATCCAGTGCCGAAGAATTTTCTGCTTTCTCAAAAGAGAGTCCAAGAACATCGGTGGTAAACGAGCGCATTTCTGTTTTAAGTAACTCTAAATCAGAAGCCGATATTTGTGCATTTCCACTGGCAACAGTGTTGATGTAAGTAACGGCTTCGAACAAGTTTGCAATTAGAATTGGTCCGTTGAAATCGTCGTTCATTGCATTGTAAAACGATTCCACTAAAGCCTTCACATCCGATGATGAGGTTTCTGAAACCGTCAATTTATCCAACGTTTCCATTGCTTCGGCAAGACGCGAAAATCCTTTTTCAGCTGCGTTCAATGAATCTGGAGTAAAGTCCAAAGTACTTCTGTAATGTGCCTGCATCATGCAAAAACGAATAACAGTTGGTGCATACGGTTTATCAAAAACAGAAGTCGTCCCTTCCACAATTTCCATTGGCAGGAAGTAGTTTCCAATCGACTTTGACATTTTTTGTCCGTTTACGTTAAGCATATTTGCGTGCATCCAGTAATTGGAGGGATTGCATCCAACGGATCCACAGCTTTGTGCAATTTCGTCTTCGTGATGCGGGAATTTCAAATCCATTCCACCCCCGTGAATATCGAATTGATCGCCCAAATATTTTGTACTCATTGCTGTACATTCGATATGCCAGCCTGGATTTCCATCACCCCAAGGCGAACGCCATATTTGCATGTCGTCTGGGTTCGCTTTTTTCCACAGTGCGAAATCTGCAAAGAATCGTTTTTCGTCTTGTGCATTCAAATCGCGTGTTTCTTCAGCGAGTTCATCAATCTTACGACCGCTCAAAATTCCGTATTCGTGTTTTTCACTATAAGCACGAACATCGAAATAAACGGAACCATTTACAACGTAAGCAAATCCATTTTCGATGATCTTTTCAATGATCTCGATTTGTTCCTGGATATGCCCGGTTGCCGTTGGTTCTATGGATGGTGGAAGCATGTTGTAAACACGCTGCAAATCCTGAAATTTCACGTTGTATTTGTAAACAATTTCGAGCGATTGCACCTGCTCTAAACGTGCCGCGCGACCAATGCTGTCAACGGCATCACCAAGTGAGTTGGTGATATGTCCGGCGTCGGTAATATTACGAACGTATTTCACCTGATATCCCAATTTGAGAAGGAAGCGGTAAATCATATCGAAATTGATGAACGTGCGCATGTTTCCCATATGTGGTTCGCTGTATAGCGTTGGTCCACAAACGTACATTCCCACTTTTCCATCAATAATGGGTTTAAAAACTTCTTTTTTACCTGAAAGGCTATTGTAAATACTCAGTTTTTGAGCTGATTCCATGCTATTAATTAAAGAAGAGCGAAGATAGGGAGAATTTGGGACAAAGGGATTTTCAACATAAGTTCTAATTGTTTCTTATCTTTTTATATCTTTCAAGAAAACCTGTAAATATGAAAGCATTGTTTTTCATCTTCCTTCTCCCACTTGGAGCATTTGCTCAAAAAATGACGGCTGTGGAGTACAACGATAAAATCGTTAATTGCCAAAACGATATTGGATATAAGATGCTGGCTATCGGCGAGTATGTTGGCTCTGAAGAAGAAACTACAAAGGAAGGAGCCAATCTTTTACGCGATTCTGCACTTAAAGCTGCAAAAAAGGCGGTGAGCGAATTGGAGAAAATGGGTGCTTACAATGGCGATGATGCTATGCGTAAAGCTGCTTTGAATTTGTTCCGCTTTTATGAGAATATCTTAACCAACGAATATGCTCAAATGGTCGAGATCCTCTACAAAGAAGATTTTACAGAAGCAGACTCTGATCAGTTAGCTTTATTGGTACAAGTGGTTTCTGAGAAGGAAGCTCCTTTTGATGAGAAGTTTGAGACAGCTCAGGTTGCTTTTGCTGCGAAAAATGGTATTGAACTGGAGGAAAATCCGCTGCAAGAAAAAATTGATGAAGAATAAAAATCCTGACTTAACTGGTTAGTAGAGTCAGGATTATAGTAGTAATTTAGTTTGTGCGTGCAGTGCGCCAATAAACTCTATTATCTAACATCTGCACGGTTCCGCCGCAGCGGATTTTTTCTGGCGCTTCTTGAATTTCGATTACTTAGTCTAAAATGTTAAAACCGAATCAAATCACAATTAGTGAAGGGGTACCACTAATATTCTTTAATTCTTACATCTAAGTAAACGTAAAATTTACTTCAAGGTTGTTTCTTAGAATATGATTCTTCATATTGGTTAAAATAAAGATGTCTTTTCTGAAATGCTTTGATTAAGTTTGTCTCAACAGAAAAAAACTCGCTATGGAAAACAAAGTTGAGCTTGTCCTCGACGCCATTGATAAGCAGATAATTGACTTATTACGTGCTGATGGAAAGATGAACTATAAAGAAATTGCTTCTATTATCGGACTTTCTGTTACACCGACTTATGAGCGCATAAAGCGTATGGAACGTCAGGGTGTAATTACGGGTTACACTGCTTTGGTAGATCGAAAAAGTTTAGGGAAGGCACTGCAGATCTTTTGTCAGGTTTCACTTACCAATCACCATATCGATTCTGTTTTGGCTTTTGAAACGGGTGTTATTAAACTAAAGGAAGTAACAGCTTCTTACCACATTACCGGGACAACGGATTATCTGCTGCATATCGAGATAGAAGACATTGACCATTATCACCAGTTCCTTAGAACAAAGCTTACGTTGATTCCAAATATTGGGCAGATCAATAGTAACTTCGTGATGCGCGAACTGAAATAGATAATTTCCCGCAGAGGACGCTGAAGAACGCAAAAGATATTGCCATGCGACCTTTGCGCACTTCGCGGGATATTTTTCATCGCGAATCGGCATTCGTGTGTTTCGTGGCTTAATCCCCGTCGTTGTCCTGATAAGAAATAAGTACCGAGAATGCAGAGGTCATATCCGTTTTCAGATAAACCGTAAGCGCCTGAATTTTATTGAACAGATTTTGAAGTGCTTCAGGATTATTGTTCAATTCTGTTTCGAAGTCGTTCTCAAAGGCCTCCATATCTGTAATGATGGATGTAAATGAGCCATTGATCTGATCCACTAATTCTTGTTTTTCAAGAGCAATCAGGTAATCATCAAAACCAACTCCGGTTTCACCTGTTCCTTTATCACCTTTAAATAAACGGTGCAATGCCTTCATGTTTTCTATCATCAATGGGAAAGCTTGCTTGGCGTGTTTCGCTTCAATGTAATCCGGTTGAGGCGTTCCAATCTGATTTCCTATTGGAATTCCAATTTTTGTCCACTTTAACTCTTCATATGATTTACAAAACTGATTAACGTAAAGTGAGAACGCAGCTGTTGTTTCAGTTCCGGTTGAGGTTTTAAACGTTGAGGCGTAACCCGAATTCCATTGAGAGATTACAGATGTGAGATGTGCTCTAAGTTTAGTAATCAATGTGGTTCCATATTCTGCATAGGCATTGTTGCTGAAATACGACATGGCGTTTGCACGATGAAGAAGGAAATCGAAGGCAGGAAGTCCCTGTGCTTTGAAATTACTTACTGCATCCAGGTCAAAAGATCCTGAATTGATATTGTTAACAATGGTTGCTGAATCGGTAGGAAAGGTTCCCAAAGATGATTTCAACACTTCGCTCATTGCCGGACCAAATTCAAACATCAGTGACTTTTCCCATTGCAGATAAGCATCGAACCATGTTTGTTTGGTAAGATCAAAATTGCTTTGATTCTGATTGGCAATAAACGTTTGATAAGCAGTTTGAAACGCTGCTAATTTTTGATCAAGTGAATTGTATTCAACGAGGATGATGTTATTCGCTACATTTTCCATCAATGTTCCCTTTTGGAAGTTGTCCTCAACGGCATCATCCGTTTCTTTTTTACAAGAGAACGCCAATAATGATAAGAACCCGAACGCCAGAATAAGTGATGCGAATCTTTTGAATTTTTTCATGCCTTTAAAAACAATAAGGTTAGCCACGCGAAGATGGCTAACCAAAATTATGGAAATCTGGAGAGATTATAGTTTCGAAGCGTCAAGGTTGAACAATGCAGCCATTTGGTTAATTGCATTATTCAAGTCTGAAACACTTACATTGTAAAGATTAACTTCATTTCCTGTTTTGAAGTTGTTCAGCAGGTTTTCGATATTGCTATCTGAAATTGACTTAGCTGAATTGTATTTGAACGCAGTAATAAATCCAACCGCTTCTGATAAATTGTGGTGAAAAGTTGCTGGTTCAGAGATGTTGTTGATAGCACCCTTTGTGTATGTAATAAAGCGACCTGCAATTACTTTTTCCCATAATTGAAGAACTTTCTCTGCATTCATATTACGACGTGCATTGTCTCCGTTTGAAACTGCCGCTCTTCCTGCAATCCATGCATCCATGATCTGAGAGTTCAAAGCGTAAGGACCATTGTTTGTATTTCCTGCCAAACCATTACTTACTGCATTACAGTAGCTTCCCCAGTTTTTCAAGCCAGTTGTAGTTTGCGGGAATGTAGTTGGTACTCCGAACAAAGCAAAAGCCTTATCCCAGGCACGTTCCTGATCTGTTAGACCGTTTGTTTCTGTTGTGTTGTCGAAAGATGCAAGATTGTTTAAGATCGTAGCTGCCTGGTAGTAAAATACCGCACCCATAATTCCTTTTTCTGCAAACTCTTTGAATTCAACACCGTTTTCGTCAACAAGAATGTAACGTGTTCCATTGATCAATTTTCCGGCATGTCCGTTGTAAGCTGTTGTTCCAGTAGCATTACTTCCGGCGTTCACACTTGCAGGAGCAGCATCATCAAAATTAGCTTCAAGATCTGCAATTGTATTAAAGTACATTTTGCTTTTCAAGCTTGCAGCACTGTTCAACGTTTGTGTAGAATAGTAGTTGTTCACGTTTGCCAACATGTCTTTCAATTTCTGTGCATCTAAAACTGGCGCTACAGTGTTCGAGTGTGTCGTTCGGATATATGTAGTCAACTCGCCAAGCATTGCAATGTGCTGCTTTCCTTCTATAGTGTCAGCATTTGCAAAGTTGTACGATGTTGGAACCTCATACGTTGGCGCATCTCCTGCAGTAGTTTCTTTTTTACAAGAAACAAAAAGAATAGCAGTTGCAGCAATCGAGAAGCTAAATAAAGCAATTTGTTTTCTCATCTCTATTTTTATTTAGAATCATTAAAATTAAGGGCAAAAATAACGTTCCAATTCGGAAAGATGTATACCCTAAAAAAGGTATATTGAAAATCGATTTAGTGGAACTGTGAGGATTTAACCGTTGTGAATTGAGAATCTAAGCAGTGATTGCGGGTTTACTTTCCAATACAAAACTTACTAAAGATATTCGCCAAAAGATCATCTTCCGAGATTTGTCCGGTGATACTTCCAAGCCAAAACATGGCCTGACGAATGTCCATTGCAACAAAGTCACCGGTTATGTTTGTTTCCAATCCGTAAAGGGCTTTTTCAAGTGATTCTTTCGTTTTTTGCAAAGCATCAACATGTCGTGCGTTCGATACAATAATGTCGCTTTGCGTATTGAAATTGCCAAGTACTTGTTTCGACAACCAGGTTTTCAATTCTTCCACACCAATTCCGCTTTTTGCGCTTAAAGGAAGAAGTTGTGTTTGGTGATTCCACTCATTCAAATCGGAACTGGAACGTAAGTCACTTTTGTTTCCAAGTACAATGAAATGTTTCTCGGGATACTGTTTGGAAAGCTCATCGGCCCAGACTCCGGTGTCTTCAGCATTCATGGAAAGATGTCCTTCGCTTGCTGATTTGGATTCACTGAAGTCGCTCAGCATTAAAACAATTTTGGCCTGGGATATTTTTTCAAGTGAACGACTAATTCCCATAGCCTCAATTTCTTCAGCGGCATTTTCACGAATCCCGGCGGTATCGATCAAACGAAAAAGGATTCCATCAATGTTCAATGTTTCTTCGATAACATCACGCGTTGTTCCTGCAATGTTGCTCACAATCGCTCTTTCCTCACCAAGTAATTGGTTAAGCAGCGTGCTTTTTCCCGTATTTGGTGCGCCAACAATAGCAACAGGAACGCCTTTTTTCAGCACATTCCCTAATTCGAAAGAGGAAATCAATCGGTTAACATAGGCCAGAACCTCGGTTACCAATGCGAGTAATTCTGTTCTATCCGCAAATTCTACATCTTCTTCAGCAAAGTCCAATTCCAATTCTACCAAAGAAGCGAAATGAATGAGTTTTTCTCTTAAATCGCGCAGTTCTGTTGAGAAATTTCCGCGCATCTGGTTCATGGCTACTTCATGTGCCCGCGCAGATTCCGATGAAATGAGGTCCGAAACAGCTTCTGCTTGAGAAAGGTCCATTTTCCCGTTCAAAAAAGCGCGCATGGTAAATTCACCTGGTTGCGCCAAAATGCATCCCGCTTTTAGTAACAGTTGTATAATTTCCTGCTGAATATAAACCGAGCCGTGACAAGCAATTTCAACCGTATGTTCACCGGTAAAGCTTTTGCCTTCGTGAAATATGGTAACAACTACTTCGTCAAGAATAGAATGGTCTTCACGTTTTAAACGCAAAAAATGTACACTGTGACTTTCAGCGCTTTCGTAGGATTTTCCTGCAACTTTAGATAAAATGGAAATAGCGTCTTTCCCCGACATACGAACCAAAGCAATGGCTCCCATTCCAGGTGCTGTTGACAATGCACAAATGGTTGAATTTATCATACCGCAAAGTTAAAGATTTAGAAGCATCTGAGCGTGTCATCGAAGAATTCATGTGTTTGAGCTTTAAGTGACGATTTATAGGCTTTACTGAAAAATGTTAACCATTTGTTACCCCGGTTTATTTGAGCTCAGCCTAAAAGCTGTAATACATTCGTCAGCGAAATACAACACTATCAAATGAAAAAAGCTACACACACTTTACTATTTTTATTTTTCATTAACGCCAATTTTGCACAATCTCCTGGAGGGGTTGGCGCACCAACATTTTGGTTACGTGGTACAGCTGGGACGACTACAACCGTAAATGGTACTGCTAATACAACTTGGACATCTGGAGGATCAATTGTTTCCAGTGTTACTCAGGGAACGGCTGCCAATCGACCATTATTTAGAGATGGTTCAGGAGCGGCATTGCCTTATACTGCTTCTCAGAATGTTTTCAATTACAATCCGTATTTGTTTTTTGATGGTACCAATGATAATTTGGCATCCACCACAAGCTACAATTTTGGTTCATCCGCAAGTGCGGGAACTGGAATCACACAATTGGCGGTTGTTCACCCCAATAATACGGCTGGTATCGTTTATTTTGAGTGGAATGGCCCGAATGCAATGATAAAATGTAAATCAGACGGACCGCAGTGTTTAACCAACGGTTCAGGTTCTTTCGGAACAAACAATCAGTATAACGTGCCCAATAATACCGTTCCTAGGATTCAACATATGATTGGCTTCGATAATGGATTGTTAGTAAATACGGCTGGACCAAACGGATTCAGTGGATACAACCACATTTCCGTTCCTACATTGGCCGCAAATAATAATCCTTCAGGTGTCAACGCCGACCGCACGAACGTTGGTTGTAATGTAAACACAGGAGAGTTTTCTCAAACCGATATTGCCGAAGTCATCATCTTCAACAGAAACTTGACCTTGGCCGAGATGTTGATGGTCAACACTTTTCTAGGAATCAAATATGGCATTACACTCGGCGGAAATGGTTCAACTACCAATTACGTTTCCTCTTCCAATACAACCATCTGGAATTCAGTTCCTGCTTATCACAATTCAGTAATCGCAATTGGTAGAGATGACAATTCAGGATTAAGTCAAAGGCAATCTCATACAGATGACGATACTTCACGGATTTATCTCGGTACGCTATCGGCCACCAACGTACTAAATCTCGCTTCTTTCGGTGCAGATAATTCGTTTGTTGTTTTTGGAAATAACACCGGAAAAATATGTGCAACTACTGCTTCTTCTGGCGAAATGCCAACAGGATTGACAAGCTGTAATCTTTATTCGCGTTTGGAGAGAGAATGGAGGGTGCAACGCACGAATAGCATAGAAAGTTTTAATTGGAATCTGAAACTCAATTCGTGCGCCCTTCCTGGAAGTGTGAATGTGAATGATTTACGTTTATTGGTTGATGACGATGGTAATTTTTCGAATGGTGGAACGTCTTGTTACTACAATGGCGACGGAACAGGGTTGACATTTTCATATGCAAATCCATTGGTCACTGTCACTGGAATTAGTACTACACATATACCAAACAATGCTTTCCGATTCATTACCATAGCGAGTATAAATCCTGTAACTCCGTTGCCTGTTGAAGTGGTTGATTATATCGCTGTTTATGATGAAGATAGAAATCTGGTTGATTTGAGTTGGAAAACGATTTCGGAGCACAACTCTGACTATTTTACAACCGAGGTTTCTTCAGATATGACGAACTGGAGGTTTCTAGAAAATGTTTCAGCAGCAGGAAATTCAGTTCAAACACTGACGTATTCAACGGCTGATGATCAACCAACTTTGGGAACTAGTTATTATCGATTGAAGGAGTTTGATTTGGACGGAAGTAAAACCTATGAAGCTGTTCGACCGATAAACATTGCTCAGTCTGAAGATGTTTTGGTTTATCCGAACCCAACTACAGGTGTTGTAAATATCTCCTTGAAACATAAAGCAGAAACTGAATTGAAGGTTTTCGACAATTGGGGGCGATTGGTCAATGTACCAATAGTAACCAATGATTTGCAGATGTTTACATTGGATTTCACCTCATTATCTCAAGGTTTGTATACCATACAGTTGCTCAGTGGGAATAATTTTAAATCGGTAAGATTGAACTATATTCGTTAGAAGACGAAACCTTGATTCGATTTTAAAATGAGAATAGTATTAGTTGCACTCTTTATGCTATTTGGTGTTTCGTACGCCCAGGTTGATCCAAATGGTACCTTGTCACTTGACGAGAAACTAACTTTTTTTCAGCAGAAATTAGAGAAACTGCCTGAAGGCGAGCAGTTTTTAGAGCAACGCATCACTGTACTTAGTGATATTGGGAAATCATACCTTCATGCTAAGAAATACCGTTCGGCATTGATTTACTTGTTAAAGGCAAAGAATCTAAACCCAAGCGACAATCCGAAATGGGGTGTTTATTATACGGCTTTCGGACAGTTGTTTGCAGAAATTGGAGCTTATGATGCTGCTATTCAGTATGAAAAACGCATTTATTTCAACCGAAAGAGTCAGTTAGATAAATACTATTCGGCTTCTTCAATTGCGATTTTTTTCAAACTGTTAAATAAATCAGATAGTGCCCAATTTTATTTTGATTATCAACTGAATGCTGCAAAGAAACTGGATGACTATGTTGCCATAGCATCTGCCCTGAACAATAAAGGATTAACGTTTCTAGACGTTGGTGAATATTCCAAAGCCCTTGTCTTTTTAAACAAAGCAAGAAGCCAAATGCTGCATAATCTGCATAGGAGAAGTCATTCTTTCGAAGGCGAGAAAAAGGAATTTGTGCACATCATTGAGGAAAATCTCGGACGCTGTTATCTAAAAACAGGTGATTATCCTCGTGCCGCTTTCTTCTTAGAAAATGCGAGAAATAATCTCCAGTTCAAATCCATTACCAAGAACGATGAGGCATTGCTTTTGGCTTATTTGAAGTCTTCTCAACCACAGAAAGCAATAGCTTTACTGAAGGATTTGAGCAAACTTCTTGACCTTGGTAACAATGGTCAATGTTATTTATGGTATAGGATTAACCTTGTTTTTTCGGTGGAAACAAGCGCAAGTAATGTCAAGTTTTGGTTGAATAAATTTATGCAATCACAAGAATTGTATTTTCGGGAAAAGAGCTTGAATAGTTACAAAACCAGTCAACTCATATCGGTGTATTTATTGAACGAAACAAAGACTGTTATAAGGAATGAGAAACGTTCAAAGGCGCACGAAATAAGTATGTTGAGAATGGAGAAAACCAGTAAGTCAACCATTATTGTGCTGCTTTTAATCGGACTTGGTTTGTTGGTGATGGTTGTGATTGTTTGGAATCAGATCTGGAAGAACAGAAGAAAGGCGTATCTATTGAAGAATGAAAAACTGGGACTTCAAAATAATTTGAAGGCATTAAAAATAAAAACGCAAGAAAATCACATTACCGAATATGCACTCGATTTCACAAAAAATCTAGAGTATGAACGAAATGTAATCAATCGTCTTCAGCAGATTGCTGGAAACAGTGAAAGCGCTGTTTTACCAGAATTACGCTCACTTGTTGCCGAACTTAGACAGAAGTTTCTGATTGACAAGAGAGCAGATGAACTGATTAGAACGTCTGAAGATGTCTTGGGGCAATTTTATCATACCTTACTTAAAAATCATCCTAATCTCAATAAATCAGAAGTGCAATTGTGCAATCTGATTCGCTTGGAATTAAGTAATAAAGAAATTGCATTAATCCGGAACGTTACACCAGAGAGCATCAAGATTTTTAAGAATCGATTGAAGCGTAAATTGAACGTTTCGGCTACAGAATCTTTAAACGATTATCTGAAATCAATTGCCATTTTAGAGGGCCAATTTGATTCCTAATCCCTGGTCAAATCCAAAAGAATAGGTGCTGTTTTTAGAGAAATCAACCAACGGACGTAGATCTATGCTCACAGCCAGAGGCAATGCCAAAAATTTGTATTCGATACCAACAATTGCATCAAATCCCGCACTGCGACGAACTTGTAAATAACTGATAGTTCCCGTTCTTAAAGTAGTCCAGTTCTGATATTCCTCGTTTTTGGTGTAATGTGCTCCACCCCCGAAATAAAGTTGAAATTCTTTTTTCCCAAAAAGCGGAACGTGATATTCATAGAAGGCTGCAGCTGACAATCCATTTTTGTAAGGAGCCACCACCACTTCGGCAGCGCTTTGTTCTCCAAGAAAAGTTTTTGCTGTAATTCCGCAGGTGTATTTTGAGGAACCTGCGCGGGCACCAATGGCAAAACGATAATATGCATTGTTTTGGGAAAATGCAGAAAGGGTTGCGAACAACATGCTGAGGGTGAGGATCAATTCTTTCATAACGGGTCTAAAGGTGTAAGCAATAAACACATTTTTTTTGAATAGTTACACCTTTTCATCGAAAATTTGTTGCTTTCTGATGAAAATTTATCGATTTCGATCGAATATTTGTGGTTTCGAAGAAATATTAATCCAAAAAAAAGCCCGTCCGGGATACCGAACGAGCTCTTTCATTGTTATTGGTTGTATAAATCAATTCTTCACGAATGGAACTGCAGAAACGCCATTCTGATGCTGAATTTTAAGAATAAAACTTCCTTGAGGTAATTCCTGAACAGAGATACTCTCCGGAAGTGAATTGAACGATCGAACTGTTCGTCCTGCCAAATCAACGATCTCTACATTGGAAATGTTGACTAAACCTTTATTGGTAATAAACAACGTTTCCTTTGCTGGATTTGGATAAACCTCAAAAGTTGAAAGGGTTTGATCTGCGATTGCTGCACAATCATCTACTGTTACGGAAATGGAAGCTGTTGAAGCACACCCGTTTTGTCCTGTAACAGTTACTGTGTAAACTGTTGTTACAGCTGGTGTAGCACTTACAGTTTGTAAGTTCGGATTGTCAACCGAACCACTTGGCGACCAAGAATAGGTAGCACCACCGTTTCCTTGTAATGTGATTGATTCACCTTCACAAATAACCGGATTGGATGGTAAACTGATAACACTTGCTGATGGAGCAGTATTAATAGTTAAAGTTGTTGAGGAGTTTGTTCCTGTACTTGATGGATCAGTAGCAACCACGCGAACCAAATATCCTGTTCCAGCTGCTAGTCCTGAAGGAATAGTTGCGTTGATGCTTAAAGATCCTGTTGACGTTGATGTTAAAGAACCAATGACAGTTGGTGAAGCAAAACTTCCAACATTGTTAGACAATTGAGCGATGTATTGGTTTCCAGCATTTACTACACCTGTAGCTGTAAAAGGAACTGTCAAGGCAGCTGAGTTATTTGTACAAAAACTGTTTGAGCCCATTAATCCAGTTGAGATATTTACAAAGTTTCCTTGGTCTCCGGTAATTGAAACTTCATCTACAGCAAAAGCAGGATCGTTTCCTGATCCACCGTTTACCCATCTGAAACGAAACTTGAGTGATGCTTGATTATTGAACGCTGGTAAAGTGATGGAAGCATTTGTCCAGGTAGATACGCCTGAATATTGACCGTCTGCGTCCGTCCAGGTTCCACCGTTGTCTAAACTGTATTCAACAACTCCATAAGCAGAACCGGATGCCCCGTCACATAAATAAATGAATTCAAGCGTAACATTCGTAAATCCTGTTGTGTTGATTGATGCGGCTTGCATTGCATTTCTGTTGGATGAAGAACCCGTATCGAAAGAAGCGTTACAAATACCGAATCCGCATGCCTGAGTGTTGTAAATGTGCAGATAGGTAGAGTTCGGTCCGTTAGTCGTTCCCACTGGTTGGTCAGGCGTTGGATCCACAAGATCAAATCCTGAGTTGTCCACATATTCAGTATTGACAACCCATTGGTTGTTCCCCGAACCTCCTGAGTTTAACGTCCAGCTTGCTGAACCGCTTTCAAAATTGTCGCTGAAAATGGTAACCTGAGAATAGCATTGAACAGACGCCAAAGCGCCCACTAGTAGTAATAGTTTTTTCATAGAAGTAGTGTATTTCGCTGACAATTTAGGAGTTATGCATGTTAACTCCAAATTTTTGGTAACGAAAAACACTCAATCAATAGGCGTGCATAAGGAACTTACAGATCTCGTCGCTTCAGAATGGTATAAGTGAGGACAAAGAAGAAAACAATGAACGCGCATGCCAGGATTATTTTATAGTTCATATTCATAACCCACACCCCATCTTTTTTAAGTAATTGTTTGAAAAATGGGTTTGGAGTCAAATCTGCATAAACCTTAAGTGGAAAAAATTGATAGATGTTGGCATTCGCCATTTTGCTAATCAATTGACCAATGATTGTTTCAACAGGAAAGTATAGAATGAATGTAATAATTGCAATGGCTGGTCGCTTTACAACCAAGGCAAAAAGAAATGCAAAACCGAAGTATCCGAGTGTTTGAATAAAATACAGCCCAATGAGGTGGATATTCTCGAATGCCTTATCCATACCATTGGCTGCGCAACCGATAATCAGTCCGGTGAGAAATGTTATAAGTGTTGCTAATAAACTGAAAAAGATGACTAGTACAAACTTGCCCAGAATAACCTGTTGTTTGGATAATCCATCAATGATATTTTGGCGCATGGTTTTACTCTGAATTTCATTGCAGGTAATTACCACTATGATTACACAGAGCAGAATATTAAAGAAACTTGCACTAAAAGTTGTGAATTCCCAGATGTATGGAAATTCAAAAAAGCTATGCTGCGTAAATAGGGGTTTTAATCCTGGTTCAAGCCTGAAAAAGTAGTCCATAAAAAACATCCAGCAAGGTATAATTACCAGGTAGACAGCAAATAAGATCTTTAACAGATGAAACTTCTTTAGTTTGGCGTATTCTACGCTGATTATCTTTCTCATGATACAGTTTCCAGGAATAAGGTTTCAAGACTTTTTTGGTAAGGCTGTAATGTAGATAGGTAGATTCCTTTTTCTACAAATGCCTTATTTATGGAGCTTCCGTCATAAGCATCCGTGGCTTCAATAACAAAATGATTTTCACTGTTTTCAACCACTTTGAAATCAAGATTGGATTCTACTATTGAACGTATTGCGCTCATATCTGCTGCAGCAAGGATATACGTGTTACGCTGTTTTAAGAATCCATCCAACGATTCATTTGCAAGCAGATTTCCTTCTTTCAAGATCGCAACATGTGTACAGATCTTTTCAATTTCATCAAGGATATGTGAAGCAATAATTATGGTCTTACCAGCCTTTGCAATATCAATGATCAGTTCCCGCATTTCGATGATTCCTTTCGGGTCCAATCCGTTTGTGGGTTCGTCGAGTACTAAAACTTCTGGGTCGGACAATAATGCTGCTGCAACTGCCAGACGTTGCTTCATTCCAAGAGAATAGGAACGGAAAGGTCTTTTGCCACGTTCAACCAAATCAACTCGCTCAAGAACTTCCTGGATCCGTTGGTTCGGATTTTCCATTTCTTTAATGGTTGCAACCACTTTCAGATTATCGAAAGCATTGAGGTACGGATAGAAATTGGGTGTTTCAAGAAGCGCACCAATGCGTTTTCTGTTCGCAGTGTCGTTTCCGTTTTCAAACCATTCAAAATTGCCTTTTGTGGGATGCAAAATTCCAAGAAGCATAGCTAAAGTGGTGGTTTTTCCACTTCCATTCGGACCAAGAAGACCGAACACCATTCCACGCTTTACTTCAAAAGAAACACCTTTAAGCGCATGAACCGATTTGTATTTCTTCTCTAGTCCGTTTACTCTGAGTATTGTATCCGACATATTTTACAGTGATTTGATTACTAAAATAGGAATTCATTTCTTAGGAGATTAGAAAAGTCGCGACGCGATGCATCACGTCTTACCAGTATACCCTCTCTAAATTATCGTTTAGCAGCAAAGAATGAAGTCATCAACTCAGAACATTCCTGTTCCATTGGTCCTTTGGAAACCACTGTTTTTGGATGATAAAGCTCTTGCTGGAAACGTCCGGCACCACGTTTCTCATCACGTGCAGCAAAAATAATTTTGTCTATTTGCGACCAGAATAGTGCTCCTGCGCACATCACACAAGGCTCAAGCGTAACATAAAGTGTGCAGCCTTTCAGGTATTTCCCACCAAGATATTCAGATGCTGCGGTAATGGCTTGCATTTCTGCATGTGCGGTTACATCCGTTAATCGTTCGGTTAGATTGTGAGCACGTGCAATGATTTGTTGATTCACAACTACAACGGCTCCAACAGGAATTTCACCCAAATCCCGAGCTTTTACAGCTTCAAGATAGGCTTGCTTCATGAAGTATTCGTCGTTGTACGGAGAAATCATTATTGAGGAACTTTTTTAACTTCGAAAAGCTTGGTCCAGTATTTCCCTGTCATGTAGAGTTTTCCTTGGTTGTAAGCAATTCCGTTCAGCACATCTCCACCATTTTTACCTTGAATTTCCAAATCACGACAGTCAATTTGCTCCAGAACTTTACCTGAGTTCGGATCGATAACTACAACTGTGGTAGACTGATATATGTTGGCATAAATTTTACCGTCGATGTACTCCAATTCGTTTAAATACGGGACAGCATCTACGTTGTCGTAAACTTCAATCGTTCTTAGAATCTCAAAGGTTTTAGGATCGCGGAAGTAAATTCGTTCAGATCCGTCACTCATGATCAGTTGTTTCCCATCATTACACAATCCCCAGCCTTGTCCGTTGTAACGGAATGACTTCTGCTGCAGTTGAAGTGTGTTTTTGTCGTAAATGAAACATTCACCATTCTGCCATGTCAATTGGTAGATTTTGTTTCCTAGTATGGTAATCCCTTCACCAAAGTATTTTGGATCATCTAAACCGATCTTTGTTCCAAGTGTTCCGCTTTTCAAATCTACTTTAGCAAGTAAGGTTTTTCCTTGTTGACCCGGATCTCCCGTTCCTTCATATAACTGACCGTCTGAAAATTCTAATCCTTGCGTATAATTTGTATTGTCGTGCGGAAAGGTGTTTACAATAGCCATTTTATAGTCAATAGGCATTTTGTCGCTTACGACTTTAATGATAATGGATTCCTCTTGTTGTGTTCCATCGGCAAAATAGGAGCGAAGAATAGCATTTCGTGCACCAACCCCGTAATAGTAAGCCACCAAATTACAAGTTTGCACACCTTTTTTTCCTGGAAAGGTTTGCACTAAAGAATCGTTGTAATACAATTCCACCTTTTTCAATCCGTCTGGAATATTTATTTTCAGTGGAGCAACCTTACCGTATGTGATTTTTAAATCGCCAGGAAGTTTGAATGTTGCACCTTCCACCATTTCTTCATCGCCGCCGCAAGAAATGAAAAATGTTACTCCAACAAGAGCAGTAATAAAGAGTATGACAAGTGATTTTGCTTTCATAGCTTTAAAAGTAGGAAGAAATTTTTTCAGCGCTAATACTCTGATGAGATGCGTGATAAACAACTTCTCGGTTTATGATTAATATGACTTGTGGACTTTGATGCATAACATGAAATTTTTCCGCAATTAAGTTGGAAATATTCCTGTACTCCAATAAGTCGAGGAAATAGCAGTTGCAATTGAAATCTTCTTTCCAGTCGTATTCAAAATCGTTTAATGCAAAACGGGAGATAGAACAACGCGTACTGTGTTTGAAAATAAGAACGGGCTTTTCTTCCGATTCAGTAAGGATTTGCTCCAGCTGAGCTTCTTCGGTAAGTTGAAGCCAGTTGACTTTCTTTGTTGAGTTTGTAAACAATCCCATCTTAGAAATTAACGCCTTTGAATTGCTCTAAGAAACGAACATCATTCTCAGAATACAAACGCAGATCGTTGACCTTAAATTTCAACTGAGCAATGCGTTCTATTCCCATTCCAAATGCAAAGCCGGTGTACTTTTCCGGATCAATACCAGAAGCAGCAAGTACGTTTGGATCAACCATTCCGCAACCTAGAATTTCTAGCCAACCTGTATATTTACATACATTGCATCCTTTCGAATTACAGATAGTACATGAAACGTCGACTTCAGCGCTTGGCTCCGTGAACGGGAAGTAAGACGGACGCAAACGAATTTTGGCCTTCTCTCCAAACAAAGATTTCGCGAAATAGTCCAACGTTTGTTTCAAATCTGCGAAGGAAACGTCAGTGTCGATGTACAAACCTTCAATTTGGTGGAAAAAGCAATGAGCACGAGCCGAAATAGCTTCGTTTCTGTAAACTCTTCCCGGTGAAATGGTGCGAATTGGCGGTGTTGAATTCTCCATCACCCGAACCTGTACTGATGAGGTATGTGTTCTCAATGCCATTTCATTCTCACCTTTTTCAATGAAGAATGTATCCTGCATATCGCGCGCCGGATGTTCAGGAGCAAAATTCAGTGCTGAGAAGTTGTGCCAATCGTCTTCAATCTCCGGTCCTTCCGAAACACTATAACCGATGCGCTCAAATATGTTAATTATCTCACTTCTCACTAAAGAAAGTGGGTGACGAGATCCGATTTTACTTGGTTCAGGAGTTCGTGTAAGATCAATATCTGAATTGCTTTCTTCAGCGGTCTCCAGATTTCCTTTTTTCTCTTCAAAAATTGTTTCTGCAGTAATTCTCAGATCATTAAGCAATTGTCCAACGGCTCGTTTCTCTTCATTCGGAACTTCTTTTAAGTCTGTAAACAACTGTTTTACAACACCTTTACTTCCTAAATACTGAATTCTAAATGCTTCCAATGCTGAAGAATCTTTGATCTCAACACCAGTTAATTCGGCCTTTACTGCAGCAATTTTATCGTGTATGCTCATTTTTTTACTTTGGTTTTTTGCTTGCAAACATCAAATGTTGTAACTTTTCGTTGACATTTTACGTTTATGAGTCGTGTAAGCTCACGCTCGTAGCGCGAAATTACGAATTAAAGTACTGTTTTCTGTAAAGACAAAAAAGATTATATTTACAGATTGTTAATTAACATTACAAGGCACTAACTATGAAGAAACTTGGTTTCATTGCGCTCGCTGCAATGTTCTTTGCTTTAAACGCATGTAAAAATGATGATCCATCTGTAATCAAAATCTTTGTTCGCAAGATGGGAGAAAATTCGTTGCAGGCAAATGCTCGTGTAGTCATCATTGCTGATGTGAATTCAGATCCGGAAACACCTCCATACGTAGATACAATCCTTACAAATAGTTCAGGTTTCGCATATTTCGAAATGGATGAATTTTTTGATGCAATGGGAAAAGACCAAACTACAGGTTATTTCGACATTCTGGTAAAGAAAGATTTGGAGGAAGGAACAGGATACATGCGTGCTCGTGCTCACATTGTGAATGTTGAAACAGTTTATATCGAACAATAGAAATTTAGAAGAATATGAAAACGATTTTTTCATCAACTTTTTTGAGTCTGGCAGTTGTTGCTGGTGGAATTCTTTTCTCATCTACAGGATGTAACAAGAAAAAAGATACTATCGCCAAAGTATATGTGCGCGATTCAAATAACAATCCGGTGGTTGCTGCTGAGGTAGTTGTTTACGGAGAAAATACAAATCCACCAAACTCGGGATCTCAAAACCCGGTTTCTTTGATGGATACAACTACAACAAATGGTTCTGGAGAAGCGATCTTCAACTTCAACGATGTTTACCAAAAAGGTCAGGCTGGTGTTGCGGTGTTGAACATTAAAGCAACGAAGAACGGACAAACTGGAAACGGAATTATTAAAGTAGAGCAAGAAACAACGTCTGAAGAGACTGTGTTTATCTAAGCGAAGCTTTTAATTAATATTGAAACCCTTGGCACTTCGACTCCGCTCAGTGACCAAGGGTTTTTTATGTCTAAAAATTTCACCACTTCTGCGCTCTTTGCGCACTTCTGCGGGAGATTTTAAATTTTGGACCTTCCCTCCACCTTCACAAGAAAATTCACCGAATTCGCAATAAAACACTTTTCATGAGCCTCATGATGCAGCTCTATTGAAAGCTGAATCATTCCTTCTTCTTTGACCGTTACATTTGGATGTAATGTTACTTCAGAAAACCGACCTCCATTTTCATCTTCTATCATTGTTCCACTTGCTTTGTCTTCATAATTGAGAACGATAATGCCATTTACAGCGCATAAATGCAAATACCAAAGCATGTGACAAGAAGACAAAGAAATAACCAAAAGATCTTCTGGATTATAACGTGTGGGGTCGCCACTAAACGTAGCGTCAGATGAACCATGAAATGTTGGCTTGTTTGGAATTTCTACTTCAAAATCTCTGCCGTAGGAAGTGTAAGAACGTGTTCCTTCACCTGTATTCCCGGTCCAGCGTAAATCCGATTTGTAAAAATGTTCTTTACCCATAACAGCGATTACTTCGTAATGTCGTACTGAATTCCAGAACCCTTTTCAATTGCAGGGATTCCTTCCAATAACCAAACCGGAGCTTCTTTTCCTTGCAAATAGTAATCGAAGAATTGACGCATTCTGATACTCAAATCCATTCTGTTTGCTGGTTTCATCAGGTTATGATCATCACCAACATAATTCAACATCCAAACCGGTTTGTTCAATCTTCTTAATCCCATGTACAATTCAATTCCCTGATACCATGGAACTGCACCGTCTTTATCGTTCGCCATTACCAGAAGTGGTGTTGTCACTTTCGGCAAATGAAATAAAGGACTGTTCTCAACGTACAATTCAGGTGCTTCCCAAATGGTTTTTCCGATGCGGCTTTGTGTGTGCTCATACTGGAATTGGCGGCTAAATCCACTTCCCCATCGAATTCCGCCATAGGCAGAGAACATATTTGAAACCGGAGCACCAGCCATTGCAGCTTTGTAGCGGTTGGTCATTGTAATAAGTTGTGCGGTTTGGTAACCTCCCCAGCTTTGACCTTGTAATCCCATTCGTGTAGAATCCACGTTTGGAAGTAGTTTCAAAACAGCGTCTGTTCCACTCATGATACAATCGTATGCTCCTTGGGCAGGATGCCCTGGCGTATAACGAATGTCCGGAATAAGAACAATGTAACCCGCCGATGCGTATTCTGTTGGATGAATGATTGAAGCCGTTGGTTTTGGTGCGTAATGGTTATGAATTTCATCTGAATACATTTCATAGAAATAAACCATTAAGGGATATTTCTTGTTTACATCAAAATCTTCCGGTTTGTATAACAATCCCTCCAAAGGAATACCTGAGTATGATTTCCAGTTGATTAATTCTACTGTCGACCAATTGTATTCACTCTGTTGTGGATTCAAGAACGATAATTTTCGGGAAGTTTCTCCTTTTGCATTTGAAACGTACAAGTCCGGATAATCTGTATTGGAATGTTTTTGATACAATACCGCCTTACTGTTTTTTCCTTGTCGGAACCCTAAATAGTTGTGGTTTGATGCATCTAATGGTACAAAAGAAAGCATAGGGAAATTGCCTTCAATTCTGTAAACCGACATCGCCTTTGTTTTTTCATCAAAACGTGTCATCACACAATGTTCAGGTGAAATTAAAACGCTGTCTTCTTTCAGATTGTAAATGTTATAGTTGAAGTTGGTGTCTTTTTCTTCCGTTCTGAAGAATTGGGTAATAGAACTCGTTTTGTTCTTTGCAATATCGTAGTACAAAATGTCGTGATCGGCCTGAATAAGGATTCCCGTTTCTTTAGCGGTCCAGCCAATTGCACCCATGGGTCCGTCAATAATTGGCATACCATTGATATCACTATAAATGTTCATTGGACTTTCACAAGTAATACACGATTCGGCGTTTGTTCTTAGGTCGCGGAATTTGTATTCCATGATTTTATTGTCGAAGTATGTGAAATAGTTTCCACTAGGTGAAAGCTGCACATCATAATAGTTTTTTTCAACCATTAACGTTGCATTTCCTGTCGCTAAGTCAACAATATAAACATCGTTCGCATTCGGACTTTCCCAGTTATTTCTACGGTATTTTTCTTCATTAAACGCTAGTATTTTCGTATACTGATCTTCATCTGAAAATAGGATTCGCAATTCGTCGGTTCCAAGTTGCGTAAATGAGTTGGATGATTTGTGGTAGGCGTATGGATTGCTCTTTGTTTCATCACTTTTCATAGAAACCAATTGCTCTGGCTGAATACGCTCGTCTTGCCAGCTCCAAACATCCACGTTCGCTTTTTCGCTTTCTATGAGCGAATCGGTAACCGGAATTTTTGCTTCTTCGCAAACTCCGAAAATGATGTCCTGGTCGTTATTGATGTATTCCGGGGTTCTGTGCTGAGAAAGTACAGTAAAGTTGTCAAAGGTTCTATTTGTGTCAATAATGAACGATTTTGAACCAGTTTTCACATCGTATTCCATCAACATCCATTTGCGCTCCGACAACGAGTCGTTAGTGGCCATTGCAAGGATTTTGTCGTTCTTTTTTGAAAAAGCAATGTTGTCAATTTCGATATAAGAACTACGGTCTAACCATGATTTGTTTTCAGCAGTATTGTAAAGGAACAAACGCATTGAATCCGGATAATCTTTCTTTGATTTGTAGTACTCCAGGTGTCGTTGTTCAGTAAATGCTACAAGCGAACCGGCTTCATTCATTTCATACGACTTCACATTCAAAAATTCTGCTCTTACGTTGTTGTTCAAATTGAGAATAATTAATCCTGTTCCGCTTGAAGTGAAGGTTGTTCCTTTAGGAAGAAAAGCCATTTTCTTCAGGTAAAGAATCATTTCCTTCTTATTTAATGACTTTTTAGCATTGAAAGTAGGATAGTAAGAACTGAAAACAACGCTTTTTTTGATAATATCTTTCGGATTGATCTCGATGTTTTTGTTCGACAAATAAGCTAAGGTATTTCCGTCTTCAGAAAGCTGAAAATTCATGATATTTGGCACTTTCGTCATAGAATCGTTGGCAATATTCCAAATCGCAAGCGTGTCCTTTGGCCATTTGTCCTTCTTTACCAGATCCAATTCTGCCTTATGCAATTTTTCAGCCTGAGGCGTTATTCTGAAAACCAGGTATTTTCCATCTGCTGAAAAACGAATCCCTTTTCCACGTGCCACAGAATCTTTTACACCAGTGATGTTATTTACTAAATACAAGTATCCATCGCCTTTGTATGGAAGAGAAGTGAAAGCCGTATAATTTCCATCAGGGGAAATACTTGATTCTGAAATTCTGTTCCAATCGTTGTAAGCCGTGTGATCGATTACTTTTTTCTGTGCGAAAGTTTGGAAAGTTGTGAATACAATAAGTACGGTTAAAAGGGTAATTTTCTGCAGCATATTCTTCGAATTCTAGGATAAAAATACTGTTTTAAAAGTGTAAACTTGCCTTTTGAAACAGCTGACAATATCATGAGAAGGATTTTTAACTTTTTTGCTTTCGGAATTTTACTGGTCTCAACAAGTGAAAATCTTTCATTCGGACAACATTCTGTTATTTTTCCGCAACCCCAATACATGATCAATAATGAACATTCTTTTAAGCACAACGGGGTTTTAACTTTGCCAGAAACAGAAGATACAAAAACCATCATAAATGTGTTTGCTCCGCAGTTTATGTCGCTTTATGGCATTGAATTGAAAACAACTTCCTTGTCGAATGTTTTGTTCTTTAAAGGAGTTGCTCAGAAAAGAGGATTTTATAAAATTACCGTAAACGAACATGGAGTGGAAGTCAGTTATAATGATTTCGAAGGGCTGACCTACGCCATGCAATCGCTGCTTCAATTGACCAATGTAGAAACGGTTCAAGGCGTTATCATTGAGGATTATCCAACCTTCAACTATCGTGGAGTTCATTTGGATTGTGCCCGCCACTTCTTTACTATTTCTGAAATAAAAGGACTTATTGATGAATTGGCACGATTGAAATTCAATACGTTTCATTGGCATTTAACAGATGATCAGGGCTGGCGAATCGAGATTAAGAAATACCCAAAACTGACTTCGGTTGGGGCTTGGCGCGATAGCACGTTGATTGGTCATTTTAGCAAAACACCAATAGAATACGACCATGTAAAATATGGTGGGTTCTATACCCAGGAACAAGCAAAGGAAATTGTTGCTTATGCAAAACACAGAGGAATTGATGTGATTCCTGAAATTGAACTTCCTGGTCATGCAATGGCAGCTTTAGCAGCTTATCCTCAATTGGGTTGTACTGGCAAGAATTTAGGAGTTTCAGGAACCTGGGGTGTTTTTGACGATGTGTTTTGTACGAAAGATGAAACACTGAATTTCCTGAAAGATGTACTGGCAGAAGTAGTGGAAATATTCCCTTCTAAAACAATTCATGTTGGTGGTGATGAAACACCAAAAGTGCGTTGGGAAGTTTGTGAGAAATGTCAGGCGCAGATTCATAAACATGGATTGCATAACGAACATGAATTGCAGAGTTTTGTAATAGGTGAAATGGGTAAGTTCCTTCAGTCAAAGGGAAAAACACTTATGGGCTGGGACGAAATTCTGGAAGGTGGTTTGGTTGAAAATGCACAGGTGATGTCGTGGCGGGGAACCGAAGGAGGAATTGCAGCTGCAAAGGCAAAACACAATGTGGTAATGACGCCAACGTCTTATTGTTATTTCGATTATTACCAAAGTGGAAGCCCAGGCGAACCTTTGGCGATCGGTGGGTATCTGCCATTGGAAAAGGTGTACAATTTTAATCCTATTCCTGAAGAATTAACTGTTGAAGAACAGAAATACATTTTGGGCGGACAGGCCAATTTGTGGACAGAGTATTTGCAAAGCTTCAGTGCTGTTCAATATATGCTTTTCCCACGTCTAGTGGCAATGTCGGAAGTGCTTTGGACTGAAAGTAAAAATCGAAAATCATACAATGAGTTTGTTGTTGGCTTGAACAATGAAGTTTTTCCGTATTACACAAAAAAAGGGATCAATTATTCGAGGGCAGCATTTGAACCGAAAGTGAACTGGGAGAATTATGCGGAATATCAAGGAGTTGTTCTAACGGTTGATTACCCTTTGCAAGAAGCGAACGTTGGTTTTGAGCGAACGAGAGAGTGGGAATTGAATGAAAATGTTGGTTTGATGCAGTATAGATTGAATATTCGACCAACTGAGACAGAACAAGTTCATACCTATGATGCTGTTGTTTATTTGGATAACCAGCTCGTTGGAAAAACGCCAGTGAAAATTCATTCTCATTTGGCTCTTGGAATTGAGCTCCAGTTTGTAACACCACCAAGTGGAAAATACAATGTTCATGGAGATTTAGGTTTAACAGATGGTGTTGTTGGATCGAAACCATGGAAAGGAAATCAGTGGTTAGGATTCGAAAACGATACCGTACAATTCATGCTTGATTTTAATAACGGTTTTGGAAAGACTCGGAAAGTAAGCACTATCAGTCTTGGTACATTGGATGACCCCGGCAGCTGGATCTATCGACCGAAAAAGGTAGAAATTGAATATAGCTCCAATGGCAAAAAGTGGACAAAAACAGAAGCAGTTTTGGAAGGCGATCATTTTGTGTTTTCGAAGAAAATGAAAGTGCGCTACCTGAAATTTACAGTAATAAATGATGAAAAAATTCCTGCTGGTTTCCCCGGAGCAGGATTCACTCCATGGACTTTCCTTGACGAACTTATAATTACGAAATGAAAAAAGAAATGTGCGTTGCAACCCTTGAGGGCGCGCGACTAGCTGCTAAATACGAAGTTGATAGAATTGAAACCTGTATTGCCTTGGAACAAGGAGGATTGACACCTTCTGAAGCAATGGTGAAGTGGATAGATCAAACATTCGACCTGGAACAGCACGTTTTGATACGTCAAAGAGCAGGAGGATTTCATTACAATTACGATGAGGTGTTGGTGATGCGTGACCAGATTTTGAGCATGAAACAACTAAAGGTTGCTGGTGTTGTTATTGGTGCGTTAACAGAAAACATGGAATTGGATTTGGCAGCGCTTGAAAACTGGAAACGTGCAGCTGGCGGTTTAACCCTGACTTTTCATCGTGCTTTTGATGAGGTGAAAGATTGGCGAATTGCAATGGATCAATTGATCAAGTTGGGTTTCACACGCATTTTGACAAACGGTCAGGCCAAAAATGTAAAGGAAGGAACCGAAACACTTTACGAAATGGTATTGCACGCAGCTGGAAGAATTGAAATTATGGCCGGCGGCGGATTGAAATCAGAAGATATTCCGGTAATGATGGAGAACGGTTTGTCGGCAGTTCATTTTTCGGCAAGTGTAGCAACAAAACATAGTGAAGGTTCAAAGTTCGCAGAAGAATTGATGATGCCTTCGGAGATTATATTGTCAGGTATGATGAAATGATGGTCATTTGTTTTTTGATGTATTCCGCGTCTTAAACACAATTTTATGTTTTTATAAAAACGTTTCGGATTTCTGGAGGTTTTCATGAATTCATGATTTTACGAATTTGTGAAATCATGAAGTATGCAAAAATCAAAATTTTTTAAACAAAAACGGCGGATATTACTCCGCCGTCTTCTATTTCAATCGTTTCAAATTACTGTTTCGAAACCTTTATTGTTTGAATTTGATTTCCAACCTGAAGGTTTAAGAAGTAAACTCCTTTCGCCTCGTGAAGCAGGTTCACTGAAACTCCTGATTGACATTCCGGAATCACGCGAATCAATCTTCCCGTTACATCAGTTACCGTCAATTCAGCAGCTTTCGTTGAAGCGAAGTTTACTGTGAATTCTCCGGTTGTTGGATTCGGGAATACCGAAACATCAACTAAAGCAGATTCTTCTAAACCTACAAAGTTGTAAGGTACACATGCGCTTGTATCTGTACATCCGTTTTGCGTAACTGCTACAGCGTAAGATCCGTTAACCGTTGGTGTATAGTTTTGTGTAGTTGCTACTACTGCCATTCCGTTATTACAATCCAACCATTTGTACGTTCCGCCTGATGGAGAAGCCGTCATTGAAGTATTGCCAACAACTGAAGCTACAGCAGTAACTGTTGTTTGCGTAACCGTAACCGATTGACAAGTTCCACCAGTTACACATCCTCCTTCACCTCTTACAAAGTAAGTTCCCGGAGAAGAAACAACCAATGAAGTTCCTGAACCAACATTTGTTCCACCGCAAGAACCAGAATACCATTGCCAGTTTGAAGCGTCATTCAAGTTACCAGTTGCAATTGAAAGTGTTGTTGAAGTTCCTGCACAGAACGAAGTTGTTCCTGAAATTGTTGGAACCGTTGGGTTTGTACAAGGAACTGTTGGTGTGAAACAAATGTCAAGCGACCAACCTGTAAGGGTACCACCATCCTGGTTTGCGCCATCTGTAATGGTTAATGTCCATGTTCCGTTCATTTGCTCACCATCAAATGCAGAAAGTGCGTCTTGAGGCTGGTAAGAGTTTCCTCCAACTGGTGGACAAGGTAATGCTCCAGCTGCAGCTTCGTCGTCGAAGTTTACATCAAAGTTGTCCTCGTCATCACAAATTCCTGAGAACAAAATTGCTGTTGTTCCTGTTGGACTTGTTAATTCAATTGTCAAATCATTGATCCATGAATGTGTTCCAACCAGATCAGTTACGTTCAAATCATCAATAGTTCCAAACGTGGATACGTTCAATGTTGATGTTACAGTTGGTGTTCCTGAAGCAGAAATTGTTACAGGAACGTTCGTTGAAACGTAGTTTCCACAGCTTGCCGTTGTAAATGAGAAGATGTTTGACTGGACAGCCGTTGCACAAGAATTGTAGGTATAAACCACCCAGTAATAAGTTGTTGCCGGATCAAGTGTTGTTGCTGTGTAAGAATTTGTTGTTAACCCAGTTTGAGATTCTACGATTGTTGTTAAACCCGGGTCGCTTGCAATTTGAATGTCATACATCAATCCAGATCCTGCATTCGTCCAGTTAAATACTGTAGAAATTGGTGCAGAAGGCTCTGTGTTCACTGGTAATGTTAGTACAGAATTCGCAATAGTTGAACTCGAAATTAAGAGTGTTCCAGTTGTATTATGCGTTCCTGTTGCAGAAGTTCCGTTTACTGTAAAGTTATACGTTCCTGTTGCAGCTCCTGACGTGTTTGAAACCGTCATTGTAGAACTGTTTCCAGGCAATACAGGGTTAGGAGAGAAGTTAACAGTTACTCCACCCGGCATTCCTGTTGTTCCAAGAGTTACAGGATTGTTATCCGTTCCAATTTCAGTGACAACTACAGTATAAACCGCATCATTCCCCTGACAAGCAGAAATGTTAGTGTTTTGCAATGACAACGAGTAATCGTTAGTTGCAGCAGTGATAGTGAAAACGTTATTCGAAACATCGAAGAACGTTCCATTCTCACACATCACCATGATAATTGCTGTTGTTGAAGCCGTGTTTGGAACATTCACTGCTTGTGAACCATCGTTCGGAACGTTGTCCGCAATCAAGGTAAAAGTTGTTCCACCGTTAATTGATAAATAGATATCTACGTTTGCACAAGAAACAGGAGCAGAAGCTGTATTTGCTACAGCCCAGGTAACCGTTTGAGAGCTGTTTCCAGGCCAGGTAATTCCTGTATTTGTAGGATTGTTTACAATGAAAGGTCCAGCAGATGTAGTTGTCGAAATCGTAATATCCTCATGATCATTACAACCTCCGTTTACTTCATTATCACGAACAACACAACGGAAATTCATAGTTCTGCTTACAGAAGGAAGTACTTCCCAAGTAAAAGGTCCATTAGACATTAATGATGCAATTGAAGGGAAATAACGCGTTCCGCTTAAACTTGGATCCAATGAACGAAAGTTTGGTCCACCTGTAGCTGTAGCAACCGGAGGCTGAGTTGAACTTTGATTGTTCATTTGTTCCCAACAATAGGTAATTACATCACCGTCAGGATCAGTTGCCATTGCTGTTAATGCGAATGGTGTGTTTGCCGGGATCGTTAAAGCCGAAGTTGTAGTTCCGGTAATGGTAGGAGAAGATTGTGATGGAATTGCTGATGCAACTGCACAGCTGTTTCCTGAACCATTAATGAAAATATGCATTTCGTTGAGGTTTACCCCGTGGAAATAGTCATCAGAATTTGGTTGAACATCTTGTGGAGAACAAATTCCCGCATAAGCCATGATACTGCTTCCGGAACCTGGTTCCATTGCCGTTCCATTATTTGCATTTCCTGAACAAGAACCAGCATTTCCGCGGAAACTGTGATTCCCTGAAAACTGATGTCCTAACTCATGAGCTACGTAATCAATATCGAAAGGATCTCCGATTGGAGCACCACTTCCTGTAACACCGCTTGCTTTTTGACTGTTGTTACAAACAACTCCTAATCCAGCCAAACCACCAGAGTTTGTTCCGAAAACGTGACCTACGTCATAGTTAGCAGCTCCAATGTTGGTATTTGTGTACGTTTGATTTTGGTTAATCATTGTACCGGGATTTCCATTAGTGAATGGATCCGATCCCGCACTTGTAAAGATCAAAATGTTGTTGTTGCCAATGATCGTAAGCGTAACAGCCAAATCGCGCATGTAAACACCATTTACACGGTTGATAGTTGTAACTTGAGCAGCTTGTGCCTGAGCAACGGTTCCACCGTGAAATGCAGTGTATTCTCCCGTTGCTGATAAAGCTAAACGGTAAGTGCGTTTTGTACAGTTTCCGAAGCTTTTTACAGGATCAAGTACATCCTCAATGTGCTCAGTAGCCAATTGTTCTTCATCCAAATGACAAATGAACGATTCAGTTCTTGTCAAATGTTCGCGCGAATAGACAATGTAATGTGTAATGTCTCCACCACCAAAGGCATATGGATCAATATAAGTTGTTTTCTTCCCTGGAATCAGGGTCATTGCGTGAAATCCTTGTGGAGTCAAGTCAAATTTCACTACTTCGCCACTGTTATCTGTGGCAGTTCCATCATAGCTTCTGATTTCAGGGAAAGCAGCTGCTAATTCCGGAGCCATGGTTTCATTTTCGCAAACCTTATAAGTTCCAACAGAACCATCTGGTTTTGGAAGATCAATGAAAACCGGAACATAATTGGGATCTGTCAAGCGTTTTGCTGTCGAGAGTGTTGTTCTGAGTGCTTCAACATCTAGAGAAAATGTTAAGTACTCTGTTGGTTGAATGTAGCGCGTACCACTAGCGGTAAACGACGATTCATCAATGCGTCTCCAAGGTCCTTTTGATGTTTTAGCTTCCTGAGCGTACGAGCCTGAAGCATAAATCATTGAAAGACAGAAGACAGCGGCAAAGCGAATTTTCTGTTTCATAAGTAACATAGTTTGGCGACAATTTACGTTTTTTATTTAACAGAACAATGCCTGGTTGGTTATCTTACGGGTTTTGATGTCATTTGGAATTCCAAGATTCCACCTGCCATTAACTCACTATGCTTTAATTGCCAGTTCGTTATTTTTTTACCATTGAAAGTCACTGATTTTACGTAGCAGTTTTTCTCACTTTGATTTTTTACTTTAATGACAAGGAATTCTGTTGATGAAAGATTTACCCGCGCATAGTTTACAATTGGACTTCCAATAGAATAAACATCTGAACCAGGACAAACGGGATAAAAACCGAGTGAACTGAAAATGTACCACGCGCTCATTTGTCCGCAATCATCATTTCCACTTAATCCATCAACTTGCGGAAGGTATTTTGTGTCTAACACTTGTCGAATATATTTCTGCGTCAAATCTGGTCGGCCAACATTGTTGAACATATAGATCACGTGATGTGATGGCTCATTTCCGTGAACATAAGAACCCATAATTCCTTCTCTTGTGATATCTTCCGTATGTTCAAAGTATTTATCGGCCAATTGCATAGTGAATAAGGAATCCAAGTGTTGAGCAAATTTTTTCTGTCCGCCCATCAGTTTCACCAATGAATCAATGTGATGTGGAACGTACAAACTGTAATTCCATGCGTTTCCTTCAATATAACCGGCTTGATGTGTACTCAAGGGATCAAATTCCTTAATGAATTCACCATTCGATGTTTTTGCACGCATAAATCCACTCTTAGCATCATAAACCTTTTTGTAGGACAATGCTCTTTTGGAGAATTCATTATAAATCGCTGTTTCTCCTAGTTTTAGAGCTAGTTGTGCGATACACCAATCGTCATATGCATATTCCAGGGTTTTTGAAACGGATGCTCCGCTCTTGTCTTCGGGAACATATCCAAGTTTCATGTAATCCCCAACACCCTCAAAATAACGTGTCCGCGCGGTTGTGACACAAGCATCTAGTGCTTTTTTGTAGTCTATTCCTTCCACTCCTTTTGCGTAAGCATCGGCAATTACTGAAACGGCGTGGTAACCGATCATGCACCAGTTTTCGTTCGCATAATGCGACCAAATAGGAAGCATATGTTCCGCACTTTGTTCCTGGTGCTGAAGCATGGAATTTACCATATCCGCATTTCTATCGTGTTGTGTCAGATTGAAAAGAGGATGTAAAGCCCGATAAGTGTCCCAAAGTGAAAAGGTCGTATAATTGGTTCGACCTTCTTCGTTCTGATGAATTTCCAAATCCAATCCGCGGTACTTTCCATCTACGTCTTGATAAACCGTTGGACCCAAACAAGTATGATAAACTGCGGTGTAAAATGTTTTTAGAACATCTGGATTCGTAGCATTAATGTCGTATTTGTCGAATTCTCTATTCCATTGTTGTTGTCCTGTTATCTTATATTCATAAAAATCCCAATGAGGAGCTTCCGTTTCCATGTTTAATAATGCACCTTCCATGCTTACACTTGATAGTGCTACTTTCATCATCAATTCGTTGCTTTCTGGCAGATCAAACTGGAAATAAGCACGTAACTGACTGGCCGACATCTCAGGGAAATTCTCTTTGAGATTGAATTTTCGCCAAAAACCATTGTAAACCTTTTTGTTTTGAAAATCGTTGTATCCGTAGCCTTTGATGGGTTCTGAAAATTTAATAGCGAAATAAACGGTTCTGTTTCTTGCCCAGCCATTGGTTTGCCTAAAACCAATCAAGGTAACACTGTCAACTATACGAACGTAAGTATTTACGTTCTTCCCTTCATAATTATAGATTCCGGAAACCAGATCCAAAATAATGTTTGCTGAATCTTTTTGAGAATAGGTGTATTTGTGGATTCCAACACGAGTAGTGGTGGTGAGTTCAGCTCTGATGTTATGGTCTTCCAATGTTACGCCATAGGTATTAGGAGCAGCATATTCCGTATTATGTGAATAGCGCGAACGAAAACCTTTTTCAGGATGATCTTCTGTTCCCGGATTCAATTGAATTTTTCCCGAAGTTGGAGCAACAAGTATATCACCTAGATCAGAATGACCTGTTCCACTAAAATGTGTGTGACTAAAACCAACAATGGTTGGATCTTCATACTGATAACCCGCGCAATATTTGTAAACATCCGGATTGTATTTTCCATCGGTTGCGTAGGGAATGGTATCCGTATCCGGACTCAATTGCACCATTCCAAAAGGAACTGTAGCACCTGGAAACGTATGTCCCATTTTGGAAGTTCCAATTAGGGGATTTACATACGAAGAATTTGGAACTCGAATGATATACCTCTTGTCCGTGACCATTGTTTGAGAAAACAATTGAACCGAAGTAAGAAGAAGAAGTGAGAGAAGGGAAATACGCATTTAGAATCTTGTTAAGAGGCAACAAGATATCAAATTCGGGAGGAAAGAAGAAAGTTATTGGAGGAAAGAATGAGATATTCTCAATTCTTTGGGTCTTGTCTTTCCATTTTCCTCTTTTGTCCTTCCTCTTTTTTAAAATCTCAAATGCCTAACCGTATTCCCGTTGTTGATCAATTGATGTAAAGAATCAATTCCTATTGTCAAATGTGCATCGACATAATTCGAAGTTACTTTTGAATCGCTTTCGCTGGTTTTTACGCCGTCGGGTGTCATGGGCTGATCACTGACCAAAAGTAAAGCTCCGGTTGGAATTTTATTCGCGAAACCAACTGTAAAAATGGTTGCGGTTTCCATATCAATAGCCATTGCACGAATTCTGCTCAGATATGTTTTGAATTCTTCATCGTGTTCCCAAACCCTGCGGTTGGTCGTATAACACGTTCCTGTCCAATAATCAAAACCGGCATCACGAATAGTTGTAGAAATTGCTTTTTGAAGGGCGAAGGCGGGAAGTGCCGGAACTTCTGCAGGGAAATAATCGTTACTTGTTCCTTCACCGCGAATGGCAGCAATCGGTAAAAGGAAATCACCAACCTGACTTTTTGATTTCAAACCACCACATTTACCTAAAAACAAAACTGCTTTTGGTTTGATTGCGGAAAGAAGATCCATACAAGTAGCTGCCGAAGCGGAACCCATTCCGAAGTTGATAATGGTAATTCCATCAGCTGTTGCGCATTGCATCGGTTTATTTTTACCAATAACTTCTACTCCGTAAGTTTCCGCAAATTTCTCCACGTAATTATGGAAATTGCAAAGCAAAATGTACTCTCCAAAATTCTCTAAAGCTTGTCCTGTATAGCGTGGCAGCCAGTTGTTGACTATTTCCTCCTTGGTTTTCATATCACATTCGATTCATGTGAAAATACACACCTTCCGGCAATAATTGTATTAAAAAATGAGAAAAGAATTGCTAAATCGTTTTTGGATTAAACACATAGAGAACATAGTTGGTTCACATAGAAACATAGCTAATTTGATTGAGTTTTAATCAAATCTAATTAAGGACCTTTATAACTATGCTACCTATGTTTTTGCTATGTGACTATGTGTTTATTTTTTTTTGAGAAACCCAATGAACGTTCCTCTGTTTACAGCAGTCACTTTATACTCCGGGTACGTTTCAACAAAGCTCTTCGGGATTTTCAGTTTTGCTTTTTTTGACAGCTGGAGTTGGAATGCACTTCCGGAAGTATCTGAAAGTTCCAGATAATCAACTCTTTGTTTAGTATGTGTCAGCCAGAAATAACCTCGACTACGCTCGGTTACCAATGATGTACTTGCGCTTAACATTTTTCTGCGTTCGCTTAAAGCCCAGTTTTTCCAAAGTTGTTCGACATCGTTCCGGAATTCCATAGGCTGGAAAGCTCTTATCAACGCATTTCGGATTCCGTTATCACAGAAATAAACCATGAAGCTTTTCTTCAATTCGTATTTGTGCGTGGTGAAATAACTTGGAAGTTTGAACAAAATTCCAGCTTTTTCGAAAAGTAAAATATAGCGTTCAACGGTTTCGTTATCCAAATCGCAATCGTTACCCAGTTCATTGTAACTGATCACTTCACCAATCTGATAAGCCAGTTTTCTGAGTAGTTTGATCAACTGCTCTTTTTTGTTGATGCGCTCACCTGCAAAATGGCGAATAATGGCTTTTTCTAAAACGGCAAGCAAGGTTTCTTCTTTAGCTGAAACATCAGCATCAGCTGATACAACTTCAGGATAATAGCCAAAGACCAAACGTTCGTCAAGCACTTTGTCTTCATTCGACAAACCAAAATGCTCTGCGCATTCTTCATATGAAAGCGGGTTTACGATGATTTCAGCATCGCTGGTTCTGAAAACTTCCCAAAAGGCGTTGTCCATTTCCGGTTCATAAGAACAGATCAGTACAATGTTTTCCAGCTTCTCAGCATCAAAACACCAGTCGATAACGTCATTTACGTTGTTTAAGAACTGAGAATTCTGAATAACCAGAATCAATTTGTTGTTGGTGATTTTTGCAAATTCAGCTTGATCCAGGAAGTGTGCTCTTTGGCTTTTTACAGAGCAATCTATGTAAAGTACGTCAGAATGTTCAGGACTAAAAACCTGTTGAACGATCGTCAATTTACCAGTTTGTCGAGGTCCACGAACCACAACTACTTTGTTTTTACTTAATCCGTTTTTTAATTCCTGAAGTGCTTTGCGTTGAATCATGAACGCAAAAAAAGCAGAATTTCCGCAAAAATGAATCGGAATTGGTGGGTTTTTATACTATTTTTTCGGAAGTATCTGAAAACGATCAAAATAGGTTTGCGGTCGATTGGAATGCATGAACTTATTTCCACCGTAGCAAATGAGCTCATAAGTAAATCCGTCTTTCACAAAAATGCGCTTCCATTGATAACCTTTGATCCGGGATTTCACAATTCCTTCAATGGCATAAGTTCCATCGGGTAATGTCATTTCAACCGGACGGTAATGTTGATTCACAATGAATTCCATTTTACAACCTTCCAAATCACTTTCTCCTGGTGAAACGTTTACTTCGTAAGTATTTCCCTGACCTAATTCAACGTATAACGCTTTGTAAAAACCATTGTCTTTTGACTCCAGTGGTTTTCCTGTCAGTTTTACTTCGAAATGATAATTGGTGTTCTTATGCGTATAAGAATTGAAAGCCTGCATTGCTTTTTTGGCTTCACAATTGGCTCTTGTTACCGGATCAACTCTGCGTACAGAATAACCTTTGTTTCTCAGTAATTGAACTACGCCGTCGCTTCCATATAAGTGTCCGCTTCCAATAACACAGAACACGTTTGATTTTTTCATCAAGGTGTCGAGTCCGTTCGCCATTACTTTATTGCGTTTACTGATGAAATTATCATACGTTTCCGGACTTCCATTCAGTTGCGCCTTCAGCATTTTAGTTAGAGAAACAATATCACCTTTCAAATAGGCGTTCACGAACATTTCTTCGCTGTAACGGGTGGCTCCAAAGTTAAACGCAGTTGCAGAAGAACTTACTTTTTCTGATGCGGCTAATTGCTCTTCGAATGTTTCCAGAGTAACCACTTTCTTTCCTGCAGCATAAGCACATTCCTGAAAATAAGCATCTAAAAATTGCGGTCGACCATCTTCTGATCCATAAGCGGTTCTTGTACCGTCGGTTTGATTCAGTTTTTCAATGATATCTAGCTTGTACGGATCTAAACGAACGTCATAGGTTTCAAACAAAGCGGCTACATCTGTTTCTACAACAACTGTTTGTGCATTTATGAATCCGTGATAAAGCGTATCTGGAAAATTGAACATTCTGGAATCGTTGGAATGCATGCTTCCAAAAAGGTAGCTGACATGTGTACTATTCTTTGCTTTTATCTCCCATAACAGCTGGTATTTAGTTGTGTCAATTTGTCCAAAAACGCGAGTAATTGAACCAATGAGCAGCAAGATAAATATGCTTAAGAATTTTTTCATGTCGATATCTGCTGCGAACGTACGGAAAATCAGCCATTCAGCATAAATATTGGAATGTTTTAACAGTAATTGAAAATTGAAAATGGCGAATTGAAAAGCCCGGAACTTACTTGATATAAATGTGATGGAGAATAATCAACTGTCAATTATTGTCTAACACGCCACATTCTTCTACATTTTCAATTTTGATTTTTCAATTAATTTCCTGCTCTTCCTGCTTCTCCTGTGGAATTGGTGCTGTGTTGGTTTACGTTCACTTTATTATTACCCAACTTATACGTGAAGGAAAAACGAACCATCTGCATATCGTAGTAATAATTCTCACTAATGATGTTTTGATTACTTCGTGTAATGGATTTTGTCCGCATTAATCGAAAAGGATCAGATGCGTAGAGTTCCAGTGATATTCTATTTTTCAATAGGTTCTTTTTCATGGAAAGGAACATGTATGGGTATTCCGTTTTGTGTGTGATTTGCTGATAAAAAGGTGTCATGTAGAAACCACCTCCTTTTAAGGAAAGGCTTTCACGTTTGTCGAGGACAAAAATGAAATTAGCACTTACCATTGCCATAAAATTATTGAGCTGCTGAGCTGCAATTGCTTCTGTTACTCTTGTCATAGAGTAGTCGGTCATCAGCGTTGCATCAATTGAAATGCGTTTGTTGATGAGTTTAAAGTAAGTGGTATAAAAGGAAATGGATTGAGCGGAATATAAATTAGCGTAAGTGCTTTGCTGAAGTTGCGTTGCATTATCGAAAATAGTAACGGTGCTGCTTCCTTTAACGCTTTGGTGAAACAATAAATTCAACTGGAAATCTTTGATAGTTGTTGAAATGGAAATGGAATGATCAACGGATGGTTTTAATCCCGGATTACCAATGGTATAACTGTATTGAGAAGTATAGTACTTAAATGGATTCAATTCGGAATAATCCGGGCGGTAAAAATCTCTGGAATAAGAGAAATTCCATGTCGTTCCGTTTTTGGATTCGTATAAAGCAAATAGTTTGGGAACTAACTGAAAGTAATTGTTCTCGGTTGTAAAACTGGTTGTGGGCGAATCTCCGGTGTAGATCGTGTTCTCGCCCCGTAATCCGGCCTGAAAAGACCAACGTTTGAATTTCCAGTCTAGGCTCAAATATGCGGCTTGTATGTGTTCGTAATAGTTAAAGACGTTGCTTTTAGAGGTGTCAATAACATCTGGATTGTTCATATCACTAAATACAGATAGATCATTCGTGTTTTCAGTATAAGAATATCTTCCACCAAGGCTTAGAGTTGCATTTTTAATTGGGTGAACGTAATCAATTCCTCCTGAGAGAAAGTTGGCGATGGTCAACACCTTGTTTCTTGCCTTGCTTGTAGAATCAATGTTAGTAGTGTTTATTTCAGTGATGTAATTGATGTTTTTCGTTTTGTCGTAATGGGTATAATCAACGTTGAAATCCAATTTTTTGCCAATCGTATCTAGTCTTTTCGAGAGACTGAGCGTTGCCGAATTTCTCCAGCTCTCGTTAAATTCTTTGCTTTCGTTATTTATAGTGCCATAAAGCAAATCGCCGTAATTCGTTTTACGAATGAAGTTGGAACTGGTCATATCATCGTTGTAGCGACTTGAAAAACATAAAATTCCAATTTCCGTAGTCGGATTAATTTCATAGTTCAATCCTAGTGAGCCGGATAATCCCAAATAGTGGTTCAGACTGGTGCTTCGTTCGTTCCATTGCAATGTGTCAAAGCCAATGATTTTGGTTCCTGCAGGACGAAATCTACTATCATCGAGGCTCATGTTCGAATACAAACTAAACTTGTTTTTTCGGTAAGCGTAGTTGCCTGAAATGGATTTCTGCAAATAAAACCGTTGTCCAATATCTGCCGTTATACTTCCTTTACTCAACCTGCTTTTTGCTCCCGCCACCAATTTTATGTTAATCAAACTTCCTGTAATGGTCGCTGCGTATTTCACTGGTGGAATTGGAATGATCTCGATGTACTGAATATCTTCTGTTGAAATAGACTGAATGAACGAAACCAAAGCAGAGCCGCTCAACTGGATCAGCTTGTCGTTGAGCATTACCTGAGCGGGTCCTCCACCAGCAACTTCAATGGTATTGCCATTGATGTATACTCCCGGTGCAAATTCGATGACATCTGAAGCGTCACCGCCAACCAGTGCGGGAATATCGGCCGGATTGAAAATGGTACGATCTGCCTTTCTGATGATCATTGGTTTTTTGGCAGTAATTTCTACGTCCTTCAATGTATTCCCATCGTCTATTTTCAAATTAAAGACAGTTGAACCACTTAAAGTAATAAGTGTGTCGATCTTTTTGAACGGGACTTTGACATGCAACTGATACGTTCCTTCAGCAATGTTTTTCATGGAGTAGTTTCCAAGGGTATCTGTATCGACAGTTTGTATAGCAACAGAATCACGCAACAAAATCAACTTGCAATAGCCAAAAGGTTGATCTGAAATATCAGTGACTTTCCCAGATAAACTGCCCTGTGAAAAAAGCGAAAAAGGAAGTAACAATACGATGAAGGTGAAAATTTTCATTTACGTAGGTGTAGTAAACAAATATAGATTTTTTCGCAAAAGGTTACAGCCAATTGTAAAATTCCAAAATGAAGCGGGGTGCTAAATTAACAATGAAAGAATGATTAATTATCAAGGGCGCAGCATGATTGATAATTAATTCATTGCTAATTGCTAATTAATTTTAGGACATGATTTTCCCCAAACGCATACGGAATATAAGACAGTTTCTCCATTGGTTTGGTAAGTATGACTGGCGTTCTTTTTCCAAGTGAAATCGTTCCGTGACTTTCTGAAAGTCCCATGGCGTAAGCGCCGTTAATAGTCATAGCGTTCAATGCTTCTTCCGGAGTCAACTTCATTTTCACACAAGCCAGCGAGAAAATCACCTGCATGTTATCACATGGCGTAGTTCCCGGATTGTAATCTGTAGCAAGGGCAATAGGCAATCCTTCATCGATGAACTTTCTCGCATTTCCGTAAGGAATAGAGATAAAGTGTGAGCAACCCGGAAGGAAAACAGGCATACATTTACTTCCTTTCAATGCTGAAATATCTTCATCGCTCGATTCTTCCAAATGATCAACACTCAACGCTCCCATATCAACTGCAGCTTTTACGCCGCCCATAATTGAAAACTGATTGACATGAACTTTGGGGATCAAGCCGTATTTTTTTCCGGCTTCAAGAATTTCAGTCATTTCCGCAACGTTGAAATAATTGCGCTCACAGAAAACATCAATATAATCTGCAAGTTGTTCTTCTCCAATTGCGGGCAGCATTTCGTTGATGATGAGGTCAATATAGCCTCTATGATTTTCCTTGTATTCCTTTGGAAACGCATGAGCGCCTAAAAAAGTGGCTTTTATGGCAATTCCGCTTTCGGCTTTCAGACGTTTAATCACACGAAGAATCTTCAATTCGGCTTCAACGGATAATCCATAACCAGATTTAATTTCCAAAGCTCCGGTTCCGTTTGCTTTCATCTTATTTACGCGCTTCATTGCTTCCTGAAACAGTTCTTCTTCTGTCAATTCTCCTAATCGACGGGCTGAATTTAGAATTCCACCCCCTTTTGCAGCGATTTCTTCATAAGTCAATCCCTTGATTCTGTCCACAAATTCTTCTTCGCGTGTTCTGGCGAAAACGGTATGTGTGTGTGAGTCGCAAAATGCTGGCATTACAGATCCATCTTCTGCATCAATTACTTCAACACCGCGCCAATCCGTAATTCCTTCCCAATCTTCCATCTTTCCGTACGCCACAATTACTCCATCTTCCAATGCCAAAAAAGCATTTTCAATTGTTGGAACCGTCTTCATTGCAGAACCGGCTACATAAGCAGGGAAATCCTCACCTACTTGTAGTAAGGACTTGATGTTTTTTATTAAGATTTTCGCCATGACAGTGCAATTTTACGGAATATCTGTTTACGCCTGTTTGGATGAATGCTTTTGACTTAAAAATATCTGATGGTCCGCAGAAAAATGCATCCAATCAACGATTCCTTTTCAATTCTTCCAATTGCATTCGGTAAACGCGCTGTAGGTTGGTGTCGCACGGTGTTTGCAGGAATTTTTCAACGGATCGTTTGAATGCTTTTTTGTTGCTAACATCGTTTTTATCGAAATTATATGCCGCCTGTGCCGAAACCAGTTCTTCTAACAACTTCGTACAATTGATTTTATTGGAGAAATTACTCTTGATATCATTGGTTAGAATAATAAAATTCTCTTCATCTCCCGGAATGTATTTTACTGAAAAAGATTCACCGATTTGAGGAGCTATTTCTAATTCATTTGACGGATAAAAGGCATCTCCACTATTTTCGAAATACGTTTTTACAGTTTTGTTATCCTTGGTTTTGATCAAACAATGATAATTAACCACCTGAACGCGATTTACATAGTTATTGGTGTTCTCAATGCGCACTATAACGCCTGTTCCTTTCACCCCGTGGTTGTTCACATATTCTCTATTCCAGTCGCCACCATAAATCAAATTAATCACTCCGAAAAAGGGTAGCAATAACGCTAGATTCGACGCTCTGGGATACCGCTTTTTGCCGAAACGGTAAATCAGTAACATAGCGATGATTGAACATGGTAAGATTAAAAAAGGATGTAATGAGCAGAAATGTAGAAAGTTGGAAGTCATCAGAAACATGTTTGAACAAGCTCAAATGTATAGATTTTACTGAATTGGTCTTGAATCTGCTTATTTTCAGCTAATAAATTCGTTCGCTGCGTGGAACAGATAGATTTGTTGGTAGCTCCTGAACCTACGATTTACGATTAAATAACCTTCCGGAATTAACCTTCGATTTTTATATTTCACTGTTAAGCAAATATTAAGGTAAGATTAACTAAATTCGTTTAACTAGGTTAAATTATACTGTTACTCTCCCATGAAAAAAACGCTACTCTCTATTTTGCTTTGCGCAACGGGTTTTGTAAATGCCCAAACTTTTAACGGCGGTACCGGAAACATTTATGACAATCAAACCATTGATATTCCTATTGTGGTTAGCGGCTTACCGAATGCTATTGATACTGCCAATTTTGGCTTGGAAACGGTTTGTGTAAATATCACGCATACTTACGATGCTGATGTAACCGTTTGGATCGTTGCACCCGACGGAACTGCAGGAGTGTTATTCGCAAATGTTGGTGGTGGCGGACAAAATTTCACCAATACCTGTGTAAACGACAATGGTTCATTGACATTTGGCGCCAGCAATGCTCCTTTTACCGGAACATTCAAGCCAACTGGACAAATGGGATTGGTGAATAATAACCAAAATCCAAACGGAACATGGCATTTACGAGTAAACGACAATTATGGAGCTGATGAAGGAACCGTGAATTCTTTCAGTATTACTTTTGGGAATAATCCAGCGAGTTATTTTTCTTTTACGGAATCTTGGTTACCAATTGTAGATATCAATACCAACGGGAACATCATTTCGAATGATCCAAAGGTAATGGCGGATATGCGTATCATCAATAATGGTACAGGTATTAGAAATCATTTGACCGATACTCCCGAATACGATGGAAAAATTGGAATTGAATACCGAGGAAATTATTCTGCTAGTTTGCCACAAAAACCTTACGGATTTGAAACCTGGGATGTCAATGGAAATGCAATCGACACTTCATTTTTTGGAATGTCGAGAGATAATGATTGGGTGCTGCTTGCCAATTACAATGACAAATCATTTGCAAGAAACATTTTACCGTTTTCATGGTTCGATAGTTTAGGACATTATGCCGTTCGCTCGCAATTGGTAGATGTGGTAATGAACGGTGAATATCACGGAATTTATTTGTTCTGCGAGAAAATCAAGCGCGATGGTGGACGAATTGACATTGATAAATTGGAACCAACAGAAATCACTTATCCAGACAATTCAGGTGGGTACATTTTGAAGATAGATTATTGGGATAACAGCAATTCATGGCAGCTTTCGCATTCACCAATTGGTTTTCCCGGATTAGACATCCACATGGTGCATGTAGAACCAAAAATGGAAGATCTGATGCCACAGCAGTTAAGCTACATTCATGGTTTTATTGATGATTTTGAAAATGCACTTTATGGAGTAGACTTCGACGATGCTTTATTAGGTTATAACGCTTATATCGGAGACGAAAGTTTCGCAGATTATCTGTTGGTAAATGAATTAACTAGAAACGTGGACGGATTCAAGAAAAGCCGTTTCTTCTCAAAAGATAAAGACAAAACTGATGGAACAGTTCGCAAGTTGAAAGCTGGTCCAGTTTGGGATTTCGATTGGTCGCAAAAAGACATGTGGGGCGACTCCGAAGATGGAAGTCAATTCATGTACGGTGAAGTTGATCAGGACGTGAATGCACCAGGTTGGTATATTCGTTTACTTCAGGATACAACCTTTGCCAATTTGGTCAGATGCCGTTACGAAGATTTCAGAAGAACCATTTGGAGTCAAGCAGAGATCAATGCGGCAATTGATGCTGTAGCTTCTAAAGTAGCTGAAAGTCAAACGTGGCATTATAAGGTTTGGGGACACATGGGTTCTGCAACAGGAACACCGGAAGTTCAGGCTCCTAGTCAAACGTATGCTGAAGAAGTTCAACGTTTGAAAGATTGGTATGCTCGCAGATTAACTTGGTTAGACGCGAATTTACCTGGAAACCTGAACGGTTGCAGCTTCACTGGAGTCAATGAATTTACCTTGAATGTGGATGTTTATCCCAATCCATTTGTTTCTACAGTTTTGATTGAAACTGCTAAGCCAGTAACCGGAGATTTGGTTGTTCGCTTAGTTGATGCATCCGGGCGCGTGGTTCGTGAGGAAGTAAAGACGGCAACAGATTTTAAAGATGGTGCGTATTCCCTTGAGAATTTGAGTGAGTTAAAATCCGGACTTTACTGGTTGGAATTGAGCACTTCGGAAACAAAAACAACTATAAAATTGATGAAATAGGCAGATTTTTGCTTGAATTGCTTGTAACATTGAAATAATGACTTATTTTTGCACCCGCTTACAATGGTAAGTGGGGTTGTCAGTCCGACAACAAATTGAAATGCCTCGGTGGCGGAACTGGTAGACGCGCTGGATTCAAAATCCTGTACTTTCGGGTGTGCCGGTTCGATTCCGGCCCGAGGTACCAACGAAGTAGAAAAGCCTTTGGAGAAATCCAGAGGCTTTTTTCATTTATGAGCTTTTCTCGTCGTTGCTCTCAAGAGCTCAGGACGTAATGTGATTTATTCTTTATCTTTCGTTTGATTTTAAACCATAATAGCTTACAGAGCGATGAGCTTCCTGAATAAGTACAGCCTTAAACAACAAATGAATTTGATTTCATTACTGATCGGGGTATTGATTTCGTTGACTTTTTTTCTTCCTGTTGTTACCTATTTTAAGTTTAACAAAATGGAAACCGCGGTACTTGAAGACAGAGTTTACGGTTTTGAAACCATCAGCGTTTTTGTTCACTTTTATTGCTTTATCTGCATCTTACTGGCGGCATTTACATTCAACAAACTCATTTTGCGGATCAACAATATTGTCATTTGGATATTTTTCTCACTGAAGTTTTTGTTTGATATTTTGTTCTCAAATCCTTATGCCGTGCATGGACCAGTTGCCCCGAAAACGGAAATTGGCTATGTTCTCAGTTTTTTGTTGGTTATCACATTTCTGATTGTTACCTCTTTCTGGAGGCGAAAGTTTGATTCAATGGAAGTCCATCGAAATCAAACGATTGTTCTTGGTGGAGTTTGGGGAACGTTGTTAATTATTCCAATACTTTGGTTTATACTGGAGGTTTTCATCATCGGATTGTAATCTTTTCACTTTCCCAACAAAGATTTATATAAATCCCATCATTGTTTTTCGCTCCACGAATTCTGCTTTAACTTGAATGAAAAAGTAGGGTATGAAAGAGTCAAATGCAACCGAGAATTTGAGTGGCGCAGCTGCCATTGAGAAAATAAAGGAATTGGTAAAACATGGCAGAACGTGTTTGATGATGACGGATTTAGACAATAGGCCGTGCACTGTGCGACCAATGGCACCGCAAAAAGTAACGGAACAAGGCGAGTTACTGTTTTTTAGTGATCGCAGATCCAATAAGAATTTGGATATCGAAGCATCATCAGACATGCATATCACCTTTTCCAATGATGGAGATAATGAATACATGAGTTTATTCGGAACAGCGAAATCATATCGCGATCAAAATGAGATTGATGAATTGTATAACTCTTTCGCTAATACCTGGTTCGACGGTAAAGAAGATCCGAATTTGACCATCATCCGGTTTTCTCCAAATCAAGGGCATTATTGGGACAGCAAGCATGGTAAAGCAGTTCAAATGATAGGAATTCTGATAGACGCAATTACTGGTAAGCAAACAGACGATGGGTTAGAGGGTGATTTGAAGCCCTGAACTTAACATGATGGATTTTTCAAAAGCTTGACTATCTTTCCAAAAAAATCACCAATGAAAAATCTAACGATAGGCGCTTTCTTATTGTTTCTAACCCTTTGTTCATGCAATTCAAACTCGAATTCCCAAGAACAAGAAATTGCGAGATTGAAAAAGGCAAATGCCGAATTGAAGGAGAAATTGGATTCATATCAGAATGCCATTGTAATCACACGTGATAACATCAATAAATATGTTGGTGCAATAGCGTTCGGTCCTGAGAAAGTAGAAACGAATGAGAAGTCAGAGATCTTCACGTCGTTGTATTTACACGATTTGCCAGTTGAAGTTGAGTGGTCAACTGATCAAGAGAATCAAGCAGAGAAAGAGAGTGGTCAAATTGTTCGCTACATTCAAAATTCATTTCCAGGTGCCGGAAAAAGAACTTTCTCTGGAAAGTACACGGTGAAATTTCCAATCCAGGTGCCGGAAAAAGAACTTTCTCTGGAAAGTACACGGTGAAATTTCCAAACGGAGAAGAATGGTCAATTCCATGGCAGAAAGAATTAATTGTGAAATAAATTTCAGGATTTGTAATATTGCGCCATGACAAAAAGAGAGACCAGAAAAGAAGCTTATCGCCAAATTGTAAAGCAAAATAGAAGTCATCAGGAAGTTTTTGACGAACTGAGAGGTTCCAGTTCTTTGGACGTTGCTGCGCTTGCAACCCTGGTTGGCGCCATTCCATCAGCTGAAAAACGTCAACAGAATAAAACACTGGCGATTGTGTTTATCGTGGTATGTGCTATAGTAATATTGTTAAGAGTTCTTGGTGTTGCATCGCTACCACTGATATCGAATATGAATTTGCCTTTATTGATCCTTGCTTTGGCACTTGGTTTGGTTGTTCCAGTGGTTGCAATTATTGGAATGATAACTTGGAGAGTAGAAATGCTTACCGCCACTGCTGGACTTTTGCTCTTGAGTTTGATCAGAACATTCACGAACGACAAACAATTTCTGAATGATTCTATTTCTTTGGTTTTTCTGATTCCTCACGTAACTGCAATTATTCTTGCGTTTTTTATGCCTTATCGTCTGAAAACAGGATACAGAGAAACAGTGATCAAGGAAGAAAAAGATGGATCGCAAGTCTCTAGAAAGACGGTAATCTTTGAAAAACAGGAGAAAGTGCAGAGTTTAGATCTATTGGATTCATAGCCTGGAGATTAATATTTTTCATTATTTATTTCAGTTTTTCATTTTATTGAAGTATTTTCATTTTGACCAATTTTACCAGAATGAAAAAACGACACGGGATTTCTATCTTCGAAAAAAGCTTAATGCTTGTAATGGCGCTGCTTTTAGTGTTGGTGTGCGTTACCGGTTCCTGGGTTTATAGTCGACTTTCCTCTATCGTAGACAGTGAAATGCCCAGTGAATATCGGGTGAGTAGAAAGAGCATTGTGGCAGATATGAACAATAATCTTCTGAAAGCAGATAATCTTACGTACGCTTTTTTGTTCGAAGGAAATGAAATTGCTCAAATTCAGTTTAAAGGATTAAAAGGGAGAACATTTGATAAATTGGTTGGACTAAAACACTTCCGAAAATCAGATACGACCTATCAAAATCAAATTGAACAACTGCATTTATTGCTGGATCAGCGTTTCGACAATCAGGAAGCAATGATGGCAATTCAGAACGAGAACAGGGTTGATGAAACCATGAGTATGGTTGTCAACGAAGTTCAAAATAGTCGTTCGAACATAAAAATTGATGAACCACAGCAAGCCGCAGCGCCAGTTACTGAGGAGAAGAAAAAGTGGTTTAAGCGCAAGAAGGAACAACCTGCTGTTGCAAAAGTAGAACAGCCACGGATCAATGCAAATCAAATTGCTGAGCAAAGCAGACAGCAAATTAGCTCAAAATTGCGTTCTGTTCAGGAAAGAGCGGTTTCAAAGGAAGATTATGAAAACGAATTGAAGCTTGATCTGGAACAGGAAAACACGCTTATAACTAAAAAAATAAATGAGCGTTTCCGGACCATTTTATTAGCAGACAAGCGTGATTTGGAGAAAGAAACGCAAAAAGCGAAAGCTGCGGCTAAAGAAACGAACAGCATTATTCTGGTTTTCTTATTGATCTCCGTTTTACTCATTGCAACCATTGTTTGGTTAATGATCATGATTTTCAGAAAAACCAGATCGACAAGTGAATATTTGAGAACCGCAAAAGAGAAAAGTGATCAGTTGACTGAAGCAAAATCACGTTTTCTTGCGACGATGAGTCATGAAATCCGAACTCCTTTAAACGCCATTTCTGGTTTTTCGGATCAGTTGTACTATGAAAAACTTCCATCCGAAGTTCATCATAAGGTGGACATCATTCGTTCTTCTGCACAGCATTTAACACAAATCACCAATGAAGTCCTTGATTTGAGTCGCTTGGAGCGTGATCATATTCAATTGGAAGCCATTCCGTTCAATATAAAGCGAGAGATTACGGCTGTTCAGGAGCAATTTGGTTTCCAACTCGGAAGCAGAAACAATTCCCTTAAATTGGATGGTGAACTAAAAGATTGGGTGTTGATTGGTGACCCACTTCGTTTCCGTCAAATGTTGATTAACCTGATCGGAAACGCAAATAAATTCTCTGAAAATTCGGAAATCATTATCGACTTCAAGGCAAAGGAAATAAAGGATAAGTTGCAGGTTCAGATTTCTGTAATCGATCATGGAATTGGGATAGAAAAATCGCATTTGGATAACATCTTTCAACCATTTGAACAAGCTGATATTTCTGTGGCTAGAAAGTATGGCGGGACTGGATTAGGGCTTAGTATAACTAAGATTATAATTGATAAAATGAATGGAAAGATAAGTGTGAAGAGTACGCTCGGAAAAGGAACAGCTTTTACACTTAAATTTGAACTTCCTATTGACGGATCTGAACTGCCGGAGGAGGAAACGAGAAAGGATTTTTCCTTCTTAAAAAATAAAACTGTTCTTTTAGTTGATGATGAGCCTTTCAACCGACTTTTATTGAAAGCTATTTTCGACGGTGTAGAAATGACTTTGTTGGAAGCTACTAATGGTTTAGAAGCTCTTGACATCATTGAAAATAATGAAATTGATGTCGTTTTATTGGATGTACACATGCCGGAAATGGACGGAAATGAATTGGTTGCCCGTATTTCGGAATCGAATAGAGAAGATAAGTTGATAGTAGTGGGTTTAACAGCTTCGCTTGATGATGCAACACGCAAGAAAATGTTGCTTGAAGGTTGGACGGAAGTACTTACTAAACCAATTAAACCGGAAGAATTGAGTGAGATTCTTCATCGATTAACAGTTACAAATCAAGAAATTATAGATATGGACAAGACAAATTTTGAAGGACTCAAAAAGTTGAGTAACAACAACATGGTCATCTACCGTGATTTGCTGGAAACATTTGTAACATCAACAAATAATGGAAGAAATGCCTTGCAGACTTTACTTGCTGAACAACAATGGAATTCCATAGGGGAAAAGGCGCATCAATTGGCCGCTCCGTTCAAACACTTTGATGCTATGCAGTGTTATGGAACGTTGAAGGAAATTGAGAAATTAGGAAAGAGTAATGAATCAACAGATAAAATTCCGGCATTGGTCGAGTCGTTTTTGGAAGATTCGAGCAGCGTGTTGGAACAAATACAAACAGAGATTAACACACTTTAAATGAACAGCGAAAGTACACCGCAAAAGATTTTTATTGTCGAAGACAATGATTGGTATCAGCGCTTGCTGGTACATACCATTTCAATGAATCCGGATTATGAGGTTCATGCGTTTTCAACTGCGCAGGAAATTTTGGACAGATTGGATGAAATGCCTGATTTGATCACGATAGATTATCGTTTGCCTGATAGTACAGGTGAGGAACTGTTGAAAACGATCTTAACACGCATTCCGGGAATTCAGGTAATTGTCATTTCGGAACAGGAGGACATTGAAACCGCTGTTAGTTTGTTGAAATTAGGTGCTTACGATTACATCGTGAAAGGAAACGACATACAGAATCGTTTGTTAAACACCATTTTGAATGCACAGCAGAAAACGCGACTTCTTAAGAAAATTGAGCGTTTGGAGCAGGAAGTGCAAACAAAGTACAATTTCGATGATACTATTATTGGTCAGAGTTCAAAAATGCAGCGCGTTTATGCCTTGTTGCAGAAAGCGATCAACAATAACATTACGGTAAGTATTTCTGGAGAAACGGGAACCGGAAAAGAGGTGATTGCAAAAGCAATACACTACAATTCGGTTTACAAGAACAAACCATTTGTTGCCATTAACATGGCTGCTATTCCTAAAGAACTTTTCGAAAGCGAGTTGTTTGGTCATGAAAAAGGCGCATTTACAGGTGCCAGCCAAACCCGAATTGGAAAATTTGAAGAAGCAGATGGTGGAACATTGTTTTTGGATGAAGTTGGCGAAATGGACTTGGTGTTCCAGGCCAAACTCCTGCGCGTATTGCAAGAGCGTGAATTGACGCGCGTTGGTAGCAATAAGGTTTACAAGTTTAACTGTAGGATTATTGTTGCAACGCACAAGAATTTACTGCAAGAGGTAAAAGATGGAAATTTCCGTGAAGACCTTTATTACCGTTTATATGGTTTGCCAATTGAACTTCCGCCATTGCGTGAGCGTGAGAAAGACATTTTATTGCTGTGTAAAAGCTTTATTGAGAAATTCTGTCACGAGAATAAGTTCGATCAAAAGAAATTGAGTTCTGAAGCTCAAAATAAGTTGTTGGCATATCCATGGCCGGGAAACATTCGTGAATTGAAAAGCGTCATTGAATTGGCAGTTGTAATGTCTCTTGACGAAAGTATTCAGGCGGATGATGTTGTTTTGGCAAACAGCGATGTTCTTTCCGGAATTATGGGTGAAGAAATGAGTTTGAGATCATATAACCGCAGAATTGTACAGTTGTTTTTAGACAAGTATAATAACAACACAAAGTTGGTTGCCGATAAGTTGGATATTGGTCAAACAACCATTTATCGTATGTTAAAAGAGGAAGAAGAAGTCTAGTTTCTTTTCAAAATGAAAATTTTTTTTTCAAAATGAAAAGAAAATGATGGTATCAAAAAAGCTAAAGCCCTGTTTTTCAGGGCTTTTTTTGTTTATGGCACGTTTGGCACGTTCTTTACAATACGATAAGCACTGAAATGCTAACAACAATAGAATTAAATCTCGAAAATTCTGAATGTTATTGGTTCATGAAAATGGATGGCAATGCAAGCAGAACGAAGTGATTCTACCAACAAACAGATTAAAGCGATAATCTGTGTTAAGCAAGCAGAACAATGGGTAAAGCAAGAAGTAAGCAGTTTGATGGTGACATTAATAACTTAGGAGATTGGTTTCGTGGGTTTGAATAAAAAGTTTTGAGTTAGAGTTACTTTCAAACTGCTTATACTTCTAAAAGTATCCTGTAAAAAATAATTGATCCGTTTATCAAGAGATAATCAAGATATTCTATCAATAGTCAATGCGTGGTTAGGTATTAGGTTAGGTATTAAGGTATGATTTACAGTTGAGCATGACTTTGATGGTATTATAGTGTGTTAGTCAAAAAGACCTCTGTTCTTTGAGCAGAGGTTTTTTATTTGTGCATGCTGTGAAAAAGCAGTACATTTCTATTACCTATTCAACACATTCCGCTATGAAGAAAACAATAGTTGTTGCCATTCCCGGTATAGGAACGAAGCAGCGAAATTTTTCCATTCCACTTGAAAATGACATTCGCAAGCATGCTTATGGAGATGAGATGCTAGCCCATTTTCAACTCATAGAATTACTGCCTTTTAAAGATTCTCTTGCGGACTTTAATCAGAAAAATCTCTATGATAGAATTGACGCCGAAAACGATCTCGGAGGAATACTGAGCTTACGGGAATTTGTGATGAGTGCTTTTGGTGACGCGCTAACGTTTGAACGTGATCGTGACAGAAAGAATTCTACCTATAAGGTGGTTCACCGTTATTTACGTGATGAATTCAAGAAGATCAATGCTTTACTCGATGAGCATCCGGGCTCCCGATTTATCATCGTGGCCGGATCCTTAGGGGCACATGTACTTTCTACCTACATTTGGGATGCTGATCACAACCTGGGAATCTTTGAAGATCATCATGCAGATCGATCTGAGAATCTTCGAAACCTTGATTATCTGGCAACCATTGGTTGTAACATTCCGCTTTTTGTTTCCGGTTATGCGGCAAATGAAATTATCGCTATTGACAAACGAAACATTCATTTCGATTGGGATAATTTCTACGATAAAAATGATGTGCTTGGTTGGCCTTTGCAACAACTTAGTCCTTCTTACAGAGTTTTAGTAGACGATTTTGAGATAAACACTGGGCTGTATATTGGTTCTCATATCCGCTATTGGGATGATAACGACTTTACAAAACCGTTTACCCGGAAATTAATTGAATTACATAATTCGTGACTCCGACTCCGCTGTCGTTCTCGATACGCTGCGCACTCGAATTGACAGAATATAACGAATTGGAAATGTCACTTTGAGTGATCCTGATGCAACGCAGTGGATATCGGGATAGTATCGAGAAGTGTGTTTCTCAGAACTTCTTCCAGGCAATCACAACAACTTCAATAATTGCCCCTAAAGGAAGTGCGCTTACTGCGTACGCTGCTCTTGTTGGTCGGTGATCTCCGAATACCTCTGCGTAAATTTCGTTTACCGCTTTGAAATCGTTAATGTCTTGCAACAATACATTCGCATACGTAACATCATTCAACGTACATCCTGTTTCTGCAAGTACTGCTTCAATGTTTTTAAAAACTTGTCGGGTTTGTGCTTCCAATCCTTCTACCAAGGTATTTGAAACCGGATCTAAACCAACTTGACCAGAAAGAAAAACGGGAACTCCAGGTTGCGTAGGAACAATTCCCTGAACGTATGGACCAACTGCTGCCGGAGCGTTATCGCTATGTAGAATATTCATTTTGTTACTTTTTAGAATAAAATTAGAAATTCCTAAGATTTCAACGGTAAACGAACCACCATTGTTGTTCCTTTCTCACTGGTACTTTCAATGTAGATGTCTCCGTCATGACCAGCGATTATTTGTTTCACCATTGCCAATCCCAAACCTGTTCCCGTAGTTTTTGTGGTAAAGTATGGTTCAAAAATGGTATTGATCTGTTCTTCTTTAATCCCTGAACCGTTGTCGGAAATACTTACATAAACATTGTCTTTTTCCACTTTAACTTTTACGTTGATCTCGGCGTGTTGACCAATGATTACTGCTTGTATTCCGTTCGCGATAATGTTATTGAACACGCGAACAAGCATTTCTTTATCGGCTTGCATCGGCAAACTGATGTATGAATTGTGAAGTTCAACATGTGCTTCTGAATTGTTCTCGAAAAGACCGATCACGTTTTTGAGAATTTCCACCAAATCAATGTTTGACATGATAGGCTGCGGAAGTTTCGCAAAATTGGAGAATGCATTTGCAATTCCAGTTAGTGCTTCAATTTGCTCAATCAAGGCATTCGTCACTTTGGTGATTTTCTCTCCGCTACTCGGATCATTCGGGTCAAATACGCGTTGTAAATGCTGCACGCTCAACTTCATTGGAGTCAGCGGATTCTTAATCTCGTGCGCAACTTGCTTGGCCATTTCACGCCAGGCACCTTCACGTTCGCTTTGCGCCAGTTTCAAAGCTGCTTCATCTAATTCCGTAAGTTTCTTATTGTATTCTGCTACCAAGGCTCCAATTTCGTCGTTGCTTTTGTAAGCAATATGTGCATTGTGTTGTCCGAAGGAAACATTGGAAACACTTTTTCGGATCATTCGCAATGGTTTTGTGATCCATCCGCTGACGAAAACGGCCCCAACAATGGAAAGAACTAACAAGAACATTACGACGTTTAAAATCGCAACGAAGAAGCTCTGCACCTGATTTTCAAACTCCCCTTGCTGCGCAAAATGCTGAACATTCAGGTAACCCAAAAGATTCCCCTTATTGTCATTCAACGGAATGTAAGCCGCGTAAAAACCTAAGGATCCAATCGTTTCTTTAATAATGCATTCAGATTTTCCTTTGAACTTCATTTCGCGAATGGCCTGTGGCTGCATTTCTTCGCCGAGAAGTCCAATGTTGTATAGCTTTTGTCTGGATGATGCAACCAGAAATCCTTGCGGCTGGTAAAAATTGATATCCGTTTGGTAAGTTCTCGACCAATTGATGAGCTGATCTTCCAGTTCATGTTGATCGCGAACATTGAAAATTCCACGCTTGTTTAATGCTTCAATGTGCAGAGAACGCAATTTTTGACGAATAGTGGATTTGCTGTTATTGTCGTATTGATTGCGAATAAATGTACCACTACCAATGCTGAAACCGATAAGGGAAAGTACCACGAGAAGAATCATTACCAACTGAATTCGAGTTGCCAAAGAAGATAGTTCGAACGTTTTTCCAATGGAATTTGACATCACTAAACGGAAGATCAGGAAGAGTAAACCGTAAGCAATTACAAGGAAGGAAATAGCTGTTACGGAGTCGATAAATCCGGTTTTAGCTTTACTCAGAACAAGGGCATTTTTTCCGGAACTTTTGTAAATGACGTGCGACATTTCGCTTGTTTCAACCCAGTGAATTCCCTTTCCTTTCCAGTTCGTGAAAGTTTTGATATCGCGTGGATATTCAGCATCACCTTCGTTTCGGATCAATTTATCGTTCAGATATTTGGCAATTGAATATTCTGAAAGTGCCTCGAACACATTGGTTTTATCTGAAATCAACAAACGAGGAAAACCAATTTCTTCCGGAATTCGTTTGGATTTCAATCCACCGTAAAGTGCAATTGTTTCTGTGGAATCGGAATTTTGCAGGTTGAGTTTGAAACAGTAGACAAATTGACTTTGGTCGTCCTGAATCAAATGTAAATCAGGATCAATTTCCGATACTTTACCGTGCGTCGAAATCAGTTTATCCAATTCGGCCTGCGTATATTCTCCTGACTTCGTAGTTTCACCTTCTTTAAAATAAAAGCACTCCAAATCGTATTGTTCCCAGTAACCATTGAAAAAGCGGTTCTCGAAAACGTCTTTCAATTCTCTTGTTGTTGGTTGGAAGGAAGTATCGAAAAGGCGTTTACAATAGGGCTCGTGTTGAATTTGACTCTTCAGATTGGCAAATTCAACTTCTGTATTGATATCTTGTTCTTCTGCCAGATTACGAGCGTATACTTCACGAATTGCACGTTCTTTTTGGTTCGAAAGAATGTCGATATTAATGGTAGTTGCAGCTGAGAAAAGAAGTAGAATCAGGAGAATATAATTGAAGCTCCAGCGTCCATCTTTCCATGCAACAAGCCATCCAACGGCATAGAAAATCACCAAAGGCCAGATCAACAATGCCTGATTAGAATCTGAAAATAAAAGGGTGAGTAAAACTGAACATGCTGCAATGAAAAGCATATAAAGAATGAGCCAGATCCTGGACGATTTCCATTTGATGATTGACTTATAAGAATAGAAACTCAATTGAATGAACCACCAACCTGTAATTGCGATTAATGCCAGAAGAATATAACTGTAAATATCCAGTTGGATAATATTTGTAAGTTGAGGCGAAAGACTTGAGTTCTCCAGAATTTCTGCAGCCAGCATTGGAAAAGCAGGAACAAGAACCGGCATCATAACAAGTGCAATGATCAAGCTCAATTTCGACCCAACACGTTCAAGGAATATGGGTGCAAAACTCAATCCGGTTAAAATTCCGCAAACAGCCCAAAGTATTAAAATGGCCATGTTCGGAATCCAGTCGCCCAAAGCTAAAATCGCAGCATCTAGCAAAGAAGTGTTTTCGAGCCAGGAGAACGGATTGAAATATAGGCTTAGAAACGGGATGCTGATTACGCCAACTGCCAGAAAAATTCGGGATCGAATGGAAATGAGTTTGCTGCTCAAATAATGCCAAATCACAATAAAGATCAGCATGATGAGAATGAACATCCAAACCAATGGCTCCTGATGATGGTGCACATCGTCAGAAATGCTAAGTCCAACCAGTGTATTTCCTTTGTTGTCTTTTAATACATGTTTTACAGATTCTACGTCTATGGTAAAATGTTCTTCACCAAATGGTTCGAAGAATTCATTTTTAAGATAATCGTTGGAATAAGGGTATTTGTGCTGAACCCCAAAGCTTACAGCGATAAGTGTATTTTCGTGTTCTCTGAGAACGGTATAATACCAGCCATTTTCCAATTGATTTAGTCCGGCAACAGGGAAGTGAAGTTCTGCAAATCGGTTAATGGGTAAGGAATTCGTGTTCCAATAGATTAAGCTGTCGCGGCGATAAACATGCACGAAGAACCCTTTGTTTTCATTGGAACAGAACTGATCAAATTCACTTGGCGTGCTATTTAGCCATTGTTTTTCAACCTTGTAGGAAAACTGTTCCGCTTCAGTTTGTCGGTTAGAGAATGCGGATTGTAGATGGTCTAAATTATGGGTATATGGAGTGGGCAGGGTAAGTTGCAACCACAGTAATGGAATCAGAAAAGCGATAAAGAGGTAGAAATGTATCCGTTTCTTTAGGAAAGATCCGAGGTTTCTAAGCATCTCATTAATGGTGTTAATTCCAGCATCAAACGTTCAAATTCCACATCTGACTGATGATCGTTATTGAATTTGAAGTTGGCTTCATCAACGTAAGGTAGTAAGAATTTTTCGTAGCAAGGTAAAACGTGCTTGTTCCACTGGTACATAATGTCCTGATGCGAATAACCACGTGTTTCCTGGTCGCGATACAAACGTCGGTCGAGCTGAACATCCAAATCTACATGCACAAAGATCGAGTAATCCAGTTCATTTTTAATTTCTTCATATTCAAAAAGGAACAATCCTTCAATGATGATCAATTCTGAAGGTTCAAGTGTGATAAGCACATTTTTTTCAGGTGGAGCGTTGAAGTGATATTCTTTCACCTCAATGGGTTCACCACGCTTCAAAGCTAAAAAATCGCGAACTAATTTTTCTTTATTCAGAGCAGTTGGCAAATCAAAATTCACCTTACCCATTTCATCTTTGGATTGACGTTCTAATGGCAAATAGTAATTGTCCATTGAGAACACAGTGGGTTTAAAACGAGCAAATTCTTCAGAAATCCGTCTTAACAATGTTGTTTTACCCGAACCACTACCTCCACAAATACCAATGATCATTTTGCAATATATTCAAACGTTATTTCGCCTTTCACCGGAAGTTGTTTTGGATCAAAAACCAACCATTTGTCTGAAAGCGAGCTTACAAATTTAGCAGGAAATTTGTCAGTAATTAACCTGCTTGGATTACAAGTTGTTTGATTAACGGCACTTGATATAAAACCTGTTGCATTATTGTACTGATGCATGTGAGAGTCGGCAGTTGCGTTTTTCACATACCATGCAATTCCTTCGATTAAGGGCATGAAACCAATAGCTAACTCTTTTTTAGCATTGTAATTTGGTACATTGGAAGTACAGATCTTCTCAAATTTTTGCCCGGTCCACTTATAAGTGTTCAGATTTGCAGTTGTACCATCCATCTCAATTCCGCCAACATAATACGTTCCGTTCGAGTACAACAATGTTCCTGCTTCCTTCAATTCAACTTTATTCAATAGTGCACTTCCTCTTCTGCCAAATCCAACTCTGCTATGTGCCAAAAAGTTAACTCCTGAACCTGAAATAGAGAATTCAGAAATGGTGTTTCCTTTTGGACCAACTTCTTTTACTTTCCAGCCCGATTCTTTTCCAACACTAGTTCTTGCAGCATAAATAATATTGTCTCCGTTTTCACCGGCAATGTACCATGAAACCAGGTTCTCCACTTTAGAAGTTGAAGCCACATTCTCTGCAACCAGATTGGCATAGGTTTGTGTATTATTGTGTGTCATCGTTGCAGCAATGGTCAGCAATTTCTTGCTGGCTTTGTCTTCATAACGAAACAAATACACCAAGGCTTTTTGAGTGCTGACAATGTCAATAACTTCCAATTCGTTTAGATCTATACTTCCCAATTTCTTAATTGGCGTTGCGAAGTCGGCTTTTAGGAATTTCAACGTTCCTGCCTGCGTTAACTGATGAAATTGAATTTTACCAAATTCTGGTTCCAGTTTTTCAAAGAAATAAGCGTATTTACCTCCTTCTTCTGAGATAAATTGCAGTGGATTTTTACTGAACGGATTTAAGAAGGTGGTCCACTCGGTTTTACCATTTTGCTGAATGGAACTCAGGTTGATTTGTCCCTGAACACCAGATGGATCTTTACTCATAATTATTCCGCCCATACCCTTCCATTCAATAATTTCGTAATATGGCTGCTTTTCGGCAGGAATAGGGAATGTTTGAGCCGTTAAGACTCCAAATTTCAGAGCAAATGCGATGAACAATAATTTTCTCATATCAACTTAAATCCGTAAATTGTGCAATCCTTAACAGGTAGACTTTGTACCAGCGAGGAAACTAACGGGTATAAATTTACGTTATCTAAAAAAGTTACAGAAGTAAAATCAGTCAAATGAAAAGTATTTTTTTAACAATTGGACTTACACTGGGATTTTCAGGCACAATGCTGGCACAAGATGATATCAAAACCGTAGAAATAGGTGCTGTATTATCTCTTGCAGATGTGAAAATGGAAAACGCCAATGGCGCAGCTACTTCAATTAACGAAGCCAAAGGTAAAAATGGAGTCGTTGTTATTTTCTCTTGTAATACTTGTCCGTTTGTAGTTGGAAGTGATTCATTTGGCGGATGGGAAAAAACATATAACGATGTTGCTGCAAAGGCAAAGGCGTTGGGTTATGGTGTAATTCTTATCAACTCGAACGAAGCAAAACGCGATGGTGACGATTCGATGGAAAAAATGAAGGAAAGAGCAAAACAACAAGGTTATACAATGCCTTATGTAGTTGATGTAAATTCTCAGTTGGCGAATGCTTTGGGTGCGAAAACTACTCCGCATGTTTTTGTTTTTAATACTTCTAATGAATTGGTTTATTCAGGCATGATCGACAATAGCGTTGATTCTAAGCGCAAAGAAGAAACACCGTATTTAGTAAATGCTTTAACGGAGCTAACTGCCGGAAAAAAAATAACAACAGCTACTACTCCTCCACGTGGATGTAGCATCAAACGCAAAAAGTAAACTCTCCAAACAACATAAAATGAAAAGAAAACTACTAACAGTCGCATTCCTGGGTTGCCTCCTCATGGGAAATGCACAAGTGCAATCTTTAGGTACTCCGCTTTCCTGGAAAAGTAAAGTGGGTGTTCCAAAAACAGCGATCGAAATGGTTGCTGTTGATAATAGTGCCGAAATTGCATCGGAAACAGCACGAAGAGCATCAACATTGCAAAAGGATTTCCATTTTGGAAAAGAACTTTCTGTTGATATCAACTTCATGACTCAAGCGCAGATTACCAACTTGCCGAATGGAAATGTGCTTCGTCAATTGAAAATTAGAGCTGCAGGTGCAAAATCAATTAACTTGATCTTTGACCAGTTCATCTTGTCGAAAAATGCCATCTTGTACATTACGGATGAGAACCAAACAGAATTTATTGGAGCTCACACCAGTTTGAACAACAATGTGAACAACATGATGGGAACTGACATCATTCATAGTGATGTAGTGATCATTGAGTTGGTTGAGCCGAAAGAAGAATCAGGAACTTCCGTTTTGAATTTAGGAACTGTTGTTCATGGTTATCTGGATATTGAAGAAGAAGCAAAAGCGCTTGGTGGTTCCGGAAATTGTGAATACGATGTTAACTGTCCAATGGGTGCAGGTTGGGAAAACCAACGTGGAGCTGTCGCAATGATGGTAAATGGTGGTGGTTTCTGTACGGGATCATTATTGAACAATACGTCTGGAACAATTATTCCTTACTTCTTATCTGCTAATCACTGTGGAACAAATCCAGGATCTTGGGTATTCCGTTTCCGTTGGGAAAGAACAGCAGCAAATGCCATTTGTGGAACTACAAATAACACTTCGAATAACGGACCAACAACAATGAACGTGAATGGTGCTGTTCTTAGAGCAAGCTACCCGGGAAGTGATGTTACGTTATCAGAATTAAACTCAAATCCTGATCCGGCTTGGGGAATTTATTACAATGGTTGGAACAGAACAGATGTACCGGCTACTTCAATTCATGGAATTCATCACCCAGCTGGAGATATCAAGAAAATTTCAAGCGATAACACCCCTGTAACTTCCAGTCAAATGGGAACTTCGGTTGCAAACGGATGTTGGCACGTAAATTCTTGGGATTTAGGTGTAACTGAAGGTGGTTCTTCCGGTTCACCTTTGTTTGACGAAAATCATAGAACAATTGGTCAGTTATACGGTGGTGCATCAGTATGTGGTGGTGCAAACCTTTCTGATGAGTATGGAAAAATGTTCTATTCATGGACTGGTGGTGGAACGAACAGTACACGCTTGAGTAACTGGCTTGACCCTTCAAATACGGGTGCTACAGTAATTGATGGTGTTGATCCTGCTGGACCAGGTGCTGCACTTGATGCAGGAATGTCTGCTACATCAGGAGTTTCAGGAACACAATGTTCAGGAACAGTAACTCCATCTGTAACAATCAACAACAGCGGTTCAACGGTGTTGACTGCTGCAACTGTTCATTATGGTTATGATGGTGATTTTAGTCAAACTTATCCTTGGACAGGTTCATTGAATCAATACCAAACAGCAGTTATTGCTTTACCTTCAGCAACGCTTGCTGGTGGAGCTCACGTGTTCAATGCATACGTATCCAACCCAAATGCAGGAACAGATGAAAACTTAGGAAACGATAATATCACTTCTTCGTTTACAACAATCGTCAACGCGGTTAACTTCGATTTATCATTAACAACAGATCGTTACGGTGATGAAATTACGTGGGAAATTACAAGTACAGACAATACAATTACGTACTACACTGGCGGACCTTACGCAGAAGTAGTTGGCGGTGCTACATACGATGAAAGTTACTGTTTAGCTGAAGGATGTTACAAATTTGTGATCCACGATTCTTATGGGGACGGAATGACATCAAGCGGTTCACCTGACGGACATTTGGAAATTACAGAAGGAGCTGATGTTGTAGCTGAATTGTTGGCAGCAGATGCAAACTTTGGTGATGACTTAACACTTCCTTTCTGTTTAGGAACAAATGGATTGAAAGAATTAGCGAACCTTCAGGAAACGTGGAGTTTGTATCCAAACCCGGCAAATGAAGAAGTGAAATTCGGATTTGAAAAAGACAATGAGTTGAAAGAAATCACAATTGTTACAGCATTAGGAAGCGTAGTTAGAACTGCTTCTACAACAGGTGTTACAGCAACAGTAAATGTTTCTGATCTTGCTTCAGGAGTTTACTTCGTAACATTGAAAAATGCGAAAGGAACAAGCACTAAGCAATTGGTGATTAAATAGATTTAAGACAAAAGACTGAAGACAAAAGACTTCAGTTTGTGTATTGAGAAGGTGGCTGGGCGCTGAGTTTATCGAAGTGCGAGGCCACCTTTTTTATTTTCCCCCTGTTTGCAGTCAGACAGGGCGGATTGAGGGGGGATGGCTAAGTCATTTTTTGTATTGAACATCTAGTTTCTAGACTCTCAAAATCCAGATTCAATACACACTTCTGTGAAATTTTCATCCAAAATTTTTGGTTTATTGTCCAAAGTCTATACATTTAGGCAATAACCTACAACCTTTTCGGCATAGCGCAGATTTGGTTTAGCAAGCTCAAACACATGCTTTTACGCAATTCACTTTTTTCACTTATCGCTTTAGCAACACTCGTTGTTTCACTTGCTGTTTCTTGTAAACAAACTACAGAAGAACCAAACTTTTGTGCTACTAGTCCAGGAGGGTGTAATTCCGTTCTAATTGCCAAAGAGTTCTTTTTGTTTAAACCGGGTTCATGGTGGGTTTATGAAGAGGAGTATTCTGGGGTAAGAGATTCAATGTATGTTTATTCTTACGCGAATGCAAGTAATTACGATTTTGACATTGTAATTAAAAGCTCATTGAATAATTATCAATACCACAGCTGGCCCGTTTATAATGGGCAACCTACAGATAAACAATGTAGCAAAACAAGTCCCGTTGTAAAGAAGTGTTTATATGTGAAAAGCTCTAAAGTTCTTGTTGGGAGTCAGCAAGAGTCTAAGGAAATTACTTCATTATTTTTTCAATATCGACTTAATGATTCTATTCAGTCATATAATTTTTATTACCCCAATAATGTTGTGAAAATTGAAAGTATACTTTCCGAGTCGTATTTTGGATATGGGCACTTTAATGAAACTATTTCGATCAAAAATCCTCATAATCGATTTGAAAGGGATCATCCTACTAATTATTTTTATTCACGTGGAGTCGGTCTAGTCCGCAAAGAATTATTGGATACAACCGAAACCTGGAACCTGGTTAATTATCATATAGAGCCATAAATTTCCAATATAAAATCACATTCACTTAAACACTTTTTGACCATTATTATTTAGTAACCTCAAACACACAACTCTTATGAAACAACTCATTCTATGGGCTAGCCTTTGGCTTGCCTCAGCAACTGCTTTTTGTCAAACTGACCAATTGAATCAACAGAAGTATTGGAAGCTACGTGATGCTCTTCGGGAAGATTTTTTAGTGAATTTCTAAACTGCATTTGAAAGATAAATGTGTCCAGACTCTGATCTCTCAAAATCCAGATTCATTGCACATTTCTGTGAATTTATATCCCAAAATTTTGGTAATTAAATCGAACGTTCTATATTTACTTAATAACCTAAAAGACATGCTTTTACGCAATTCACTCTTCTCACTCATCGCTTTCGCAACAATTGTTGTTTCACTTGCTGTTTCCTGTAAACAAACTACAGAGGAGCCTAACTATTGTGCTACCAGTCCCGGTGGTTGTAATTCCGTAATGATTGCCAAAGAATTCTTTTTGTTCAAACCGGGTTCATGGTGGGTCTATGAAGAAGAATATTCTGGAGTCAGGGATTCCATGTATGTGTTATCCTCTGCAAATGGTTCTACATACGATTTTGACATTGTTATAAAAAGTGCATTGGATAATTTTCAATACCATTATTGGCCACAGTACACTGGGCAGCCAACGGCTGATGGCTGCAGCGAGACAGCGCCTGTTGCGAAAAAGTGTATGTCAATAAAATGCTCAAAGGGAATTCCTGGTGGTCCAGGTGTTTCTCTAGGAGAGAGTCGGTGTATGTTTTTCCAATACAATTTAAAAGATAGCGTTGGATCAAATAACATAGATTACCCAAATAACTTCATTCATATTACATCTATTATGAATACTTATCAATTAGGAAATTTCTTGTTTGATAAAACAACCATCAAAGTCTTCGAACCTCACAATGGACATAATGGAAACCATCCAACATATCGTTATTTCTCAAAGGGAGTTGGTTTGGTTAGATTGGAACTGGCTGATACTACAGAAACTTGGAACTTAGTAAACTACCATATTCAACCATAAGGTTTGCCGTTTAATAACACACTATTCATTCATAATTTAACACCTTACTAACCGTATTCTTTAGTAACCTCAAAAACATACACTTATGAAACAACTCATTTTATGGGTAGTCAGCCTTGTCTTGATTACCTCAGCAACTGCTTATGGACAAACAGGTCAGCTCAATCAGCAAAAATATTGGAAGTTACGGGATGCCCTTCGTGAAGATTTTGTAAAGATATCACCTGACTTTGGAGGAAGTATCGTGGCACGAGCTTTAGTGCCTAATACATGTTTTAATAATATTGATGATTCACCCGGAAATGGTATGTTTTCGATGGGTGAAATGCACTTTGGTGACGGAATGATCCGTCAAGGATATTATTTAGGTTTGTTAGCGACTGAATATCGTTTGTTAAAAGACTCTGGTCAGGATACGATGGGAGTGCTAAATGAACTGTATTATGCGCTCGCCGCAATTAATCGAGTCGATTTGAATGCCGAACTTGAGCAGTCGGAAATTTATGGTTTCACACAACCGAAAATTTTAAATGGATTTTACCAACGGGAAGATATTCCTGAAGATTTCGCTTCTGAAAATTGGGGTAGTACACCTATGCGAATGGAATGTGTGAATTCACCTCACTTCAAGACAAACAATGCTGATAGAGTTCACAATCCCCTTGTTAACGTGCCTATTAAGTTCGAAGCCTATGGAAATTCATATCAAAATACACCAAGTTTAGATCAGCTTTCTTCCTTAATGATGGGATTTAGATTAATACATAAGCTTGTAGATAATCCCTTTGTAAAACCGACGTCTAATGATGATGGATTCTATATTGTCTCTGAAACACAGGCAATTGTCAATAGAATGATGACATATCTCAATCAGCATAATTGGATGATGATTGATGTCAATGGTTGGCCCGTAAATAATGGTGGTGGAGACGCCGTTTATAGTGCCTATCCACTGTATAAAGCGGCACTTATTATTACAGGTAATCATTATGATAGTGATTGGACAAGAAGGGTTCAAAATCTGTTTATTTCTGATATCGCCTGCTGTATTACAGGGTACTGCGCAAAAAATGATGCCGATTCAACACAACAAAGAGGATGTACTAAAGTGGTTTTTAATCCCTTGGCTTCATCGCCTGTTGAGCTTCAAGGTGGCGTGAATTATGGTACTGGAAATAATCAAAATTATCAGGACGAATCTAGATATCAGGAGTGGTTGGCAAATGGACCATTGCATGGGGATGTTTATTTTATGCAGGATTTCTGGACAGCTTTTAATACAATTGCACAAATCGATCAATTTCAGGCAGATTTGATTGATAATGGAAAACTAGAACAGTTACCATACCCTTGGGGGTTAAAAGATTGGGAAGATCCTGATAGTCGTTCCGTTGGGAGTAATGATGGGAATTTAAGACTTCTAACCTCTAACGTTGGAATTGCTGGAAACTTATTTTCTCCTTCAAGTATCAATTTGATGACGAATAGTACTGGTAATAAACAACTGGATCTAATGCAAGCAGTTTTGGAAGACAACTTACCAGTTCGACCAAAAGATTTTTTTGAAGATTATATTAACTCAATGCACCCGGAGGGGCCATATAATTTTACTGCAAGTAATGGTACGTCTAATATTTCTAAATCTTCACCAAACGGTTGGGGATCCGAAGACAGATGGACATGGGCTTCTGATGTAAACGGTGGATTCACTAATTCAAGAGGGATTTTTAACGGAATAGATTACATGCTTTTCTATAATTTGTATCGCTTGGTTTTTCCAGCGGACCAGCCGTTATTCACACCTGAAAGTTCGGAAGATTGTTTTTGTGATAATGCGATAGTTGCTACAATTCCAAGTAACCTGCCCAATCCCGACGCATTACCAATTTTTGAACAGCTGAAAGAACAAATAGATCAAAAATTGGTGTACGTTCCCAATTGCACTGAAGATGTATTCGCTAAATACAACAATGTAATTGGTAGTACTGTTAAAGTGGCACCTTACTTTCCCGAATATAGTGATATGTATATCTATACCAATGAGTTTCAAATGAACAATACTTTGGTGAAATTTCCAGGAGGGTACATTGATGTAGAAACACCATTCATTGTGTGTAACAACTCAACGTTAACTTTCGAGCCGAATACAGTAATGAAAATTGTGCAAAAACACGTCTCTGTAAACAACGGCAGCACTATAGATCTTTCAGGAGAGCTTTATGTACAACCGGGAACGGAACTGCGCATTAAAGCAGGTGGAAACTTGATCTTACGTCCGGGCTCCAAGCTCATTTTACATGAGAACTGTAGTGTTATCATTGAACCGGGTGCAACGCTTACCTATTACAGCGGTGCAACCATTTATACAAAGAACGACGATAGCGGAAAGTTGATCATCAGAGGAAGTCTTAACCTGGAAAACAATGCTATTTTCTCTATTGATCATAGTTTTTCAACATCTTCGGGGCTTATTGTTTTTGAAGGAAAACCGGTTATCAATGCAAAACCAGGAGCAGAAATTGATCTTACCGGAAAAAGTAGCAATGACCTGATCATTAAAGTGAAGGACAATACAAAGGTTTATTTCTCTGATCCTGATATCAAAAACATTAAGCTCACAGATTGTGGGGTGGATATCAATTCCAACAACTCTTTTATTCGCTTTGAACAGCCAGTTAATACGCTTCGTGCAAAGTTTACCGGAAACAATGTGATCTCCGGAAAAATTTATGTTACGGATGTGAACCTGTTCAGACAAACAGATTTTGTAAACACGCATGTTGGTGCAGAACTGAACATTGAAAATAATGCCACCTTGCGAATGGTGAGCTGTAATTTTACGCAAACCCTTCCGTATTATTTGAACGGCTCAGGTATAAATGTGCATGGCCGAGGATACAGTCTCACTTCTTGTAACTTCAATATCTATGCTGGTGGTAACGCTATGGTGGAATCGGAAGGATTGACACTCAATTCTTCAGTATCAAGCTGTGTTTTTGCAGATGTTAATCCCGGAAATATTGGTCAAACTGCTATTTACGATGTTTCCAATGTAGACATTCTGGTTTCTGCCAGCACTTTTAATACACTGCGAAATGCGATTCAGAAAACAACTGGAAAATTGACTTTGCGCTGTAACACCTTCACAAATGGTCGCGATAACAGTGTAACTATGCGTGGAGGTTTATTGAACATGGCTACCGGAACTGGTGGTGGATACAATACTTTTGGTCCAATGACCGGAACGTTGAGTACGCGCTGCCATATTTATCTGGAAAAAGCATTGATTGATATGACCCTTGGTTCCAATTACCTCCGCGATGTTCCGGTTGCTGGCGGTTTGGTTCGTGGAACACTTCAAACCACTTGCTCATCTGCATTGAATTGTAATCTTGATTTTTCAGGAAATCAATGGAATCCAATTTTTGCGCTTACACCTGCAAGTACACGTTTCAGTATCAAATCTGCAAATAACATCAATGTGACGGTGAATACGCTGCTGCCAATGCAAAAAGCTTCTTGTGGAAGTTTGGATGTGATCAACGGATTTGTTTCTGTTCTGGGGTCGACCGTAAATGCAGTGTTAAATCAAATCCCAACGTATTATTCTCAGACTGCCGGTCAAAACTTACGTTTGGATCAGGGAATTCAGGAAGCGATAAATCGAATGACTGCCTTAAATGACGGAACAGGAAACGATTTGCAAGCGATTGCTTATTTGGATGAGATTTTTAGAAGTAATATCAGCTATGGACAAGGTAGTGCGCTCACGCAGAAGTTATTACTTCAGGCAAAAAGCCATATGAAACTGGCATTGGAATCTGCAATGGGGCAAGGTTTGATTACTGCAAGCCAGAATTTGTACAACTTTGATGGAACTACGGAAGATTTTGTAAACAGTACAAACCGTGTTACAAGTTCAGCGGTTACAGAGAATAACTATTTCAGACAATTTTACAATGAGTTGGACAAAGCGCAGGTTTTACGTGCAATTGGTCAACCGCAAAAAAGTTTGGAGTTGCTGACAGAATTGGAATCTTGCGGTCTTGACTTCATGGAACAATCTATCGTAAATCGTGAAAAGAAATATGCAATGAAGGAAATCAGAATTGCACAAGTAGGAATGGCTTTCCTTGATACTGTTTATGTTCCTGATACCTCTGCGTTTATTACACCTGTGCATTACGCCGGAGATTATCATTTTGGTTCTATCATTCAAAGTTTGAGCAACATTAACTATCAAAACTGTATGGGTTCTCAGAACATTATGGTTGAGACAGAAAATAAATTGGAAGTATTCCCCAATCCTGCTTCAGAGGAACTAACAATTCGTTTCCCTGATGAACCAATGGAAGGTGATGCAACAATTCAAATTTATCAATACGATGGACGTTTGTTATCAACTACTATTCTGAATAAAAAACAGCAACTGGAATGGACAACAGATGTGAGTGCCTGGACTCCGGGAACATATCAATACGTGTATATCCGTCCTGATGGAATGAAATATTCAGGAGTTTTAGTAGTCGTTAGATAGATAAAAAGCCTAAAGAGGAAAGAGGAAAGAGGAAAGTTGCAATGAGGCTTTCCTCTTTTGTTTAGAGTTGAATCGTCTTTCGTCTTTTGTCTAAAGTCTTTTATCTTTACATCATGGCAAAAGTAAAAACGGCATTTTTCTGTCAAAACTGTGGATATGAAGCCCCAAAATGGTTGGGAAAATGTCCGGAATGTGGTGAGTGGAATACCTTGGTTGAAGAAATTATTGAGAAAAATCAGGGCGGTGTTGTTGCCTTTTCAACCAGCAGTGGTCGTTCTGCCAAAGCGCAATTGGTTTCGGATATTGAACCAAGCGAACAACAACGCATTTTTTTGCCGGATACTGAAATGAACCGCGTTCTGGGTGGAGGTTTGGTTCCAGGATCTCTCATTCTTTTTGGAGGGGAGCCGGGAATTGGAAAATCAACGCTTTTACTTCAACTTGCCGTTCAATCCAACTTAATGATCCTTTACGTTTCAGGAGAAGAAAGCGAGCAGCAGATCAAAATGCGCGCTGAACGAATTGGAGAAAGAAACAAGCAGGTTTATTTGCTTACTGAAACGAACATTCAAAATATTTTCAAGCAGGCAGAAGAGCTTCAGCCTCAATTGTTAATTATAGATTCCATTCAAACGCTTTTCAATTCTCAAATTGAAAGTGCACCAGGAAGCATTTCCCAAATTCGCGATTGTACGGCGCAATTGCTGCGTTATTCCAAACAAACGGGAATTCCGGTTTTCCTGATCGGACACATCACCAAAGAAGGTTCGCTTGCCGGACCAAAAGTATTGGAACACATGGTAGATTGTGTATTGCAGTTTGAAGGTGATCAGCATTACATGTATCGATTACTGCGCGGCATTAAAAACCGTTTTGGAAGTACCAATGAATTGGGAATTTACGAAATGCAGGGAACGGGTTTACGCCCGGTTGAAAATCCTTCAGAAGTATTGATCTCATCTGCTGATTCAGGTCTTTCAGGTTCTGCAATTGCTGCAACTTTAGAAGGAATTCGACCGCTTTTAATAGAAGTTCAGGCCTTGGTGAGTACAGCAGCGTACGGAACTCCTCAACGTTCATCAACAGGTTTTGACTTACGTCGTTTGAACATGTTATTGGCCGTAATGGAAAAACGTTGCGGATTCCGTTTGGGAACGAAAGATGTTTTCCTCAATATTGCTGGTGGAATTCGAGTAGATGATCCTGCTATCGACATGGCCGTTGTTGCCGCAGTTCTTTCTTCAAATACCGATATTGCTATTGCCAGAACTGTTTGTTGTTCCGCCGAAATTGGACTTTCTGGAGAAATTCGTCCGGTAAACAGAGTGGAGCAACGCATTCGTGAAGCAGAGAAATTAGGCTTTGATAAAATTGTGATCTCTAAACACAACAAAGGCATTGCTCAAAAAGATTTTAAGATCCAAATAGTGATGATTTCACGCATAGATGAGCTTGTAAAAGAGCTTTTTGCATGATACTTATCCGATTTAGTCCGTTGATTAATCAACAAAAACAGCTATCTATTCAATTTTGAAGTTATAAATGCTTCTATTTCATACATTTGCTTACTATTTTGTTTTTAGTTAAAACTACTTAAACTATGAAATCGATTACCCACATTGTTTGTACGCTCATCTTAACACTTGTTGCATTTCAATCATCTGCTCAAATTGATTGGTATTCTATTCCAACAGTTCCAGTAAGTCCAAGTGCTGGACAAACCGATCCAAAAAGTAACGATGTGATGATCGGAGACGACGGAAGAATTTATGCTGCCTACATTTTTGATAATGGAACGGATAAACGAATCATTTTTCAAGAATATGTCCAAGGTACCGGTTGGACACCAATTTATAACGAGCAAGTTTATAGTGGATTTGAGGCTATTCATTCCTTCATCAATGGAGGTGTTATTTATGTAATGGTTAAAAGTGACAGTGGTTTTCCTACCGAACAGATTCGCCTGTTTTCTATTTTTTCAGGAAGTGTTGCAATTGTAAATACATTCAATTTTGCGGATTTACCAGAGGGTGCTGATTATCGTGCTGTTGTTTCGGAGGATGCTAGTTACGTCTACATGCTTCATCAAAATGATACCCAGTCGTCACTTGTTATTACCCAATTTAACATTGTGAATGCTGCTGTAAGCTCATTAACAGTTCCAATTGGTTCTGCAACAGCTTACAATTATGACTTGGTTGAACATCAGGACACCGTTTATATTGGTTTAACACGCGACGAAATTCCGGGGGCTTTCCGCACTTATTTGCATAAAACAGACGTAAATATGACAGCGGTAATTCCTCACCATCCTGGGAATATTGATGGACAAATGGGATTGGTAGCTGCCAATGATGCGTTGATGGGAATTGCAATGGGTAAAGACATGGCTTCACACAAAATAAGTATCTTATCGAGTGAATCAACTGGAAATAATTTCACTTACTTGTTTACTCCAGCAACCTTAACTACAACAAATGGTGCATGGGCAAATCCGCTTACTCCTACAGCTACAGCGCCAGCAGCAGTTGTGAATTTGAGTCAAAGTACCATTTTCTTTGGTGGATTGACAGATAGTGGAGTACCTGCAAATGTTTCAAAAGGAATGCGCAAGTACAATTATGGAACAGCTACGATTGACCCTTTTTCTACAATGTGGGCGAGTGCAAATTCAATCTCCGATTATCGATTGAGTTTTTCAGGAACAGCTAATAAAGGAATCGCCAGTTTCTATGACCCTGCAATTCCAGGAAAAGTATTTTGGTTATCCAATAATGTACCTACATTGACTTCGAATGGAACGCAATCAGGGCCAGTTTGTCCAGGAACAACTTCTACGCTTGTTTCAGGTATACAAGTAACAGACTGGGATGCTGTCGATGTGATAAACGTAACGGTTTCAGCTGCAGATGGAGCGATGTTCCCTGCTGGATCGTTGGTACCAACAGCAGTTAATCAAGCAGGAAATGTAAGTACGTTCGATATCGTTGGAACACCTGCTATGGGCGGTCAAACAACAATCACCGTGACATTCACAGACGGGATTCAAAGTGGAACTGTACAATATACGATTGATGTAATTCCTACAGCTGCCCCACCAACATTTAACCAAGGAACAATTTCAGTTTGCTCCAATAACGGAATGGTTGATTTTTCTAACTATGTTTCAGCCCCAGGCGGAACATTCGGAATAGGTGGTGTTACCGGAGGATTCAACGGATCTTACTTCAATTCCAATTTGAGCGGAATTCCATTCGAAACTCAATTAGTACTTACATATACTACAACATCAATGGGTTGTAACTTAACAGCTTCAGCTATGTTCACTTTGCATGAATCTGCAACTGTAACCGTTGCCACTACACCAACAACCTGTGGTGGAAATACGGGAACTGCAATTGCAACTATCGCAGGTGGAACAAGCCCATTCTTATTACAGGCATGGAGTACTGGTCAGACAAACGTGACTTCGGTAAATGGACTTCCTCAAGGAACGCACACGTTTACAGTGCAAGACGCCAACCTCTGTTCGGTAATAAAGGAATTTACAATTGTTCCTTCAGGTGTCGATATCGTTCCAACAATTACCAATGCTTCTTGTTATGGAGCAAATGATGGTTCCATTTCAACTTCATTGACTGGATTTACCGCTCCAACAACAATGATTTGGAGTTCAGGATATTCAGTTCCTTCTATTAGCAACTTGGTTCCTGGAACATATACATTAACGGTTACGGATGCTTCAAACTGTGTTTACACTGAAGCATTTACGGTAACGCAACCAACGGAATTAATGGCGACAACGGTTGTTACCAGCCCTACTTGTGGGAACACGGACGGAACAATGGAAGTTCAAACTATTACTGGTGGATCAGGAACGTACAATGTGAACTGGTCAACAGGTGGAACAAACAATTTGGAAACGAATGTTGGTTACGGTGTTTATTCGGCAACAATTACAGATAATACAGGTTGTCAAACCATCAAAACGGTTTATGTGAGTGAGTTGAATTCCGGAAACTTGTATGGAACAATTACAGGTTCTCAATGTGGCTCGAATACAGGAGCAATTGATGTTACACCAGCTCTGGTTTCAGGTGCTAACGTTCAAACCATTTCATGGTCGTCTGGTGAAAACACAGAAGACATTTCTATGAAACCAGCAGCAACTTATGTTTGTACGCTTACAACTGATGCAAACTGTCATGCCGTTAAAGGATGGAATATTCCTATTGTAGCGCCACAGTTACAACCTATTTGTGTGGTAACAGTGGATAGCGTTACATCAACAAACCTTGTAGTTTGGGAAGAAGTTCAACCAGTTGGAATTCACCATTACAATATCTACCGTGAAACATCGATTCAAGGTGAATACATTTTGATTGATACGGTTGAAGCAACCAATACTTCATTGTTCAATGATGTGGTGGCTTCTCCAATCGCACGCTCTTGGAGTTACAAGATTTCAGCAGTAAACGGATGTAATACGGAAGGACCACTTTCTGCTCAGCACAGAACAATGCATTTAAGTGCAATTGATGCTGGTTCTCCAAATACACAAATTTCATGGAACGCTTACGAAGGAACAGCATACAGCAACTTCGTATTGTGGAGATATACAGATGCTAATTTGTGGGAAGAAGTAGCCACTCTGCCTGTTACCCAGGTTTCATATATTGATAATACCGATTTCGCCACTCCAGGTTTGGATTATATGGTTCAATTGGATTTGGATGAAGAATGTAGTGCTTTGAAATTCCGTGCTCAGGATTTTAATACTACACGTTCTAATAAAGACAAAGGGAACTTCATACTTGGACAAGGAACTGGAGATTCTAATAACGATGTAAACGAATTGTTGTTGGACGAATTGAAGATCTATCCGAATCCAACAAGTGATTTATTGACATTGGTTCAAACTCAAAACAACAAATTGAATGTACGTTGCCTTGACCTTTCAGGTAAAGAAGTTGCGGTGTTCCAATTGGAAGGAATTTCCAACCAAATCAATATTTCTGGATTAGAGAATGGAGCCTATTTGATTGAAATTGAGTTGAATGGAGCTAAACGCGTTACACGCATTGTAAAACTATAAGCTTATGAAATCGTTAATCGTCTTTTTGGGCGCACTATTTTTTGCTGGAAGCAGTTACGCTCAGTTAACCTGGTCGAGCGGCTTGCCAACTAACCCTGGTCCAACGAGTACATACACTACCACTGAAACGGTAATGTACAACAATGATGTGTACCAGATTTACGATGCCAACGCCAATGATTTGCAAGTTTCCCGTTATGATTCGGAAACGGGACAGTGGATTGCATTGGATCTATTGAATAACCCGAACTACAATTATCAATACCGATCTGCAATTATTGGGAATGTCTGGTACATTGTTGTTGGCGGATCTTCAAGTGCGTCAGTTTTCAAATTCGATTTTATTACGGAACAATTAACACTGTGTCCGGGAAGCTTGCCATGGCAGGTTGGAGATCAATGGAACATTAAGTGTGATCCGGGTTCAAATGAGTTTTACCTGGCGTACGTTGTGAACGATACGGATGTGTATATGAGCGTGTTTGATGCAGCCACAGAGCAATTCAACGGTTACGATTATACTCCTTTGTTGAATAGTGGTGGAACTGACCTTTCTTCTGCTTCGCTGGAATTGTATTTAGGAAACTCTGACATTTGGGTGGGTGTAAGCGGAGCCGTGAACAGATTGGTCAAAGCGTCGCTTTCGAACCTTTCGTCTCCAACGTATTACAATGTGAACGGAACAAATGATGGTTATTTCAGATTGAACAGTACACCTTTGATCAATGGATTCTACTATTTGACGGGAGATGGACAGTCAGACCCGTTTGTTACCGTTCAGAATTCTACCAACTACGAAGGATACGAGCAGGTGATCTCGGATGTTGATGTGAATATCAATACTTCCACTTCAACAGCCAATACATTTTATACATGGCAAACGGATCATGAGTCTCTGGAACACGCTGCGTATGCTTTTTTGGTTTCTCCTTTTAGTACAATGGGCTCTGGATCTGTTTATGATAAATTCTATGTTTATCGTAAAGACAACGGGACCAATGTTTGGGATTCACTAGGTCCGAAGATCGAATTTGGAATTTATGATACTTACCCGAATAGTTTAAGATTGAGTCTGGAGAACTCCAATCAGCAGCATATTTTAGTGAATTATGGAGCAGTTGATGGAGAATATTTCTTCAAGGTTTTAAATAACAAACCTTCTGTTATACCAGCTTCGCAAACCACAAGCTCAAGTATGTGTGGAGGACACAATAACTTAATTTATCCGCAATTGGAAATTGAAGATGCGGATATGGATCACATTCGTATTCTTTCGGTTACTTCCGGAAATGGTTACGTACAAAATGCATATGCTGTTCCAATTGGAGAAGACAATTCTTCATCGCCGGGAATAAGCAAGTTTGCTATCTACGGTTTCGTACAAACGCAGGGTAACACACAAATTACCGTTACTTACACAGATGGTTGGAATGTTTTTAATGAAGTGTTGAATTCGATAACGATCGTTGGAACGGCACCAAGCATCATTTTCAATTCTGCGCTTTCACATTTATGTGACAATGAAACGAATATCAGCTTACCTGAGTATGTAAATTACTATGACAACGGAACTTTCCGTATCAATGGTCAAATCATTCCCAACGGATTGATCAATGGTGTTGAGTTAAGTGCAACTCAACCTTCAGGGTCATTCACTTACGATGCTAATGTTGATGGATGTATTGTTTCAACTGGAGCCTCTTACAATTTTGTACAGGCTGGAACTGCAACAGTGAATACGGTGCCTGCAACTTGTGGGGCAACTGATGGTGCTGCTACAGTAGTTTATACGAACGGAACTTCTTCGAACATTACAGTGGAATGGTCAACAGGAGAAAATACAGCAACCATTACTAATTTGACGCCAGGAGCTTATTACTACCATGTTACAGACGAATATGGATGTCATGTTACCGGTTTTGGCGGTGTTGAAACTGCAGCTATTACTGTAACAGAATCTATCACAAATGCTTCTTGTTATGGCGATAACGATGGCTCCATCGGAATTACGGTAAATGGTCCTGCAAACTATTCGGTTATCTGGTCGAATGGATATTCTACACCTACTATTTCCAACTTGACAGCCGGACAGTATTGGGTGACAGTTCAGGATCAGGCCAATGGATGTCAGGTAACTTACAATTATGAAGTTACTGAACCTGCGAAAATAAGTGCTTTCTTCAGTGAAGATGAACCAACTTGTGGAGCATCAGACGGTAGCATTTATGGAATTTATACTGGTGGTTCAGGTTCATACACTTACGAATGGCTTGGAACACCTCAGGTAACAGCGGATCTTTACAACGTAGGTTACGGAAATTATGAAGTGGTGGTTCACGATCTAAACGGGTGTGTTGACACGTTCAATTACGATTTGAATGAAGAACAAGCATTGAGTATTTCAGAAATCATCTATCCAACATCTTGTATTTACAATACGGGTGCAATTCAGTTGTCATTCACTGCTGACCCTGATGGTGGTACTTTACCTCCAACAGCTATTGAATGGAGCAATGGATCAACAGATGCAATTAATGGAAGTTTAGCTTCTGGAACGTACTCTGTTGTAGTTACAAATACAGAAACAACATTGCCATTCAATGCGTGTCATTCCATTAAGAGCTTTTTCGTTCCTGTAAAAGCACCAACGATCCAGCCAATTTGTATTGTTACGGTTGATTCCGTGACTACAACGAACTTGGTTATCTGGGAGCGTACAGAGAATTATGGGATTCACCATTACAACATTTACCGGGAGAATACAGAAGCAGGTGCCTTCAGTTTGATCGATACTGTAAATTATACAACCGAATCTATCTTCAATGATGTAGTTGCTTCACCAATGGATAGATCATGGAGATATAGAATTTCGCAAGTGAATGACTGTGGAGTTGAAAGTCCACTTTCACTTCCGCATAAAACATTACACTTAAACGCAATTGAAAACCTAGGTAATGGAACTTATGAAGTTCTTTGGGATGATTATGAAGGGTTTATTGATGCCTCAGAATACAGAATAGTCAGAATTTCTGATCAAAACGGTTGGGAGATGCTGCCAACTGCAATTCCGGTTGGAACAACAGCGTTTACAGATTCACCGCCTGCAGGGTTAACTGGAATTGATTATGTGGTTAAGATGATCACACAAACAGGTTGTACGGCTGAAAAGATCCAGGATTTCAATACAACACGCTCGAACAAAGAGAAGGGTAACTTTATTGTTGGACAAGGAACGGGCGACAGTAACAACGAATTGAACGAAAACAGCTTTAGCTTTAGTCTGTACCCGAATCCGTTCTCCAATTCTATAGAGATTGAAATCAGTGAAGCTGGTGTGGGTCAGCTAATGTTTGTTTACAATCCGAATGGGCAGCTTTTAAAAACCATTCAGATTAACGATGTACACCAAACGATAGATTTATCAGCGCTTTCACAAGGGTTGTACTACATTAAGATAGATGGAAGTCCGAATAACTTTACCATCGTTAAGAACTAAAACGAAAGGGTCGAAGATAATTCGACCCTTTTCTTTTGCCCAGGACACACACATTTTTATGACGCTTACTACCGAATATTCGGAACCATTCTTGCGAGACCGGTAGGTTCGCTTCAATCTGCGTATCTGTGGGAAACATAAAGAAGATCAGCTAACTGGTCTTAAATGTCATTTCTATGTCATGAAACCGTTTAATTGCTCAATTAAGCCTACCAATAATCAATTTGGTTCGACAGTTTGAATCTTTATTCCATATCTTTGCCGAAATTCTAACGTGATGAGAAAACGTATACTTGCAATTTTGTTGGTAACCCAAGGTTTAATGGTTCAATCTGCATTTGCATCGAACCCAGTGGTTACAGATAACGGATATCAAAACACTTCTGTTTGTTCTGGTCAATATGCTTATTTACTGGAAGGTACAATTGTAACAGATCTTGATGGAGACCAGATTCAAATTCAATCGGTGGTTTCCTCGCATCCTTCGATCATTAACACGAGTAACTTTAGCGGATATTTCCAATCCAATTCAGGTGCTCCTGATTATACTTCGTATGGATATTACTATGGTACAGTTGGTAACGTGGCTTCTCCAACCAATGTTGATCTTACATACACTTTTTCGGATGGAGCGAATACAGTACAGTTAGTAATCACTTATTTGGTAAAGAATTCACCGAACCCGGTTTTCCTGAATTCAAATTATGAAGTTTGTTCAAGTGAAGGATCTGTTGATGTTTCTCAGTGGGTTTATCCAGTTGGAGGTTACTTCCAGATAGACGGAGAAGAAACATTTTATGATGGATTGCTTCATGTTGATGGTTATAGCTACGAAAACGATATCAACCTAAGTTATCATTACACCGCTGCAAATGGATGTACGGTTCAAACGAGTGCAGGTGTTACAATTCACGTTTCCCCTGAAATTACCTTGTCAATTTCTGATGCAGGTTCTTGTGTTACCGGAGATGGTAGTATTGATGCAAGTGTTTATTCTGCTCAGGGCTCAAACTATACTTTTGTATGGAACGATGGGAATACAGTAGATACAGATCGTACAGGAATGCTTCCTGGATCTTATCATATTGACGTTACAGATGAGGATGGTTGTGTTTCGGAAGCAACAGGTTCCATTGGATTGATAGGTGTTTCTTTCGGAGAAACTATTGTTCCCGCATCTTGTTCAGGAGATACTGATGGAGAGATTCAGTTAAATATCACAGGATTGAACACGCCGTTAACTACATATTGGAGTTCAGGACAAACAAGTGAATCTGTAAGTAACTTGGGTGCCGGAACTTATACAATTTATGTAACTGATGTAACTGGTTGTTCACTTTCTAAAACATTTAATGTTCCTCAACCAGACGAAATTTACCCGTATATGTATGTAACTTATCCAACTTCATGTTCTCTATCTGATGGTTATATTCAAATGAGTAACGTTTATGGTGGAAATGGTACGTATACCTATTCATGGTCGAATGGTGAAACAACAGGGTCAATCTATGACTTAGCGCCAGGTGTTTATACAATTACAATTACCGATATTTTAGGTTGTACAGGTGTAAGCGAGTTCACGCTAAACGATTACGGTTCTCCATATGTCTACTTAAACGAAATTGGTGCTACACCTTGTGGAGCTGAAGAAGGGTTTATTGATGTAGATACATCAGGAATTGGAGTTCCGATTGTTTTTGATTGGTCGAATGGTGATCCAACAATTGACATTACACACGTAGCTGCGGGTAATTATACCTTGCATTTAGCAGATATGAATGGTTGTGACAGCTACAATATTTTCTCTGTTCCGGTTAGTGCTCCAATGATGCAGCCTTTATGTATGATCTCTGTTGACTCTGCTACCACTACAAATATTGTAGTTTGGGAAAAAGTGGACGCAGCGAATGTTGATCACTATAACATTTATCGTGAAACCGTTAATTACAACGAGTTCGTTCAGGTTGGTTCGGTTCCGAACACAATGGAATCTATTTTCAACGATGTAAATGCATCTCCAATTGCGCAATCATGGAGATACAAGATTTCTGCAGTTGATGCATGTGGTGTAGAAGGACCAAGATCAACGGCTCATAAAACAATGCACATCACAACTATTGACCTTGGAAATGGAGATTACGAAGCAGTTTGGAATCCATACTATGGAATTGAATAC
>CBFGNV010000009.1:0-88021 GCA_965650275.1 uncultured Fluviicola sp. | reverse complement strand
AGATGAACGGTCCTTCAGAAAGAAAGATGCAAACAGAAGAACAACGAATCGAAATTAAGAAAACGCATAATGAATAAGAGAAAGCGTTAGCTTTCGATATAAGTAAAGCGTTAGCTTTCGATATAAATTGAAATGGAGAATTGGTGGTTGAGCAGAGTCGAAACCCGGTTCTCCATTTTTTTTGTTTAATCCAACAAATCTTCTTTCACTAGGAACATTTCTGCTGAATTTTTTCGCTCGATCAAATAGCTACGAAGAATAAAGAAAATAAGTATTCCAAAAACCAAAAGAAAAGAAATAACAGCAAGGCCAATTATTGTCCCGATTTGATCCCAACCATTGTTTGAGTTTCCAGCGAAGGCCATAAGTAGTATTGATTGACTCGAATGAAAAACATCGGATATAAAAATTAATGCGAACATAAAGGCTAAAAGCTGAAATTTTGAGTTACTGGCCGTACCAATAATTGTAAAAATCAATAACAGCGATAAAAAGAGCACGTAACCATTATATAATACGATAGGTTCATTAGAAACGAATGCGAAAACGGAGATGAAACTGATGAGGCCTAGAAGAGTAAGCAGAATGTTCAGGTTGCGAATTCTTTTGTAAGTTATAGGGTATTCAAGCGCTGTAGAAGTAAAGCGTAGATTAAAAAAGCGCTTATGTTCTTTATTAAGGAGAATGATCATTAAAACAAGTTTGACTAAACTGAGTCCAGAAAAGATTAAGCTTAAAGTGTCGAATGAAGCATGGTAAGTGGTCCATTGTATAACTGAAGTAGTCAGTCCATGCACAGAGGCAACGCACAGGTAGAGCATTATTCCGTACATTCTCTTAAAGATCATGTATAGGAACAGAATGGAAATTAATGTTCTGATGACAAACCAATAAATGAATGAATCGTTTCCATTGTATGCATTGAAACGAATTGAAGTATAAATATGCGTTCCAATCGACCAGATAATCGGGATACACATTAATATGAGAATAGCGATGTGAATACTCCTTGTTGACTTAGCCGTTGATTCCATTTCCATTTATTTGAAGCAGAAAATTAGCAATAATTAAAGAGGAATAGCGGAAAGCCAAAAGAGAAAAGACCAGATTGTAAACGGAACATGAACTTTTCCTCTTTCCTCCACGCATCCTTCCTTTTGGAATTTGCAACGGTGACTGAGTCCGCCGCGGCGGAAAGTCAAGTTGCCACCGCCAAAGAAGCCACACTAATCCGTATTCCCGGGAATTTCTGTTGCAACTCTTTTACACAAACTTCCAAGGTAGAACCAGTTGTAATCACATCGTCAACTAGTAAATAATGTCCGGTTTTCTCCTCTTGTTTCGAAGCCTTGAAAACCTGTTGCATATTTTCCCAACGCGAAAGCAATCCTTTCTTGGTCTGACTTTCTGCAAAAATTTGTCGACGCAGCATATGGTGTTCAACCGGAATCTGCAATATTTCTGCTACTCCATCAGCAATTTTCTCTGCTTGGTTGTAACCTCTTATGAACTGCTTTTTCGGATGAAGTGGAACAGGAATGATTCCGGATAAATCTTTCATGGTTTCCATTTCCTTTATGCGAAGACCAATTTCTTTTCCGTAATGATTCCCCAATTCAGATCTCGAATTGTATTTCAAATCATGTAAAATGCGCTGACTTGCACCGCTTTGTGTGAAATAGAGCAATGCAAATGTGGTTTCCAGATTCACTCGACCCCAGAAAAGTTTGTCGAGAGACGTCGGATCCTGATAGCTTTCAAACAAAGTGTATTGTAGTTCTGATTCACAAATGGCACAAATCCCGGATTTTGATCCAACAAGTTCGTCGCTACAGGAGTAACAGTATTGTGGATAGATGAGTTGTAGAAAATCGTTGCGATAACTTTTGAGTTGTTGAGTTAGATTCATGCAAATGGTTGTTTTGTTAACGAAACTTACATGTTTAGGCTGAAAAGTGTTTGGACATAATGTCCGAATGCATTTAAATTCATGACGTTATGATTTCATAAAAACGCGAATTCATAATATTATGAAATAGTATTTTTTGTCGACGAATTTATGCTCGTTTTCACCCCCAAATGTTAAAATTTAAGGGCGGTTTTTCGTGAAAGCTAGCAAAAATGAGGAACTCAATTCTATTCACATTCAGTTGTTGAAAAGCGTAATGTCAGAGGCTTTGCAAAGACCGTCAAATTGGCGTAACTTGCTAGAGTATTTCATTAAAGGCCTTCATATACAAGACTTTGCTATGTTAATGATGAATATCCAAAATTGTTCGACAAATAACAGAATATGGACTGTGAATATCTTTGAAGAGTATGTTGATAAACTCGCTAAGTGTTCTTCTTAAAGGATTTCGGAATTAGCTTGTTGAAAACCTCGACTTATTGTTTATTTCTTTAATTGCGAGAAGAAAGAATTTTGACAACTTTTGTATGCCTCATTCAGGGAACAAAAATCGAATTTTAGAGCATAGCTTCTAATCGAGATATCAAAAGAGCGGGGAAACAAAAAATTTACAACACACACTGTAAAACGCGCATTCGGAGTACTGGATGTGGTAGGGAAATATTGACTTAAAAATTTAGAACAGAAATGTCTCAGATTGAACCAATTTTACAAGAAAACAAGAACAGATTTGTACTGTTCCCTATCGTTCATAACGATATTTGGATGTTCTACAAAAAAGCCGAAGCAAGTTTTTGGACTGCAGAGGAAATTGATTTGTCTCCAGACTTGTTGGATTGGGAATCGAAGTTGAATGACGACGAGAAACATTTCATTAAGCATGTTCTAGCGTTTTTTGCAGCGTCAGATGGTATTGTAAACGAAAATTTGGCTGAGCACTTTTTATCTGAGGTGCAATATACAGAAGCGAAATTCTTTTACGGTTTCCAGGTTGCTATCGAAAACATTCACTCTGAAACTTACTCTTTGTTGATTGATACCTACATCAAGGATTCAAAAGAGAAAGATCATTTGTTCAATGCATTGGAAACAATTCCATGTGTTCAACGAAAAGCGGAGTGGGCGATGCGTTGGATCGATAACGGATCTTTTGCTGAGCGTTTAGTTGCATTCGCTGCAGTAGAAGGAATCTTCTTCTCTGGTTCATTTTGTTCAATTTTCTGGTTGAAAAAACGCGGCTTGATGCCAGGATTGACATTCTCAAATGAGTTGATTTCAAGAGATGAAGGGTTGCATTGTGATTTTGCATGTTTGCTTTACACGCAGCATTTGCAAAACAGATTGCCGAAAGAGCAGGTTCGTGATATTATCATGGATGCAGTAGAAATTGAAAAAGAGTTTGTAACCGATGCACTTCCTGTGAAGTTAATAGGTATGAACGCTGACCTAATGGCACAATATATCGAGTTCGTGGCTGATCGATTGTTGGTTGAGTTAGGAAATGAAAAAGTGTATAACACTACAAACCCGTTCGATTTCATGGATATGATTTCGATTCAAGGGAAAACAAACTTCTTCGAGAAACGCGTTGCTGAATACCAAAAAGCAAACGTACTTGGAGGAAACAAAGACAGTCAGGTATTTAGTACGGACGAAGATTTTTAATTAGCAACAACCAATTATTCCCGCCTTGGACGGGGAAAAACCCAAAATATAGGAGAGCACTACTATGTATGTATTAAAGAGAGACGGAAAAAAAGAAGCAGTGAAGTTCGACAAGATCACTGCGCGCATCATCAAGATGTGTTATGGGCTTGATCCTTTAGTGTCGCCTGAGGCAGTGGCGATGAAAGTGATCGAGGGTATTTACGATGGCGTATCTACCACGGATTTAGATAACCTTGCAGCAGAAGTTGCAGCGGCAAAAACAATGGAGCATCCGGATTACGCGTTGTTGGCTTCTCGTATTGCTGTGTCGAATCTTCACAAAGAGACGAAAAAATCGTTCTCTGAAGTGATGGATGATTTGCATAATTACATCGATCCTAAAACAGGACAAAACGCTTCGTTAATTGCAGACGACGTTTACCAGGTGATTCAGGAAAATAAAGAAGTATTAGATTCTTCTATTATTTACGACCGTGATTTCCGCTACGATTATTTCGGATTCAAAACATTGACAAGAAGTTACTTGCTGCGTTTGAACGGAGAGATTGCTGAACGTCCTCAACACATGTTGTTGCGTGTTGCCTTAGGAATTCACAAGAGTGATATTGCGCAAGCTATCAAAACATATAACTTAATGTCGGAGGGTTGGTTTACTCACGCAACTCCTACATTATTCAACGCTGGTACACCGAAACCTCAAATGTCTTCTTGTTTCTTGTTAACAATGAAAGAAGATAGTATTGAAGGTATTTACGATACATTGAAATCTTGTGCTCAGATTTCTCAGTCAGCTGGAGGTATTGGTTTAGCTCTTCACGATATTCGCGCTACTGGTTCTTACATTAAAGGAACGAATGGTACGTCAAATGGTATTGTTCCAATGTTGCGCGTATTTAATGACACTGCTCGTTACGTAGATCAAGGTGGAGGAAAACGTAAAGGTTCTTTCGCAATGTATATTGAGCCTTGGCATGCAGATGTATTTGACTTCCTTGACTTAAAGAAGAATACAGGTAAAGAAGAAATGCGTGCTCGCGATTTGTTCTATGCTCTTTGGATTCCGGATTTATTCATGCAGCGTGTTGAAGATAACGGAGATTGGACGTTGATGTGTCCTCACGAGTGTCCAGGTCTTTCTGATACTTTCGGTGCTGAATTTGAAGCGTTGTATACAAAATACGAGAAAGAAGGAAAAGGTCGTAAGACAATCAAAGCACAAGATTTGTGGTTCAAAGTTTTGGAATCTCAAATTGAGACAGGAACGCCATACATGTTGTACAAAGATGCGGCTAACTCTAAGTCGAATCAACAAAACCTGGGAGTTATCAAGTCTTCTAACTTGTGTACAGAAATTATCGAATACACTGCACCAGATGAGATCGCGGTTTGTAACCTGGCTTCTTTGGCGCTTCCAAAATTCATTACTGAAGCAGGAACATTCGACCATAATAAATTGTTCGAGGTAACGTACCAGGCAACAATTAACTTGAATAGAATTATTGACGGAAACTACTATCCTGTAGAAGAAGCGCGTAACTCTAACATGCGTCACCGTCCAATTGGATTAGGTGTTCAAGGATTGGCTGATGCGTTCATCATGATGGGCTTCCCATTTGAATCTGAAGAAGCACGTGCATTGAACCGCGAAGTATTTGAAACCATTTACTACGCATCGATGACAGCTTCTAAAGACTTGGCGAAAGTTGAAGGACCTTACGAAACATACGCTGGTTCTCCTGTATCAAAAGGAATTTTCCAATACGATATGTGGGGTGTAACTCCAACTGCTCGTTGGGAATGGGATGTGTTGAAAGAAGAAGTGAAAACATATGGTGTACGCAACTCATTGTTGTTAGCTCCAATGCCTACAGCTTCTACAGCACAAATTCTTGGAAACAACGAATGTTTTGAGCCGTACACATCAAACATCTACACACGTCGCGTACTTTCTGGTGAATTCATTATCGTGAATAAGCACTTGTTGAAAGACTTAGTGAAAGAAGGTTTGTGGAGCAACGAAATGCGTCAGAAATTGATGCAGTCAAACGGATCTGTTCAAAACATCAACGAGATTCCTCAACGAATCAAAGACTTATACAAAACAGCTTGGGAAATTTCTCAAAAAGCAATTATCGAGCAAGCTGCTGATCGTGGAGCATACATTTGTCAATCACAATCATTGAACATTTTCATGGAAAATGCAAACTTTGGTAAGTTGACTTCAATGCACTTCTACGGTTGGAAAAAAGGATTGAAAACAGGTATGTACTACCTAAGAACTAAAGCTGCAACTGATGCGATCAAGTTTACAGTTGACAAAGCAGTAGCTTCTGAACCAACAGCAGCAGAACTGGAAGAACAAGCAGCAGCACTTGCATGCTCTTTGGAAAATCCAGACAACTGTGAAATGTGCTCAGGGTAGAACTTGCTAAAGTTCTATCGCATTTCGAAGAAATGGAAAGCTTTGTAAAAGCTGCTGAGCTAAATTCGCCGAAGGTAAATGCGTTCTGGGTAGAACTTGAATAAACATTGAAACCGTAGGGGCATGTCGTACATAAGGCATGCCCCTACGTATATAGACCAAAATTGAATTTGTGATGTTAATAATTGTGCCGTTTTTATTTCGCATCACAATACAAATCCTTTCCGCCACAGCGGAGGGGATTTTTTGTTTTAAACGCGTACTCCCATAAGAAGTACGTCATCAACTTGCTCCAGATCGCCTTTCCAATCTTCAAAATAGCGAAGTAGCATTTGTTTTTGTTTTTCCAGTGGTTCTTGATTGATAAGCAGCAGCAATTGCAGGACATTCTTGATTCGGAATTTCTTTCCAAACTCACCACCAAATTGATCGGCATAACCATCGGACATCGCGTAAATAGTGTCTCCTCTTTTTAATTCAAACGTCATTGTTTCAAACGGCTTGGAAGCATGACTGTATCCACAGGGTTGACGCATTGCTTTTAGTGTAATTAACTCATTCGCTCTTGAAATAAACAAATCATTATAGGCTCCTGAATACTCCAGAAACATCGTAGTTTCGTCAATAGTAAACAAGGAAATGTCCATTCCATCTTTGTTCTCACCGATCACCCCTTTTTGATTCAGAGCGGAACTGATTCGATCCCGTAACTCATTCAGGATATCTCCGGGATTGGAAACCCCTTTTGCAACTACAATATCTTCAAGGAACGATAATCCAAGCATTGTCATAAATCCTCCCGGAACGCCATGACCAGTACAGTCACCAACAACATAATAGGTTTTCCGTTCTGTTTTATGCACCCAGTAAAAGTCGCCCGACACAATGTTTTTTGGTAAATTGAGAATAAAGAAATCAGTTACCCATTCATTCATTTCCGCATTCGAAGGAAGTAATGCTTGTTGAATGTTTCGGGCGTAAGTGATGCTATCTGTAATTTCTCTATTCTTCCATTCAAGTTGTTCTTTCTGCTTTTCAACTTCTGCTTTAGAGGTTTCTAAATCCAATCGTATGGTTATTTCACTGATCGTTAAACGATACCTTGAGCGAATAAGGAATGCGGTAAAAATGACAACTGTAAGTGTAAGAAGTCCTCCATTTACTAAGATTTCGTCTAATGTCAAACTACTATTCAGGTATAGGAAAACGATATTACTTACAACCGTAATCAACAAAAGGGCCATTGATAGTCGGAATGTCCATAAGACAAGCATACCTGCACCAATAAACAGAACGATATATGCAAAGGCATGTTGTTGAAAATGTTTTACATCCATAACGCTCCACATAAAGGCATTTTGTATGGAAATACCGGTGACAAGAAAGAACATACAGAAGTAAATGGATAATCCAAGCTGATGTCTAAAAAGAAGAATCATTAATGAACTCAAAGAAACTCCAAAACGAAAAAGGAGAAATGACACTGCATAACTTGGAAGTACAATTAGGTCACTAATCCACCAAAATAGATTCAAGAGTAACCCAACCCAAGTTGCAATTATGTGAAAGCGAATAGTTGATTGGTTAAAGGCTTCTTTTACTTTGTCAGTTAAAACCATTCAGTAAGTTATCAAAAGGCACGATTTCCTAAAGGTATACGTATTTCCCGTTGTTTCGGATTTATAAATACAAAACTTCGTTACGTTTTAAACACTTTACCTTCAAATTCGTTTGTACATTAGCATTTGTAAAAGAGAAGACATGTTCTTGGGTTAAAGCAGGTAATTTTGCGTAAGTTTTTGAACAGATTGGAATTACAGAATGTATAAACCGAAGAAAACACAAATTTATCAACTGCTTTCACTCCTTTTAGTGTTTGCCTACATTTTCCACTTCTCTAGCGAAAAATCAAACTTCGATTACGCCATTACTTCTGATAGCGAAGCGTATTACGCTTATTTGCCGGCGATCTATCTTTTTGGTGACAATACTTTCCAGACCAACGAGAAGGTAAAGCTTAAGAATACTGGACAAAAGGATTACTATGTAGTAACAACAGAAAATGGAAAGCACGTAAATAAGTTCTTTAGCGGTGTTTCTTTCCTTGCTACGCCAGCGTTTCTAGCAATTACGGGTGTAATGAAAATAACCGGATATCAAGCTGATGGTTATAGCGACACTTACTTTATTGGAATGTTTGTTTACTCCATTTTTTTACTGTTTCTCGGATTGATCTTTTTTCAAAAGGCTGTCTCAACTCATTTTCAGTTAACAAGCAAACAGAAATGGATCTTTCCTGTAATTCTTGTTGCAACGCCATGGCTTTTTACAGCAATCTATGGCATCTTGTGGGCAAACAATTATCTCTTCGTTTGTTTCGCAGTTTTACTTTGGTTAATCGTAAAAATGATTACCAATCCGGAAAAATCCAGTTACGTTCTAATCTTCTTTTTTGTGACGGGAATAGTTGCAATCACACGACCAACGAGCTTGATATTTCTGGTGATGGTGTTGTTTTTCTTTGACGATTTCAAATCATTTCTGGAGCATTTAAAGCAATATGTGCTGAAACCAAAAGTCCTTGTTTCCGGAATACTGTTATTTCTGATTCCGATCATGTATCAGTTGGGAATTTGGAAATGGCAAACCGGTTCGTTTATTCTTTGGAGTTATTCCGGTGAAGGATTTAATTGGTTGAATCCGCAGTTCTTCGAAGTGCTGTTCAGTTACAGAACGGGAATATTGTTCCATTCACCCATTCTGATTTTCTGTTTAGCTTACTGTTTATTTAAGTTCCGAAAAAATCGATTCAAAGCAACAATTTATCTGATCTATTTCGTTTTGCTCTGCTATGTCTCGGGCGCGTGGTGGTGTCCCGATTTCGAAACCAGGTTCGGACTAAGAAACTTCAACGAACACTATGTCTTTTTACTTCTTCCGCTTTTCGATTTCGTTAAAGAAGCGAAAAAGAAAAAATGGATCATTGTAGGATTTGTTGCAACAGTTATTCTCCCTTTTATCAGATTCAACCAATATGTTTTTGGCTACAATCAAAACCAGCGCTTTACGCAAGAATCCTATTGGAAGTCGCTGGCATTTTGGAATCCGGATAACAAAGGAAGATGGGTGTTTTATCATTCTACACAGCCTTTTGGGAAACGTCTTTCTTCGAAAACCTTGTTCGATGAAAAGTCAGTTTTTATCTCACCGGAAGTTGAATATTATCTTGGAAAGTCAATTCCTGTAAACCTGAAGGCGCACGAACGAATCTACATTAAGGTTTCTTACGACAGAGTGTTTAGAGGTATGAATAACCGCCCACCTGATTTTGTAATTGACATGTACAATCGTGCGGATAAAACGAAGCGAGTTTACAGTGCTCTTCCGGGATTTGAGGATTCTCACAAGGAAGTTGAACATGTGGAAATCATGAATGCCAGCTTCGATTACAGTAAAAGTATGGACGAAATCACGATATTCTTCTGGAACCTAAATCACGTACAAGGTGAACTGAAGAATGTGAAAGTGGTGATCGAAAAGTATGGTCGATAACAGTTCTTCAAAATCCATGAACGTCAGTATTTCTAGAGGGAATAATTTATTGCAGTAAAAAACGTTTGTACTTTAGCATGGTGCGAAGTTTAGTACTACTCATAGGTCTGCTTTTTTGTTTTTCTTCTTTACATGCCCAATTGGGTTCTGTGAGACAGAAAACTATTGCCGCATCCAAAAATGAAGTCGCACTCGATTCCCTTTCTGTTTTACCCGGAACTGTGCGTGTAATGTGTGGGAACAGTATTTTAGCTGAAACCGATTACGAACTCAATTATAATTCAGCAACCATTACCGTATTCAAAACCTGTGGCGATTCGTTGAACATAACTTACCGCGTTCTTCCATACAACCTTGCTCAGCCTATATTTCATAGAGATACATCTGCCATTTATTCGCAGCAAAAGGGAGATAGAGAGAAGTATTTGATTTCACCAAGTTCTGAGAATGCTGATTTATTCGAACAATCAGGTTTAAACAAGCAAGGAAGTATTTCTCGCGGTGTCTCTTTCGGGAACAGGCAGAATTTATCTGTGAATTCAAGTCTAAACCTTCGACTTTCGGGTTATATCGCTCCAAATCTTCAAATTCTCGCTTCGGTGACAGATGATAATTTGCCTATTCAACCAGAAGGAAACACGAATAAATTACAGGAGTTTGACCAAATTTTTATTCAAATCTTTAATGAAAAATTTAAAGTCACAGCTGGTGATTTTTGGATCTCAAAACCAGACGGCTATTTTCTGACCTATAAGAAACGCGGACAAGGTTTGAGCGGTGAATACATTTGGAAGCAAACGAAAAATTCTACCATAAAAACCCAAGTGAGCGGAGCACTGTCCAAAGGGAAATTTAACCGGCAAATTATTCAGGGTGTGGAGGGGAATCAAGGTCCATATCGACTTAGAGGAAACGAAAACGAGCCATTCATTGTCATTCTTTCAGGAACGGAACGCATTTATATCGATGGGAAATTATTGACTCGCGGGCAGGAATTTGACTATGTAATTGACTACAATACTTCGGAATTGACCTTCACCGCTCGAAACTTTATTACAAAGGACTCCAGGATTGTTGCTGAGTTTCAATATTCCGACCAGAATTACGCCCGTTCCTTGTTTCAATTTTCGACAGCTGCAACAGGGAGAAAACTGGATTGGTGGGTGAATGCCTATTCAGAACAGGACGCGAAGAACCAACCGTTGCAGCAAACATTGAGTAACAATCAAAAATTGTTGCTTTCAAACATTGGAGATAGTTTGCAGCTAGCGCGTTCATTGGTGATTGACTCTGTTGGTTTTTCGGAGAACCTAATCATGTATAAACTGGTTGATTCTCTTGGTTACGATAGCGTTTTGGTATTTTCGGTCGATGCAAATCTGGCACATTATAAAGTCAATTTTTCGTTGGTTGGCAGCGGACAGGGCGATTATGTGCTGAGTGAATATTCAGCGCTTGGAAAAGTGTATAAATGGGTACAGCCTGTTGGTGGGATCTCTCAAGGTGATTATGCACCAGTAAGTATTCTCATCACTCCAAAACAACAACAATTGTTTACTGCGGGCGCGAAATATAAGATTTCACCAGGTTTTACGGTGATGGCCGAACTCGCCAAAAGCACCTATGATCTCAACACCTTTTCTTCCAAAGATGCATTCGACGATGACGGCTATGGGCTTAAATCCAAAATAGAATACACCAAACGTTTGGGTCATGACACTGTTCGTCCATGGTCTATGAATTTTAGTGGTGATGTAGAAATGCTGGATCCATTTTTCAAGCCTATTGAGCAGTACAGAGCTGTGGAATTTGACAGAGATTGGAATACGAGAAGTCAGGGTTACACGGGAAATCAGGTTTATACGAATATAGGTTCTTCCATTCAGCATGACCAGTACGGACAAATTGGTTTGAACGGTCAGCATTTTGAGATTGGAAATGATTTTTCCGGGCAAAGAGTACAGTTATTGGTGAATTGGTCACAAAAAGGCTGGCGCATTACCGGTGACGGAAGTGTTTTGGGTTCTAACGCGGTTTCAAAGAATGAGTTTACTCGTCACCGTTTGGATGTTTCTAAGAGTATTAAAAGCTTCAAATTCGGAGTAAAAACAGATCAGGAATTGAATAAATTTCGGGAGAACGGAATTCTTCAGACGCGCTCTTATTCCTTTTTTGACGTGCAAGGTTATGCCGGAATTGGAGATACAGTTCGTGGTGAATTCAAATTGACTTACAGAGAACGCACAGATGGAAGATCCGATAGTACAAGTTTGAAAAATGCGGCTTTGGCCAGAACTGCCGGAATAGAATGGAACAAGCGCTCAACTGCGGGAATTGGTTGGAAGAATCAGCGATTCGTTGTCATAGGAAGCATTCGCAATTTGGAGATCAAGGATACAAATCTGATCACTCAAACTCCTGATCAAACCACGAATGGGAGAATAGATCATGAAATCAAGTTGGCAAAAGGGGCATTTCAATTAACTACATTCTATGAAGTAGGAGCGGGTCTCGAGCAGAAAAAGGAATTCATTTATATAAAAGTGAACGACGGACAAGGTGTCTATGCCTGGAACGATTACAACGCCGATGGAGTGAAGGATCTGAATGAATTTGAAATTGCTGCCTATGCTGATCAGGCAAGTTACATTCGTATTTTCACACCATCTAATGAATACACGAAAACATATAGTAACGAGTACAATCAATCGTTGACGATTCGTCCGGAACGCGTTTGGAACAACGAAAAAGGGCTGAAGCATGTGCTTTCTTTGTTTTCAACTACGTCACGTTTTCGTATTCAGCGTAAAGTTTCCATTTTCGATGGATTTCAGGCTTACAATCCATTCGTACGCGATATTGCTGATGCAGCTTTGCTTTCGACCGCAGGTAACATGCGACAAAGTGTTTATTTCAACAGAACCAGTTCTGTGTTCGGTTTAGAGTACCATTACAATCAACAAAATTCGAAAACACTTTTGGCCTCAGGTTTTGACGGAAAACGAATCGCATCGAATGAATTGAATGGGCGCTTAAACATTCAAAAGAAATGGAGTGTTTTGAGCAGTTACGAGCGAGGCAGTAAGAATTCGGTAGTGGATTATACATCGAACCGTTCTTACGCTTTGAATTATTATATCGTGAAACCTTCGCTGGTATTCCAGCCTAGTTCATCTTTTAGGATCAGTTTGGACGGAAGATATTCCTACAAAAAGAACAGCGTCCAGTTTGGTGGAGAATCAAGCACGTTGAAAGATATAGGAATTACAACAAAGTACAATCAGGCAAACAAAGGGAGCTTACAGGCTCAGGTCAATTACATCCAAATTGATTTTTTGGGGAATGCAAACTCGCCTCTGGGATTTGAATTATTGGAAGCATTAAAGCCCGGACAAAATACCGTTTGGTCGATTGGTTATCAAAGAAGTGTTTCAAAGAATCTTCAGATCTCTATCCAGTACAATGGCAGGAAAAGTGCTGGAAATACGGCAATTCACGCGGGTGGAATGGAGGTTAAGGCGTTTTTTTAATGGAATGTTCAACGAATTTTTTCGGAGCCTGAGGAATATTCCTAAAAGGGTAATTTCCCAAAATCCCCAAATTCGGGAATTCCATTTTTAGGTAGATAATAGAGAAATCCCTGAAAAGAAAAAAGACCCAAGCGAAGTTTTAGTCTTCGTCCTGAGTCTTTCCTCTAAAGTCTTTCGTCTTCGATTAATGTTCTTCGCCGTCTTCCTCTTCCATTATAGGTTCCGGAGCAAGACTTGCCTGAAGTTCAGTATATTTTGTAATTACAGCATCCAGATCGTTGATCTCGTTTTGCAATGCAGTTGCCTGATTTGTATTTCCATTTGTTTGAGCAGCTTCCAATTTAGCAGCTAACTCAGCTTTTCTACCGTTGATGTTTTCAAGCAAGAATTCGAAACATCTTGGCAACAACATTTGCGCGTAGAAACCACCATTTTTCACTTCGTTTTCAAAAACAGAAACTGCTTTTCCTTGGCTTTTGTTGTCTTGTTTCGTCATGAAATAAGTGAAAGCTCCAAGAACATTCAATCTGTCGTAACCTTGAACTTTTCCGCTCTTCAACGCATTTTCGTAGAATCCGAATTTCTCAATTCCAGCATTTTCAGCGTAAATCGTTGCAATTCCAACGATCATTTGAGAAGATGGTTCTTTTTCCAAAGCTTCGGCTTTAGCAACAGCCAATTTTACATCCATTTTAGAAAGCGTCATTAACGCGGTTGTAACTACTGCGTATGATTGGTCATTTGCAATTCTTTCTTCTAAAATTGGTTTCAATTCAGTTTCTGAAAGCAAGTTTGACAATGCGTTTAAAGCTTCAGCGCGAACAGATGACATAGAATCTGAAGTTGCCATTGTTTTGATTTTCGCCAATGCAAGGTTTGAACGCTCGCTTTCCAATTCAGTTACCGCACCAATCGCTTTTTGACGAATGTACCAGTGTTTGTCACTTAATGCAGAAAGAATCATTTCCTGAGCATCTGATGAACTTCCGGAACCGAATAACAATGCATCTCTTCTGTGAGCAAAACGATTGCTAGATTTGTATTGTTCAATCCACCATTCGTTTGGTTTGTTCTCTGTGATTTCTCCAAGAAGCATATCTTGAGTATCGAAGATTACATTTTTCACTTCACCACTCACTGGAATTTCAAGAGTTGTAGAGTATGAATTTTCGATCCAGTAACGTTTAGTTGTAGTTCCTCTTCCGTCAACAACACTAATGTTAACCGGCATTTTGAAGTATTCACCGAATTCGGAGTTTTGATTAATGGAAACAATCACTTTTTCATTTTCTACAACCTCGTAATTAACATCAAGTGCCATATGGCCTTTATTCAAATACCATTCGTTGAAGAACCAGTTCAAATCTTCACCGGTAACTTCTTCCATTGCCAAACGAAGTTGGTTGTATTCTGCAGCTTTATATGAATTGGTTTTCAAGTAAAGATTCAAGGCAGTAAAGAAAGCATCGTCACCAACAACATTACGCAACATATGTAGGATACGTCCACCCTTGTTGTAAGAATGCCCGTCAAACATATCTTCCTTGTCGTTGTAGTCGAACCAAACAAGATTATGGTAACCAGCATTTGCGCCATTTTGGTAGTAACCGTCCGTTTCCACCTCAGCTTTATAGTCAGCCTCATCAATTCCATGACGGTGCTCGTCCCACAAGTATTGAGAGTAGTTTGCGAAAGATTCGTTTAACGTTAAGTTGGACCAGGATTCACAAGTAACCAAATCACCAAACCAGTGGTGGAATAATTCGTGTGCTATCGTACTGTTGTCATTTCCATCCAACAATTCACGTGGAGTTTTGTAAACGTAATCACCAAAAACAACTGCTCCTGTATTTTCCATTGCTCCCGAAACATAATCGCGAACAACAATTTGAGAGTATTTATCCCATGGATAATCGACACCTAATTTTTTAGAGAAAAAATCAATCATTTTAGGTGTTTCACCAAAAATAGCTTTTGCATTTGCTTCCCACTCCGGCTCAACGTAGTAATTCACTTCCATCACCTTACCATCAGCACGTTTGTAAGAATCTTTTACCACTTTAAATTGACCAACAGCCATCATAAATAAATAAGGGGCATGTGGCAGATCCTGCTTCCAATAATCGGTTCTTGTACCGTTAGCATTCTTAACAGAACTAACCATTTTACCGTTTGAAAGTGTTGCATATTTGTTGTCTACAGTAATGTAGATTTCCATTTTTGTTTTCGCATTTGGCTGATCAACAGTTGGGAACCAAACAGAGCTTGCTTCCGTTTCACCTTGAGTCCAGATTTGAGGCATTTTGTTTGGTGTTTCGCCTTTTGGATTGATGAAGTATAATCCTTTATCGCTCTTAATTGCATCCGATCCACCAGCAGCACGCTCATCAGGTTTAGAGATATAATTGATAACTACAGTGTAGTTTTCGTTTCTCGTATATGTTTTGTTCAACTTAATATGAAGAACATCCTCCTCATAAACGTAATTCAGGTTTGCACCACCAAGTGTCACCGATTTAATTTCCATTCCTTTGGCATCCAAAACAAGACTGTCTGAAGCGTAGAAATGAGGTTTCGCAGTAAGCGTTTCCTTTCCTGTCATTTGTGATTTACTCCAATCAAAAGAAACCTCTAATTTGGTGTTGATCAAATCTGTAAGAATGGGTTCCGAACCATGGTAAACTGTAGAAATGGGTTCTTCAGGAACAAATTGGTCTTCATAATCAGGATAATCATAATAACCTCCATCAGTGTAGGTATCGCCACCATCAGTATAAGTTCCATCATCAACCAGAATGTCTGGTTCTGTTTTAATTGGTTTACAAGCTACAACGGCTGCAATTAGTAACGCAAACAAAGAGATTTTTTTCATTGAAATTGATTGAATTCAACGAAAATAAGAAATATTAAGCGTTGGACGCTTGTTTCATTTGTCAATTCTTCTGTTCATTCTCAGTCTCTTTCTGATTCTTCCTAATTCGATTTCTATTAAGAATGCGACACAGAAACAGATTGATGGTCGGACGTGTGAGCATTTAATTGCTATTTTTGTTGTCTAAATGCGAAGTATGGCGACTTGGAAATTGGATAATCAACCTTTTGAAACTACTGCGGATGGCGTTCATTTGAGATGGGAGGATCGTAAGTTCTTCACCATTACTTATAAAGGACAAAAATTCAGAGGTGAGGTTGTTGAAGACAAACGTGAAGAAGGAAGTTTAACAGTGAAGTTGAATCACCGCGTTTTTGATATTAAAAAAGCCGGACCACTGGATGCATTGATTGCCAATTTGGGTATGGATGTTCCAAAAGTTCGAAAATTGAAACAATTGAAAGCACCAATGCCTGGAAGAGTTGTGTCACTTTCTGTTGAAGTTGGTCAAGAGATAAATGTTGGTGATGCACTACTTACACTTGAGGCAATGAAAATGGAGAATGTTTTGAAAGCTGAGGGAACCGGAATCGTAAAGGAAATCAGAACCAACGCAGGTAATGTTGTAGAGAAAGGTGCGGTTTTGATTGAATTTGAATAGGTATAGAAATTTTATAAAAAAGTAAGGGTCACGTATTACGTGACCCTTTTTTAATGCATTACATAATGCATATTTTAAAGCAGTGTACAAGTTTTGTCGTAAACTCCGTCATTCTCGTACCCATCACAAGTTTTCTTCGCATCATCCAATGTCGCATTTTTGACTGTATGATTCTCAGTTACTGTGGTGTTATTGCTACCATTCTGATAAGTACATTCGCATGTGTAGTCTTTCTTACAAGACGTGAAGACCAGCAACGCCATCGCCGAAACTCCTAAAATCACTCTCTTCATAACCCCTTCTTTTAGATTGTTCTAGTGAACAAGTTAAGGCTAAAAAATTGGCTAAAGGTTCAAGAAATGTTAAAAGACAAAATTGTATAAGGATTAGGAATTTAGATGCAAAGAAAAAGGGTCCGATTGTCGAACCCTTCTTTTTCAGTTTGTAACTGGCGCAATCTGCGCAAATGCTTTGTTTACAATACTCGGATACAGAGCTCCGAATTCCTTGATGCAAAATTCCCTTAATCGTTGAATCTCTTCCGTTGATGTCATCCACTTTAACGCTTTTGACAATTCTTTTTGGAACAGTTGTGGGTCGAAACTCACCTTGGTCAAAATTTTTTTGGTCAATTCAAACATGGTATTCACATTTTGTGTACTCCAAGTTAACGAATAAGAATTGATTTTGGTACTTCAAAAAATGTTAAATCCGTTGAGAAATTTACAATCCGTTGGAAAGCAAGATTTTTAGGGATAAAAAAAGCGCATTCAACAAAAAAATGAATGCGCTTTCTGAGTGATTATTTTGGGATCAATTCAAATGTTTTTCAATTACCTGATAAATTTCCATGGTCTCTTTATCATATACATAAATCAATAAATGCATATTGTCTACATTATATTGATCTGGTAAACGGTAAGAATAATTCACATAGTATTTATCGTTAGCGCCAAGATCTGAAGCTTCCAATGTTCTTCCGAAAGCTTTTCCATCGATACATCCACGTACTATGTCACGGTGAACATAAATATGATTTGTCCCGTCAACAACACCGTCCGTATCGAAAGTTGCATTCGAAGCTCCCTTTTGTGGTCCAATCAAACTGTCTTCCACAACATAAACCACCAATCCCAAATCTGAAGTGATTGAGTTATCCAGAACGTCTACTTCAGTATGTAGAAATAATCCTCTTGTGGAAGGGAAATAGTTAGTTGCAGCTTGAATGTTCACTTTAAGTGTGCTAGCCAAACAATCATTTGCTTTATTAGCAATTGCTGATCCTGCATTAGAAGTAAACTGATCATTGGCTTTTACTCGATTCACGCAGAAAGCAGGATTTCCTTGAAAACTTGATCCTGCAATGGAACCAAAGTATGTGCCGATTTGAAGTCCTTCATCACAATACATTACATTCTGGAATTCAGCGTTAGTCACCTGAAAACCAGTCAATCCAATATGTCCAGAATGAATTGCAGCAGCAAACATACGTTCGGGATTTGTTGCAATTAAACTCTCCATATTGGCAGTAGAAGCGGGGCAGGTGATACACTGATGACCTGTGAAATCTTCAAACATCACATTTCTCAAGGTATTGGTGTTGTCTGTCCAAACCGGCCAATGGTTTTGCGCATAGTGAGCTGAATCACCGTCTGGATATAAACCCCAATTCAATTCTGAACTACCAGTGCCTGCTCCTGTTGGATAGGCATTTTCTACTTTATCACATGAAGTGAAAAGAACTAAGGCGATAGCTGATGATGCTAGAAGTAACTTTTTCATAATGTATACAAGTTAGCAATTAAAAACTTTGTGTGAAAGAAACAGTCAAACCACTTGATGCTGGAACAAATCGACAAACTCCACCAACACAGAACAATCCTGCGCGTTGTTTACCAAAGTTTACCGAAAGACGCGTTGCATCTTTGATCCAGCCAACTGAACCAATTGCATAATGCAAACGTAGATCTTCATTCACGTTCCCGTAGTTGTATTGATCCATGAATCCGAAGAACCAATGCGGAGAAATATTGTATTCCAAAACTACCGTTGCCCAGTTTCCTTTGTCGTTTCCAGCAAGTACCGTATTTCCTTGGTTATCTTCTCTATACACTTTGTCAATGAACATTCCTTGCAATTCCATACGCATAGAATGCTTTTTATTGAATTTGTAATTGAATTCAGCAACGGCAATGTTCGTATTGATGATTCCATGCGCATCACCGGTTACTTTACCCACATCATTGTTTAAACTGATGTTATAATAGGAAGCATTCACATAGAAATTCTTACTGAATTTATAAGTAACCATTACATTGAAATCATGCCATAATAAACTGTCCGACATGTCGAACGGCTTGCTTTCATACATTACGCGGGAAGAGTCGTTCGGATTGATTCCCGAGTAATGACGCATCGGTAAATAAGCAGTCGAATAATTGATATCGATCGGAATTCCATATTTACCACCAAGCTTAGTTCCGCTCTTAATTTTATATTGTAGTGTTGCCTGGTAAGCGATTTCACCTAACGGCTGTGTTGCGTATGGATAAAGTGTTGCAACAAGGTTGTAAGTATGTGTTCTGTTGAGCGCAGGCAAATAATTAATGAATAAATCTTGTAAAGCTGCCGTGCGGTCTGAACGGAAACTCATGTTGTCCACTGATTTTGCTGAAACAATGATTCCCAGCCCTTTTCTGGAATAGCTGAAATTGGCAATTGCTGCGTGACCGTTATTATAAATGTAGTTGTTGTCGGCTGAAGGATCGTTTTCCTTCATAATGTATTCTGCATTGAAATAGTATTTACCGTAGCGTACATCCAATCTTCCGCCATATGCGCCAACGTTTTGTGGAAGCACATAACTTTCATTGTCATCTACCTGGTATTTTGAAACAAAAGATCCACCAATATTAATGTCTAACCCAGCAGAATCCAATCGGGGGAAGTAAGAATTTAAATGAAGTGAAGCATCAATACCACGAGTTAAACCTGCCGATTTAATAACAGATCCGCTTTGGAATGAGTAACGCTGGTTTCCATACACAGCTTTAACTTTCAATCCTTTCATCGGGGTAAGAATGATTCGGGCACCATCCATCGCATTATCGTATCCAAGGTTGCGGTCTTCATATGCGCGGAAGATCATTCCGCTTCCGAATTGTTCGTAGAAATTACCAAGCGTAATATCCACGTAATCGTTTACATATCCAACGTAACGCATACCCAATCCTGTTCCGTCGAAACGATTCGGATATCCTTGAATTCTTGGAAGGTATGATTCAAATCGAGCTCCGGCTTTGAAGTTTCCGTTGGTATAGAAAACGTTCATGTATGAATTCAACAAACCTTTTGATGGTGGTTGTGTTGCTCCAATCAATGAATCCGGATTTAAATATTGAAAAGTTGCTTCCATATTCCCGGTGATGTTTCCACCAGAAACAGATTGTCCGAGTGCTGTAAGCGACCCGGACAAAGCGAATAAGGCAATGATGCTCTTTTTCATCAAGTATTATTTACCAGTTAGTTTTTTAATTTCTTCGTAGAGTTTTTCCTCGTCACCAGGGGCGTAGCTATTGTGAGAATATACAATTACTCCGTTAGCATCGATAAGGAAAGTATGAGGAACATTGTTTACACCCATTGCTCTTTTGAAGTCTCCATTTGGATCTAAAAGCACAGTGTAGTCCCATTCTTTTGCGTTAACATATGGTGCAACTGATGGTTTTGTTTTTTCATCGTCAATAGACACCGCTACCAAAGTTACTCCCGTTTCAGCCTGCCACTCTTCGTACAATTCCTGAATCGTATTCAACTCACGTTTACATGGTGAACACCAGGTAGCCCAGAAAGAGATAATAACCGGACCTTTGAAGCCCATTTCAGCAGTGTTTACTGTTTTTCCTTCAATGTCAGTCAACTTAACAGAAGGAACTTCTTTTCCAGTACCGATTTCTTGTGCAAAAAGCGAAAACGAACATACTGCCGCCGCCAAAAATAAGGTAAGTTTTTTCATAGTTTTATAATTTCACATTTGGCAGAACCGGTTTCAAGTATCATGCCGAGTTTCAAATATACATGCTTTGTTAGTTCACACAGTTTAGTAGTTTGATTTAATTCTTGAATTCCTAAATTTTCTCCTTATCAATACAATTATTGTACTCTTAGGAATTTTGAATAGAGCGCCGATTTAATAGATAAATCAATGAAAATGCTGGTTTAGGGTGATATTGAGGTAAAAAAGTTCTTAAAATTGTTGAACTTTTGGCTAGAAAATTGTATTCTTACCTATTATTGATTGATTAAACTGTCGAAGAACAGATGGTTTTTTAATATATATTTGTTGCAAATCCTTATTCTATGAAGAAAATTTTTACTTTGATTGTTGCATCTGCTCTGGGTTATGGCGTTCATGCTCAAAGTGTAACTATGAATCATTATGATCATATTACTCATTTAGACGGTGCTCAAGTGATGAGTGGTGATACTATTGAGATCAATGAAAATGAGAATTGGGAGCATTATGTGAATTTGCATTTCAGTGGTGTAACTACTGGAGATGTAAATTTCCGAGTAAAGGAAATTATATCAAATGCATGTGCTACAGATCAGATTTGTGCTTTCTTAGATCCAGATCCAGAATTCCAAGCGAATTGTTGGCCAGTAAATAACACTAACTATACAACACCTTTAATGACTGATATCAATTTTGGTGCTGGTGATGAGCTTCAGGTGAAACCTTTGGGTTCTTTTCCAAACAATTGTGGAGGAGTTGTTCAGATGAGATACTTTATTCGTTTGGATGGAGTTGAATTGGATTCGTTTGATGTTAAAGTGACAAGTATGCTTTCTACACCTGTTCAGGAAAAAGAAGTGATTGATATGACGGCTTATCCAAACCCTGCAAACAACGTAGTAACAGTGAATACTACGGGTGTTGATGGTGAGGTGGAAGTAAAGATTACGGATATCTTAGGAAAAGTGGTTTACAACGAAAGTGTAAGTGCGGTTAAGAAAATCGACGTTTCTGATTATAAGAATGGTGTTTACTTGATTTCGGTTTCTGAAAACGGAAAAGCGATTCGAACAAGAAGAATAGTGGTGAAACACTAATTCGATATAAAGTATTGGAAGCCTCGACTAATTTGGTCGGGGCTTTTTTTTGATACAATTCTGCTGAAAAAGGAAATCCAAGGATTAAACCGTTTTAGGTTGAAACAGGTGATACTGGGCTTTCTATTTTGATTTATATTTGTTCGGTATCCTAAATCATTCTTAATGAAGAAACTATTTACATTGATTTTTGCATCTGCAATAGGACTAGGAGCTAAAGCTCAGAGTGTAACTATGAATCATTACGATCCGATCACTCATTTGGATGGTGTCCAGATTATGAGTGGAGATACGATCGAGATAGATGGAAATGAACCCTGGGGACAGTATGTGAATTTGCATTTTGACGGTATTGCTTCTGGAGATGCGAACTTCCGGGTTGTAGAGATTGTATCCAATCCATGCAGTGAAGATCAAATGAAATGCTACCTATTTCCAGATCCCAATTTTGAGTCAACATGTTTGTATCCTAATAGTACAAATTATGTGAGCCCAATGATGAATAACATTGATTTTGCAGCTGGTGATACCCTTGTCATCAAACCTCAAGGATCTTTCTCCTGTGCAGCTGCTGTTCATTTTCGCTATTTCATTCGTTTGGACGGTGTAGAACTTGATTCATTCGATATCATGGTTGCAAGCACACTTACTGTTGGGGATATTGAGAAAGAAGTTGTAGACATGACAGCTTATCCAAATCCTGCTAACAATACAATTACTGTTAATACAACTGGTGTTGACGGAGAGGTTGAAGTAAAGATTACAGATATCTTAGGAAAAGTGGTTTACAATGAAACAGTAAGTCCGATAAAGAAGATTGACGTTTCTGAATTTAAGAATGGCGTTTATTTGATTACGGTTTCCGAGAACGGTAGGGTCATTCGAACCAGGAGAATAGTGGTGAAACACTGATTCAATATATCATATTGTAAGGGCTGTCTGGTTTAGACGGCCTTTTTTATTGCATTTGTTTCTCATAAATTGGGTAGTGTTTTCTCTTAAAGATGCATAATCCTGAATCAGTCGAATAATGCAAAAGAGAAGTGGGAAAATAAGAAAGTGAGAAATTAAACGATTTAGCATTCCAATACTATGCGTTAACTTTACTTTAACATGCATTGTATTCAATAGAAGACTTCGTTACATTTGGGTCTAATAAAATGTTAAAATTATGAAAAAGGGTTTACTTACTTTATCAGGATTATTGCTTGCGGGGGCTTCGTTCTCTCAAACAATTTTTTCTGAGAACTTTGACGCTGGTACAACAATGCCTGCTGGTTGGGCACAATACAACGTTGACGGTTTGACAGTTGCTTCGAACTTAAGTGCATTGAACTTCGGTTCAAATGCTTGGGTATTCAGAGCAGGTACTTCTGGTAACATGGCAACTTCAACTTCTTGGTACACACCTGCAGGTGTGTCTAATGACTGGTTGGTTACTCCAGGAATTGCAATTCCGGCTTCAGGAACTTACTTCGCTCAATTCGATGCTCAAGCGCAAGATCCTAACTACCTTGATGGATTCAAAGTTTATGTTTCTACAACAGGTAATGCAGTTGCAAACTTCGGTGCTGCGGCGCTTACAGTTAATGCAGCTACATCATCATTTGTAAATTACTCGGTTAACTTGAGTGCGTACGCCGGACAAACGGTTTATATCGCTATTCAAAATAACTCTAATGATATGTACTTGTTGAACTTAGATAATTTCGTAGTTCGTCAACCATCTGCTAATGACGCTATTTTAGTAAGTTCAACATTGAACCGTTACTCTGCTGTTAGCACTAACAATCAACTTTCTCTTTCTGTTAAGAATGACGGAAGTAACACAATCACATCTTTGGATGTAACTTGGAATGATGGTACAGCTCATACATCAACAATCGCATGTAACATTGCTGCTGGTGCAACTGCAACTGTAAATCACCCGGTACAAGTTAACTACGCGACAGCTGTTGAAGAAAGCATCGCTATTTCAATTGATCAGGTAAATGCTTCTGCAGATCCAAACATGGGTAACAATACTGCAAGCAAATTATTCAATACTGTAAGTCAATTAGCTCCTAAGAAAGTTGTTATTGAAGAAGGAACAGGTACTTGGTGTGGATGGTGTCCGCGTGGTGCAGTTGCTATGGAAGCAATGACTACTAATCACCCTAATGATTTCATCGGAATTGCAGTTCACAATGGTGACCCAATGACAGTTACAGCTTATGATGCTGGTGCTAACTTCTCTGGTTTCCCAGGTTCTAACGTTGATCGTGCTATGTTGGATCAAGGTGTATCTACTGCAGCTTTCGAATCTTACTATGATGATAGAATTGATTTGATCGTTCCTGCTGCAATTTCTGCTGTTAGTTCAGGTACTGGATCATCTTTAACTGTTGATGTTTCTACAACATTCTACACTCCATTTGCAGCTGCAAACTACAAATTGGCTGTTGTTCTTACTGAGGATGATGTAACTGGAACAGGTTCTACTTACAACCAAACAAATTACTATGCTGGTGGTGCACAAGGTGCAATGGGTGGATACGAAGCTTTGGCTAACCCGGTTCCTGCTGCAAACATGGTTTACAATCACGTTGGACGCGCATTACTTGGAGGTTACACAGGTCAAGCTGGTTCAGTTCCTGCTGTAATTGCAAACGGACAAACTGCTGCTTACTCATTTACTTACACAATTCCTGCAACTATGGATCGTTCTCAAATGCATGCAGTAGCAATGCTTTTGGATGCTGCTACAGGTGAGATCGTAAATGCTGAAGAGATTTCTATCGCGGTTGCTGGTGTTGAAGAGGCTGAGTCTATCAACATGAATGTTTACCCTAATCCTGCAACTACAACTGCATCAGTTTCTTTTGAAGGAAAAGGTGGAGAGTATGTAGTAAGCATTATTGATATCGCTGGTCGCGTTTACGCTACTGAAACAGTATCTAATGCTTCTGGAGCTCAAATCGTAAGCTTGAATACGTCAGAAATGAAAGCAGGTTCTTACTTGATTTCAGTTGCTAACGAAACAGGTTCATTTACACAAAACTTGATTATCAAATAATCACTGTAAATAACAATTTTGAGAACTCCGGCCATTTTGGTCGGAGTTTTCGTTTTTATTGGCCCTCCAACTCCAACATTTTATTAACTTTATCCCCCCTTATAAAAGTATTTTTATGGCAAAAATTCGCAAGCAGGACGCACTTGATTATCACTCTTCCGGAAGACCGGGTAAGATTGAGGTTATTCCTACTAAACCATATGCTTCTCAAAGAGATCTTTCTTTGGCGTATTCTCCAGGAGTGGCTGAGCCTTGCTTGAAAATTGCTGAGAATAAAGAAGACGTTTATAAATACACCAGTAAAGGAAATCTTGTTGCTGTTATTTCAAATGGAACCGCAGTTTTAGGCTTAGGTGATATTGGCCCGGAAGCTTCAAAACCGGTAATGGAAGGAAAAGGACTCCTTTTTAAGATATTTGCTGATATCGATGTATTCGATATAGAAGTGGATGCAAGTGATCCCGAATTGTTTATCCAAACCGTGAAAGCAATTGCCCCAACTTTTGGAGGAATTAACCTGGAAGATATTAAAGCTCCTGAAGCTTTTGAAATAGAAAGAAGGCTTAAGGAAGAACTAGATATTCCCGTAATGCACGATGATCAACACGGTACGGCAATTATTTCTGCTGCTGCTTTGTTGAATGCGCTTGAATTGGCTAAAAAGAGAATCAGCAAGGTGAAAATTGTGATTTCAGGTGCTGGTGCAGCGGCAATTTCGTGTGTAAATCTGTATCGTGCGCTTGGTGCCGACTTGAATCAGATTTACATGTTTGACAGTAAAGGGTTGATTCATGCCGGAAGAACAGATTTGGACAGCATGAAACAAGTTTTCGCGGTTCATAAAAAAGACATTTCACTAGAAGATTCATTCAAAGGAGCCGACGTGTTTCTTGGGTTATCAAAAGGGAATTTGGTTTCTAAAGAAATGGTGAAAGCCATGGCTAAGAATCCGATTGTGTTCGCATTGGCGAATCCTGAGCCAGAAATTGGTTACAAAGAAGCAATGTCTGTACGACCAGATATTATCATGGCAACAGGTCGTTCGGATCATCCTAATCAGGTGAACAACGTACTTGGGTTTCCATTCATTTTCCGTGGGGCATTAGATGTTCGTGCAACAACTATTAATGAAGAAATGAAACTTGCCGCTGTTAAGGCTATTGCAAATCTTGCTAAGGAAACGATTCCTGAAGAAGTAATTGCTGCCTATGGCGAGAAAAACATCACTTTTGGTAGAGAACAAATTATACCAAAACCAATAGATCCGCGCTTGATCTATCACGTTGCGCCCGCAGTTGCTAAAGCTGCTGTTGCTTCAGGAGTTGCAAAATACCCGATTACTGATTGGGCCGAGTACGAGGAGAGATTAAAGAAGCGTCTTGGCTTGGATAACAAATTGGTAAGTAATCTTACAGCTAAAGCTCAATCGAATCCTAAACGAGTGGTTTTTGCTGAAGCGGATAATATTAAAATTCTTAAAGCTGCGCAAACTGCAACAGAGGAAGGGGTTTGTTTTCCAATTCTACTAGGAAAGCGAAAGGTAATTGAGCAATTATTATTGGAATACAATATTGAGATTCCTGGAATGCTGATTATCGATCCAAAGTCTGATACAGAGAAAATGCGTCGACAAGATTACGGAAAAGCCTTTTTTGCTCAACGCATGCGTAAAGGTGTTACGGAATTTGAAGCTATCCAGAAAATGCGTGAGCGCAATCATTTTGGAGCTATGATGGTGCAATCTGGTGATGCAGATGCAATGATTTCTGGATTGACGCGAAATTACACGGATGTTGTTCGACCTGCCATTCAGGCAATAGGGTTGGAGAAAGACGTGAATGTGGCTGCAGGAGTTTACATTCTTATGACTAAGAATGGCCCACTTTTCCTTGCTGATACTACAATCAATCCAAATCCAACAGCAGAACAGATTGCTGAAATCACATTTAATGTGGCTAAAACGCTTCGTAAATTCAAGGTGAATCCAAGAATTGCCTTGTTGAGCTATTCCAACTTTGGGTCTTCACATGGTGAAGATGCTGTGAAGATGTCAGAAGCAGTGAAGATCTTACATGAAAATCATACAACCTTAATTGTGGATGGCGAAATTCAAGCAAACTTTGCCCTGAACAATGATTTGATGAATGAGAAATTTTCGTTCTCAACCCTGGCAAACAAGAATGTAAACACCTTGATTTTTCCGAATCTTTCGGCTGGAAATATTGCCTACAAATTGTTACAGGAAATGACAGATGGTGATGCAATCGGACCAATTATGGTTGGTTTGGCAAAATCTGTACACGTATTGCAAATGGGGTCATCGGTTCGCGAAATTGTGAACATGGTGAAAGTAGCTGTTGTTGATGCTCAATCGAAATAAGAGTCTGCTGCGGGAGACGATAAAAAGAGACTTATGATAGCTCATTTGAATGGTAAATTAGTAGAAAAAAATCCAACCAATGTTGTGATTGAATGTGGTGGCGTTGGGTATTTCGTGAAAATTTCGCTTAATACTTATTCCGCATTAGGCTCAAACGAGCAACTTAAACTTTTTACGCAGCAGATTGTAAGAGAAGATGGTCATTTCCTTTATGGGTTTATGACTGTTGAAGAACGCGAAGTATTTAACCTGTTGATCTCGGTCTCTGGAATTGGGCCAAATACAGCCATACTTATGCTTTCATCACTTTTGCCTACTGAAATTGCACATGCAATTCAAACTGAAGACGTTAGAACAATTCAATCAATAAAAGGAATTGGTGCGAAAACTGCCCAACGTGTTATTATTGATTTGAAGGATAAAATGATAAAAGTTGAGTGGTCGGAATCAACAAATATTTTTGCTTCCCACAATACAACGAAATTTGAAGCGTTAACTGCTTTGATTTCCTTAGGTTTTGATAAGAAAATCGCGGAAAAAGCACTAGATAAACTTGCAACCGGTACCGAAACAGTTGAAGAACTGATTAAAGGAGCCCTGAAAATACTATAAGAATTGGAGAATAATCGTCCTTACTACAAGAGTGTATTTCACCTATTGTTGAGCATGAGCTTAGTCTTTTGCTCATTTTTTGCGTTGGGGCAAGACACCAATAAGGTGAACTTACCATTCCCTATTTATAACCCAATTGATCCTACTCAGAACAATCCCCAGAGTTTTGATCTTGGTGATCCAAAAAACGTGGAACGAATCATTGTTTTCGATCCCGTGACCGGGAAATATATCTTTCAGGAGGTTATAGGAGATGGTATTATGTACCGTTATCCATCAATGATGACGCTTGAAGAATACCTGGAGTACGAACGACAAAAATCCATTAAGGAAAATTGGAAAGATAAGATTGACCAGCAAACGGAAGAGCAGCGTGCACTCGAGTTCCCGATTAAAATTCCTTCTAAAACATTCGAAAATTTCTTTGGTTCTGATGAAATCACTATTCGTCCACAAGGATCAGTTGAAGTTTCCTTCGGTGTAAACTCTTCCCGTTATGACAACCCGATGTTGCCCGTTAAACAAAGGGTAATTACTCGTTTCGATTTCCAGCAGCAAATTCAAATGAATCTTGTTGGACAGATTGGAACAAAACTGAAATTAAATACCAGCTATAATACGCAGGCAGCCTTCGATTTTGATAACATTACCAAGCTTGGATATTCCGGTGATGAAGATCAAATTTTGCAACGAATTGAATTGGGAAATGTAAGTTTCCCTTCATTTGGATCATTGATTCCGGGTTCTCAAACTTTGTTCGGGGCTTACGGAAAATTCAGAACTGGCCGTTTGACTACTGACATCATCATGGCTCAGTCAAAAGGAAAGAAAACGGAAATTAAAATTACCGGAAAAGCACAGGTTGTTCCTTTCGAATTTAATGCCGACAACTACGAAGCGAATCGTCACTATTTCCTGAATCTGGCGTTTTATGACCAGTATGACAAATCGATGTCGCAGCTACCTAACGTTGCTTCTGAGACTTTCGTTACAAGAATGGAAGTTTGGGTAACCAACAGAATCAACAGTACTGAAAATGCTAGAAATATCGTTGCGTTCTCGGATCTTGGTGAGGCGAAAGCGGAAAACAGCCAGGGTAATCCGTTGCCATATGCAAGTGATACAATGCCAGATAATGAAGCAAATGGTTTGTATACCTGGGCTTCATCTCAATCTGCAATCAGAGGTTTTACTGGCGTAGTTCCAACCTTATCTTCTCAGGTTAGTGTTCCCGGACCTTTCCAGCAAGCGGTTCATTACGAGAAAGTCGAAAATGCAAGAAAGTTAAGTGAATCTGAATTTACTTATAACGCTCTATTAGGTTACATCTCGTTGAGTCAGCCATTGAACAATGATGAGGTTCTTGCCGTTTCATACGAGTATACTTACCGTGGAAAAACATACCAGGTTGGTGAATTTTCAACCGATGGTATTGATGGAAGAGATGCTCTTCTTTTGAAGTTATTGAAACCAACGATCACCAATCCTACTTTGACTATTTGGGATTTGATGATGAAGAACATCTATTCAATGGGTGCTTATCAGTTGGATGAAAATGGATTTAGACTGAATCTGTATTACAACAATCCTGAAACTTCTGTTTTGGCTCCAGTCATTCCCAATGATGAGAGTAAAACACAGATCATTACCTTGTTGAATATGGACAGGTACAATGTGAACGACCAGTTGTTTTCTGACGGTATGTTCGATTTTGTTCCTGTAAACTACAACGGAAACCGAGCAGAAACAGGAGGAACCATCAATCCTAAAAATGGTAAGATCTATTTCTCAACGGTAGAACCTTTCGGTAGAACTTTACGTGCAAAATTGGTAGATCAGTTCGGGCCACAATACGCTGATAAAATTGCATTTACAGAGCTTTACGACTCAACTAAAACCGCTGCTCAGCAAATTCCAAGTAAAAACCGTTTCGTTTTTAAAGGTGAATACCAAAGCTCGGTTTCATCTGATATTCCATTAAACGCATTGAATGTTCCTGAAGGTTCTGTTAAAGTAACTGTTGGTGGAATTGCGTTGATTGAAGGAACGGATTATACAGTTGATTACAACCTTGGTCGCGTAAAGATCTTAAACACTGGTCTACTTGAATCGAACGCAGACATTAAGATTACGATTGAAAGTAATTCGGTCTTCGGTTTACAGTCCAAATCTATGATTGGAACGCATTTCAATTACAAAATCAATAAAGATTTCAACGTTGGAGCTACCTGGATGCGAATGATGGAGCGACCAGTCACCCAAAAAGTGGACATCGGTTCTGAGCCCTATAAAAATAACGTATTAGGTTTCGATATTAATTACAAAGCGAATCTTCCATGGTTAACCAAGGCAATTGATTTCCTTCCTGTGATTTCAACGAAAGAGCCGTCTTATATGACATTCAAAGGTGAATTTGCAACCTTGATTCCTGGTACTCCAAGAGCAATTTCAAAAGAAGGAATTTCATATGTAGATGATTTTGAAGGAAGTCAAAGTACAATTGACCTTAGAACCTTCGCTGGATGGCGTTTGGCTGCAACTCCGCAAGGACAGTCGGATCTATTCCCTGAAGGTGATCTGAAAACGTTGGCAAACGGTTACAAGCGCGCAAAATTAGCATGGTACACCATTGACAACTTGTTCTATATGAACAATGATTTAACACCACCGCATATTAAGAACGATCCTTCAATGTTGAGTGATAGTCGTATGCGTTTGGTGCAGCAGTCAGATATTTTCCCGAATCAAAACTTGCCTTACGGATCAATTCCAACGGTTCAAACATTGGATTTAGGTTACTTCCCGTCTGAACGTGGAATGTACAATTACGACACTACGAATACAGTAAATACAGACGGTACATTTTCAAATCCATCAGATAGATGGGCTGGAATTACCCGTGCACTGACAACAACAGATTTCGAGCTTGCAAACGTTCAATACATTCAATTCTGGATGTTAGATCCGTTCAACGAGGATGCAGAGAACGAAGACCCGAACTCAACAATGGGTGGTGGTGATTTGTACTTCAACTTAGGGAACGTCTCTGAAGACGTTTTGCCGGATTCTCGCAAGAGTTTTGAAAATGGAATTCCACCTTTTGCAGGAGCGGATTATCCAACTGATGTAACGCCTTGGGCACAGGTTCCAAATCAGCAAATGATTGTGAATGCTTTTGCGGATCAAACATCTGATTCACGTGTTAAACAAGATGTTGGATTAGATGGATACGGTGATGCTGAAGAGCGATTGACATATACAGGATTTGTAAACTGGGTTCAAAACAACAGTACGCTTTCTCCTGAAGCAAAGGCAAGAATGCTAGCCGATCCTTCAAGTGATGATTACAATTTCTATCGTGACGATCAATACGATGCGGATGAAGTGAATATCTTAAATCGTTATAAGAAATTCAACAGTCATCAGGGTAATACACCTACTACGGAAATGTCTGATACCATGAATGACGCAAAATATGTCACTCAAGGAAACTACATGCCGGATAACGAGGATATCAATCAGGATAACAACTTGTCTGAAAGCGAAGCTTACTTCCAATATCATGTAAGTTTACGCCCGGGTGACATGGTTGTTGGTAAAAATCACATTGTTTCACGTCAGGTTTATCAACCATCTGGTTCTACAAAAACGGAAACATGGTACCAATTCAAAATTCCAATCTTCGAACCAGAGAAAAAAGTGAACGGAATCCGTGATTTCAGATCTATTCGCTTCATGAGAATGTTCGTGAAAGAATTTGGTGAGAATGTTACACTTCGTTTTGCGAAATTGGAATTCATCCGCGGGGAATGGCGTCCGTACTTGTATGATATGACAACACCGGGTGAGCAAATTTTCGTGGATCCGGATTTAACTGATTTCACAATTGGAGCATTGAATTTTGAAGAAAACGCTCAAAAATTGCCAATTGGATACCAGGTTCCTCCGGGAATTCAGCGTGAAATTGATCCTTCACAACCCGTTCAACGTCAAATGAATGAGCAGTCACTGACACTTGATGTTTGTAACCTTCAGGATGGTGATGCACGCGCTGCTTATAGAAATGTAATGTTCGACGTTAGAACATACAAGAAATTGAAAATGTTCGTTCACGCAGAAGAAATAACGCCTGGAACATTAAACGATAAGGATTTGACATTGTTTGTTCGTTTAGGAACAGATTTCGTTGAGAACTATTACGAATACGAATTACCGCTTTACAAAACGGCTTGGGGAACATCAACTCCAGAGGGTGTTTGGCCAACCGATAATGATATGGAAATTATTTTCCAGGACTTATTGGATTTGAAAATGCGTAGAAATGATTTGGCGGGTTCTGCTGGCTCAGGTGTTACTGCATCAGTTGAATATTCTGTGGTTGATCCTAAAAACCCGAATCGAATGATTAAGGTGAAAGGTAGCCCGAACTTACAAGGTGTGAAAACGATCATGATCGGTATTCGCAATCCGAGTAAAACGGCAATCGATCCTTGGGGTGATGATGGTTTGTCGAAATGTGCACAAGTTTGGATCAATGAGTTGCGTTTAACAGATTTCGTTGATGACGGAGGTTCTGCGGCTGTGGCTCAAATGCAAATTCAAGCGGCAGATTTCATGACGATGAGCATGTCCGGTAACTATTCAGGTGTAAACTGGGGAGCTGTTGATAGCCGTGTTCAGGAACGTCAGCGAAACCAAAAATTTGGTTTTGATTATCAGTCAACTGTTCAACTTGGACAATTCTTTGGCTCAAGAATGAAAATCAGTTTGCCGTTGTTCTATGGTCGTTCTTTCGGAATCATTAATCCTGAATACGATCCGTTCAATCCGGATATCAAATTGAAAGCTTACGATTTGGCAACGAGAAAATCGGTTGCACGTATCGCACAGGATTATACAGAAAGATCTTTCTACAACTTCCAGGGAGTTCGCTTCAATAAAATTGGAACAAAAGCACATTTTTACGATTTAGCTAACTGGACTTTTGGTTACGGATTTAGTCAAAATCTTCACCGTGATTTCAATACCAATTACGACAGAACTAAACAGTGGAAAGGAAGCTTTGCATATGCTTACACGTTTACTGCAAAACCTTTCGAACCGTTTAAAGATTTGAAATTCATGAAGAAAAGTCCATGGTGGGCATTGATTCGCGAGACAAATATTTCATTGGTACCTAAGAACATTAGTATGACGAATGATTTGATGAGAACATACAACGCTCGTCAAATTAGAAATACAATTGACACTTCTGCGAACGGATTTAAATATGAGCCTGTTTACGTGAAGAACTTTACATGGAACAGAGGTTATAAGGTTGGATGGGATTTGACCAAAAATCTGAAATTCACATTCAACGCAACTAACCGCGCTATTTTTGATGAGCAGAATGGTGAAGTTGATCGTAACGGAGTTGATTCATTGTATCGTCAATTCAAAGATACCATTTGGAGTCAGCTGGGAACCCTTGGTAAAACAATGGATTACACACATGATTATGCTTTCACGTATAACTTGCCATTCAATAAAATTCCTGTCCTGTCATTCTTAACTGGTAACGTTAAGTACGCAGGAACTTACAATTGGCAGCGTGCACCTTTGGGTCAGTCGGAATATGGAAATATTATTCAGAACAGTAGAACGATTAACGGACAGCTTCAGGCTAACTTTATCACGCTTTATAATAAGGTTCCGTTACTGAAACGGATCAATTCAACCTCAAATTCTGGCGGTGGAAGAGCCAGGGTAAGTGATGCGAAAGGTGCTGTTGATGGTGGCACTGATAAGGGTGATGGAAAAACTCCGGAAAAACCGAAAGCCGAATTGAAACCACCTAAGCCTATTGAGGACATGACTCCGAAAGAAAAGCGTAAGTGGGAACGCGAGAAAAGAAAATTTGATCGTGAGCAAAAACGCAAAGCCAAGGAAAAAGAAAAAGTAAATCCGGTTGTTGGTTTCGCTGGTCGTTTGTTAATGACAGTACGTACACTTTCCGGAACTTATGCTCAAACAGATGGAACATTGTTGCCAGGTTATAACCAGCAAAGTAGAGTTTTAGGATTGAACCCATCTTTTGATGGCGGTTTCGCAGGATTCTTGTTTGGTCAGCAATCTTACTCTGTATTTGGTCGTGAAAACGGATATCACATTGGTGAACTTTCTGCGTCAAATGATTGGTTGGTACAAAATTCAGCAATTAACCGTCAACACACGGTTACGCATTCTCAAACAATTACTGGAAGAGGAACATTGGAGCCAATTAAAGACTTGACGATCGACCTTTCATTGAACAGAAACGAAACGCAGAATACAAACGATTTCTTCCGTTTCAATGATGATACGCAACAGTTCGAATCGCAAAGTATGTATAGAACCTCAACGTTGACATATTCAACCATTTCTATCGGAACTGCATTCGAGAAATTGGGTCAGGGTTATGCTTCAGGTAACTTCGATAGAATGATCGAAAGATCGAAAGAAGTTTCTCAGTATTTCGGAGTAAGAAACGCGAACTCTGTTGGCACAGTGGGTGATTATGCAAGCGGTTACGGACAAACACAACAAGATGTATTAATCGGATCGTTCTTGTCTTCTTATACTTCAAGTAGTGTGAATCAGCGTTCGGTGAACCCGTTCTCTTCTTTACCGTTACCAAACTGGACAGTTAACTATAATGGATTAACAAAGTTCCCTTTCATGAAAGATCGTGTGAAGAACTTCGTAGTTCGTCATGGTTATTCATCAACAGTTAGTATGGCAGGTGTTCAGTCGAATTTGAACTCAACTGTGGATGCAAACGGAAGTTACAATGCGCGTGATTTGAACGACAACTTCATCGCTGGAAACAACGTTCAGGCTGTTACAATTACAGAACGTTTTTCTCCATTGATCGGTTTCGATGCAACATGGAATATCAAGAAACAAGGATTGATCACGAAGTTTGAAATCAAAAAAGACCGTTCTGCAACCTTGTCGTTGAACAATAATCAAGTAACTGAAGTTCTTGGAAACGAGATTGTGATTGGAACAGGGTACAAATTTGAAAAAGTACGTTTCCCTTTCAAAATTAAACAAGCGCGACCTGAGAATCCGTTGAACATTCGTTTTGATTTTACTTTCCGTGATAACTTAACGGTAATTCGTAAAGTAGTTGAAGGAACAACTCAGGCAACTGCAGGACAACGTGTGATCTCAATCAAATCATCAGTTGACTACAACGTAACGAATAATTTGATTCTTCAATTGTATTACGATCAGGTAATCACAACTCCGAAGATTCAAACTTCTTACCCAACAGGAAACTTGAGCACAGGTATTCGATTAAGATTCAACTTAGGCGGGATCTAATGCATATCCGAGAAGCGAAACCGGGCGATGAAACTGCAATTCATGGTTTAATTGTTGAATTAGCTGTTTACGAGCGTGAGCCGAATGCAGTCATCAATACACCAGAGAATCTTTACGTCGATTTGTTTCAGGACAAAGTTTGTCAAGCCCTGGTAGTTGAAGAAAACGATTTGGTGGTTGGTTTTGCGTTGTACTTCATTTCCTATTCAACCTGGAAAGGCCGCTGTTTGTATCTCGAGGATTTCTATGTTAAAGAAGAATACAGACGCGGAGGAATTGGTTCCGAACTGTTCGTCAAAGTCGTAAATATCGCTAAAGAACTCGGCGTAAAACGAATGGATTGGCAGGTGTTGGAATGGAACGAACCCGCAATTAAATTCTACAAAAAGCACGAAGCAATCTTGGATCCGGAATGGATTAACGGACGATTCTTTTTTTGAGTTAAAGTTACAAGTTACAAGTTACAAGTTACAAGTTACAAGTTACAAGTTACAAGTTATCTTTCTTATCCACTCATAACTCATAACTCATAACTCATAACTCATAACTCATAACTCATAACTGATAACACATCTAACAATTAGTCATCTATAATTAGTAATTAGTAATTAACTTCGTGACATGTTATTAAGACCTTTTTTGAGCAATCAACCACTGGTAGTACTCTTGTTACTTCCTGTAATGGCATTGTTCATTATTCTTAATCTCAATTTTCATTACCATAATCCAACGGATATAATCAATCTTGGGTTATTGGGAAAAATTGCAGCTATTCCGGTTTGGTTCAGTGTAAGCTTATCTGCACTTTTTATATTAGGGAATGCTGTTTTACTCAATTACCTTTTTAATAAGCACGACTTTTTGGAGAAGAACAGTTATGCGCCATCGCTGTTTTATGTAGTGTTTATGACATTTAGTCAAAGCTTCTACAACTTTGACGCTTTGCTGATCGTTCATTTGCTTTTTCTCTGTATTTACCGTCTATTATTTGTACTGGAAAACGGTGAGAGAAACGGTGCGCGTATCTATAACATTGCGCTATTGTTCGGATTAATCATTGTTCTGCTTCCGCAAACCGTGGTTTTACTGCCGTTTCTGTGGCTTGCCGTTCGAATGAATAAATCGATTACGTTTAAAGAGTTTGTTTTATTGCTTTTGGGAACCTCATTGATCGTGTTTAATGGATTGATGTTCTGGTGGTTTTCCGGTCACGCTATTGGATTGCGAATTCTTCGTGAAGCTTCTAATATAAAATATGAGACTGTCGTTTTAATCGCTACGGGTTCCGTGTTGGTGATCTATTTATTGTTGAGCTCAATTGGTGTTCGCATTCGTTTACAGAAAAGTTCCATTCGATTCAAGAAGATCAATAGAAGTTTGTTGGTCATGGTATTTGCTACTTTGGCATTTGGTGTGGCAGAACTTATTTTTTATCAACAAGTAGAATGGTTCAACCTGGTTTTCGTGCCTGTAGGGTTTTTATTCACGTTCGCATTCATTAGTTCTTTCTGGAAACAGGTGGCTTCAGGCTTCTTTTACCTTACTTTTTTATTAGCTGTTATTAAATTTTTCATTCACGCTGGTTGGTTCAACTAACGGTTTGACTACCTTTGTGGGCATCAATAACGGGCTATTGAGCCCTTATACTTATTCAAATGAAATTTGGTGTTGTTACCTTCCCGGGATCCAATTGTGACGAAGACATGGTTTACGTATTGGAAACTGTTATGAATCAAAAGGTTGAAAGACTTTGGCACAAAGATTCAGATCTTAAAAATGTAGACTTTGTAGTATTGCCAGGAGGGTTCTCTTACGGTGATTATTTGCGCTCTGGTGCAATTGCGAAATTGTCGCCAATCATGTCTTCTGTGATGGATCATGCTGATAAAGGTGGTTTTGTAATGGGAATTTGTAACGGATTCCAAATTCTTACAGAATCTGGCTTATTGCCAGGTGCTTTGCTGCATAACAACACGCAGAAGTTTATTTGTAAAAATGTTTATCTGAAACCTGCAACGTCAAACACTGCAATTACAAAAGGTTTGGATTTAGAGAAGGCATATAAAATTCCTATCGCTCACGGAGAAGGTCGTTTTTACGCTCCTGAGGATACGATGAAATCAATTATTGATAATGATCAGGTATTGTTCCATTACTCGGATGCTGAAGGTCAGGTTTCTGAACTGGCTAATCCGAATGGATCGTTGTTAAACATTGCAGGAATTTGCAATGCAAAACGCAATGTATTCGGAATGATGCCGCACCCTGAACGCGCTGCTGATGCAAACTTGGCAAATGAAGACGGGAAACGCTTTTTCGAATCTATTTTAAAATATTGCTAGAATGAAGGTATTACTATTGGGGTCAGGTGGAAGAGAGCATGCTATTGCTTGGAAAATAGCGCAAAGTTCCCACCTTGAGCATTTGTATATTGCACCAGGTAATGCAGGTACGCGTCAGCACGGAACAAACGTTCCAATGGGCGTGAATGATTTCGAAAAAATAAAGAGTTTCGTTCTTGAGAACGAGATCCGTTTAGTTGTTGTTGGACCGGAAGATCCATTGGTGAATGGAATTCACGATTTCTTTTTGGCTGATGAACAATTGAAGAAGGTTCCGGTAATCGGACCAAATAAAGTTGCCGCTCAGTTGGAAGGAAGTAAGGATTTCGCTAAAGCTTTTATGGCGCGTCACAACATTCCTACAGCTAAATACGCAACATTCACAAAAGATACGCTTGAAGAAGGTTATGCTTTTCTTGATAAGCTGAAAGCACCGTACGTTTTGAAAGCTGACGGTTTGGCTGCCGGAAAGGGAGTTCTGATCATTGAAGATTTGAAAGAGGCAAAAGCAGAATTGAAAAGCATGCTTGCTGACGCTAAATTTGGTGATGCTTCTTCACGAGTGGTGATCGAGCAATTTTTGAAAGGTATTGAATGTTCTGTTTTCGTATTAACTGATGGAGATAGCTACAAAGTACTTCCTGAAGCAAAAGATTACAAACGTATTGGTGAAGGTGATACTGGATTGAATACAGGTGGAATGGGAGCAATTTCTCCAGTTCCTTTCTGTGATGCTACTTTCAAAGATAAGATCGAGAATCAGATCATCATTCCTACAGTAAAAGGATTGAAAGCTGAAGGAATTGTATACAAAGGATTCATTTTCGTTGGAATTATCAACGTAAAAGGCGAACCTTTCGTTATTGAGTATAACTGTAGAATGGGCGATCCGGAAACAGAAGTGGTTATGCCTCGTTTGAAATCGGATTTGTTGGATTTGTTTGAAGGAGTTGCAACGAATACACTTTCTGAATGCGATGTTCAGTTCGACGAAAGAACGGCGTGTACAGTAATGATGGTTGCAGGTGGTTATCCTGGAGATTACAAAAAGGGAGATACGATTGAAGGATTCCATAACGTACAAGAAAGCCTGGTTTTCCATGCTGGAACTGCTGCTGATGGTCCTGTTGTTACGACAAACGGTGGACGTGTTTTAGCAGTTACTTCTTACGGGAAGAATCTGGAAATTGCACTTTCACGTTCTTATGAATCAATAGAAAAATTAAGCTACAAAAACGCTTACTACCGAAAGGATATCGGTCAGGACGTTTTGTAGTTTTTACAGAATCTTTTGAAATCCCCGTATTTAAACAAATGCGGGGATTTTTTTCGTATTTTCATTCCAATTATTTAGCATTTGGATCCTTCTGTCGTCATTATACTTGCAATGCTTATTCTCTGTGCGTTTTCCTCGGGAATGGAGATTGCATACGTTTCTTCAAATCGATTGAAAGTCGAACTGGATATTTCCAAAGATTCTTATTCCGGACGTTTACTTGCGCTTTTCTATAAAAACGAAGGACATTTTCTGGCCACATTGCTTTTACTCAATAATGTAGCGCTGGTGGTTTTTGGAATGTACAGCGCGCATTTGCTGGAGCCGATCATTAGAAATAACTGGCACATTCACGGAAATTTTACAGTTCTCTTGCTACAAACCGTTATCTCAACACTAGTGGTTCTTACTACAGCAGAGTTTCTTCCAAAAGTACTTTTTCAGATCAACCCGAATACCTTATTTAAGTTTGGGTCAATTCCAATGGCCTTGATTTATTGGATCCTCTTTTTTCCAACCAAAATTATTGTGGGCATTAGCGGTGCGTTTTTGAAATTGCTTAGAGTTCAAATTCCGCAAACAGAAAAGGTCTTTTCCAGAACAGATTTGCAGCACTTTGTTGCCGATATGAACGAGCGTATTGAGGAAAGCGAAGATTTGGGTCATGAAATTCAAATTCTGCAAAACGCATTGGATTTCTCAAACATCAAGGCACGCGACTGCATGGTTCCGCGATTGGAAATTGTAGCGATCGATGTTAAAGCCGATATTGCTGAACTTCATGCATTATTGATCGAATCACGTTTGTCTAAGATTTTGGTTTACAGAGATTCATTCGACAATATTATTGGTTATATCCACTCTTTCGAATTGTTTAAGCAGCCCGAAACCCTTACGGAATTGTTAAGACCAATTTCTTTCTTTCCTGAAGCCATGCCTGGAAAAGAGCTGTTGGAAAAGTTCACAAAAACCCGTCAAAGTATTGCAGTTATTGTAGATGAATACGGTGGAACTGCAGGAATTGTAACCATAGAAGATGTTATTGAACAAATCTTTGGAGAAATTGAAGATGAGCACGACGAGGAAGATTGGCTGGAAGAGCAGATTGATGAAAACAATTATCGCTTTTCGGCTCGTGCCGAGATTTCGTATCTCAATAGAACCTATAATCTGAAACTTCCGGAATCGGAATCATATGAAACCATCGGTGGATTGGTAATTCATTATCTGGAAAGTATTCCCGATCAAAATGATTCGGTTAAGATTGAAGGATTTGAATTGACTTGCGAAAGCGTTTCAGAGCGTAGAATTGAGATTGTTAAAATTGAGCTGAAATAATTAAAAAGTCAAAAATCAAAAATGGAAGTTTATCATCCGTTTGTCATTCATTGAGTCTGTCTTCGTAATAAGAAATATTCCTCCTGTCCTGTGTGCCTTCTTGGTCGCGAAATAATATGACCGACGAATCCCTATATTTTCGCCCCGGAATTCAAACAGTTATCAACGAAAAATCACTACTTTTGCACCTTTCAAATCGATTTAGTTTTTAGCAGATGAGCAACACAAAGAAAATCCAGGGAGCCTTAATTTCAGTTTATTACAAAGATGGTTTAGAGCCAATTGTACGTAAACTTCATGCAGACAATGTTACCATTTATTCAACTGGTGGAACACAGTCGTTTATTGAAGGACTTGGAATTCCTGTTACTCCTGTAGAAACAATGACTTCTTACCCTGAGATTTTTGGTGGACGTGTAAAAACGCTTCATCCAGCAATTTTTGGCGGAATCTTGCATAGAAGAAACCTTCAGGGTGATTTAGATCAGGTAGAAGAATTTGATATTCCTACAATTGATTTGGTAATAGTTGATTTGTATCCTTTCGAAGAAACAGTTTCTTCCGGCGCAGAGCATCAATCGATCATTGAGAAAATCGACATCGGTGGAATTTCCTTGATCAGAGCTGCGGCTAAAAATTACAATGATGTTGTTATTATTCCTTCAGTGAATGATTACGCTGCCTTCCTTGATATATTGAATGCGCAGGGAGCTGCAACAACTATCGAGCAACGTAAGAATTTTGCGCGTTCAGCGTTCATGGTTTCATCTCATTACGACACGCATATTTTCAATTACTTTAATCAGGAAGAATCTCTTCCGGTATTCAAACAAAGCATTTTGGAGTCGACGCCACTTCGTTACGGTGAAAACCCACATCAACGTGGATGGTTCCATGGTGATTTCAATTCTATGTTTGATCAACTGCACGGAAAAGAGCTTTCTTACAACAACTTATTAGATGTTGATGCAGCTGTTCAGTTGTTGGCAGAATACGAGAACAACGATCCTACGTTCGCGATTTTGAAACACAATAACGCATGTGGATTGGCAACTCGTTCAACACTTGCACAAGCTTATGCAGATGCTTTGGCGGCAGATCCAACTTCAGCTTTTGGTGGGATTTTAATTGCAAATAGAACCGTTGACTTAGCAACTGCTGAACAAATAAACGAGCTGTTCTGTGAAGTGGTAATTGCTCCCGCTTTTGATGCAGACGCATTGGAATTGTTGAAGAGCAAGAAAAACAGAATCCTTTTGATTCAGAAAAAAGTGGAGATGCCTAAGCGTCAATTCAGAACTTTATTGAACGGGGTTTTGGAACAAGATAAGGACATGCTTTCGGAAAACGCGAGCAATTTTGAGCAAAAAACCAAGACTGCACCAAATTCACAGGAAGTTGAAGATTTAATCTTTGCGAACAAATTGGTTAAACATACAAAGTCGAACACAATTATTTTGGCGAAGAATGGTCAGCTTTTAGCAAGTGGAACAGGACAAACTTCTCGTGTTGACGCTCTACGTCAGGCCATTGAAAAGGCAAAGTCATTCGGATTCGATTTGAACGGTGCGGTGATGGCTTCTGATGCGTTTTTCCCTTTCCCGGATTGCGTTGAAATCGCTAAGAACGCAGGAATTACTGCTGTTGTTCAGCCCGGAGGATCGATCAAAGATGAATTGTCGATTGACTACTGCAACGCAAATGGAGTTGCAATGGTGTTCACAGGAAATCGCCATTTCAAACATTAAAATAGTCTTGCGGTTTTAAGGAAATTATTGATTACCGAATAACTTACCAAAACCGACATATAGTCATTCTTCCCCGCAGTTTGTACTGTGGGGATTTTTTTATTCGATTTGTTACGTAATTTTGCACCGGTTTAATAAAAGTATCGATTGCCAATTTAGCTTGAATCACAGAATTACAATTTTATTTCTTGCTTCCACCTAAATTGACAATCCAAACAAAGTTTAGGATTTCATGAGAATAATAACATTGCTATTCGTGCTGTTCAGCGCGATTAGTTTCGCACAAACACGTTTTGTTGTTACGTACAATAACACAACAAACAATGGAAAAGACGTCATTTCATTTATTGAAGATCACATTCCCGACACATACAACAGACATTTAGAAGCTAATACTGCTGAATTTTCTACGGTTGTAGATTACGAGATCAGTTATGTGGTATCCATTTTAGAATTGGCGGATATTCATGATGCAGTTGTAAGAAAAGAACGGACTGAAATCAATGTTTCTCAAAAGGCGGGAGGGAACAACTGTGAGCAGGCAATGCAGTTGTGTAGTTCGTCTTCTGTTCCGGGAAACAGTGGAGGATTTGGTACTCAGGAATTACCAAATAACAATACAATAGACGGTTGTTTGCGTGTTGAGCACCAATCTTCATGGTATTATTTGAATGTGCTTACTCCTGGAAATTTGGTTTTCAGAATCAATCCCGACGACGATGAAGACGATTATGATTTTGCCATTTGGGGACCATTTACGTCTGCTACTGCTGGAGCAAATTGTCCGCCGATAACATCTCCAATACGCTGTTCTTATTCTGAGGAAGACGGCAATACTGGATTATCTTATAGCGCAAATGATCTAAGTGAAGATGAAAATGGAGATAAGTGGGTGAAAGAGTTATCAGTGTTAACGGGTCAAATCTATATTTTACTTGTTGACAATTACAGCACTTCTTCGCAAGGATACAATATTCAGTTCAGTTATTCAGGAAACATTTCTACTGCTGTTTTGGGATGTATACCAGTTGTTCTTCCAGTTGGAATTTCTGAATTTGAAGGCTTGAAAGTAGGTGGTGATAATGTACTTACTTGGACAACCGAATCAGAACAAAACAATGATTTCTTTACGGTTCAATGGTCGGCAACAGGTTTACCAAACGAATGGCAAACAATTCAAACAGTTAATGGAGCAGGAGATAGCGAAACCACTCGTAATTATTCTGCAGTTCATTCTGATTACAGACAGAATTCCTTGAATTACTACCGTTTGATTCAAACTGATTTTAATGGAAAAGAAACAATGATTGAAAAAATCGTTGCTATTGATAATAGAGTTGAAGAGAAGGAAGTGGTGAAGGTTATTAATTTACTGGGTCAGGAAGTGAATGTAAATGAAAAAGGAATTGTCATTTACATTTTTCAGGATGGTACACAAGAGAAAAGATACAATCACTAAGAGCCTTTTGATAAAGGATAGGTTTTGATTTGGATAGAAACGCCGCAATTTGCTCAATGCAGATTGCGGTTTTTTCTTTTCGTAAGATATTTCCAAAATACCAATGTAAATTTTAGTTCACAGGCAAGGAATGTACATTGAGGAGTGGTATATATTTTTCTATCTGGATTTCGAGACATCCTTAATATTCCCTTTTACGTTTTGAGTATATCAAATTTACATACAATGCGAACGCTTTTACTTTTTATTGCAATTATTACATACACTACAACAGGTTTTTCTCAGTCAAGATACATCATAGAATCTAACTTTTCCGAAGGTCAATCAAAAGAATTTATGAACGGAATTGAAACCTATATTCCGAATACCTTTGATCGAAATCTAAACGCCAATCGAATTGAATTTAGCACATTACAAAATCACCGTCTTGGATATTTAGATTCTGTTGCAACCCTAATAGGTATGAACTCTCGAATTATCACGAAGGACAGAGCCGAGTACTTACTTTCAGAAAAGGTAGGTGGAACTGATTGTGAACAAGCCGAGCAATTATGCAGCAATTCATCACTTCCTGGAAATAGTAGTGGTTTTGGAACGCAGGAGTTAAGTGGTGCGAATCGTGGCTGCCTGGCTGGAAATGAGCATCAGTCTTCGTGGTATTATCTCAATGTTCAAACTGGGGGTTCACTTTCTTTGCGCATCAATCCGAGTGCTGCTTCAGATTATGACTTTGCTATTTGGGGACCTTTTACTGCTGCTACTGCAGGAGCAAATTGTCCGCCAGTTTCTACTCCAGTGCGTTGCTCCTTTGCTGCTGGAAATGGAAATACCGGAATTCGTGCAGGTGAGCCAGACAATAGTGAAGATTCTTTTGGAGATCGCTGGGTAAATGCATTAACGGTTAATGCCAATGAGATTTACATTTTACTAATAGATAATTTCAGTGCCTCTGGTGTAGGTTACGCAGTTGATTTCTCTTGGGGGGCTAATGTTTCGACAGCAGTTTTAGGATGTACACCAGTTGTTCTTCCTGTAGGAATAACGGAATTTTCAGGCTTAAAAATAGAAACAGAGAACGTTTTAACATGGACGACGGAATCTGAGCAGAATAACGATTTCTTTACGCTTCAGTATTCGAGTACAGGAATGGAGAACGATTGGAATACTGTACAAGTGATTGAAGGAGCAGGTGATAGCGAAACAAAGAAATATTATTCGGCGATTCATTCTGATTACAGACAGAATTCCTTGAATTACTACCGTTTGATTCAAACTGATTTTAATGGAAAAGAAACAATGATTGAAAAAATCGTTGCTATTGATAATAGAGTTGAAGAGAAGGAAGTTGTTAAAGTGATTAATCTTGTTGGTCAGGAAGTTAGCGTAAATGAAAAAGGAATTGTAATCTACATTTTCAAGGACGGAACACAGCAAAAACGATTCAATCAATAAAATTAAAATTTACTAAAATCTAGTTTTCAGGATGTTAGTCTATTTTCATTAGACGAATCATCTTAATTAATCGACGAAACTCCATTTTTATACATTGAAACCCGCACTTTATTTAAATGCGGGTTTTTTCATTTATATTTTCACGTAACTTTTATTTAGAAGTAACACACTAAATATCAGTCATATGAAAACTACATTACTATTACTATTTGTTGTTTTGGTTACTACAACTTTTGGACAAACAAAATACAATATTCACCTCCCGAACAAAACAGCTGAACAATGCAAGGAATTTTTAAGCGAGTTGGATAAGAGTATTTCGGATTCATACAATCGAACGATTTCCAATGAAAAGATTGTTTTCTATACTATCACCAATTATGATTTAGAGTATGTTGAGCAGCTTTTAAATGAGATTGGAATAGACAACGGGGTTGTCAGCAAAAGTAAAGAGGAGCGTTTCTCCATTGAGAAAGCAGGCGGAGTTGATTGTGAATTGGCGGAACAACTTTGTAGTTCATCCTCAGTTCCTGCAAACAGTTCTGGCTTTGGCATTCAGGAATTACCGAATAACAATACAATTGACGGTTGTTTAACGCTGGAGCATCAATCTTCGTGGTATTATATCAATATTCAAACCGGTGGAAGTCTCTCTTTGCGAATCAATCCGGTATTAGCTGCCGATGATTATGATTTCGCAATCTGGGGTCCCTTTACCGCCGCAAATGTTGGAGTGAATTGTCCACCAGTAACAAGTCCTATTCGTTGTTCATATTCTTCAACACCCGGAAATACCGGAATTCGTGTTGGAGAACCCGATAACAGTGAAAATTCGTTTGGTGACCGATGGGTGAATGCGCTTACGGTGCTTTCCAATGAAATCTATATTGTGCTGATCGATAATTTTAGTATTTCAGGAACAGGTTACAGTTTGGATTTTAATTGGGGTGGAAATACTACAACGGCAGTTATTGGTTGTACTCCGGTTGTGTTACCTGTTGAGATTAGTAGTTTCAATGGCAAATTTCAATATGGTTCGAATGTGCTTTCATGGACAACAGAAAGTGAGGTGAACAATGATTATTTTGAAGTAGAATGGTCAAGTTCTCCAGAAAGCAACTGGACAACCATTGATAAGGTACATGGGGCAGGAGATCATGTTGGAGAATTGAATTATGCATTGGCTCATAAGGATTATAAGAAAAATGCATTGAATTATTACCGTATCAAACAAGTGGATTTTGATGGTGCTTCACGTATTTATCCTCAAATGATTGTCGTAGACAATAGATTGGAGAACATGAGGGTGGTGAAAGTGGTAAACTTACTTGGACAAGAGGTTTCTGATCAGGAAAAAGGTGTCGTAATTTATATGTATGAAGACGGTTCATGTGAGAAAATCATGCGACTTTAATTCCGATAATCTGTTCAATAAAATTTGTTTTCTGTTGAATTGCGGTAAATAGCCCATTTTCATAGTGCTTCTAAGATTATTCTCGATTATTTCCTCTACTTTTGTAACCATTTTCGTCCTGTTACGAAAAAGAATACAGTTTATACCATAAAAGGGAGGCATTCAATGGGATTGTTTAATTTTCTTACGCAAGAGATTGCCATAGATTTAGGGACGGCTAACACGCTGATTATCATGAACGATAAAGTAGTTGTGGATGAGCCGTCAATCGTTGCAAAAGATATTCAAACCGGCAAAGTAGTTGCCATTGGAAAAAAGGCGCAACAAATGCACGGGAAAACGCATAAACTGATTGAGACAGTTCGTCCATTGAAAGATGGTGTAATTGCCGATTTCCAGAGTGCAGAACAAATGATTCGTGGGTTCATCAAAATGATCAATCCAGGGAAGAGGATGTTCAATCCAACGTTGAGAATGGTGATTTGTATTCCTTCAGGTATTACTGAGGTAGAAAAAAGAGCCGTTCGAGATTCAGCTGAACATGCTGGAGCAAAAGAAGTTTATTTGATTCACGAGCCAATGGCTGCTGCAATCGGTATTGGTATCGATGTGGAAGAGCCGATGGGTAACATGATTATTGACATCGGTGGTGGTACATCCGAAATTGCTGTCATTGCATTAGGAGGTATCGTCTGTGATAAATCAATTCGAATTGCAGGTGATGATTTCACTTCTGACATTGAAGAGTACATGCGTCGTCAACACAATATTTTGGTTGGTGAGCGTACAGCAGAGCAGATTAAAATTGAAGTTGGTGCTGCGTTACCAGAATTGGATAATCCGCCGGCAGATTACGCCGTACGCGGTCGTGACCTTATGACAGGTATCCCAAAGGAGATTATAATTACATATTCTGAGGTTGCTCATGCGTTAGACAAGACCATTTCGAAAATTGAAGAGGCGATCTTGAGTGCATTAGAGCAAACACCGCCAGAACTTTCTGCGGATATCTACAAAACAGGTATCTACTTAGCAGGTGGTGGTTCAATGTTACGTGGATTGGATCGCAGAATCAATGAGAAAACGAAACTTCCGGTTCACATTGCAGAAGATCCATTGAGAGCTGTAGCACGTGGAACAAGTATTGCATTGAAGAATTTGGATCGTTTCCAATTCTTGATCAAGGATTAGAAATGTAATTTACGAATATTGAAGCCCAACTCTATAATTATAGAGTTGGGCTTTTTGTTTAAAAATGAAAGTTCCGCTTATTCCGTGTTAAATCGAAAGCTATGCTCTCTTCTTTTTTGAACCGCTTATTCCATTATTCAAGCTGTTTCTGTATTTTTGATTCATGCATATACCTGCTACTGCACATGAACTTCGTTGTTATTTTACCTGGATGGGAGATGATGGAATAGCACGAACGAAAGTGAAGAAGAATGCAGAAGTGGTGTTGGAAGATGCAAGAGAGAATTCAGTTGTAGTGAATTCCTTTTTTGTGGATGAGAAATTTCCACTTCTTATAGATGCGCGAGGAATAAAGTCAATTACGCGTGAAGCCCGTTCGTTTTTCACAACAAATGGTAGAGAAACAAACACAATGGCTTTTGCAATCCTGATTGATTCTTCTGTGAGCAAGGTGGTAGGTAATTTCTTCCTTGGAATTAATAAACCTGCCGTTCCAACAAAATTATTTACAAACGAAAAAGAAGCTGCCAAGTGGTTGTTGAATCTGTGATGAAGGAGAATGTGAAGAATAAGAATTATATTCAACAGCGTTCCAATGATATTTTGGACGTGATTATGGCATACGCCCGTTTGGAGTTTAATCAGAAAACGGAAGTAAAAGGAGAGGGAGATGTCTTCGATTCTATTGCTGCGGGAGTGAACATGCTCGGCGAAGAATTGGAGAATTCTGTAGTTACTATAAATGAGAAAGAAGCCCTGTTGAAAGAGGTGCATCACCGGGTGAAGAACAATCTTCAGATCATTTCCAGTTTAATGAATCTGCAAGCTTCGAATACGGATGACCCTGTTTTTTTAGCGCTTATTCGTGAATGTAAGAACAGAATTTCATCGATGTCTATGATTCATGAAATGCTCTACCAAAGCAAGAATTTCAGTTCAATCAGTGTAGAGGAATATATCAAACATTTGCTATTGAGTATCGAAAGTTCATTTTGTTTAACGGATGCAAATGTGAAGTTTGATTTGGAATTGCAACAGGATTTATTGTTGGAAACCGACAAAATGATTCCGATCGGGTTGATTTTGAATGAAGTGATCAGCAATAGTTTTAAGCATGCCTTTCCTGCTAAAACTGGTACTATAGCTGTTTCATTGAATAAAGTGGATAATACGTTCACATTGACTGTAGCAGATAACGGAATAGGTCTTCAATGCGATAATTGGAAAACCGGAAATACGTTGGGAATACAGTTGATACATACACTTGCAGAACAGTTGGATGCAAAAATGGAAATGATCTGTGAAAACGGATTGAAGTACGTTTTTGAGTTTGAATAGTAGCCGAGATGCCGACCAAAAACAAAAAACCCTGACCCCCGCATGTGCGTGATCAGGGTTCCAAATATCTTAAGTCTTTTACGACATAATGTACGGAAGTACAAATGACAATCCCAATGTGCCGGCAGTTGCCAGAAGAACTACAATTGCAGTAAGTGGACTAATCTTCAATTTTGGCTGCTCTGTTTCTGGTTTCGAAACAATAACTGTGATCAATTTCAGGTAGTAATAAATACCAATTCCGGAATTAATCAACGCGATAATTACTAACCACAGATAAGTGTTTGAAGCAGAATTAAAAATGATGTATTTTCCAAAGAATCCTGCTGTTGGAGGGACACCAGCCAAAGATAAAATAGCGATGATTCCTGTAATTCCTAAGAATTTATTTCTGTGTAACAACCCACGTAAAGATTCTATTCTGTCATTGTCATCGTTGATCGCTAAACCAAGTGCGATAACTACTGCAATTGAACAACCGTAAGCGGTCATGTAGAACCAAAGATCGAATTGGGCAGTGAAATTCAAACAAAGGATCACAAGCATTGTATAACCTGCATGCGTAATTGACGAATAAGCCAACAAACGCTTAAATCCAGTTTGATTCAATGCTGAAAGGTTTCCAACAAAAAGTGTAATTACGATAAGAACAGCGATGATCGGCGCCCAGAAATCGTGAACAGAACCCGCTCCGAATGCAATGCTGAAAATCTTCATGAAAGCAAAGAATGCAGAGATCTTCACTACACCAGCCATATAACCAGTTACTGCATGTGGCGCGCCTTCGTAAACATCCGGACTCCAGAAATGGAATGGAGCAGAACTCACTTTGAAAAGGAATGAAGCCAAGATCAACAATACACCGATCAATAAAATTCCTTGATTAGCAATATCGTTTGTTGCAATTGCATTTTGTATCTCAACTAAATCGAATGAACCGGTTGCTCCGTAAACCCAGGCAACACCAAACAATAGTAAACCAGTTGCAAATGATCCTGTAAGGAAGTATTTCAACGCACTTTCGTTTGAACGCAAGTCATTTTTATTACTTCCAGCCATTACATAAATTGGAATAGAAAGAATTTCTAAACCAATGAAGAACATAAACATGTCTGTAAATGAGAACATGATCAACGATCCACAAGCAGAGAACATGATTAGTGCAATGTATTCACCAACATGTTCAGTATTTTCCTTGAAGCGCTGATATCCTAAACCAATCAAGAATCCGGTAATGGTAATAGCAGTGATACTGTACAATGCTGTCGTATCATTAAATTCTAATCCTTTGTAATCCAGATTGATAATGTTTGTTCCAGTTTTCAATTGGTAAGCCAATGCCGCCAGCGTTAAAGCAATTCCGGCTAATGCTGTAGTAATTACAACAATAGGCTTTTTTGTAAATGCGGAAAATAACGTAAATAAACCGCTCGCGAATAATACAATTAAAGCATCCATCTTACTACTATAAACTTGGATTTGCTATCGACGCAAGTACTTGCGTGACACCTGGTTCAACAAAATCAATTACGGCTTTCGGATAAACTCCAAGAACCACAACGGCAATCATGATGATTGCAAAAACAGCTAATTCACTCCAATGCAAATCTTCAAATGCAGAAATTTTAACTGGACCAAACATACTTGCCTGGTAAGCTTTAAACGTATAAACAGCTCCTAGAATTAAGGTTGTACCAGCGATAATTCCAATGATTGCTTCATATTCATATACACCTTTCAACAACAAGAATTCTCCAATGAAACCACTCGTAAACGGAACCGAAACAGATGCAAAAGCCAAAGCAGCAAACCAGAATCCGAATTTTGGTGCTGGTTTAGCCAAACCACCCAATTCTTCCAATTCCAATGTTCCTGTTCTTCTTTCAATTACATCAGCCGCAAGGAATAAACCAACTGCAATCAAACCGTGATTAATCATTTGAAGAATACTTCCTGTAATTGCATCAACAGAAAGTGTCATGATACCTGCAGCGATCAATCCAACGTGAGAAAGTGAAGCATAAGCGAATAATCGCTTCATGTTCTTTTGCTTGATTGCAATGATTGCTCCGTAAACAACTCCGATAACCGCAAGAATGATGATTGGCTGTGTTACACAATCCAATCCTTCAGGGAATAAAGGAAGCATCCAACGAATCATTCCGTACAATGCCATTTTCAGCATAATACCGGAAAGCAACATTGTTCCAGCCATTGGCGATTTCTGATATGTATCAGCCTGCCATGTGTGGAAAGGAAAAATTGGAATTTTGATAGCGAATGCTAAGAAGAATCCTCCCAACATCCACGCTGCTTTACAAGCGTTACCAATCTTTACACCCACTAAATCATCATAACCAAAGCTCATGCTCATTTGCTTCAATGCAAGCAAAGAAGCCAACATTGCCAATGAACCAACAAATGTGTAGATGAAGAATTTCATCAGCGCCGGTTTTCTGTCTGGAGCACCGAACCACCATGAAATCAAGAAGATTGGAATCAATGTGATTTCCCAGAAAATGTAGAACCACAATCCGTCAAATGCTGTAAACACTCCGAATAAACCGAAAAGCATAAGGAAAACCATTGCAATGAATGATTTATTGCTTGATAGTTCGCGCTTGAAGTTGCTCAACATGATAAGGAATACCAATCCAGATGCCAACAGCAACATTATCAATGAAATGCTATCGTATTTAAATGTGAAGGTAAGTCCGTAATCTTTTAACCATTCTTGAGCGATCATCACATTTGTTCCTTTTGGATCAAATCCGCAAAGAAGCCATGATGTAGCGCCGAAAACAATTACAGATGCAATGATTCCGTATGCTCTAGCAAAATTTTGAGGAATTACTAAAGTCAGAATCGAAAATAATAGAGGTAATGCTAAAATGCCTAAATCCCCAGTATGTAAAATTAGATCCACGAATTAGAATTTATAGATGAGGAAATAAACAACTAAACCAATCAAACCAAATACCATCCAAAGAATGTACGTATCTGTTCTACCAGTTTGAATTTTACGAACCAAGTCACCAGTTTTACCAATCAACTGTGCCGATCCTGTAATTCCTCTATGAAGGAATGAAATCTCAAAGTAACGATTCAATTTTTCAGACAACCAAAGCGTTGGTTTCACGAAAAGGAAGTTATAGATTTCATCGAAGTACAATTTGTTTTTCGATAATTTCTCCCAACCTTTCACGTCTTCGTCGGCAACCGGAACACTGTTTTTCTTCACGTAAACGATGTAAGTTACAATGGCAATAATCACAGCCATGGTTCCCGCAGCAATCATCAACATCAAAGTTGTGTTTGTGTCGCCATGTTCTCCCATTTTAATTCCTTGTACGTTGTGCGCGTAGAAATGAGACAACCAATGCGTTCCGTTATGTAAGAAAACTCCCGGAAGGTTCAACAATCCTCCGAAAATTGAAAGGATAGCCAAAATGATCAATGGCAAGTTCATCGACATTGGCCCTTCATGAATGTGGTGCTCTTGTTCGTGTGTTCCTCTAAACGTTCCGAAGAATGTAACGAAGTACAAGCGGAACATGTAGATTGCTGTTAAAGCAGAACTGAACATCAACGCGCCGAACACAAACTTGTGCGATTCGAATGAATGTCCGATAATTTCGTCTTTTGAGTAGAAACCAGACAATAATGGAATACCTGAAATTGCCAATGTTCCAATTAAGAATGTAATATGAGTAATTGGAATTTTCTTTCTCAAACCACCCATTTTACGAATATCCTGCTCGTCGCTCATAGCGTGAATTACACTTCCTGAACCTAAGAACAACAATGCTTTAAAGAATGCGTGTGTTGTAACGTGGAACATTGCAGCTGTATAAGCCCCCATTCCCAATGCTACGAACAACATTCCCAATTGAGAAACAGTTGAGTAAGCCAATACTTTCTTGATATCGTTTTGACGCATAGCGATGAATGCTGCAACAATAGAAGTTGCCAATCCAACGTACAGCATGATGTCTTGCGTAAGTTGAGCTCCAGGTAAATCAAACAAGTAGTTTGATCGAACTGTAAGGAAAATACCTGCAGTTACCATGGTTGCAGCGTGGATTAACGCAGAAACTGGTGTTGGACCCGCCATCGCATCTGGTAACCATGTAAACAATGGAATTTGTGCCGATTTTCCTGTTGCGCCAATGAATAAACAAAGTGTAATACAAATGGCCATGCATTGAGAAACGTTCATTCCATCTTTCAGAATCATATTCGAAATCTCGTTGTATTCCAATGTTCCGAACTGCATTAGCATCAGGAACAAACCAACCAATAAACCAAGGTCACCAATACGGTTCATGATGAATGCCTTACGCGCAGCCAATGTGTTTTTGAAATCTTGGTACCAGAATCCAATCAATAGATAAGAACAAATTCCTACACCTTCCCATCCGAAGAACAACAAGAAGTAGCTGCTTCCGAGAACAAGGATTAACATGGCGAAGATGAACAAATTCAAGTAAACAAAGAACTTGTAGTAACCTTCGTCGTGCTTCATATATCCCATAGAGAACAAATGAATCAATGTTCCGATTCCGGTAACGATCAATGTCATCCAGATGGATAAGTTATCAGCGAAGAATGCAACATCTAAATGGAATGATGCAGTTCGTAGCATTTCAAACAAAGTAACTTTAATTCCGCCTGTATGCTGAACTTCAAAGTAAGTCATCAGCGTAAAAACGAAAGAAAGTAACATCACACCGGTTGCGATACTTCCAACAACAGCTTTTGGTAATTTCTTACCAATTGTACCATTGATCAAAGCTCCAAGTAGGGGCAATGCAATAATTAACGGGAGTAATTGTGATACTGTCATGTTTAGTTCTTAAGTCGGTTAAACAATCGAATATCTGTGTTGCGTGAATTACGGTAAAGCAATACAAGAATGGAAAGTCCAACTGTAGCTTCTGCCGCGGCAACAACCATGATGAAGAATACAAAGATCTGTCCGTCGGCTTTACCAAAATAGGTAGAGAAAGCCACAAGTAACAAGTTCACTGAATTCAACATCAACTCAATACACATCAAAAGAATGATGGCATTTTTTCTATAGAGCACGCCAAAAACACCTACAACAAATAGCACAGTTGCTAAGGTCATATAATGCTCAATGCGCACACCAGATTCAAATAAGGTAGCTAACAACATCTTATTCTGCGTTTTGTTTATCGCGTTTCGCTAAAAGAACTGCTCCAACCATTGCTGCAATGAACAGAATGGAAGAAACTTCGAACGGAAGCACGTATTTATTAAATAGTAAAGTACCCAGGTTTTCAACCAACCCTGCACTTGACGATTGTTCTGTAATTTGAGTAGTTGCCAAACTTGCATCGCGTGTAGCAGCAACCAAAACAACCAATAACGAACCGGCTCCAACTGCCGATGCCAAAGTGGCAATCATCGATCCGCGGGGCTCATTTTCTTTATTCAAATTCAGTAACATCAATACGAAAAGGAACAATACCATGATTGCACCAGCATAAACGATGATATTTACGATTGCTACGAATTGCGCATTCATCAATACATAGTTTGCTGTGATCATGAAGAAAGTAAGTACTAAATAAAGTACGCTTCTTACAGGATGCTTGCTAAGAACTACCATCAATGCAGTTCCAACTGTCAAACCTCCGAGGATATAAAAAATGTATTCTAAACTCATGATCTTGCAGGGCGTTTTCCGGTTAATTGACGTTTCGTGATGTCGATTCTCTCGTCCACTTTTTCTACCAATTTGTCTTTTCCGTAAACAAATTCGTCACGTTCAAAGTAAGTTGGTACAATACGGTCTGTCAAGAAAATTGCTTCTTTCGGACATGCTTCTTCACACAATCCACAGAAAATACAACGCAGCATGTTAATCTCATACATCGTTGCGTATTTCTCTTCACGGTATAAATGCTCTTCACCTTTTTGGCGCTCACCAGAAGTCATGGTAATAGCTTCAGCCGGACAAGCCACAGCACAAAGTCCGCAGGCTGTACAGTTTTCACGTCCTTCTTCGTCACGCTTTAATACGTGTTGACCGCGATAAACAGGTGCAAATTCACGTTGTACCTCAGGATATTTAATGGTATTGTGTTTCTTGAACAAGTGTTTCAATGTAATCCACATACCGCTGACAATTGCCGGCAAGTACAAAGACTCCAAGAAAGACATCTTTTTGTTCGAAACAACCTTTTTACGATTTGATAAACTTTCCATTGCTCGTTAATGAGGTTTGTTCGTTTGATTCGAATTCTTGTCTGCATTCATGCTCAAAGGCATTTCTGTTTTTGCTTTGCTTGCATCCATTTTAGGTTGTGGTTTTTCTTTCGAGAACCATCCTGAGATGAAAGCAATTACAAATCCTGTAACCAATAGATTTACCAATGAGATCGGAATCAATTTTTTCCAACCCAGGTGCATCAATTGATCGTAACGGAAACGTGGTAATGTCCAACGGATCCACATGAATACGAATATGAAGAAGATTGTTTTGGCGAACATTACGCAAACTCCAAGGATGGCAAGTGTGTTTCCTGAGAAATAACCTTCACCTGGGAAATGGTATCCACCAAAGAATACAGTAGAAATGATAGCACAAGAGATGAACATGTTGATGTACTCAGCAAATAGGTAGAAACCTAATTTCATTGCACCAAATTCTGTATGGTAACCACCAATCAATTCCGATTCACATTCTGCTAAGTCGAAAGGAGCACGGTTACACTCTGCCAAAGCACAAACGAAGAAAACGATGAAACAAATCGGTTGTTTCCACGCGTTCCAGTTGATTCCTTCTTGTTGGTCAACGATATCCCGTAAGTTCAAACTTCCCGACATCATTACAATCGTGATGACTGAAATCCCCATCGCTAATTCGTATGAGATCATCTGAGAACTTGCACGAACCGCTCCAAAAAGAGAGAATTTATTGTTCGAAGCCCAACCTCCGATCAGGATTCCGTAAACACCAACTGATGCAATTCCCATTGCGAAAAGAATTCCAACGTTTGCGTCCGATACTTGCAATGAAACAGTTTCACCGAAAAGTGTCAAATCTGGCCCCCAAGGAATTACAGCTCCAGTTAAGAATGCTGTAAACATGGCAATTCCAGGTCCAAGGATAAACAATCTTCTATCAGCCATTGCCGGAATGAAATCTTCTTTAAAGAACATTTTTCCACCATCTGCCAAAGGTTGAAGTAATCCCCATTTTCCAGCTCTGTCAGGACCAACACGGTCTTGCAACCAAGCTGCCACTTTACGTTCGAACCAAGTCAGGTAAGCTGCTAAACCAAGGGTAATCCCAAACAAAGCGACAATTAATATGATTTTTGCTATCATGATTATTGATTCAATTTTTTAGGTTCAGATAACTGGTTTTTCGTTAGGTACTGTCCTTGAGAAATAACAGAATGACGGTTGATCACACGTGGACCTTCAATGTTCCATTTCGAAACATCTTTTGAATCGAAACGACAAGTGTTACAAATCCATCCTGTTTTACCATCAACGTCTTCAATTTCTCCAAACGCATCTTTACGACCAGTTACACGAGCGATATCGTTTCCGAACATCCATACTGTAGCAGTTCCACAACATGTTGGACAATCTCTTTTCGCGTTCATCGGTTTCAGGAACCAAACACGGCTTTTGAATCGGAACGTTTTATCAGTCAATGCTCCAACCGGACAAACGTCAATAACGTTTCCAGAGAATTCATTGTCGATTACGTTCTCAATGTATGTGCTAATTTCAGCGTGCTCACCACGGTGTAATACACCATGAACACGTTTTTCTGTGATTTGATTTGCTGTGTAAACGCAACGGTAACATAGAATACAACGATTCATATGTAACTTGATCTTATCACCAATATCAATTGGATCATAAGTTCGACGTTGTTCTTCGTAACGCGTTCCTTCTTTACCATGTTCGAAACCTAAATCTTGCAAATGACACTCACCAGCCTGGTCACAAATAGGACAATCCAATGGGTGATTGATCAACAAGAATTCAGTTACAGAAGCACGACCTTCTTTAACACGCTCAGACGTTGTGTTTTTAATGACCATTCCGTCTTGAACAGGAGTGGAGCAAGAAGCAACCAACTTTGGCATAGGACGTGGATCAGCAGCAGAACCAGCGGCAACTTCTACCAAACACGTTCTACATTTTCCACCACTTCCTTCCAATTTACTATAGTAGCACATTGCTGGAGGGACAACCTCTCCACCAATTTTACGAGCAGCGTTCAGGATCGTTGTTCCTGCTTCTACTTCTACTTCAATATCATCTACGATAACTTTAATCATCTCGTTGATTTTTTATACCAATGGTACGTGATTCGACGCAATTCCGAAGTTTCTTTTCACCGCCTCTTCAGGGTTTGTTACGTGCCATTCAAATTCTTCACGGAAATGACGAATTGCAGCAGCAACTGGCCATGCAGCAGCATCACCTAGCGGACAAATTGTATTTCCTTCAATTTTCTTATTGATTTCAGCCAACAGGTCGATATCTCGCATATTTCCCTGACCATTTTCCAAACGGTAAAGTACTTTTTCCATCCAACCTGTTCCTTCTCTACAAGGTGAACATTGTCCACAAGACTCGTGAGCGTAGAAACGCGCAAAGTTCCATGTATTTCTTACGATACACTGATCTTCATCAAAAACGATGAAACCACCTGAACCAAGCATTGAACCAGAAGCGAAACCACCTTCAGCCAAACTTTCGTAAGTCATTAAGCGATCTGTTCCTTCAGCTGTTTTTGTAATAAGGTTTGCCGGTAAAATTGGAACGGAAGATCCTCCCGGAACACAAGCCTTGATCTTTTTACCGTTTGCGATTCCTCCACACCACTCGTCAGAGTAAATGAATTCTTCAACTGAAAGACCAAGATCAATTTCGTAAACACCCGGTTTTGCCAGGTTTCCACAAGCTGAAATTAATTTTGTTCCAGTACTTTTTCCAATACCGATCTTTGCATATTCTGCACCGCCATCGTTCACAATTGGAACTACAGCAGCAATGGTTTCTACGTTATTTACAACCGTTGGACATCCCCACAAACCTTTTACAGCCGGGAATGGAGGTTTGATACGAGGATTCCCACGCTTTCCTTCCAATGATTCGATCAACGCCGTTTCTTCACCACAGATGTAAGCACCACCACCGGGAGCGATAGCCAAATCCAAGTCGTAACCTGAACCAAGGATATTTTTTCCTAACCAACCATTTGCGTACGCCTCAGCAATCGCTTTTTCAACGATTTCCAAAACAAACATGTATTCTCCACGGATGTAGATATAACTTTGGTTACAACCCAAGGCGTAAGATGAAGTAATCATTCCTTCTACCAAAAGGTGAGGAATTTTCTCCATCAAATAACGGTCTTTGAATGTTCCAGGTTCAGATTCGTCTGCATTACATAACAAGTAACGCGGAACACCTTCTGGCTTCGCAAGGAACGACCATTTCATTCCTGTTGGGAAACCCGCACCACCACGACCACGTAATCCAGAAGCCTGAACTTCTTCCACTACGTTTTGCGGTGACATGGTTTTCAATGCCTTTTCTACAGAGCGATAACCGCCATTTTTACGGTAAACCTCGTAGGTTTCAATTCCCGGAACATTTGCGTGTTCCAATAATAGCTTTCTTCCCATCTCTTAATTCGATGAAGTTGAATGTTCTTTTCGTAACTGATCCATCAAAGCATCCACTTTTTCAGTTGTCAAATGCTCGTGGAAATGTTTCCCGCATTGTAACATTGGACCGTAACCACAAGCACCAAGGCACTCAGCAGTTTTTAGTGTAAACATTCCGTCAGCGGAAGTTTCACCTACTTTGATATCTAATTTTTTCTCGATATGAGCAATGATGTTGTCAGATCCAACCAACATACAAGGTCCGGTTCTACACACTTCTAGTACCACATTCCCAGGTTTGTCAATGTTGAACATGGTATAGAATGTAGCTACCTCGTAAACTTCAATGGGTTGAATGTTCAGGATCTCTGCAACATAGTTCATTGTAGGTACACTCAACCATCCACCGAATTGTTCTTCGGCAATATGTAAAATACGCATCAATGCACTTTTCTGTTTTCCTTCAGGAAAGAGTTTGATTACGCGTTGTACCTCAGCCATTGCCTCCGGACTAAATTCCGGTTTTGGACCATCAGCTGTTGGTTTTGTTTTTGGTGCACTCATATCTTATGCGTCTAATTCTCCAGCAATAACATTCAATGAACTCAATACCAATACGGCATCAGAGATCGTTTGACCTTTAATCATTTCTGGATATGCTTGATAATAAATAAAACAAGGTCGGCGGAATTGTAAACGGTATGGCGAACGCCCACCATCTGAGATCAGATGGAACCCAAGTTCTCCGTTTCCTCCTTCTACACTGTGATAAACCTCTCCAACCGGAACAGGAGTTTCTCCCATTACAATTTTGAAGTGGTAGATCAATGCTTCCATTTTCGTGTATACATCTTCTTTTCTTGGAAGATAGAATTCAGGAATATTTGGTGCGAAGAATGGTCCTTCCGGCATTTTGTCGACAGCCTGACGAATGATTCTCAAACTCTGACGGATTTCTTCCTGACGAACACAGAAACGATCGTAAGTATCTCCTTGAGTTCCAACCGGAACATCAAACTCGAAGTCCTGATAAGAAGAATATGGGTTCATAACGCGAACGTCGTAATCAACTCCAGCCGCACGTAAGTTTGGTCCTGTAAAACCGTACTCTAAAGCACGCTCTCCAGAAATAGGTCCTGCTCCGATGGTACGATCCATGAAGATTCTGTTGCGCGTCAGTAGACTATCGAACTCTTCAAATTCCTTTGGAAACTTCTTCAGGAAGTTCTCTAGCTTTTTATAGAAAGTCTCATTGAAATCTCTTTCGAAACCACCAATGCGACCAATATTTGTTGTTAAACGTGCCCCACAAACTTCTTCGAACAATTCATAGATCGCTTCACGTTGTTGGAACATGTAAGTAAATCCTGTTAATGCTCCTGTATCAACACCAATTACCGCGTTACAAACCAGGTGGTCAGCAATACGTGCCAATTCCATAATGATTACGCGCATGTATTGGACGCGTTTTGGAATTTCAGCACCAATCAATTTCTCTACTGTCATTTCCCATCCAAGATTGTTGATAGGAGAAGAACAGTAATTCAATCGGTCAGTAATAGGAGTAATTTGGTTATATGGGCGACGCTCTGCTAATTTTTCGAAAGCGCGGTGTATATAACCAACAGTTTGAACCGAGTTCAAGATCTTTTCACCGTCAACCGTAAGGATGTTTTGAAAAATACCATGCGTTGCCGGGTGCGTAGGTCCAAGGTTCAACGTTGCAATTTCCCCGTCTACTGTGTCCTTAGACACGAAGTGTCCTGAGTGTTTTAATGATTCGCTCATAATCTTCTGCTATTATCTACCGAAGTAGCGATCGTCTTTATCTTCACGAGTAGCATCTTCCAAATGGTATTCTTTACGCATTGGGAAATAATCCATATCGTCTTCATTAAGTATACGCGTCAAATTCGGGTGACCAACGAAGTTCACTCCGAAGAAATCATACGTCTCGCGTTCTTGCCAATCTGCACCAACATACAAGTCAGTAATAGTTGCAATATTTGGTTCAGCGATTGGAAGGAAAGCACGAACTCTTAAACGCACATTGTGAATCAATGAGTGAACATGATATGTCACTGCTAATTCTCTACCTTCCTGATTTGGATAATGAACGGCTCCAATTAAAGTTAGGAATGCCATTTTCAATTCATTGTCTTGTTTTACCCAGGCAATAACATCATGTGCTTTATCGGCAGGAACTTCTACAGTTAGAAGTCCATATGGCGTTTCTTCGTTTAAGATACTTGCACCAAATTGCTCTTTTAGACGCTCCAATACGCGTTCATTTGTCAGATTACTCATCTTCGTTCAAATGATATTTATTCAACAAATGTTTGTATTCATCTGAATAGCGACGACGAAGACTTTCGTGTTTCACTAAACGGTGAATATTCATAATACCTTCTATGATTTGCTCTGGTCGAGGTGGACATCCTGGAACGTACACGTCAACCGGAATAACACGATCAATTCCCTGTAATACAGAGTAAGTATCGAAAATTCCACCCGAAGAAGCACACGCACCAACTGAAAGAACCCATTTCGGTTCAGCCATTTGTTCGTAAACCTGCTTCAGAATAGGAGCTAATTTTTTAGAGATTGTTCCTGCTACGATCAGCAAATCTGCTTGTCGAGGCGAGAAAGACATGCGTTCCATTCCGAAACGAGCCAAATCGTAGTTTGAACCCATTGTTGCCATATACTCAATTCCACAACATGAAGTTGCGAAAGGGAGAGGCCAAACGGAATTTGCACGTGCTGCTGCAATCACTTTATCAAGTGTTGCTAATTGAAAACCTTCACCGTTGATAGTTTCAACGTCTTCAATTCTTGGTTTTTTTTCTACTTTTCCCATTCTAGTGCACCTTTCTTAAGTACGTAAAAGAATCCTGTAAGGAAGAATCCAACGAAAACTACTACTGCTATCAATCCTGTTAACTGCAACGAATGAAAGTTTACAGCGTACGGATAGAAGAAAATAACCTCTACGTCGAACAAAACGAACAAAATTGCTGTTAACAAATAGCGAATCGAAACTGGAAAACGAGCGTTCCCTATTTCTTCGACACCACATTCCCAGTTAGCATCTTTCTTTTTACCTCGTAGCTTTGGTCCAAGCATAGGAGCAACAACCAAAGTGGTAACCACAAAACCCACAGCCACAGCGGCTTGGATTAGAATCGGAACATAATCTACAGCTGTAGATACTGAAGCTGACATAACTTCTAATTTTAAGACCAGCGAATTTAAAGGATTTTAACGTTTAAACGAGGGTTTAAAGTTTATTTGAAACGATTCTAAATAGCAGTTTTAAGGTAGATTTCGACTTGAAAAAAATGGGAGCGGTATTTTCATCGTTGAAATACCTTTTGATTTCGACTAAACTTTATCTGACGATGAATATTTAACAATTTTCAACGAATATTTTTTCAAATCTACTTGCAATTTTAATTTTCAGCCGTATCTTTGTACTGGTTAGTAGCAGTAGTTATCAATTGATACATCCACTAGATGTATGACTTGATAAGAAAAACCTGGGTGGGGGCACTCAGGTTTTTTTCGTTTATGTCACATATTCAGTCGATAATTGGCGTAAGTTCAAGTGATTTCTCGAAATGTAACGTGGAAAAAACGTATCGAGAATGACAACCGATTCCCTTAATAATAGAGATAATACGTTTTAAGTTGGCCTGGTGAAAGGTAAACGTTATTGCTGTCTATTGCGGTAATTCCGTTGCGTTTTGTCTTCCATTCCAAATGCATGGCTCCAGCAGGAACCTCATTGGGGTACTGAGCATAATTGTAACACCCTGAATAATTTTTTGACCAATTACCCCATTTGATAAACGAGTATCGAGTGCGGAAGTTCATTAAATCATTATCTCCCTGACAATTGATGTTTTGAATGACATATCTGATGTAGGCACAAGCTGAGAGTTCAAATCGGAAAGTAGGATTTTCGCCGTCTCCTTCTTTATATTCCAATGATTTTGCGTTTCTATAACAAATACCATCTGGTTCAAGAATTCGGATAATATAAGTTCTTCCTTTTTTAATTTTCACCTGAACCAAGGCTTTACCGTTTGCGTCCAGTTTTCCCGATTCTTCTACTTTAACAGTTTCACTTCCATTTACATCATGTGTTGAAGTGATGTAATATTCCAAATTCGATAGGGGAGTTCCAGTGGCTATGTTAACAGCTTCTATCTTAAAACTGGTTTCCTCTTTTTTGCAAGAAGCGAAGAGAAGTAAGAGTGGTATGATTAGGATGCGATTCATGTGTTTATCTATAAATCGTCAGCGTCAATTGCAGCGTCACCCCGCAATGCCCGGAATCTTTTTCTGGCTTCTACAGTCAATAAACTACCTTTGCATTCAAAAAGAATTTTCTTGTAGTAGTCGGCAGCTTTTTCTTTGTTATCGAGGTGATGTTCGTAAATGTCTCCCAACTGGAAAACGGCGTCATCAGCCAAAATATCGTCGAAGTAGTACTTCTCAATTTTCTCAAGGTATGAAACAGCTTCATTCCATTTCCCTTGTTCTTGCATGGCTTGAGCCTTGCGCATCAATATTTCGTCTGCTAAACCGTGATCAGGAAATTCTGCCTGAATGGAATCGTATAAATAGAATGCATCATCGTATTTGTGCTGTTGGAGCAGTAAATCTGCAACAGCGAATTTATACATTGCTGTATAATTGCTATCTAAGCCAAGGTTGTCGGTAATTAGAATCGACAACTTCATCGCGTCATTCGCAATGAGTTTGGAGGTGGATTGTTTCAACACATCCAGCTGCGACTGCGCGAATTTGAAATCACCATCGTAATAGAAAACACGCGCATTTTTGAATTTAGCTTCCGAGCCTATCGTTTCAAACTTAAAGTCGGTGTCAATTTGCATGTAGTACAAAGAGGCTTGCCAAATGTCATTTTCAAGAACGAGAATGTCAGCCAAAAGCATTTTTACTTCGGCTTTCTCCATATCTGTTAACCCAGGAATTGCTAATGTGCTATCCAGAAGTTGCTGTGCACCAATCGCATTGTTGTTATAATAAGCTTCAATAGTCGCCAGTTCGCGCATCAATGCAACACCTTTTCTGCCTTTTGCAATGCTTTTCAACGCGTAACGATAATCCGTGACCGCACTTGCAATGCTTTCAGGAGTTCCTAACTTTTCAATCGTAATTTCACGGTACTGAACATTCAATAAAGAAACATAAGCCGTATAATAATTTGCTTTTTCCGGACCAAGATTGATGACATACTGATATCCGCTTCGTGCAACGTTGTATTCAGAATTAGCGACAGCCAGATCACAAAGATCAAGTACAATTGCCCCTGTATTTCCTTGTCGTTTGTCCAAGGCTTGTGCCTGAACCAATGCACTCTTGAATTCTTTTTTCTGGGTAAACAACCAAATAAGCATTTGCGGATAGATCAACTCATCTGGTTTCTTTTGAATCTTGATGAGCAACTGATCCTTTAATTTCGAATAAACACCATTTTGATCGTTTGTAAAATCAATGCTGTTTGTAAGCTCGGTTTGAACTTCAGGTAAATAATTCGGATACAATTCGAGGGCATCGAAATATTCAGTGATCATTTCATCTGTTCTTCCAAGAACACCATATATTTCTGCAAACTGAAGGTAAAGTGGAAAGTTCTTTTTCAGATTTTTTCGTCCTGCTTCTAAGGTTTTCAAAGCCCAATCGGTTTTTCCCCGTTTCAGGAATGCGTTGTACAAATCGATTACCTGATAGCCAATTTTCGTATTTGCTTTGATGATTCCAGTGAAGAGTTTTTCTTCTTCAGCTGGATTATTGTTTCTGGAATAAAAGTCTCCGAGTAAAATTTGATAATCGAGATCTTCACTGTTTGCGGCAGCAAATTTCTTCATGGAACGCTCGGCATCCTTTAATTTGTTCGTTTTTTCCAAACATTCGATGTAGCGTAACTGATCGTATTTAACGCTCTGTTTAGTCAGAATTTTCTCAAAATAGGGGATAGCCTTTTCGAATTCGCCATTGCTGTAATACAAGTTTGCCAATTGTTGATCGGTACTTGTAGGTTGTGCAATAGCCAGTGGACTAAAGCAAAGGAAAATCAGTATTTGAATAAAGCGTTTCATGCGGTAAATCTATAACGCAAAATTTTGGTTGAATTGTGCCATACTGCGTTTTAGTTCTTCGAATCTACGATGAATATCCTTAGCGTGGGCTTCAATAATTGTTAATTCTTCCTTTTCATGCTGCACATTTGCGCAATATTCCGAACGCTTACCGCTTCCAAGTTCAATATCGTTCTTCAAACGCTGTAAACGCAGGCGTTGTTCTGAATTTGCGACCAAACATCTTAACCGTTCTTTTTGAAGATTTCTTGCGTTGTGAAAAGCCACATTGAAATCGTCTAACGTTTCCATTTGTTCCTTGGAAAGTGTGTCATTGTAAGCCTCAAATTTCAGTTTTAATTGATTCCAAATCACTTCTGCCTGTAGAATTTGATCTGTAAAATCTTCATCGTTCAAGGTGTTCTTCAAGAGGAATTGAACGGAATCTGTTTTAGAGATGCACGTTTCCAGATCCTTCTCAAATTTTTCAATTTTGGAAGAACAACTTGCTAGCGTCAAGCTTATGGAAACAATTAAAAACCAGATTTTCATCGCTTTAAAAATAAGCACTTAATCTCGATCGAGAACTTCCAGGTGGTGATTATTCAGTTTTGGCTTATAAAACAGGAAGAGTAGGAGAGATGAATAGAGGAGAATGTGAAGAATTCTAATCTTCATTGATGCAATAAATGTAGTGTTTTCCGCTTTCAAAGCACAAAAAATCCCGATTCCGTTTCCAGAATCAGGATTTTTTGGTCAACCAATAATTATCTTAATAGACTTACATGTCCGTTTTGCTCATGTCTTTTTCCAGTCAGATCCTTGAATTTAACTGTCCAAACATAAACACCATCCTGCGCGGGTTCAGCGGTTCTGTAATTGCCATCCCAACCAGCAGAAAGGTCTTCCGAATAGTAGATCAGTTCTCCCCATCGATTGAAGATCTGGAATTCAAAACCTTCGTCAAGAATACCGAATCCCTGAGCGAAGAAAATACCATTATTCGCATCTCCGTCAGGAGTAAATGCATTTGGAATGAAAATACCGAACTCCGGCTTCACTTCCACCACAATACTTGTTTCATCTGGGCAATTGAAAGTATTGTTTGCTGTCAAAGTAACGGTGTAAGAACCGTAATCAGCATAGGTGTGTGAAGTGTTAATGCTTGTGCTCACTGCGCCATCTCCAAAATCCCACAAATACGTATTTGCTTCTGTAGAAGTGTTATTGAACGTAAAACTTGGATCCAACGTAGTCTCTATGTAAGCACTCGGATTGAATGAAGCGTTAGCCTGTGGATTTACTGTAATAGTTGAAGTTGCGGTTGAATCAGATGTACATCCAAAACTATTTATAGCGTAAACACTTATATTGTATGTCCCTGGTTCGTCAAAAGAGAATTCAACCTCGTCGCCAACCAATAAAACGCCATTGAAATCCCAGTAATAGGTATACGTTGGATTCACAAATGTGGAACTTTCAATTGTAAACTCTTCGTACTGACAAACAGCTGGCTGAGATGGATCCAGGTCAATCGCTGGTGGCATTACTACTACAACAGTTACATCAGCATCAATTGTCTGATTACATTGATTTGTGGCCGTAATGGTGTAGGTTGTTGTTTGCGAAGGTGTGTCTGTTGTTTGTGCAGGACAAGTTGGACAAAAGTCCCAGCTTAGAACAACTGTTGGATCATTTCCATTGTATTGACCGAAAAGATTTACATCTGCGTGAAGACATATTGAATCCGGCGAAGCCATAGCCTGAACATCATTCGGATCTAAACCGAATACGGTAATCGTAGTTGTTGAATTTGCAGTACAGCCATTATTGTCCTGAACTGTACAGGTATATGTTGTATTGGTTATTGGTGAAACGATAATAGTTGATTGATTGCCCGATATTGGAGTCCAGCTGTATGCATAAGTCCCGGTTCCTCCGGATGCATTCGCAGTGATAGTTTGGGGTAATCCCGGACAAACAATTGTATCGTTATTCGCAGTTAACAGCAGTTGAGGGGGTTGACCAACATTTTCAACTGCACTTATTACACAACCATTGTTGTCTGTTACTGTAACAGAGTAATTTCCTGCAGAAACGGAGTAGATGGATGTGGCAGTTGAGCCTGAGTTCCATAGATACGTATATGGTGAAGTTCCTCCATTAACGTTACTGGAAATGGCTCCGTTCGCTAGTCCAAAACAACTTGGTTCAACAGTATTGAAGTTCAGCATCAATGGTGTTGGTTCAGTAATGTTTGACATTAACTGAATGTTACATCCATTGGCGTCAGTAATGGTCAAAGTGTAGTTTCCTGCGGTTAAGTTATTGGCATTTGGAGTATTTTGAACGGGATTAGTATTCCATGAATAGGTGTAATTTGGTGTTCCACCAGAAATGCCGGAGGTTACAAACCCATTGTTTCCACCATTACATGAAACATTTCCTGCGCTGGTTTGAACAACATTAAGAGCTGAAGGTTCAAAGATTGAGAATGTTATGAGAGAATCACAACCTAAACTACTTTGGATAGCTACTGTATGTGTTCCAGGCGTTAATCCCGAAGCTGTGTTTGCAGAGCTGTAAGCTCCATTGTCGAAAGAATAGGTGAATGGTGCTTGTGGACCAGTTGCGGTTACAGTTACAGATCCATTATTAAGTCCGTTACAGGTAACATCGGTTGTTGTAATGGAAACTGACTGATAAACTTCATTGAACGCAATGTTCATTCCATCTGTAACGTTCGGACAACCTGAAATGTCGTTTGTTGTAACGGTGACATAGGCGTTTCCTGATGTTATTTCTTCATAGGACGGAACGTAATCAGGATCGATTACCATATTACTTGGTAGGAATGTTCCTTGACCAGACCAAATTACTCCTGAAGCATTTGTTGTTCCATTTAAAGTAATTGCCCCAATATAATTTGAGCATTGTACGATGTCATTTCCTGCATCAATAGTAAGTGGAGGTAATTGTGTTACCGTTACCTGATCCATCACTGCAGTGCATCCAGAAGCATCTGTAATATTAACAGTTGTATTACCAACACCAATGTTGTTTGTGGTTCCTGAACCGCCATTCGACCAGGAAATTGAGTATGGAGGAGTTCCTCCCGTAATTGAGACACTTGCCGGAACAGTTGTTTCATTTGCACACAAAACAGTATCCGGGGCAATAATTGAAACTGAAAGTTCCTGTGCAAAGGATACGCTGATCGTGTCACAAACTGGACCGAAAGTACAGCCGTTCAATGCTGTTCCACAAACAAGATAATTTACTTGTGCTGGTAGTCCCCCAATATTGGTTACTGATGCCGTGTCACAACCTGATGAACATGACAATAAATTGTTGTAAGTTTCGCTAGCACCTGGACTAATACTTGTCCATGTTACAGTGGATTCATCGTAGAACTGAACCCCTAATAAACCGGAACAACCATCACCCAATGAAATATTTGGTCCAAAAATAGGGTTTGGAACTGTTTCAATTGAGTAGGTATTCGTATTGTTTCCGGGTTTACAAAATGTAAGATGGAAAGGCCCAACTCCCTGAAGACAGATGGGTGAACCAACCGGAGTTGGAGGACCACAATCTACTTGATAAAACAGTGCTCCCGGAGGAACGGCTCCTGATGCAACGTTAAAAATGATTGCAGCAGAGTTTGGATTTAACGTAATGATAAACTCCAAACATTTATCTGGTGAGGAGGCTCCACAGCAAAAACCATCTCTATCGGTGTTCGGACTAAGCCAAGTCATGTATGGCGAAGCTGATAAATCAACGGTAAACGATGGTGTTATGGAATCGCAGTATTGCGCGTTAGTGCGGTTTGAACACAATACAGTAGTTAATAAGATGGTTAGTCCAACAAGAATATTTTTTTTCATCACAAATCCCTTCACGTTCATAGTAGCGAACCGTTATCTACTAAAGGTCGACAAAACTATTTTCTCAACAAAATTTGTAAAAAAATACAAACTAAACGTAATTTTTACATAAAATCTTGATAATATCTCCGTCTATCGAACTCTATATTTCGTTTATCGATGAAATGTTGAATCTATATACCCAAAATAGGGTATGCGTCATTTTGCAAATGACGGTTCTACGTGAAAATTGCGACTGAAAAACTTAATATTTTTAAAGTTGAGTTTTAGGTTTATTACCCCAAAAAGTAAAAAAGTCCCGATCTCATTGCTGAAATCGGGACTTTTTAATATTCATTATTTAGTTAATCAATTCTCGTAAAGCCAGTGTATTTGTGCAATACTTCAGGAATTTCGATACCGTCCAATGTTTGGTAATTTTCCATGATTGACGCCATGATTCGTGGCAACGCCAAAGCAGAACCGTTCAACGTATGTGCTAAGTAGTTCTTTTTGTCAGAACCTTTGAAGCGCAGTTTTAAGCGATTTGCCTGGAATGTATCAAAGCGAGAGCAAGAACTTACTTCCAACCATTTTTCCTGTGCTGCAGAGTATGCTTCAAAGTCATATGTCATAGCAGATGCAAATCCGGTATCTCCGCCACATAAGCGCAGAATACGGTAATGCAAACCAAGTTTAGCCAACAAACCTTTAACATGATCAACCATTTCGTTCAAAGCACGCTCTGAATTTTTTGGATGTTCAATGCGCACAATTTCTACTTTGTCGAATTGGTGCAAGCGATTCAACCCACGTACATGTGCTCCGTAACTTCCAGCTTCACGACGAAAACATGGTGTGTACCCGGTCATTTTGATAGAGAAATTCTCATCTGGTAAAACCACATCGCGATAAATGTTTGTCAATGGAACCTCTGCTGTTGGAATCATGTATAAATCGTCAACCGGCATGTGATACATCTGACCTTCTTTATCCGGAAGTTGTCCTGTTCCGTATGCGCTTGCTTCGTTCACTACGTGAGGAACAATAAATTCTTCGTAACCCGCTTTCTCAGCTTCTTCAAGGAAAAATTGAATTAAAGCACGTTGTAATTTTGCTCCTTTTCCTTTGTAAACAGGGAAACCTGCACCTGTAATTTTCACCCCCAATTCGAAGTCAATCAAGTCGAATTTTTTGGCCAATTCCCAGTGAGGAAGTGCTCCGTTATGCAAAACAGCAGGTTCGCCCTCTACAAGGATCGTTTCGTTATCTTCTTCGTTTTTACCGGCTACAACCAAAGCGTTTGGAACGTTCGGGATGAGGTAAAGTAATTGCGTTATTTCTTCGTCAAGTTGATCAACCTGAGTTTTCAAGTCGTTTTCCTCTTGTTTCAATTGTGTTGTTCTAGCCTTTGCAGCTTCCGCTTCAGCAGCTTTTCCGCTTTTAAACAATTCGCCAATTTCTTTAGCAATTTTGTTTAGTTCGGACGCGATGGATTCCATTTGAGTTTTTGCACCACGCCACGTTTGATCCTTCTCTAGGATAGCGTCGATAGTTGCAGTTACATCAATGTTACGTTTCTTCAGTGCTTCGATGATAGCATCGCGTTCTGCACGAATTTTTGTCATTTCTAACATAGGAATCCTGTTTTAAATTGTGTTTTTACTTTTAATAAAACGCGGGACGAAAGTAGCTATTCTATGTAAATACAACAACTGTCCTCCCCCTTAATCCCCCTCCAAAGGGGGAAATAATTTCCAATTGGGCATAAAAAAAGGCGAATTCCGAAAACTTCAGAACTCGCCTTTATAAATGTTTTGCGTTCTCTTAAGCTTCAGCAGTTTCAAATGCTACTACCGAAACAAACGAACGATTGTCTTTTTTCTTACGGAATTCTACAAGACCGTCAGTTAAAGCGTAAAGTGTGTGATCTTTTCCGATACCAACGTTAACGCCAGGGTGGTGTTGTGTACCACGTTGACGAACGATGATGTTACCTGCGATTGCAGCTTGTCCACCGAAAATTTTAACACCTAAACGTTTGCTTTCTGATTCGCGACCGTTTTTAGAACTACCGACTCCTTTTTTATGTGCCATTGTATTTCTTTTTACTCCTTCCGCAGTTGCGGAATGGAAGATTATCCTTTAATATCTGTAATCGTGATTTGTGTAAAAGATTGACGGTGACCGTTTCTTTTCACATATCCTTTTCTTCTTTTCTTACGGAAAACAATCACTTTGTCTCCTTTAACGTGGTCAACCACTTGAGCAGAAACTTTAGCTCCTGCTATAGCTGGGGCGCCAATGTTCACTTTCCCTCCGTTGTCTACTAATAAAACACGATCAAAATCTAATTTTGCTCCTGCCTCAGCATCCAAACGGTGTACAAAGATCTTTTGGTCTTTTTGCACTTTAAATTGCTGCCCTGCTATCTCTACAATTGCGTACATAACAGTATGTTTTTATTTGTTTATTTCCCGACTGAATTCCAGATAGGGGTTGCAAAGATATAAAACTTTTTCAACAATGAAATATTCAAATTAGAAAAAATATCTCGACTCCGCTCGATAACCTTTTTTCCATTTAATTAATTATTGTATTCTTGGCATAAAAAAAGGGCGAATCATCATTCGCCCTTCTATATTCAAAAATTCCGACAGCTCCTATTAAAATATTTCAGCGATAAGGAAATGTTTATTGGTTAGATCACGCCACCAATATGTCCATGAGCCATTACAGCTTTGAGGAAATGACTGATCTCCTGAGCTAGTTGTGGTCATTCCGGTAATAGTTGTCGATCCGAAAGTAGCTTTTGCCTCGAGAACAACGATTTGATAACCTGCTGGCGGAGTACTTCCGTAAGAATAGGTTACATCGGCTCCGGGTGCAACGATGTGGCTAATCCACAAAGGAGAACTTGTTACTCCGGTAGAGGTATTGCGCAGCGCCATCTTAAGCTGAACCGTATACGTACACGTTGGCGTAGTTTCATTTCCTCCGTTGGTAACAGTCCAAACTTGGCTGAATCCAAAAAAGCTTAGTAGCACGAATAGTGCAGACATCATCAGATGTTTTTTCATGATATATGAATTTAATGGTTACGTGGTTATAAAAATAACTCTACAATTAAGAGCTATGTACCTAAAATAGCAAACAGTGGTATATTAATCTTACTCTTCGTCTTTTTCAAAAACTCGTTTCGGACGCATTTTTTGGTTAATTCCTAAAGTAATCCAAAAAGGAACAATAAATCCTAGTAAGAATAACAACATCCAGAATGCCATTCCACCAATTAATAAGAACAATACAATACCAAAAATGCTCATGTCGTTTGTTTTGTGGAGGTAAAAGTAATATTAAAATTGAATTTCAAATCAGATTCAGCGAATTTTCTTGCTAAAAATATCAGAGTTTCAAAATGTTTTTAACGCGATTTAGAAGATTATCACTCGGAAAATCTTGAACGCCAAATCCATATCTGAAATGATCACAGATTCCGATGATGTCTCTGATCTCTTTTTCTTCATTTTTATTTCCACTTCCAAACTCAGATAAAACACGTTCTCTACTCGTATTTTGAAGTCCAAATCGTTTCTCAAGAATTTGAATAATTGCTTTCGGAAGATTGATGCTAATGTTATTAGCATCAGTTGGATTCTTCATTACTTCTTCCCAAAAATCGGTATTAGCCATTTGTTCCTGCTTTTCTACCATTCGCTCTTTTGCCAATGCAACGTCGTGTTCGTGTTTCGAACGTTTACGACGAACCATTAGGAAAAGGAAGAAAAGTGCGCATGTGGCTCCCGGAACTGCAATTCCCAGAATTAATGGCATACTTGATTTGTCTTGTGATTTTCCTTCTTTCGCTTCTGCTTGCACAAGGACTTCTTTTGTGTTTTTTGAAGCTGAATCAACTTTGTCTTTTCGCAAAGAGGTTTTCTCCTTGCCCAATAGAATCGTAAATGGTTCTGTACTCAGCGTAATGTATTTCTCTTTTTGCGGATCGAAAAATGACATGGATGGAGCATCGAAATGAAGTTCACCTTCTTGCAATACCTGAATGTTGTAAATGAAAGTGATTGATCCGGCTACACCAGATTCAGTATAATCGTAATTCTCTTCTTTCTGAGCATCGCCATATAGCTTACAGCCATTAGGGATTTTAATTTTTGGTTCCTGAATATTGTGAATGTTTCCAATACCACTTACAATAAGTTTCACCTGGAAAACATCACCGGCTTTCAGCTTGCTGATATCACTGATTTCTTGCGACATATCGAAATCACCAACTGCGCCAATGAAATCTGATGGAGCTCCTTTTGGAAGCGGTTTTACATTCAAGGTTAGACCAGTAGATTTAAATTGAATGGTCTTGTCGAAAATGTTTCCGTGACACAGCAAAGCCATTTCGAAAGGTTTCACTCTACATTTTCCGGTTGAAATTGGAATAAGAAGTTGTTTTCCGTATTCGAAAGTTTGTACTTTTTTACCATTCAGTTTTGTTTCTTCAACCAATTCTCTTGAATAATTGAAAGGATGTTCTTCGGCATTTTTATCGCACTTATATGGTGCATAACCGTCAACATTTAGAATAGGGTAGCGTGAAACCACACGGGCATTCAGCATTACACATTCTCCCTCGTAGACGGAAGTTTTCTTTGCTTCTATGAAGCCGAAAACAGGATCTTTTGATTTTATGGCAATGTTAGATGCCTTTGATTCGTCAATAGTAAGTGTAATCTTATTTGACTTATAAGGTTTCCCTTTATAGCTTACCGTTGCGCAGAAACTGTATGTTCCGGCTTTGTTGAACGATCCGCTTTGTTGTGTAATGTAATAGGTTTTGATTTTTCCGGAAGCTTCCATTTCCTGACTAACCTGGTGAAGAACATCGTAATCAACTTCAAATTCTACCGGAAAATCAATATTGATAGTTCCCTGAACATTTGTTGAAATGCGGAATACAATGTTCTCATCCGGCGCAGCTTCGTTTGTGCTGCACGACAATCCAACAATTGGTTTCTGTCCGAAACAATAAATTCCCAGACAGCTAAATAAAATCAGCATTAGTAGCTCTTGACTACCAATCCTTCTCTGCGCTCTTGTTCTGTGAAGTACCATTGTTACCGTTCATTCTTCTTCTCGCTTCAGCTTCTTGTTTCATTAACTCATCCAAGCGACGTTCTGTTTGTTTGTCTTGTAGATTTCCTTGTCCCGGTTTTCCATTTTTGGAATCTCCCGGTTGTGGATCTCCGTTATTATTTGAATTACTTTGTTGATTCCCCTGCTGTTGTCCTTGACCCTGCTGTTGCTGATTTCCTTGTCCGCCACCCTGTTGCTGGTTGTTACCATCTCCAGAGTTTTCCTCGCTCTCTTTTTGTTTTCTCTTACGCTTGGCTTCCATAAGAAGTTGTCGCGCTTTTTCATTACTCGGGTTTTCACGAAGTGCTTCTTTGAAACTTTCTTCGGCACCTTTGTAATCTTCATTGCCTAAACTAGAAATTCCTGAATCTGTTTGGTGAGTAGATCTCGCTTTAGAAGATTTGGAATTCGCGGAAAGATTGTCGAAACATCTTTTTGCAGTTTTAAAATCACCTGCTTTATAAGCTGTTTGACCCATCTCTTGTGACAAATCTAAGTCTTTTGGCTTGATACGTTCGGTGCTTTTATAATACTTTAACGCTTTGCTGTATTCGCCTTTATTGCTTGCGTTTCGGGCAGCATTCAACGAGTCCACATAATTCTGAGAATAAATCGAATTAGCGGCTCCACTAACCAATACAATAACCAGGAGTAATAATTTCATTCTCATTGTTTGCGATTTACGATTTGTGGAAGAAATAGATACAATATGAAGCAGGAAATTGTCATCCAAAGCGGAATGGTGTAGTAATTCACCTTCACTTCAATTGTAGTTTGTTTAACTGTTTTCGACTTGGAATTCTTGAACATGTCGACCAGATTTCTGACATCCGGATAAGCGCTGGAGGAAATAATGGCATTTCCGCCACTTCTGCTGGCCATCCGCTTAATTTCACTTTCATTCAAATGTGAGTAAACGGTTGATCCATGATATTTCTTATTCCCAAGTTCAGGATATTCAGGATCTACAGGAACTGGGCCTCCGCTGGAAGTTCCAAGCCCAAGGAAAGTAAATCCGATTTTTTTGCTTTTGAGCTCACTGAGGTTTTCTGCCCAGGTTTCTTCATGATCTTCACCATCCGTAATTACCAAAAGGTGTCTTCCTGCATCTTCGTCTTTAAATTGATCAACAGCCAATTCATATGCAGCGCCAATATTGGTTCCCTGATCCAAAACCAGATTGGAAGAAATATCCGGGACGAAAATTTTTGCAGCTCCAATATCAGTTGTAAGCGGAAGCTGTGTGAATGCAGAATTTGCGAAAACAATAATTCCCAAACGTTCACCCTGCAATCCGTTCACCAATTCTCCAATGGTGTTTTTCGCAGCTTCAAGTCGTGTTGCTCCACCCGACATATCCGCGGTATTCATAGAATTGGAAACATCTAAACAAACAATAATATCCAGCATTCGTTTGCTCCCTTTCGCGTTTTTTGTTCCTTTCACGGGCTGTGCCAGAGCTAAAACAGAGAAGAAGAATACGCCACGCAGCAGGAAGTAATGCAGAAATGCGCGTGTTGCATTGAATTTTATGGAAAGAACAGACGTTTTGGTTTTGTTGCTGTAAAGTGCGGCCAATTTCGATTTGTAAGTCCAATGCCAAATACTGATTCCAAGAAGAATAGGGAGGGTGATGAACATCCAAAAATACTCCGGATGCAACCAGGTATAATCGTCAAGGAAAACACCCCATGGATTAAACACGAATAGGAAAATTGACCAAAGTAAAACTTCGGTAATGCCTGTGATAATCAGAATTTGATGATATGTAGACTTGTTATTAATCATCAAGTTTAAATTTCCAATGTTGAATACTCCAGGCCGCTATGGAAAATAGAATTCCCCAGAAGAAGAATGGAAAAAGGGTAAGTGGAGGCTGTGCTCCCATATAATCCGTTTCAATTTTTCTTTTTTCCAGTTGATCGATTTCTTTGTAAACCTCACTTAAACTTTCGGTATCAGTTGCTCTAAAATATTTCCCTCCGGTTCTGTCGGCAATTGCTTTTAAGGTCACTTCATCAATTTCTACCTCCATGTATTGACCAAATGGTCCTGAGCCGCCATTTGAGCCTGCTCCAATTGTATATACTCTGCAATTCTTGTTTTTAGCAAGTTGCGCGGCTTCCATTGGTTCAATTGTTCCGGAGTTATTCATTCCGTCTGTAAGAAGAATAATTACTTTGGATTTTAAGCTATCACTTCTCAAGCGTGTAACGGCAACTCCCAATCCCATTCCAATTGCTGTTCCCGGTGCAACTCTGTCGGGTTGAATATCTGTAATTTGTTGTTTTAAAGCTTCATAATCTATGGTTGCAGGACAAGCTGAATAGGCTTCACCTTCAAAAACCACTAAACCAACTCTATCGCCTTTTCTGGAGTCAACAAATTCCTTTGCTACTTTTTTGGTTGCTTCCAAACGATTGGGAAGTAAGTCTTCGGCGAGCATGGAACCCGATGCATCGATAGCAAGAATGATGTCGATTCCGTTTTTGTAATCAATTTTTGGCGGATCGAATTCAGGATGATACGGCTTAGCCGTCAGCGACACAAAGCAAAGTAATCCTAAGCCGTACAATACCGCAATGATCCATCTGAAAACAACAACGTTTCCACCTTTAATGCTTAATTGTTCTGTGTCTGAACCTGTAAATTTCAGTTGTCCAATGTCCTTACGGTGCAAATAATCCCAAAGAAAAATGAGCACAGGAACTCCAATCAACAAGTATAACATGTTGGGCGCGTAGTAGGAATAATTCCAAAAATCTATGTCGAACGCACTCATTGTTTTGGTATGTCTAATGGACTAAGTTCAATAATCAATTCTTCCAGTTGTTTCAGGTTTAAAAGAATGGTATCCGCAATTGGAATGTTCTTTCCAAACTTTGAAAAGTCTGAAGCCAGCAATAAATTTTTAATTCTTTTGATAATATGTGATTCAACTTCAAGGCTTTTTAGCTGATGTTCTGTCAACGCGGTTGTTTTCCCTTTAAAGTTCATTTTATACTTCTGCGTTAAGAATTCTTTCAGAATTCGACTGAACTCTACGTAGTGCTTCTCAATTTGTCCGTTTTCCCAAAGTGCCTTCTTTTCAAGCGCATGAAGTTTTTGCAGGGTTTTGGTTTTTAACGTTTCAGAATTATTCAAGCGGGTTCTATTGCGCTTGTTCCAAAGTATAAGCGTAATCAGCAGAATGATCAAAAGTGCAATCGAAATGCCGTAAGTTTTAAGCCACGCCAGTGGATTTGACATTTCTTCGACCTTAATTTCTGAAATGTTGGTGTCAACAATTTTCTTCTTGAACGTAACGCTGAGCTCAGGAATATCAACAGAGATAGAAGTGTCTTTCGACTTCCAGTTCTTTGAATAAAAGTCTAAGAGTTGGTTGGGTAGTTTGAAGTTGGCTGTATCCCAAACAAGAACTTGGCAAATGATTTCCGTTTGGCGTTTTTTCCGGTCGAATTTCTTTGATGTTCCCGTAACTTCAATTTCACCTTCGGGACGATAAAGAGTTTCATCGGTTTGACGAATATTGATCTTATCACTGGAAACCAGTTTTACCCATTTAATTTCTTCTTTACTATCTGTGATTACGATTCGTAAAACGGCAGGTTCACCAACTAAAACAGAATCCTTTTCCCAGAAAGCTCTTGCTTTTTGTGCGCTGGTCGTAAAGGCCACAAAAGTGAATATGACAAGTAGAAATCTCACTTTCTTTTTCTGAAGAGATTTACCAGTTCATGATAGTAATCTTGTTCTGTACTGAGAAGAAGAAGATCTAACTGCACTGACTTGAATAATTCTGAAACCTGAGCAAGTTTCTTTTTATGAAATTCCTGAATATTCTCTCTTGCGCCTCTTGATGAAGTGTCGAGCCAGGAAGTAGATTGTGTTTCTGTATTGTACCAGCGAACAAATCCAACACTTGGAACGTTAATTTCACCTGGGTCTGAAAGCTGAATTCCAATTACGTCATGTTTCTTGCGAATCTGCTGCAAGCTTGTTTGCAATGTTGCAGGATCAGGAAAATCGCTTAAAAGAAAGCAGATACTTCTTTGTTTGTGAAGATTCAGGAGCAATCGAATTCCTGCTGAAAGATCTGTTTTCTTACCTTTTGGCTCCAACTTTAATAGACGTCGAACAATGGTATGAACGTGTTCCACACCTTTCTTTGGCGGAATGTAATCTTCTACCTGATCTGAAACGAAAACAGCACCTACTTTATCGCCGTTGAAAGCTGCAGAAAATCCCAAAGTTGCCATCAGTTCAATGGCCAATGTCACTTTCGAGTTTTCGTTCATTCCGAAGTACATGGATCCTGAAACATCAATCACCAAAAAAATGGATAAATCACGTTCTTCTTCGAATACTTTTACGTGCGGTGCTCTTGTTCGTGCGGTTACGTTCCAGTCGATGGTTCTAATCTCATCTCCGTATTGGTAAGCACGAACTTCACTAAACGACATTCCTCTTCCTTTAAACGCGCTTTGGTATTGTCCGGCGAAAACATTCTTTGCCAAACCACGCATTTTAAGTTCAATTTTTCGAACCTTTTTGAGGATGTCGCTGTGGTCCATTTTAGTTATTATGGAACTTCAACGCGTTGAAGCAATTGGTCAACAATCTGATCACTTTTTACACCGTCAGCTTCGGCTTCATATGTTAAGCCAATTCTGTGACGAAGGACATCCGAAGCGATAGTTCTAACATCATCAGGAATAACGAACGCTCTGTTTTCAAGGAATGCATTTGCTTTAGCGGCTAATGCAAGATTGATACTTGCGCGAGGTGATGCTCCAAACGAAATGTATTTTGTCAATTGAGCCAAGCCAGCTTCCTGAGGGAAACGTGTAGCATGAACAATTGAAATGATATATCGCTCAATCTTTTCGTCGATGTAGATGGATTTCACCAATTTACGTGCGTTCAAAATCTTTTCTGAATCAATTACAGCAGAAACTTTGGACAAACCTTCAGCACGAACGTTCGATCTTAAGATCAGTTGTTCTTCCTGCTTGGAAGGATAGCCCAAAACCACTTTGAAAAGGAAGCGGTCAACCTGAGCTTCGGGAAGCGGATACGTTCCTTCTTGTTCGATTGGATTCTGTGTTGCTAATACCAAAAACGGTTTTGGGAGCAAATGTGTATCGTCTCCAATGGTAACCTGACGTTCCTGCATGGCTTCCAGTAAAGCGGATTGCACTTTTGCAGGCGCACGGTTAATCTCATCTGCCAATACGAAATTGGCGAAGATTGGTCCTTTTTTTACAGCGAATTGTCCGGAGTTTTGCTGATAGATCAACGTTCCGGTAACATCTGCCGGAAGTAAATCCGGAGTGAATTGCACACGCGAAAAATCTCCGGTTACAGCATCCGACAATGTTCGGATTGCCAATGTTTTTGCTAATCCGGGCACACCTTCCAACAGAACGTGACCGTCGGCTAAAAGGGCTAAAACAAGGGCTCTAACCATTCTATCCTGACCAACAATTACTTTTCCAATTTCGGAACGTAAGTCATCAAAGGATTTTGCTTCTAGTGCGATTTTTTGTGCCAGTTCTTGAAGTTGATCAGACGGGCTAAGTGGAGCTGTATCCATAATTAGTTTTGCATGAACAACAAAGATGAAAAAGAAAAGGAGCGTAGCACTTTAAGGCTTGTTAATTTATGTTAAACCCCTTGCGGTTATTGAGTTTTGAGAAATTCTATTAATGGATTTTGTTGCCGATTTGTTTTACCAGATTAATCCCGTTTTGATAACGATAATTGAATAAATCATAATGCAAAACGTCCATAACGTGAAAATTAAAAAAGGTTTTAACGCCCACAACCGTGAATTTGTGCTTTTATTTAAATTTTCTTTTAAAACACGTTTGAATTCATCCACTGTTAAATCGTTGATCAAAGGTTGTTTGCTGTAAGCTTTGAAGAATAGGTACAAGAAGTGTATGAATGCGACAATGATCGCAACTCCAATAAGGACTTTATGAATTTTATTAATTAGTTCCACTCTGATAGTTCAGGCATAGAATGATTTAGCTAATCGATTTTCACCAAGTCAGGAATGCTTTTGTTCTCTAAGGTCAATGCAAGGGAGTAAGCTGTTTGTCCATCCAGGTTTTTGATGGATTTATCCGCGCCCTTTTTTACCAGCGCATTGATAATCTCAATGTTCTGATTCATTACAGCATACATCAAAGCACTATTTCCGTCGGGACCTTGTGCATTCAAGGTTCCTTTCTTTTTGATCAGAAAAAGCGCCAATTCCGTATTGTTCTGATAGACAGCAGCCAACAATGGTGTTCCTTCAGCAGAGTTCGAATTTACTTCCGCACCCAGTTTTACGAGTGCTTTGGCTGCTTCGGTCTGTCCGCGGTAACATGCAATCATCAACGGATTAAATCCACCAGCATTTTTTGCATTCACCGTATCCTTATCAATCTTACTCAAAGCTTTGATCTGATCGATATTTCCGGTTCTGGCAGCTTCAAAGATGTCTTGCGCCTTTGCAGAAACACCGTTCATCAGCAGAAAAAGAAAAACAACTGTTTTAATCGACATAAATTCTAAAGAATGTTGGCGTGTTGTTTTGTTGAATCCAAACCATGTAAATTCCAGATGAAAGATTTTCAAGAATGGTTTTTTCAGTAGTTAATTTTTGGATTAGCTTTCCACTTACGTCATAAATTTCACCTGAAACATCACCTGTTTTGATGATTAATTCTGTTCCGTTCCATGAGTACAAGTTTGATCCTAACTCCATTAAACCACTTTCCAATTCAATTCTCCAATTCCATTCTGTTGTATCCGAAATACCTGCAAACATATTTCCAGCCGCATCCTCAATAGCGTCATTATCTACAAGAACATGGTAAGGCGTTTGAAGTGGCATTCCTGAAGCCAGATTAAGAATAACTGCATTTCCTCCCTGAATAGTAATGTTTCCAAGTGCACTGCTGAATTCTTCCGTATCGGCATTGCTTTCATCCACTAAATAGAAGCTGCCCGATCCAAGCTGAATATCCTCACTGAAGAACATAACCGCACTCGATGTTCCTGTAAGAACGAATTGATCATTATCAGCTGGTTGTAAATTAATATAAGTTGGATTCGTAAAATCTCCTGTAGTGAAGTTCCAAGTAGTTTGATCCGTTATTCCCGCGAAATCGTTTCCTGATAAGTCTTCGATGAAACCTGTTGCGATCTGAATATAGTAAGATGTAGACTCTGAAAGCGGAGAAGCTAAATTGAAAGTAACTTCATTTCCAACTACTGACATTCCCACAGAACCTGAGTTGAAGGATTCGATCAATGTTCCTGATGCATTAAAAACACCAAGATTTCCTGTAGCGTTTAGCTGAACGTCTTCACTGAATGAAATACTGAATGTTGGGTTTACAGCTACATTTGTTTCATTGTCAGCAGGGACAAAAGGAGTGATAGCTGTTGGAGCGATCAAATCATTTGTATTCCAGTTCCACGTTGTGTTGGTAAAGATTTGGGCGTAAACGTTGCCGCTCATGTCAATAACTACACCGTTTGTAAGATATACATAGTACAATGTGTTAAGAATAAGATCATTTGTTGGGTCAATAGTTACGGTGTTTCCAACCAGTGTAACCAGTGGACTACTGTTTGCCACAAATGATTCAATAAGCGTACCCGTATTATCATATAATTCTATACTTCCACTTCCGAGAATAATTGGTTCATTGAACGTAACGCTCAAGGTTTGAGTAAGCGCAACTCCATTTGAATTATCTGCAGGAATAAAAGGGTTTGATGCTAAGGCTGGAGCAATAATATCGTTGGTATTAAAGTTCCATGTTGTTTCGTCAGCAATTCCCAAATAGAAATTGTTGGCAGCATCCTTAACGGCAGTTGCATCAATCTGAACATAGTAATCAGTGTTAAGAATGAGATTTGCAGACGGGTTCCATACTACATTCGATCCGGAAACAATTAATCCGGGACTTCCATTTGAAACTTGTTGAATCAGGTTGTCGTTTGAATCATATAAGTAGAATGAACCAGTTCCTAAAGAAACACTTTCGCTAAAAGTCATTGTTAAATTCTGTGTTAGCGAAACTCCAACGGCATTGTCATTTGGATTTGTAGTGCTTAATGTTGGAGCCGTTTGATCAACGGTTACCCAATTACGAACAATTCCACTTGCTCTATTTGTACTGCCGTGATATTGCAACTGATTTGTAGCCGATGGACCTTTTGCCCAAAATAAGTTTTGTGTAGTTGCCGAAAAAAGGAAGGCAACATCATTCGCGTCACCAGTATTAAGTGCTCTGCTCGCTACAATTGTTCTATTACTTCCGGCAACGTTATTGGAAATTACGGTCCAGTCTTGTTGCGCATCAACTGTTGGCTCTGAACCTGTTCCAATCATTCTGTGATCTCGAAGTTGTAGCGGTGCAGCTCCGGTTCCGGTCGTTGACCAGATAATGGCATCATTACCACTTGCCATCCCAGTTCCAAAACCAAAGGCTAAAAAACGATCTGATGGACCTTGAACAGTAACTGTTATTGTTGAAGGCGACATTTGAGCTCCGAAGAACATTCCACTTCCAGCTGTTAGCTCCGCGAAAGCAATTTCCTTCAACTGTGCTTGTGCTAAAGCTGGAAGAAGAACTATAAGTAGGGTGTAGAATATTTTCATGATGTAGTACTTTAATTTGTAAATGTAGAAATACGGAACTGAACATTCAATTTTTTTGTTGAGATATCAAAGAATTTAACGAAGACGTTGTGAACTAGTGAAATGTGAGTCTGATTTGTGAGAGTTCTGAATTTACATTATACTTGTTTCCACAAGGTTAACCGCAATGACTGAGAGATTATGTTTGGAGTGTGGAATAAAACTCAATGGAAGAAAGGATCAAAAGTTTTGCTCCGATTACTGTAGAAATACACACAACAATAAGCTAAACGAAGATGCAACTAAATTGATGCAGCGTGTCAATAGGATTTTACGGAAAAACAGACGGATACTGGAAACATTAAATCCAAAGGGAAAGAAAACGGTTGATGCGATTACTTTAGCTGAGGAAGGATTTAATTTCCATTATTTCACAAATATCTACACCACTCAAAAAGGAACGGTCTATTACTTCTGTTATGAGCAAGGGTATGCGAAGTTGGAGAACGATCAGTATTTTTTAGTACAGAAACAGGACTACGTAAAGTAATTTTAAATTCAAAAATTGAAAATTCTAAAGTGGTTATCTCGACTCCCCTCGATAACCTTTTCGATTCTCAAATATTAAAGAGCCTAACGTGTTTTGATTGTTCTAACACGTTTTGGGTTTTAACATTTAGAATTTGTTAAAGGTTCCATTTCTCCTTAAAGACTTCCATTTTCGGATGGTCTTTCAAGCTTGGAGCCCCAATAAAAAGTACTTTTTTAGACTTAATACGCTCAAGAAAAAGAGATAAATGCGATAGAGCAACGTTCAAAGTTCCGCTTAAGTCGATCTTATGAGTTGCAATCTGATGCTTCTCAAAATGCTCTCTTATTTCGCTTGTATGTTTATCCAGATTATGATTATCATGGAAAATAACCAAAGCATCAACGGGAATATCGCCTTCTGCAAGTGCATCGATATGTTCCACATTAAATCCTTTCTCAAGAAGTGTAGTTTCAATGGTTGTAGTAAATGCGGATTTCTCTTCTAAGAAAATTGTTAATTTTTGCATGTTATCTACTTAAGTTCACGCTTTCTTGCAACCTCGAAATAACATCATTTCTTAAACTGAAACAATGAAAGCGGGTGCAAAAGTAATACAAAGTTTACGAGTATAGTAGCAAAACAAACAAGAATATTAACAGAACACTAAAAATTTAGCGATATCCGAGTATATTCAAGAAGTCATGCGCGGTTTGTTCCTGAGAAAAAATCTCTGTTTGAATCTTACCTTCTTCATCTCTTCTGATAAGAACATGCTTCGGTTCCGGAATCAAACAGTGTTTTAATCCACCAAATCCACCAATTGTTTCCTGATACGCCCCAGTATTGAAGAATCCAATATAAAGCGGCTTATTTTTATCAAACTTCGGAAGATAAATGGCGTTGGAATGTTGTTCTGAATTGTAATAATCGTCCGAATCGCAAGTCAAACCGCCCAATAAAACCCTTTCATAGTCATCGTTCCAGCGATTAATCGCCAGCATGATGAAACGTTGATTAATGGCCCATGTATCGGGAAGATTGGTCATGAAAGAACTGTCGATCATGTTCCACTTCTCTCTATCGTTCTGTTGCTTTTGGTGAAGAACATTAAAAATGGCTCCACCGCTTTCTCCAACGGTGAATGATCCGAATTCGGTGAAAATATTTGGCTCAGGAATATCATTGTCACTACAAACTCGCTTGATCTGCATTAAGATCTCACGAACCATGTAGGCGTAATCAAAATCAAACTGAAGTGATTTTTTAATTGGGAATCCACCTCCAATATTTAAGGAATCAAGTGATGGACAAACTTTCTTCAAATCCGAGTAGATCTTCAAACACTTTGTTAATTCGTTCCAATAGTAAGAAGTATCGTTGATTCCGGTATTGATAAAGAAGTGAAGCATTTTGATCTCCACTCGCGGATTATCCTGAATAAATGCTTTGTAAAATGGTACGATTTCACGGTATCGAATCCCCAGACGTGAAGTATAGAACTCAAATTTAGGCTCTTCTTCAGATGCAATTCGAATTCCAATTTTCACATTATGGTCACCTGTTAACGCCAATAAATCATGAATTTCACTGGTATTGTCTACAACTGGAATTACATTTAATCTATTGTCGTGAATCAGATCTGCAATGTTTTGTATGTATGCTTTTGGCTTAAACCCATTGCAGATAACAAAACTTCCGTCTTTCAGTTTCCCATGCTTTTGAAGGTTCTTTACGATATCAATATCGAAAGCAGATGACGTTTCAATGTGAACATCGTTTTTAGATACTTCGTCTAAAACAAAAGAGAAATGAGAACTTTTTGTACAGTAAGAATAATAATAGTTTCCACCATAACCCATGTTATTCATGGCTTCGCGGAACCAGCCTTTCGCACGTTGAATGTTATACGAGATTTGCGGTAAATAATTGAATTTTAATGGCGTGCCATATTCTTCAATTAATTGCATCAAATCAATTCCGTGGAAAAGTAAACGATCTTCTCTAAGGTGAAATTCGTCCTGTGGAAAATCAAAGGTTTGATCAATCAGATCAATGTATTTCGTTCTCATCGGCTACCTGTTTGGCTTTTTCTCAAAAGACCACTCAAAAGTTAACGGTTCTTTACAAAATATACCCGTTCGTGACGGATAACCTGTGCGCAAAGTTAGGTAAAGATTGAACGTTACGTCATAAAAACAATAAAAAATTAAGAGAGCACAATTACGACTAGGGGTTTAGAGTTCCGCTTACTGTTTTGGAATGCTGATAGCCAGCGTTGTTCCCAGCATTTGTTCACCACTTATTTTTTCATTGTGACTTACCCGAATGCTTGAATTTCGTATAGTTATAGCGTAAAAAAGATCTTTCATTAATTGACTTTCAGCCAGCGTTTTGTCGGTTTCCAGTCTACCGCTTCTATTGTCTGAAAAACGGGGAACATTGTCTTCAATCGTGCAAAGAATGATTTCTTCATTTTCCGAAAAAGACAATCTGATTAATTTTTGCCCCATTTTTCCATTAAATCCGAAAGAAAAAGTGTGGTAAACGAAAGGAATAATTGTCCAAACAGGAAGTTGTGCTTCATCACTCAGTTTCCAGTCAATTTCAAGCGTTGTATCGTTATTTAATTGGGTGTTAAAGTTGGTTTGAAGTAAAGCTTTCAGGTCATTTTTCCCAAAGTATTTTTCCGAAACAGCTTGCAGTGGCAAGGAGATTGGTGACTGAATACTCTGAAGTGTTTTTAAGATCTCCAGTTGAAGATCCTGAACTTGATTACCACCTGTAAGTTTTGTTTTTTCGTTGAGTTGAACACGTTTCACGAAATAGGTGCCAGCGATCAAAATTCCAACGATGAGCAATAGTATGAACCACCAGCGAAGATAAATCGGTTTGGAAATGTGAATTGGATATTTCAACACTCTGGATGTTCCCCGTGCGTCTTCCTGTTTTACAAGAAAAACATAATCTCCGGGAGGTAAAGCATTGTACGTAATTGTGCTGGTTTGATTGTCTGCATGAATCCAAAACTCATCGAAGCCAGATAATTGATAAGTAAAATCGATTCTTCTGTTTCTTAGGGTTGGAGCTGTTAAAACGAAACTGATCCTGTTTTCTTCATTTGAGAATTGATGTTGGCTAACAACCGATTTGTTATTCACTTGTACATCAGAAAATTGGAGGTAAGAACTCGCCGGAATATTTAATCTATAATTCAGGTTTAAATGTTGAACTCCTCCAAAATGTGAAACCCAAACTTCATTGTCATTCACCGTAAAATCATAAACACGACGAGAGCCAAAACTGTTACTGATGTGCAGTGCGTCAACAACAGATCCGCTGGTTGAAAATTTATAAAAGCCGGAAGCCGTTGAAGCGAGTATGTAATTTTCGTCAACAACGAATTTGTTTATCGATTCCAGGTTCCCGTCTACTTTTGGTTGTGTTACACCAACAATCTGAATCCCTGAGAATTTCAGAATTCCGAAATTCTGAGTCGAAGCCCAAACAATTCCATCCTTCTCAAAAAAATCTGAAACGTATAATTCTTGATTTTGATAGGTGAGAGGTTTCACCTTTCCAGCCTGAAGATACATTAATCCTTTAGCTGTTGAGGCATAAACACCTTCATTTTGTTTGTCGTAGGCCAAGGCATAAATCCTGAAGTTTAACTCCTTAATTTGCCGCGAAACAAATGTCTCGCCACCTTTCCATTCGGTATAGTATAAACCTTTATTGGTTGCAATGTAAAACGAATTCTCACCTGTAAAAATGACGTCTTTTAACGAGCCGGGCATTATGTTGGAGAGTTGACCACTTGAGCGATTTACAGCAACCACGGTTCCGTTTCCAACGATCATGAACGGCAAATGGTCGTTACCATAAATTCCTTCAATTGGTGCTTTCACTTTTGGTGAAGCAAGAATAGATTTGAACGTCTTGTTTTTATGAGCGAAGATGGCCCCTTGATCTGTTCCACAAACAAACCCAAGATTCTTATCGTTGTAAAGCGTCAGTATTTCACCTTCCTCAAAGGGAGGAAGTACGCCAGCCACTTTGAGATCCGGAACAACAATAATTCCATGATCGAATGTAGACAATAGTACGTTTCCTTCTTTATCTTCAAAAACGTCGGAAACCAGATAATTTTTAAAGTAATGCGAGCGGTTTTTAGTTTGGTTGGAATAGCAGTAAACGCCTTTTGAGTTACCAGAGAACCAAAGGTGATTTGCAGCGGTGTAATACCTGAATTTCTCGGGAACATTCGCTTTGAGAGAAATACTTTTTCCAATTCCTTTCTTCGAGTCGTATTTGTAAAGTTTGTTTACCGTTGCGTCAAATAGGTATTGCCGCGAGTTAAGTTCAATGAATTGCAAAGGATTTTTCTCGGATTTCTTTAAATCGATCTTACTCCATTTGAAATTTTTGAATTGAATAATTTGTCCTTCGCTTGTGGTGAAGTGAATACTTTTATCCTTGAAACTAGCTATAGAATTTATAGTTGTTTTCAGATTCTCTTTATGCAGAATCCGCTTTCCTTTGGGTGAAATGATTGAAATGAAATTGGCAGCAATGGCTAAATTGTTGTTTGCAGTTATGGCAATTGTAATGTTTGAACCTGCAACGGTTTCCGGAACTTCATAAAACAAGCGGCACTGACCATTTTTTATTTCAAAAATCTGATTGGACAGATTACTACAGTAAATGGTTCCGTTGCTGTTTTTAATAAATTGAAATAGGGCATTTGTTTTAGCGTTTTTGGCATCAACGTGTCTGTATTTCTGATAATCATATTCGTATAAACCCTCATCTGTAGAAATCCAGAAGTGTTGGGAATTATCCTGAATTACATCATAGATCTTAACACCTTTGAATTGATCTTCACCAAGAATATAAGAAGCAGGTTCTTGCGCGACAAGTGTTACTGAAAACAATAGCACAACCAACAACAGTATGTTGTGGCGATTGTAATAGTATTGTTTCAAGTGTTTATGCAAGTGAGCAGGGTTTATTTAAATAATTCTAAAATCAATTCCGGTGGTCGGCCGATAGTTGCTTTTCCATTTGAAACAACAATAGGTCGTTCAATCAACACAGGATATTTTATCATCGATTTGATCCATTGTTGACGAGTTCTCTTTTTGCCTTCAAACTTCTCCTGAAAAATAGCCTCTTTTTTGCGAATAATATCTAAAGGTTTTGCTTTTAGTAATTTTAGTAAGTCGTCAATTTCCTCATAAGTAAGTGGTTCTTTCATGTATTCACGAACAATTACATCTTCCTGAGATGCAATTTCCTCCAGAATACAAAGTCCCTCTCTGCTTTTGGAACACATGGTGTTATGATAGATTACTGTTTTCATTAAGGCGAATTTGTTT
>CBFGNV010000008.1:0-88134 GCA_965650275.1 uncultured Fluviicola sp. | reverse complement strand
GGGAACATACATCGCGAACATTGCAGTAAACAACAACTTTGTTACTAAGAAATTTGTGATTCAATAGTCATAAAAAGACAAAAGCATCTCGACTACGCTCGATGACCTTTTACTTTTCATTACATTCTATAGAAGTCGTTTCGAAAGGAACGACTTTTTTATTGAAACAAGGGTGGCTGAGCGGAGTCGAAGTCAACCGATTCTTCTTGTCACCAACTCTGAAACCCTTTCATAAAACTGCATTGGTGTATAGGTTCTCCACTCTATATCTTCTAAATCACCACCCATTACAAAGTAATGATCGATTCTCGCCTTCTCGAATTCGGAAATGACATGATCATGAAAATTCACTGTGGCAATCCAACCATCCTCTACATCATCAAATAATTCCTCATAATAGCAATCATCTGAATAATGGAAGTTGAGTACGTTTTCACCTATCAAAATGAACTTATTGATTCCGTGAAGCATAATATCTTCTAATAGATCACGCTTCAGAGTCATGATATCGTTTTCAATGGCATCGTTCCACTCACCAATAAATTCAAGAATGGCATAACCATCATCATAGTCAACAAACAAAATTTTCGTAAACAATGTTCTTGAACCAAAATTGTCCCATTGCGGATGAATCAAATAATTGTAAACCTTGTCTACAAACTCAAATTCACTGTATATGCGATTGTAGAATGGCGAAAGAGGATCTTCCGATGCGATATACAAATGTCTCCAATTATAATACGGTTCAATACTGTGCATGAAATCCTATTCCTTTTCTTTGGTTATACTCTATGTGAAGTTAAGTAAATTCAACGTTTCTGAAGAATCAAAATTGTGTTTTCAGGAATAAATGTTCGTACCCAATCCAATCAAAAATCACGAATTCCAATCGACCAAAATTGCAAATTATTCAAAGGCGCATTTTGGAATAAAAAGAAAGATTACATTTGAGCGAAATAATTGTACTAATCATGAAATTATACAGCGCATCTCGAATACTTTTTAGTGTTTTCGTAGCAGTAGCTCTACTTACTATTTCTTCGTGTTCAGGTGATCCGAAAGAAAGAACTGCATCTGACGCAATGTCGTCATTGGTAGCAGGCAACAAGAACATCTCGGTATTCGGGCATGCTTCATTGTACAACATACTGAAGAAAGCGAATTACAAGCATATTCCAAAAGTGAATATGATCATCGACGCACAAGTAAATAGCTGGAAAAGCGCTTTTAACTTAGACGGTCCAATTTACTTTGCAGTTGAAGGCCCATTCAGCAATGAAATGAATCCAAAATGTGTTTATGCCATAATGGACATTTCTGGTGCTGATTCTGTTGTTCAAAAAATTCATGAATTGGGATTCGCAACTGAGAAAGCTGGTGATATCACTTACTTTCAGGATGGCGATGTGACTTGTGGAGTGAGAAACAAACTTTTCGTTTTGGTTACGAAAGGAGGTAATTACGATGGTAAAAAAGCAATCAAAGACGCATTTAAAGCAACAGAAGGTGATTTGAGCGATGATACACCACACGAGATCATTACAAAATCAAGCGACCTTGTTGTTGGGATTTCTTTGGAAAGACTTTACGCATCAGCAAACACTTCTTTAAACAAACTTTCAGCTAGTAAGAAAGAAGAATTGCAAGAATTATTGGAAGATGGATACATCGAAACTGCAGTGAACTTTACAAAAGGAGAAATTTCTATTGAAACAAGAAACCTGTTCTCTGACGATTTAAAAGAACGTCTTTGGTTTAACGATGAAAACGATGGTTCACTCGTGAAGAAATTAGGAAAAGGTAAACCGTGGATGGGTGTTGCTGCTAATTTTGATATGGACAAAATGTCAAAATTTGCAACAGACTTCTCTCCTAACGGAATGAGCGATATGACAAATGCTTTTGGCCCTGAAATGGGAGCAATGATGATGTTTTCAGGACTAAACATTGCTACTTCACTTTCAGGTCAATTCGGATTGGTCGCAACAGGAAACCCTAAAGGTGAAGGTGGTGAATTTGAGTTCAACGCTTTCCTTGGATTGAATCCGAAAGAAAAAGGAATCAACATGTTGGTTCAAAGTTTATTCGCTGGAAGTCCAAAGAAAAACGGCGCGTATATTATCGACAACATTGCTGTGAAAGCTAAAAATGATGGAATTTACGCTTACGGAATCAAGAACAAAGCAAAAGGGCCTTTGAAACTTCCTGCTTGTGCTTCTAACTTCGGAAAAAATACTTTCTCAGCGTTTGTGAACTTCGGAGCAATGAATGTGAAAAGTTTAGAGCTTCCGAAAGAATACCAGTTTTTGGAATTGGTGGAATGCGTTTCTTTCGACATGAATGCTGACGGTTCAACATTACGTGTAACTGCAAAAGACAAATCGAAGAACATGTTAGATCAAATCACGAACTTCTACTACAAGTCATTCAAAGAAGATCTGGATATGATGATGTAGTTGTTATTATATATCTAATAAAAACCGGCACTTCGAGTAACCTCAGTGACCGGTTTTTTTGTGAGGCATGAAATCCTTTTTCACTAAATATCCGTAACTTGGAGTATGAAATCAAAAGAAAACTGGAATAAGCTTACTTCGGAAGAAGAGCGAATCATCGTAAATAAAGGAACGGAATATCCATTCACAGGAGAATACAATAAAGTCCCAACGGATGATGCTGGAAATAAGCTCTCTGGAACATTTGTATGCAGACGTTGTGAAGCTCCTTTATACAGAACTTCGGACAAATTTGATTCGGGTTGCGGCTGGCCTTCTTTTGATGACGATATTGATGCCAATGTAAAACGAGTTCCAGATGCAGATGGACGAAGAGTAGAAATTGTATGTGCGAATTGCGACGGACATCTAGGTCACGTTTTTACCGGAGAACGTTTTACGGATAAGAACACGCGTCATTGCGTGAATTCATTGAGTATAAAATTTGTGAAGGATTAGTATAGTGGCGAATAATTATTCGCCAGTTACAATAATTTTCACACGATCACTGCGCCTTCAAATCTTGCTTACATTCAAAAACACAAGTCGCTTTGCTTTTAACGATTTCTGCCAATTGCAAATGTGCTGCCAACGCCAACTGCGAATAATTCTGAGATGAATTCCCAAAACTCGCAGCAGTTGTCACCCACATTTTCTGGATCAATTCTTCGCCTGAAGCTACTTTACCACAAGCCTGAACAACTGCTTTCACATTTCCAGCTCCAGCGTGATAAACATGCATCGTCAACAAACGGAACCAAATCGCATCTTCATCGATTGTTAAACCCGCTTGATTAGCAATAATTCTGGCAGACGGAATACATGATTTCTTCATCATCGTTGCTGCAGCCGTAGCACTTTTCGTAAAGTCTTTTCTTTCGTCGACAGTTGAATTTACGGTTAAACCATAAGAACGAGCAACAGAAGGCATCAACTGGAATGGACCATAAGCACCAGCACTTGACTTCGCCAATTTACCCGGACTTTCGATCAACAAAATGGATTGTGCATACCATGGATCCACTCCATTCGCTTCGAAAACAGAAACGCCTTTTGGTAAGGATTCAAAAACTGCGTCGAAACGGTAAAAGTCATTCTTTCCTGTTGTTACGTTAATACGTTCACCAACAGGCAAGCCGTTTGCAACTCTAACGCTATCTCTAAAAAGAGATTTCTGCGCATCCGTTCTTTTCGACCAATCTCTATTAGAAACACGACCAACAATTTGTCGCGTGGAAGCCACATTCAACAAACATGAATCTGGTGAAAGCAACATGATCTGCTGCCAAAACTTAGGTTGTTGTAAACTTTGCCAGTTCTTTTCAACGATTGCATCAGTTCCCATTATCACATGTTCCTGGTCCAAATAAGTAACAGCAATCATTTCTGGTTCCCACTGGGAACTCTGTGCCGAAACTTGATTAGAAATTGATAATGAAAAAGTTGCTATTAGGGCTGTAACAGTTCTAAATGTCATGGTATGCTTGGGAATAAGTGACCGAAAGCTACAAAATCACGGTTAAAATTCCAAATTCAAAGACTATAACGATTTGTTAACGTGAAAATATTAGTTCCGAATTACTATTTTTAATCAAAATTTCACCCATGAAAAAAGCCATTGCCATACTTTGGTTGGGAAGCTTCTTAATGAGTTTCGCACCAGTTCTTCCTGAATCAAACACCAATCCGCTTTGGATGCGATATCCGGTTATTTCGCCAGACGGAAGTTTAATCGTGTTTACGTATAAAGGAGATTTGTACAAAGTAAGTTCTGGGGGTGGAACGGCAACACCCATTACAGTTGGCTCAGGTTATGAATTCATGCCCGTTTTTTCAGCAGATGGGAAAACCATTTATTTCGCCTCTGATGAGCATGGAAACTTTGATATTTATTCTGTTGCGTTAACCGGCGGAACACCAAATCGCTTGACGTTCCATTCCAGCAACGATTTACCACAATGCTTGAGCACAGATAAAAAGTCCATTCTATTCACAGCATCACGAATGGATAATGCGCAAATGAGCCAGTTTCCGTATGGTGCTTTGGGCGAATTGTACAGCGTTCCGGTTGAAGGTGGTCGTGAAAAACAGGAACTTTCTATTGCAATGGAGGAGGTGAAATTGAATCATAAAGGGACAAAGATGCTTTTTCAGGATAAGAAAGGCTATGAAGATACATGGAGAAAACACCATACTTCATCCGTTACTCGAGATTTGTGGACATTTGATATTTCAACGAAACGATTTGATCAACAAAGTAATTTTGTGGGTGAAGACAGAAGTCCATCCTGGAGCTCAGACGATTCTGAGATGTATTATTTAAGCGAGAAAAGCGGAAGTTTCAATGTTTGGAAACAAAGTGTTGATGCACTTAGTACTCCAACACAAATTACCAATTTCACAAAAAACCCGGTTCGTTTTCTTTCTATTGCAAACGATAATACGCTTTGCTACGGATTCGATGGTGAGATCTATACGCAAAAATCCGGTGGTCAGCCACAAAAAGTGAACATCGTTATTGAGACAGCAAATAAAAACATGGAATCGAAGATAGTTACTGCAACTTCTGGCGCTTCTGATGTTGCTGTTTCACCAAATGGAAAAGATGTGGCTTTCATCGAACATGGAGAAGTTTACGTAACATCCATGGAAGGCGGTGTCACAAAAAGAATTACAAGTACTCCGGAAGAAGAGCGTGGATTGACATTCTCAGAAGATGGAAAAACCTTGGTTTATGCTTCAGAACGGGGAAACAAATGGAGCTTGTATCAAACGAAATTAACACGTGCAGAAGAGAAATACTTCTATTGCTCAACAGTTATTGAAGAAAGTGTTTTGTTGAACGATACACATGAGAATTTTCAACCTGTATTTTCTCCTGATGGGAAAGAAATCGCATACATTCAGGACAGAACAGCAGTAGCTATTTACAACCTTGCATCGAAGCAAACAAGAACTGTTTTAGCAGCAGATAGAAACTATTCTTATTCTGACGGAGATCAAGGTTTTGACTGGTCGCCGGATAGCCGATATTTATTGGTTAGTTTCTTACAAGATGGATTTTGGAGAGAGCAAATCGGGTTATTAGACGTTACAGGAAAAGAACCGATGCTCGAAATTACACAGAACGGTTTCGATAATTCCGGTGCACGATTTACCATGAACGGAAATGCAGTTCTTTATTACTCTAATCGTCATGGAATGAAGAATGTGGCAAGTCATGGTGCACAATACGATGCTTATGTGATTTTCCTAAATCAAGCTGCTTATGATCAGTTCAAGATGAAAAAGGTAGACTACGAACTTTGGAAAGAGCAGCAGGAAACCGAAAAAGAAGATCCTAAGTCAGAGGAAGCAGATAAGAAAACGGACAAAAAGAAGAAAGACGATAAAACGAAAGAAGAGGAAAAAGTAAAACCAATTCTTGTTGAGAAAGAAGGATTGGAAACTCGTAAAGTTCGTGTAACAGAAACGTCTTCTTATCTGGGTGACGCTTTCCTGAATGACGACGGAACCAAATTGTATTACTTTACCAATTATGGAGACGGAACCGATCTTTGGGTTCGTGATTTCAAGGAACAGGAAACGAAAGTGCTCCTGAAATTAAGTGCCGGATGGGTCAGCGGAGTTTCCTTCCTAAAAGATAAAAATAGCGGCGTTGTGCTTATCGACGGTAGAATAGCAAAGATAGATCTGGAAAAAGCAGAGAAAAAAGACGTTCCATTTAATGCCGAAAACACACGCGATGCAGCGAAGGAACGTGAATACCTTTTTGAGCACATTTGGCGACAAACAAAAGAGAAGTTCTATGTAAGCAATATGCAGGGAGTGGACTGGGATTATTACAAAACAGTTTATGCCAAGTTTTTACCGCACATCAACAACAACAGAGATTTTGCTGAAATGTGCAGTGAAATGTTGGGGGAATTAAATGCTTCTCACACAGGCTGTTTCTATCGTCCAGATCTTCAAAATACAGATGAGACGGCAAATCTTGGAGCATTTTTCGATGAAACACACGCTGGAAAAGGATTAAAAATTCAGGAAGTAATTGCAAAAGGTCCGTTGGTTTCTTCAACTTCCAAAATAAAAGCTGGTGTTATCATTGAGAAAATTGATAACAATACAATTGAAGAGAATACGAACTATTACAAATTCCTGAATAGAAAAGCAGGTAAATATACTTTACTTTCCCTTTTCGATCCTGCAACAGGGAAACGTTGGGAGGAAACGGTAAAACCAGCTGCACCTTGGGCAATGGGTGATTTACTCTATCTACGTTGGGTAAAACGTATGCAGGAAATGACAGATAAATTGTCGAATGGAAAGCTAGGTTACATGCACGTGAAAGGAATGGATGATGGAAGTTATCGAGAATTCTACGACCAGGTAATGGGTAAATACGTGAACAAGCAAGCATTGATCGTTGATACAAGATTCAACGGTGGTGGTTGGTTACACGATGATTTGGCGACTTTCCTTTCCGGAAAACAATACATCAATTTTGTGCCTAGAGAAAATCAAATTGGTGTTGAACCGGCAAACAAATGGAATAAACCTTCGATTGTTATCATGAACGAAGGAAACTACTCGGATGCGCACATGTTCCCGATGGTTTACAAAACTCTTGGAATTGGAAAACTGGTTGGAATGCCTGTACCAGGAACTGGAACTGCGGTTTGGTGGGAAGGATTACAAGATCACACATTGGTATTCGGAATTCCGCAAGTTGGTGTAATGACAATGGACGGAAAGTATTACGAAAACAATCAATGTGAGCCGGATATCAAGATCGCGAATGATTACAATACGATGTTGAAAGGTGAAGACGCACAATTGAAGAAAGCGGTTGAATCGTTATTGGGAATGTAACGTTATTTTACGAACATCAATTTATCGCGTGTCACCTTCATGCGTATAAAGCCGAAGGCTACAGTCAATATTGCTCCTGTAATGTCTTCAACCGTTCCCGATTGTTTGGTTTCAATCAGTTTCACTGTTGAACCAACTACAATTTTATCTTGCTGAAGCGGATCTTGTTGTGGTTGCTGCGTTTTGCGCTTTTTAGCTTTAGGCTTAGGAACCTTTGGTTCAGCTGTATCAGACTCATTCGCTTTAGTTGCGAGTTTTGCAGAAATAGCCGCATCTTTATTACGGCGTGTAAGCGGAACCGAAGTCGGATTCTTCATCAGTTCCGTTTTCCTTTTCGCTTCTTCTATCTTCGATTTCTCGATGAACAAATACTTCTTCACCTCTTCCATCAAGGGATTATTTGCATCCTTCTTTCTGGAACGCGTTTGGAATCGGTCGATGTATGATTTCAGTTTTTTTCCGGCATTTAGATAAAGGTTGTTCTTCTCAATAAATTCCTGCTGATTCTTGAACCGCGCTTCGAAATGATCTTTGCGCTCTAAATAGTATTGTCGCGCTTCATCTGCCAGAGCTTGTGCTTCTATGTGCTCTTTGGTCAGACGTTCCAAATAAGTTTTTTCCTTTTGCAGTTCACTGAGCAGGCGATCCATTTTCACACGATTCTTATCGAGTTTTCCTTTCGCTTCCTCAATCAATTTCATTGGAATTCCGTTGATTTGAGCAACTTCGAAGGTAAATGAACTTCCGGGTTGTCCCATGCTGAAACGATACATTGGCTCCAACGTTTCGGTATTGAAAAGCATACAACCGTTCAATGCGTGTTTCAGTTGATCTGCCTTCAGTTTTATGGAGGCGTAATGCGTTGTAATCACAGCAAATGCACCACTGTTGTATAAATTTTCAAAGAAAACTTCGGCTAAAGCTCCACCCAATTCCGGGTCAGAACCAGTTCCAAATTCATCCAGCAAAAGCAAGGTTCTTCTGTTCGAAACACGAAGAAAATGCTTCATTCGTTTCAAGCGATAAGAATATGTACTCAGCTCATTTTCGATGGATTGATTGTCACCAATATCCGTAAGCACTTGCTGGAAGAAACACATTTTACTGTTCTCGTGAACAGGAACGAGTAGTCCTGCTTGCAGCATGAGCTGTAGAAGTCCGATTGTCTTTAAAGTAATCGACTTTCCTCCTGCATTTGGTCCGGAAATCACCAGCATTCTACTTTGCGGTTCCAAAATCACATGTTGCGGAAATGTTGGTTTACCAAGTGATTTATTATTCTTCCAAAGTATGGGATGATAAGCATCAATCAATTCGATTCTTGTTCCACGAACAATTCCCGGAAGAACAGCATCAAGATCAAGCGCCAACTTTGTCTTTGCATTAATGAAATCGATTTCTGTAAGCAACTTCTGATAAGCTTCGATCAAAGGCAAATGGTGTGCAATTTCAGCAGTCAGAACGCGTAGAATTCGGAAAATTTCTTTTCGTTCGTCGTCCAATAAAAGTTCCAACTCGTTATTTAACGGAATTGTTGCTGCTGGTTCAATAAAGGTCAAACTTCCTGTTTTGGAAGAACCCATTACCGATCCGCCAACTTGTCGTTTGTGAGTGGAAAGAACAGTTAAAACACGACGTTCATTGATGAACGTTTCTCTGGTTTCACCTAAGAATCCTTCCTTTATAAACTTGCGCATCTCTTTGTCGAAAATGCGGGAAATTTGCTGGCGAACCGTATGAATGCTATGTCGGATTTCAGCCAGATAGGGCGATGCATCGTTTCGGATAAATCCTTTTTTATCAAAGACCTTTTCAATCGATGCAATTATCTCTGTATTGAAAGAAACCTCATCGAGCAAGGCAAAAAGTTCAGGATAATCCTGTGAACGCTTATCGAAGAAATGTAAGATGGAATTCACCAAATCGCAGGCCTGACTAATTCTGATAAATCCTTCTTGCGGAAGAACTGCATTCTGAATGGGAAGTAATTTGATTTCCTCCAAAAGCTCTTCAAATTCCAAACGCGGGAAACTTTCTCCTTCTACACGAATATTCTTGAATTCGGCAGTTCTGAGCAAAGCTTTCTCAATGGCATCAAAATCATTTGAAGGTTGCAATTCGTCAAGTCGCTGCTTCGCTGTTTCGCCAATTGCACCCAAGACAAGCCATTCCCGTATTTGGTTGAACTCTAAATCGCCTAATGTTTGCTGGTCGAAACTTTTCATGATTGCAAATTTAGCGTAAATCTTGTTTTGTGTTGCGATTACTCAACTTACCAAATGGTAACTTACCAAAAAGTAAGCTATAAAAAATAAACTTACCAACTAGTAAGTTACCATTTGGTAAGCTAGATTCAATTTCATACATTCGGAGAATGAAAGATCGAATAATGCCATTCAATTTCGGGTCGACGGTAAGCACAACTGCCTTCACCAATCGCGAGGAAGACGCACTACGCTTGAAAAGCAACCTTGTTGGAGGAATTAACACCTTGTTGATCTCGCCACGACGTTGGGGAAAATCTTCCCTAGTTGAAAAAGTAATTCTCGATCTTCAAAAAGAAAATTCCGACCTTTTCATTGTTTCCTTCGATATGTTTTCAGTGGGTAATGAACAGGAATTTCTCGAATTATTCGCTCGCTCCGTTATCACGACTTCTTCCAACAAATGGGAAGAATGGGTACAACTGATAAAAAAATACTTTCGTAAACTGACACCAAAACTGAACTTCGGCGTCAATCCACACATCGATTTCAGTATCACATTCGATCTTTCAGAATTGGAAAAACACAAAGATGAGGTACTAAACCTACCAGAACTCATTGCTCAGGAAAAAGGCACACGTTATATCATTTGTATAGATGAGTTTCAGCATTTACGGGATATCGATTCGAACTATCAGCTGGAGAAACGCCTAAGAGCAGTTTGGCAGCGACAAAAACAAGTGACTTACTGCATTTACGGAAGTAAGCGCCATATGATGAACGACATTTTCAGTAATTCATCAAATGCCTTTTACAAGTTTGGTGATTTGATGTTTCTGCAGAAGATTGCCTCCGAGAAATGGATTACATTCATCATGAAACAATTCAAGCGTACAGGAAAATCTATTGACAAAGAAAATGCTAAACTGATCAGCGACAGCATGAAAAACCACTCGTGGTATGTACAACAATTGTCGCACTACACCTGGGTGAGAACAGAAAGCATCTGCACGCAACAAATCATTGAAAGCGCGATAGAGCAAGTGATTCAGTCGAATACTCCCCTATTTCAACGTGAAATTGAATTGATGAATCAATCACAGATAAAATTGATCAAAGCCATTTTGAACGGAGAAAAACAGCTTTCATCGAAAGCTACGATCGAAAAATATCAACTCGGAACATCGGCCCTGGTTGTAAAAAACCGTCGCATCCTTATGGAGCAAGACCTCATCGATAGTCAAGGCAATAACGTTGAGCTTTTGGATCCTGTTTTTGAGATTTACTTCAGGAGATTGTTCAGGATTAATCACAATTAAAAAAAAGAAGTATTTTCGTGTAAAATTACCGAATGAAACTGCCCCTAAGTCTAGTTTTTACACTTATTTCAGTAATCGCCTTTTCTCAAACGGAGTTTCGTTTGGAGATGGCACGCGAACGTATAAAAGAATCCAAGCCATTTATTCCGGATTCAGAAGTATTAGAGAACGATCAAAAAGCGTTACTTAGAAACCGACATGCGCAAAAGATTAAAGCTGAAACTATACTTCTTGACAAAAAATATGTTTTAGAAGATTGTTACATGACTAGTCTGGTAGATTCAGTTGTAAAAGCTCTTCTTTCTGCCAATCCAGAAATTCCTCAGCATACAGAAGCATTCATCTACAAATCAACTGCATTCAATGCATTTACAATGGGAGAAGACATTCTCTTCATTAACGCAAATCTGGTATATGAATGCAGAAACGTAAATGAATTGGCGACGGTAATTGCCCATGAAATTGCTCATAATTCGCTGAAACATAGCCAAAAAGACCAAATAAAAACCGTAAAATTTCTAACAAACGATTCAATACAAAAAGAATTGAGAATTGCAGCCAGACAGGAATATGGTCAGGCAACGGCCTTAAACACCCTGATGCTTCCTAAGATTCTAAATGATAAGGAACAATCAAGACAAAATGAGTTAGACGCTGATTCACTTGGGTTGAAATATGTTATTGCCGCTGGATTCGATGCCTCACAGGGAATCAAGGTATTTGAAATCATGAATTACTACAGCGAAGCATTAGCCGGAAAAATGGATTTCTCAGCGCTTCCAACGCCGGTTCAGGAAGTGTTTTCTGCCAAAGAAAAATATTATACCAGAGAAAATTCGCTTGGTTTCAGTAAAAAAATAGAAACCGAATGGGATTCTTATTTGGCTAGTCACCCGTATTCAGACGATCGTTACATTGCTCTGGAGAAAGCTTATAACCTAGCGAATGTTGAAATAAAACTAAGTACTGCTGAAATGCGATCCAAGCTTTATCAGGAAATGAGTAAAATCGCATTTCAACTGGGAGAGCTTTCACGCTACCAATATATGGCAGTGGAGAATTACAATCTCGACGAGCAGAACCTGACCAATACAGCTCTTGGTTTCATCACATTAGGATTTTTGAAAGAACGTTATATTATTGGAAAATATATTGAGTCGCAAAACCTTGCACAACCAGAAGATTACGATCGTTTTTGCCATATTATGACCAACTGCAGCAGCGCCAATTTTTACGCGATGTCAAACACTATTGTTCCGAAAATCAGCTTTTCAACTCCGGATCTAACACCTGAACAACAAGTCATAGGAATTATAGGTTTGATAAAAGCAGATAACGAAGAAACCCTGAAACTCATTTGGCCGCAATACGTCCCAGCATTGAAAGACTCTCCATACGGCTGGTTCGTATCACAGCTAGAAGAATATTTGTACTCTGTAAAAAGGTACACTTTTGTAAAACAAATCAAATAAAATAAATGAGAAATCTAAAAACCTTAATCGCAGCGCTTGCCCTTTCTTTTGGGACACTTACTGCACAAACAACCGTACCCAACGTACTAAATCTAAGAAGCGCATCAAACTCAGGAACTATTATTGAGAACAACAAAATTGTTGGTTACTACGTATTCTACATGAAAGAGAAAGTTGACAAAGAAAATAACGCTTACGAAATCGCGATTTTCGATGACAACTACAATGAATCTGGAAATTTTGAAATCGTTAAATCAAAGAAAAGCGTTCTATTAGAAGTGGTTTATAACGGATCTTCTTTTATGATGCAGTTCTACAACAACAAAACCGGAATGGAGTTTGTTTCTTATGACAGAAGCGGAACTTTATTGGGAAAAAGCAACATTGCTAAAGATGATTTAAGCAAGTGGGAAGTAGCTCGTATTGAACAAAACACAACTTCTCAGACAGAGAACCTTTCTATTTACCCAATGGGTAACGCTGGTTTCGTTAGAAACACTTTCGTAAAGAACAACAAACTTGGATACGAAATTGTGGCTTATGATAATGACGCCAAAGAACTTTGGACATTTGGACCAGATCCAAACTCAACATTGATTGAAACATCTGAGATTGTTGACGTCTCTGAAAACATCTTAACGGCAACAATTTCTAAGAAGAAAAACATGATGACGAAAGAAATCGATATGTTTTGTTTAGTTCTTGACACAAAGACTGGAAAGAAAATCAAAGAATTCCAATTAGGAACTGAAGCAACAGGTCGTAAATCAATCTTGAAATCGTTTATCAACGAAAAAACACAAAAGATTATCATTGTTGGTGAATACTTTAAGCCTAAAGACGACTATTTGAAAGATAAAAGTCAAGGTATTTTCGCAATGGAATTGGATTTGAATGGAAACGAAATTTCCAGTACACAATACGCGTGGAAAGGTGATATCGACAAATTCAAGATGGAAAACATGGATGAGGAAGACAAAAAAGAAGCTGATAAACCATTTAGTATTTTCTTCCATGACATCGTAGTTTCAGATAATGGACACATTTTCCTTATCGGAGAACAATTCCGTAAGCAAGTTTCAGCCGGAGGTATTGCTGCAAATGTTGCGGTTGCTGCACTAGGTGGATCTACAAACGCAGGAGCTTTTGAAGTACGCGTTGGAAACATGGTTGTAATTGAACTTGACCAAAACAAGAAAATGGTTGATTTTGATATCGTTTCTAAGAAGAAAACATCTGTAAATGTCCCAGGTGGAGGATTTATGAGTTCTTCAACAATGGGTTACTACATCAAATCTTTAGGTTTCTTCGATTATTCTTTCACTTCAAGAGATGAAGCTAAAGATCAGTTCGACATTGTTTACATTGATGCTAACCGTAGAGAGCAAAAAGGTGATATCAAGAAAAATGATATTATGATTGGTGTTATCTCTGTTCGCGAAGGTGATGATTCAGCAAAACGTGTTCCTATCAATAGCAACTCTTGGTACTTCTGGATTCAAGCGGCAAAACCAGGATTTATTTCTGTTGGTGAATACTACCGAAAAGAGAAAAAATTGGAATTTAGAATGGAATCTTTGGGCAACTAAGAGGTTTCTTATAATAGAATAAAGAATGGCTATCTGCAACAAGCGGGTAGTCATTTTTTTTGTTTGTATACTGCACTCGCAAAATATTCAACTAAATTATTTTTGAAAACCAGTAAAAATTAAACTTCTGATAACCTAATCATTGCATTAATGCTTTCAGGCAAAACAATTTTCATCAAAGGCCGCTATCGAAAAATACCAACTGAGAACATCGGTCTCGGTCGTAAAAAACCCTCTCATCCTTATAGAGCAAGATCTAATCGATTTTAAAGGCAATAACGTAGAGCACTTGGACCCCGTTTTTGAGATTTATTTCAGGCGGTTGTTTCGGATTAATATTATCAACTAAACCACAGTACCAGAAAACTTAAACAACAAAATCTTTCCATTATCCAATCGGAAAAATACAGATTTCTCAAAATCACCACTCACTTTTGTTGGATCAAAATCAACATTTACAACTGTGTGAGATTTAGCTTTCAACTTATCTGAAGGCAGAACAAAATTTGTGCAACCACAAGATTTTGCCTTTGAAACGATTTTAATATCCTTATTTGAATTATTTATGATCTCAAAATTCAAAGTAATTAAATCACTACTTTCAACCTTTCCAAGATCACGCTTTGATGGTAACACTACGACTGAATCCATATTTTTCTTAGTTGATTCAGAGGACTCATTACATGAGCATATTAGTTGGAAGAACGCAATAAAAAAAGCTAAACGGTATCTCATCTCTTTAAAAATTTTGATATTTCATTAATTGTTTTATTCAGGTAATCTTGGCTATATTCAGCGTCAAAACCTTCCATTCTACGGACTTCATAACCACTTTTATCAAACAATAACTCGAACGGAGCTCCATTAATTTTGAACTTCTTTTGAAGTAGTTGTTCTGAATCATGATATGTTTCAGGTTCATCTTTATAATAATCCAGATACATCTTTTTAGATTCGAAAGAATGAATATTAATGAGTCGAAATGGCTTGTTTTTAAACTTTTCTTCAAGTTCCTTCATTGTCTTTTTCTTTTTTCTACACGGGAGGCAGGCGTAAAATGAGAAATTAATCAGGTAAACACTATCCCTTGATAGAAATAATTTCTCACCAAACATATTCTTCACTTCCTCGTTTGATTCGTTAACCAAATCAATTGATAATCTATCATCAGAAGAAACTGAAACAATCTCAATAGTGGAATACTTAAAATAAGCAGCAACCAAAATGACAACAGTAACCAAAATTGAAGCTATAAAGAAAATGTGTCTTCTCTTTTTCAATAACATCCCAGCAGTACCACCAAGTAACATAATGACAGAAATCGTGATGTGCTCATAAGAAAGATTATGTGAAAAAATCATCAAACAAAACCAGAAAAGAGCGACTAATGAGGAGCCGATAACACCATAATATTTCGGTAAGGCATATGAAGCCAATCCAACAACAACAACAACAAGAATGTTATGTGTAATTCTATTAATCAGCAATAATTCATGAGTAATCCATTGCAAAACAATGAACAAAACAAAAAAAATGAGGGTGGACAATATTATCCACCCGATTGCTCGAAAAACATTCATTTATGCAAAGATATTACACTTACCATTGCAGGCATATCCCCACAAAGTTCCACAACCAGAAGATGTCTGATCATTACATGCAGATTTATCACAAGTGATTCTTGGCCCATAAGGTGATGATGAACACCAGTTTGATTTCGAACTACATGTACACGAAACAATTTTATCCGGATTATGAGTTGCAATTCCATTAACTCCGTCTTCATCTGTAACCATCGAATCAAAAATTATTTGACCATCACGATCAGATAAATTTGAAAAATACTGCTGAATATCTAAAGCAAGAGCAATTAACGCGTGTTCATTTTCAGGATCTGATGAAGAATAAATATCTCTTAAATTAGATTTCACATTTTGCAAAATCCCTACTTGTGTTGATGTAAGATTGAAATAGGAAATACAAAAATCGATATGCTCTTTTGCCAAATCTACTTTTTCATTTACCGTTAATAAACTAAATGCCATTCGCTGGTCGGTGCTTTTCTCTAAATTTTGAAATGACTCAACAGCTTCAGACCTTTCGGTTTTAACATTCGCAGATTTTGAACATGCAACTGTTGCAAGGAGCACAATGCCCCCCAGAAAGAAAACTAATTTTCTCATAGTGAATAATTTATACGTTAGTAGAACAAATATAAAAGTGTTTTTCAAAAAACAATAAATTCTTGAAAAATTCCTTTCAAATGAATCATAGCGTTATTTTTATCCAAAATTCAAAGAACATGAGACTACTTTCTTTTAATGTAAACGGAGTGCGTGCTATTGCCGGAAAAACGTTTATCAAGGATATGCAAACACACAATTATGATGTTATCTGTTTGCAAGAAACAAAAGCCAGCGTTGAGCAGGTAAAAGAAACTGTTGCTCCTTTGAATTACCCTTTCGTATACGTAAACGAAGCTGAGAAAAAAGGTTATTCGGGAACTGCAATTCTTTCTAAAATAGAACCAATTTCTGTTACCTACGATATGGGTATTGCTGAACACGACAATGAAGGTCGCGTAATTTGTGCCGAATACGAAAACTTCTATCTGGTAACTGTTTATGTCCCGAACTCCGGAAGTGAATTGTTACGCTTGGATTATCGTCAGGCATGGGATGCTGACTTCTTGAAATACATTAAGAAACTAGAGGCAAAGAAACCTGTTTTGGTTTGTGGCGACTTAAACGTTGCACATACAAGTATCGATTTGGCTCGACCAAAAGCGAATTACAACAAATCAGCGGGGTACATGCAGCAGGAAATTGATGGTATGGACAATTTGATCAAAGCAGGATTGGTTGATACATGGCGCGCTAAAAATGGTGACGAAGTCAAGTATTCCTGGTGGAGTTACCGCGGTGGTGCACGCGAGAAAAATGTTGGCTGGCGGATTGACTACTTTTTAGCCAGTGAGGCATTCCTTCCGCATATCAAATCTGCAACTATACACAACGACATCTTTGGATCAGACCACTGTCCGGTTGCTCTGGAACTGAACTAAGGCGAGAAAAATATTAAAAACATCGATCTCCCCTCATTCAACTTGAAAGATTAATTTCATTTTGAATGAGGGGATTTTCATTTTGAAAAAGAATGAAGTCTTTGGCACGTCAACCCGCCTCAAAACACTCCTCTGTACACACTAAAAACACAGGTGATTAACTTTTCTTAAGAAGATGAAACCGGTTGTAGGTACAGTATTTCGAACATGACATTCGAACTTAAACAATTTAACGTCATGAAAAGATTAGTATTAGTGCTTTGCACGAGTGTTTCAATCTTCGGGATGAACTTGAACGCACAAACAGAAGACAATCGTGAACAACTTCAATTCGGTATTAAAGGTGGTATTAATAACTCGAACGTTTGGGACGAACAAGGTCAGGAATTTCAGGCAGACTCAAAAAACGGTTTTGCAGCTGGTGCTTTTATGTCTATTCCGGTGGGAAAATATTTAGGGATTCAACCAGAGATCATCTACTCTCAAAAAGGTTTTCAGGCCTATGGACGTGCATTTGGAACAGATTATTCATTTACACGAACATCGAATTACATTGATGTTCCTATCCTGATCCAGTTCAAACCAGTTGAATATATCACTTTTGTAGGTGGTCCAACTTACTCTTACTTAACAAGTCAAAGCGACGTTTGGAATTATGGAACTTTTACAGAATCGGAATACGATGAGTTCAACAACTCTAACCTCCGAAAAAATACTTTAGGTGCTATTTTCGGGGCGGATATCAACGTTAATCACTTTGTTATTGCACCTCGAGTTGGCTGGGATTTCCAGACCAATAACGGTGATGGAACCTCCGATAGTCCACGTTACCGTAATCAATGGCTACAACTTACAGTTGGATTCCGTTTTTAAGTATTAAGTTTAACAACGGTGAAGTGGTAAAGGGTGTTCAAATTCGTTTGGACACCTTTTTTTGAAAAATTCAATCAATGAAAGAATACAATGAGTACAAAATTGAATTCTAATCAAGAATCTTGATTCCAAATTCAACCAACAAACCAGCTAAACCTTCTTTCGAGAACTTTGCTCCTTTCAACTTATTTTTCGCTGGTGAGATCACAAAATTCACTGCGTTTGAAAAATCAACAGCTTCCAGGTTTGTTCGGTCAAACTTCGTATCTGTCAAATCAGATCCGGAAAAAGTCGCTCCCGACAAATCACATTCGGAAAAATCACACTCCTTTAATTCGCAATTATTAAAGGGTGACTTCTTTAAGTTCAGCTGATAGAAAGTACTGTGATTCAATGTGCAATTCTCGAAACCAATGATGATTCCAAAAGAATTCAATGCATCAAAATGAATTCCGAGCATCTTGCATTCGCGAAAAAGAACCGATTGCATAGAAGTTGAACCCACCTTCATCATACTCAGGTTACAATCGGAAAAGGTGCAATCAGTGAAGCGAAATCGTGAAAAATTGGCATTGGAAAAATCACACGATTTGAACTCGCAATTTTCAAAATCATCAACACCTTCGGGCAACTTAGACCAATTAATCTGTCTGAATTCCTTATCAAAACACGAGCTCATACTTTCTTTTTCGGCAAAGGTATTCATTGATTCAAAACATCGTTCAAAACTCTGTTCATTTCGTGTTAGCGAATTCGTTGTAACTTAATTCAAAGAAAGAGTTTCAAAAGCGGATAGGCTTTCGCTATCTTTGCTTAATCATGGAAGAAAATACTCCGAATCGACGCGTTGCAGCTCGAACAAAAAACACCATTTTACCTTTAGCTACAGAGATGGGAAAAGTCCCGCCTCAGGCGATAGACTTAGAACAAGCGGTACTTGGTGCAATGATGCTCGACAAACATGCTGTTACTGATACCATTGATATTCTTGCAGCGGAATCGTTTTACGATCCGAAACACCAATATATTTTCGCGGCAATCCGAGATCTTTTCGGAACCTCGAATCCAATCGACTTACTTACAGTAACACAGCGATTAAAGGAAAAGGGCGAATTGGAAGCTGCAGGAAATGTGGTTTACATTTCTTCACTTACTCAACGCGTAGCATCATCAGCGCACATTGAATATCATGCCCGCATCATTGCTCAAAAATACATTCAGCGCGAAATTATTCGCATGTGTGCCGAAACATTGAAAGATGCTTACGACGAAACGACAGACGTATTCGACTTGTTGAATAGTGCCGAAGAAAAATTGTTCGGAATTGCTGAAAACAATATGAAGAAGTCGATCAGCACTATGAGTTCAACTGTAACTGAGGCTATACGGGAAATTGAAGCTGCTGCTAAAAACAGTGACGGACTTTCTGGTGTTCCAACTGGTTTCAGAAAACTGGATGAAGTCACTTCGGGCTGGCAGCGTTCTGATATGATTGTAATTGCAGCTCGTCCCGCAATGGGAAAAACAGCATTCGTACTTTCAATGGCGCGAAATACTGCTGTAGATTTTAATATGGGAGTTGCCGTTTTCTCTCTTGAGATGTCGGCGGTTCAACTTGTAAAACGTTTGATTGCCTCTGAAAGTAGAATTTCTGCTGAAAAACTGAGAAAAGGTCAATTGGCTGAACATGAGTTCCACCAATTACACTCACGCGTTGAGAAATTGGCAAAAGCGCCTATTTTCATCGACGATACTCCGGGAATCAGTGTTTTCGACTTAAGAGCAAAATGTCGACGTTTGAAGATGCAGTACGATATCCAAATGGTAATCATCGATTACTTGCAGTTGATGTCGGCGGGAAGCAGTAAAAATGGTAACCGTGAGCAGGAAATCTCCACCATTTCGCGTTCCATTAAGGAAATCGCAAAAGAGTTGAACATTCCAATTATTGCACTTTCACAGCTTTCACGTTCCGTAGAAACACGTGGTGGCGACAAGCGTCCGGTACTTTCCGATCTTCGTGAATCTGGTGCGATCGAGCAAGATGCCGATATCGTAAGTTTCTTATATCGACCAGAATATTACGGTTTAATGGAAGCTGAAGATGGTTCTTCGAATGCTGGAATTGGAGAAGTAATTATTGCAAAACACCGAAATGGTTCTTTGGAATCGGTTCGTATGCGCTTTGTTGGTCAGTTCGCACGTTTCGAAAACCTGGAAGATTCTCAATATGGAGATGATTTCAATCCAACGAGTTTAGGAAACGGAATGACGAGAAACAGCTCTTTCGACACACCGGCAACCACAACTATTCGTAGTTCAATGGACAACCTAAGTGACAAAGGAATTGATTTTAACGAGCATTCGGATGCACCGTTTTAGATAATTCTAAATTCAAAAATTGTAAATGTTAAATGCAATGAGGCGCCTTCGACTCCGCTCAGTCACCATTTGGTGAATTCGTTAAAATTGCCTTAATTCTTTTACAATTTTGACTTTTGGAATTTAGAATTAACCTTGGTTTCATTACTTTAGACAAGATGAAAAATTTCAAACTCCTTATACTATCTATTTTCTTGTTCATGGGAACTGCTGTGAAGGCTTCTTCTATTCTGGTTCCAATGGATGAAAAACAAACCAATCACCTTAAAGCTTACGGAATTTCTTATTGGGTTTTGGGCAACGACGTAACGATGGAATGGCTTCTGAATTACCGCGGTGGCTCGTTTCTATTTCCGCATTTACAAGCTATTGAAGAAGAACTTATCATTCGAGGTGTTAGTTATGAGATTGTAGCTGATGGACAAGTAAACGCCATTCGAACTGAAATTGCAAATCCGGAAGTGAATATGGAGATTGTTCAACTGGAAAAAGCACCGAAAATTGCCGTTTATACACCAAGCAGCTCTCTTCCATGGGATGATGCGGTAACAATGGTTTTAGAGTACGCCGAAATTCCATACGATAAGATCTACGACTCAGCAATTGTAACAGGCATTCTGCCAAAATACGATTGGCTGCACTTGCACCACGAAGACTTTACGGGTCAATACGGAAAATTCTACAACAAATTCCACAACGAAAAGTGGTACCGCGATCAGGTTGCTGATGCTGAAGAAGATGCTGCAGAACTCGGATTTGCTAAGGTTTCAGAATTGAAATTAGCAGTTGCTCAAAACATAAAAAACTTTGTAATTGGCGGTGGTTTCCTGTTTACTATGTGTTCCGGAACCGACAGTTATGACATTGCACTCGCCGCCCAGGAGACGGACATTTGTGAAAGCATCTATGACCATGATTCGCGCGACCCCAATTGTCAGAATAAACTGAGATTCGGAGAAACCTTTGCCTTCCAGGATTTCCAATTGGTACAAGATCCACTTGTTTACGAGTACTCCAATATCGATGGGACCGATTTACACAGGGTACCAGAAAATCTTGACAAATTCACCTTATTCGATTTTTCCGCAAAATGGGATGTTGTTCCAACTATGTTGACGCAATGTCACACACAGGAAATCAACGGCTTCATGGGACAAACTACAGATTTCAGAAAAGAACTGATCAAATCAAATGTTCTGGTTTTAGGAGAATCAAAACAATTTGGAACTGCTCGTTATATTCATGGAGAGCTAGGTCAAGGAACCTGGAGTTTTTACGGTGGTCACGATCCTGAGGATTATCAGCATTTGGTTGGAGATCCACCAACAGACCTGAATCTTCACCCAAATTCGCCTGGTTATCGATTAATTCTGAACAACATTTTGTTCCCGGCTGCAAAAAAACAGAAGCGGAAAACATAACATCTCGACTCCCTGTCTGCCGATCAGGCAGGCGCTCAGTGACCATGTTTCTTTTTGACTTTACACTGTTAACCTTTGACTTATTAATAATTCCATAACACTGCCCTGTTTTTATTAACCTTAACATAACTACGCTCTAAACTTAAAGGAAAGTGGCTCCAATACTTTTGCACTGTAAACAAAACACAGGATGCAAACAAGCAAAGTGCAAACAATTCTATTGGTAGACGACGAACCAGATATCGTTGAATTTCTACAATACAATTTAGAGAAAGAGGGATACAAAGTTTTTACCGCAAAGGATGGACTTGAGGGTGTGGAAATGGCACAAAAATTATCTCCGGATTTGATTCTTATGGATGTAATGATGCCAAGAATGGACGGAATTGAAGCTTGTCAGAACATTCGACAACAACTACAATTGGATTCACCGCTGATTGCCTTCTTAACTTCCAGAGCTGAAGATTATTCTCAGGTAGCTGGTTTCGAAGCTGGAGCTGATGATTATATCACCAAACCAATTCGTCCACGTTTATTGATTTCAAAGGTGGAAGCTTTATTGAGAAGAGCAGGTAGAACAAATGGTGCTCCAAAGGAAATCACAACCTCATCTTTAGTTGTTAATCGTGAGAAATTCCTGGTTTATACTGAAGACGCAGAATTACAACTTCCAAAGAAAGAATTCGAGTTATTGGAACTTTTGGCATCTCGTCCGGGTAAAGTTTTCACACGCGAACAAATTCTATCTACGGTTTGGGGTGACGAAACAATTGTTGGTGAAAGAACCATCGATGTTCACATCAGAAAATTGCGAGAGAAGTTGGGAGAATCGTATATTCGTACTATTAAAGGAGTAGGATATACCTTTTCAGAAAAGTGAAAAACATTCAACCATTAGGCTTAGTTCTTATAGGAAGCTCAATCGTCGGAATTCTGACATTGGGCATCCTTAGTTTATTGCGCCTTTTTATTCCATTTTCAGCAGAAATATTTGCTTACGTTCCACTGTTGGTGATGATCTTCACCTTCTTTATCTTCTTCGTTTTAGTTCGACAATTTTTACATGAACGCTTAAGTGTTCTTTACCGTTCCATCCGAAAAGGAAAAATGAACATGGAAGAACCTTTTGAGATGTCGATGAGAAAAGACCCGATTGGTGACGCACAAGTGGCAACTAAGGAATGGGCCGACGAAAAGCACATTGAAATTACAGCATTAAAGGAGCAGGATAAATTCCGTAGGGAGTTTCTTGGAAACCTTGCACATGAATTGAAAACGCCTGTTTTCTCTATTCAGGGTTACGTTCTTACCCTGTTGGAAGGCGGTTTGGAAGACGATAAAGTGAATCGTGTTTTTCTTGAACGCGCTTCTAAAGCTATTGATAGAATGACCCACATTCTGGAAGATCTGGACACGCTTACCAAACTGGAAGTAAACGACCTTCGCACAGAATTACGTCCGTTCGATGTTCGTGAATTGGCCAAGGAAGTGATGGAAAGTCTGGAATTGAAAGCCGAAGAAAAAGGAATTCTGATTCGTTTTTCAAAAGAAAGTGCCAAAGAAATTATGGTGGCGGCCGACAGAGGAAAAATCGCGCAGGTTTTCACCAATATTCTTTCCAATTCAATTTCCTACGGTAAAGAAGGTGGTGAAACGGTGATTCGTATTTTCCCGGTTGATGATTTGATCACCATTGAAATTTCGGATAACGGTCCTGGAATCGATCCTCAACATTTCCCACGATTGTTCGAACGTTTTTACCGCGTGGAAAAAAGCCGAAACAGAAACGAAGGTGGTTCCGGACTTGGTTTATCCATCGTAAAACACATTCTGGATTCGCACAACCAAAGTATTTCCGTTCGAAGTACAGTTGGGGTTGGTTCAACCTTCATTTTCTCATTGGATCGCTTCAAAGGAAGTTCCAGTTCATTGATTTCGTCTAGAGGAATTCAGATTAAGTAGTTTTTGATGACGAAGAGTCAATTTTACATTGACCTCAATCAACTTATCCAAAACTCACGAAACGCATTCTGAAGAACATGAATTGCAAACAGAGTAAATAATAAAGTCTAACTTAAGTACGTTGTAAAAGAAACTACTTCTAATTATGAGATTACCTATCATCATTTCCACCTTCATTACATTATCCTTTCAAGGCTTTTCACAAGAATATTGCTCCAAAACAAGCGTGTATTTCGACGCAAATAAATCTGAGCTCACTGGCAAGTCCATCAATACGCTTGATAGTTTGGTGAAAGTTCTGAACCAGCAATCTTATTTAATTGAACTTTATGCGTTTGCCGACAGTTCAGCCAGTATTGAATATAATCTGAAATTATCCGCGACCAGAAACGAAACGGTTAGAAACTATATCAATACTAAAACAAATCAAAAACTACGGTTCAGTGAAAAGAATCTGGGTGAATCCGAGAATGGAAATAACACAGACAATATGGCTTTGTACCGAAGAGTGGATATTTATGTTGTTCCTCTGGTCGACGATCGTATTCTAATTTCAAAAGGAAGAGAAAATGTTGATTTACCTCTCGATTACTTTGAGCCCTGCGGTGTTTGTGCTTCCCGTCCGAAACTGAAGAGTTATTATTCTCAGGACGAAGGGGAAAAGGACAACATTCTATTCGAAAACGAGTTTGGCGGAAGATTAATAACAGCTGGAACCATGAAACTGGATTTCATTCCATGTAACAACGATACTGTTCCCAATACCAAATGCATCAACTACACCATTCCAGCTGAAAAATACGATCCTGATATGCGCATTTGGGAAAAGGTCATTTACAAAAATGGATTTGTGTGGAGACAAACTGACGGAATGCCGTTTTATGATTCCGTTCAGAAAGTTTACCGCTTTTCTGCCTGTGATGTTATGATCAATCTCGATAAACCTTGGTGGTGTTGGAATAAAGAAGAAAAGGACAGCAAAATTATTTACCCTAAGGTATTCCAACCTTTAAAGTCAAAAGTCCTTAATGGAAAAAAAGTGATTATTCAATCCTCGTTCGATTCCATTCCAATCAATGGTAGCGTTTCTACTACAGCAACCACAGTCAGTATTGGAAAAATAAAAAATGACTATTACTTTCTAAACTCTCCGTTGGCCCCTTTTGAGACCGAAGTGGACAGCAACTTTCAAACGTACAACGTTTACCATACTTACCGTATTCCGTTATCAGCTTACAAAACATTCCGCTTTTCAGATACCACGATAATTTTTAAATACAAGAAAAAAGCAAAGGTGGAAAACATCGGCTATTTCATTATGGAAGTGGAAGATTATTTACCAATAGTGGAAAATCTGCCTGAAGGGTCATTGGTTTCAAAAAAACCATTGGAAGGTAACTTGGTAGCTATCCGACGAAAAGACAAGGTTTATATCGCTGATCTTGACAACCTCAATTTCAGGTACAAAAAGAAAAAGAACACGTATAAAATCAAACTTAACAACGCGAATTTGAATAAATTCAGTTACTATGCTGAAATGGAGCCCGAAAGAAAATGATGCAAATACTCCTGTTCTAATTGTCCGGGAGTTGGAATAAGAATGGTTTCTTTTTTTAGGAATTTCAAATCCATTAAGGTGGAATAGCCATTTCTCGAAATGATGGTTTCAGCAGAAAGAATTTCTTTATCTGCTTGTTTCCAATCTGAAATTACTTTGACATTTTCAGGGACAGGTGAATAAACTTTAGGAGAAATAATAGTAATAGTCACTTCTTGATTTCGGGGCTGTAATAAAACCCAGTTGAACAATTGTTCAGCATAAGGTTCTGGCCCACTGACAACAACAACAATCTTATCCTTCTTACAAGTAATTTCTGATCCAGAAAAGCGTGAAAACCAACCGATGTAAGTTGAATTTTCAATCGGTGAGCTTAGAACTCCAGCCAATCGATTCTGTTCATTGTCCATGATCCAAATCCAATCAAATCCTTTCATCCATTTCTTATGGACACGTTGTGCTATAAATCCCGATTTTGGAGGAAGTTGAACCTGATGGGTAATGAAAATGGATTTCACATTTCTGGAGCGAAATCCGTAACAATGATCTGAAAGTACTAAGGAGATTTCATTCTTTTTCACCAACTCTTCAGCGAAAACTCCCTCTTCTTTGATAGATTTCCGAAATGAGAATCCGTTGCGTAACATTTCTTTCGAGAAGTTGCTATCGCCTTTAAATTTGAACTCAAACTTCTCACCAACCAAATAAGTTACAGAAAGATCATAAAACTCAAAAATAGCTTTCTGGCTTTCCGAGCAGTAAACGAAAATGGTGTTGTCCTGTGATGACAACAAACGAAGCAATCCGATAGAACGAGCAACATGTCCACTACCCCAATTGAGACAAGTAAACAAAATTCGTTGATTTCGAACTTCGGATAAATTCATGCTTCTTACTCTATGCGTTTCATCTCCATTGGAGCAGCCTTGGAAATGACATATGGAAACTTCTCTTCAATGAACGAACTTGGATCTAAACCAAACTCATTTTTTTCAGACAAACTCAATCCTTTGATAAAGAAATAAGCATTCAAAATCACTTTATGGAACCAAGGCAATTCGTTCTCATTGGATAAGAACTTACGAATCACTATGAACTTGAAATCACCGATATGATCACTGTGATGGTACTCACAAGCGTAACGAGATTTAATTTCTATTTCTCCATTTTGAACCAGCTCTTCAACTACTTGTTTGAACATGGTGTCCAGTTTCGGTTGAATTCTGAAACCTAGCTTAAAGTCTATTCTGATCAAATCTTCCTTATCGTGCATTGTCACTTTATACTCCTTTGTATAAGGCTCATCAGCAGTCAAAACATGTACGAACCAATAGCGTTCCGCGCGTTTCGGCTGTTGTTCCATTATGGAATAAAACACTTTCGATTCCACTTCATCTGGTCGTTCAGCGCTTGTCAAATAAACCAAATGCGTTGCATAAGTCGGAATCTGATCATCAACTGAAAGTTTACGTAAAACCGGAAGGAAATTTTTGATTTTCACGAATTCCAAATAGCTTGTACGAATGATCTTGCTTTTATAAATGACATACATCATCATAATCAAGCTGGAGGCAATAATCAGCGTCACAAAACCTCCATGTGGGAACTTCTCAACCTGAGCCACCAAAAAGGCCATTTCAATAATGAAAAAGACAATGATCATACTGTATCTCAGGATAGGGTTCCAGTGCTTTCTTGCCATATAGAAGATGAGCAATATTGAGGTAGAAATCATACAGAGCACGATTGACAAACCATAGGCGGCTTCCATATTCTCTGATTTCTTAAACAAGAAAACAACACCAATACATCCTAGAAGTAAAAACCAATTCACGGAAGGAATGTATAACTGTCCCTTAATATCAGAAGGGAAATTGATCTTAACACGTGGCCACAAATTCAAGCGAATGGCTTCATTGATAAGCGTAAACGAACCTGATATAAGGGCTTGAGATGCGACAATTGCTGCCGCAGTTGCAATAATAATAGCAACGAGCATGAAATCTTTCGGAACAATCAGGTAAAACGGATTGTCATTCGCAGCTAATATTAATTTATTTCCTGATGCAATGGATTTTGCAGACTCACCTAATAAAAACGCTCCTTGTCCGAAGTAGTTCAGAATCAACATACATTTTACAAAAATCCAACTCACACGAATATTTTCTTTACCACAGTGTCCCAGATCAGAATAAAGTGCTTCTGCTCCGGTGGTACAAAGGAAAATTGCACCTAGTAACCAAAATCCTTGGGGATATTTAACCAATAAATCGAATGCATAAACGGGATTTAAGGCTTTCAAAACCGACCAATCTGCACTCAAAGCATAAACACCAAGTGTACCAAGCATTAAAAACCAAACCACCATTACAGGGCCAAAAGCTCTTCCAACGAACTTTGTTCCGAATTGCTGTATGACGAAAATTCCGACCAAAATTCCAATTACAATGGGAATGGTATTGATATGTGGATTAAAGTATTTAAGTCCCTCCACAGCCGATGAAACAGAAATGGGAGGAGTAATAATTCCATCCGCTAAAAGCGCCGCACCACCAATCATTGCAGGAATAATAAGCCATTTATGCTTTCGTCGGACAAGTGTGTAAAGTGAAAAAATACCACCTTCACCCCGGTTATCAGCCCTAAGCGTAATAATGACATACTTGATCGTGGTTTGCAGTGTTAAGGTCCAAAACACACAGGATAATCCTCCAAGAATCAACCTCTCTGAAATTTCTCTATTGTTTGTTAAGGCTTTTAGAACGTAAAGTGGAGACGTACCGATATCTCCAAAAATGATTCCTACTGTGATAATCAATCCCGCGAACGAAAGTGCGTGATGATGGTGTTTTGACATGTTGTGTATTTTGCAATAAAATTACTCAAAAGCCAGATAATTACACAGTAAAAAACAAACTTAAATAATCCCTATTTTTGCACCCAATATGGCAAAAAACAAGCTCAAGAGATTCGCAGAAATGAAGACATTTCCAAATGTTTTCGAACCCACGTTGGAGCCGAATCCGGCGCAAGATTTCCCTTTAAAAGGAAAATGGAGAAGTGATTTTTTCAAAAATGATCATCCTATTGTTTTGGAATTGGGCTGTGGAAAGGGCGAATACTCTGTTGGTTTGGCCAAACATTATCCTGAGCGCAATTTCATAGGAGTAGACATCAAAGGTTCACGAATGTTCATTGGTGCTAAAGAAGCGCTGGATGCAGGAATGAACAATGTTGCTTTTTTACGTGCAAAGGTTGATTTTATTGAGCAGTATTTTGCAGAAAATGAAGTCGATGAAATTTGGTTAACCTTTTCTGATCCACAGAAAGAAAAACCAAGAAAACGTTTGAGTTCACGACTTTTCGTAGAACGTTATCAGCGCATTCTAAAAAACGGTGGATTGGTTCACATGAAAACAGATTCAGATCTTTTGTTCGAATCAACTTTAGAGCAGATTGAAGAACACAAATACACGGTTGTAGAGTTAAGACATGATTTATATCACAGTATTCCGGCTGAGTTAGACCCAAAAATCAGGGATATTCTTCACATCAAAACACACTACGAGCAACTGTTTACAGCCAAAGGCGCTGTGATCAAGTATTGTTCTTTTAAAATTCATTAGTCCGTCGTTCTCGATACATTTTTCTCCATTACATTCCGAAAATCACTCGAACTGACAGACTACAGACAAAAAATCCCTCAACCGATTAGAAGAGGGATTCACTATTTTGATTTTTAACTTTTGACTTTCTAAGCTACTTTCAATCGAGCGATTTTGCTTTTTGAAAACTGATTTTTTGCGTATTCAATTTCGACACGGTATTCCTTCTCTTTCTTGGATGGTAAATCATACATTGCATCGGTAAGAATTGCTTCACAGATAGAACGCAATCCACGAGCTCCCAATTTGAATTCCATCGCTTTTTCAACAATGAAGTCAAGTACTTCAGCATCGAATGTCAAACGGATACCATCAATTTCGAACAAGCGAGCATATTGCTTAATCAACGCATTTTTCGGCTCAGTAAGAATTCGTTTCAAGCTCTTAGCTTCCAATGGTTCCAAGTACGTTAATACCGGGAAACGACCAATCAATTCGGGAATTAATCCAAACGTTTTGATATCCGTTGGATTGATGTATTTCAAGAAGTTATCTCCATCAATTCGAACAGATTCTGCCTGACCGAAACCAATAGTTTGTGTATTTACACGACGAGCAATAATTTTCTCGATTCCGTCAAACGCTCCTCCACAAATGAAAAGGATGTTTTTCGTATCGATCGTGATCATTTTCTGCTCCGGATGTTTTCTTCCTCCCTGAGGCGGAACATTTACAGAAGCGCCTTCTAACAACTTTAACAATGCTTGCTGAACACCTTCTCCGGAAACATCTCTTGTTATTGATGGATTATCACTTTTACGTGCAATTTTATCAATCTCATCAATAAAAACGATTCCGTGTTGAGCTGCCTGAGCATTGTAATCTGCTGCCTGAAGCAAACGTGAAAGAATGCTTTCCACATCTTCACCAACGTAACCTGCTTCAGTGAGAACCGTAGCATCTGCAACGCAAAAAGGAACATTCAGCATTTTAGCAATGGTTTTTGCCAAAAGTGTCTTTCCGGTTCCTGTTCTACCAACCATAATTACATTCGACTTCTCGATTTCGATATCGTCGATCTTGGTTTGATTTAAACGTTTGTAATGATTGTAAACGGCAACGGCAAGTACTTTTTTAGCATCTTCCTGACCAATTACATATTCATCTAATTTCTCTTTAATTTCAATAGGCTTCAGGATGTTTACCGGGGCGGATTCTGAAGTTTTGGACGTAATTTCTTCGTCAACAATTGAACGGGCTTGTACAATGCAATTATCACAAATGTGACCAGAAAGACCTGCAATTAGCAAACCAACCTGGTTACGTGGACGACCACAGAATGAGCATGATGTTTCTCTCTTTGACATGTATGTAGTTTCTTTCGACAAAAAAGTCACCCTAACATAAATTAGGATGACTTCTTAATAGTTTTTGCAAATGTAGACTATTTCGGGTTGCGAGTCAAGACTTCGTCAACCATTCCGTAAGCTTTTGCTTCTTCGGCAGTCATCCAGTAATCGCGATCTGAATCTTCCCAAACTTTTTCGTAAGTCTGTTTTGAGTGATGCGCAATAATATCGTACAATTCTTTCTTCAATTTTTGAATTTCGCGAGCTGTAATTTCGATATCAGAAGCTTGTCCTTGTGCACCACCAAGCGGTTGGTGAATCATTACACGAGCATGCTTCAATGCTGTTCTTTTTCCTTCAGCACCTGCACACATCAACACCGCTCCCATAGAAGCTGCCATTCCTGTACAGATTGTTGCTACATCTGGCTTAATGTATTGCATGGTATCATAAATTCCCAAACCAGCGTAAACCGATCCTCCTGGAGAATTCAAGTAAATTTGAATGTCCTTTTTAGCATCAACTGATTCCAAGAACAACAATTGAGCATTGATAATGTTAGCAACCTGATCATTAATTCCAGTTCCAAGGAATAAAATTCTGTCCATCATCAAGCGTGAAAAAACGTCCATTTGAGTCATATTCAAATGACGTTCTTCAATGATGTATGGAGTTAAAGAAGACTCTATGTAGCTATCCAAGTGCATACTAGAAATTCCGGCATGCTTTGTTGCGTATTTGTGAAATTCGTTTTTATCAAACATGGGTAATTGTTTTTTCTATTTGAGTTTTAAAAGTAGTAGGATTATGCGAATTCAGCACTGTTTTAGCAGAAATTAACGGGAGATTTTTTAACATCTAATAGACGAAAGAGAAAGGAGAAAGGACAAAGGACCAATCAACGCTTTAAGTAAAATTACTCCTAGCACATTCTTTCCTCTTTTGGCTTTCCGTTTTTCTCTCTTACAGCGCTTCAAAAATGACTTCGTAGCTCGTGTGCTTACGGATATTGATCACTGAATTATCTTCAAAAATCAAGTATTGTCCCTTAATTCCTTTCAATGTTCCTTCAACAACGGGAGTTTTATCAAAACCAACACTTTTCACTTTATCAGGAAAGGAAAGAACGGGATACTCAAAGCGGATGACATCGTCTCTGTCGCTTACGAAATCGCGTAAATCGAAAGGCAGCATGTCTTCCACTCTACCTTTTTCTTCAATCAAATCAATGGATTCATCAATTTCATTTTTGAGCATTCGCTGCCAATTGGTTTTATCATTCATCTCCGCTTTTAATGCCTTTTCAATTTGTCCGGCTTCAAAACGATTCGCTGTTTCGGCAAGAATAATGGTTTGATGAGCTCCCTGATCCATCCAGCGGGTAAACAAATGACTCGTTCTCGTTACTCCAACCTTCACCGTATCCGTTGAGGCCAAATAAACCACGTGCGGCTGGTTGTGATTCAGTTGTTCCCATTCCACGTCTCGACCTTCGCCCAAATGCGCCCGACACAATTCAGGATTGATAATACACGGAGAGGCCTGAGGAGCAGTTTGAAAACAGTTGAAACAAAAACCTTGTCCGAATGAGGTCTTGGTTCTTTTACCACAATTCTCACACAGAATCACTCCCGTATGTGTTAAACGAATCGACTTTCCAATGAACTGATTCATAGGAATGGATTGTTCTAATTCCAATGTATATTGAATCGGACTTCCAAATTCCGTTCTCATTTTTGAGATTAATCCCTTTATCATAATTCGATCAATTGTTCAAGTTCTTCTGAACTTTGCATCCAACATTCCGTATAATAATCCAATTTGCTTTTAGCCTCCTCAAAAGCCTTTAGAATTGGACCTGTTTTTTCCATATCGGTAAAATCCGCCTCTGAAAGATCTGCTTCAAGTTTTTTTGTTTCCACTTCCAAACTTTTGATCTTTTCCTCAAGCGTTTTTACCTGATTCTGCAATTTATTTCGTTGTTTTTTCTGTTCCTTTCGTTCTTCGTTCGAGATTTTACTATTGTCATCTCGACTCACTTCGACTCCGCTCAGTGCAGGCCGCTCGCTGATCTTTTCAGTTACCTTCGATTTCTCCGTTTCATTTGGTGACGTTCCCAATTTACGCTGTAAATAATCGTAAACACCAAAATGATGAATTTTCAAGGTTTTGTTCTCGATATCCCAAATTCTATTTGTCAGTCCATCTAAAAACTCTCTATCGTGGGAAACAATTAGGAACGTTCCTTCATATTTCTGTAGTGCTTTCTTCAATACCTGCTTACTCTGAATATCCAGGTGATTTGTTGGCTCATCAAGGATTAGAACGTTCGACGGGCTCAATAACAACTGACACAAAGCTAATCTTGTTCTCTCCCCACCGGAAAGCACCGCCACTTTCTTATCTGCATCTTCTCCGGAAAACAAGAACGCTCCCAGAATAGAACGTAAATCCTTTCTAATATCACCTACTGCAACATCATCAACGGTCTCCAAAACAGTTTTATTCTTATCCAAACGTTCAGCCTGATCTTGAGCAAAGTATGTTACTTTCACCTGATGACCATGATTCACTTGTCCATCGAACTCAATTTCGTTCATCAAACACTTGAACAATGTTGATTTACCCACTCCGTTTGGTCCTAACAAAGCAATTTTTTCTCCACGTCCAACAGAAATAGAAATGTCTTGAAACAGGGTTTTATCACCGTAGGTTTTCCCAACATGTTCCATTTCCAGAACTAATTTTCCTGGCTGAACGCTCAAAGGAAAATAAATATTCAAACGCGCAATCGCATCAGATTCCACTTCAATTCGCTCGGTACGCTCTAATTTTTTTATCAACGACTGGGCAAAAGCAGCTTTATTCTTCTTTGCGCGAAATTTATCAATTAGCTCCTGTGTATGCTTGATATCTTTATCCTGTTGCTTTTTCGCATCAGCCAATCGTTCCAAATCTTCTGCCCTTTGCTCTTTATAACGCGAATAAGAATAAGGGAAGTCGAGCAATTTACCGAGAGCAATGTCCCACGTTCTATTCGTAACGTTATCTAAGAAAAGTCTGTCGTGCGAAATAACAATCACAGCTCCTTCAAACTTGGACAAATAGTTTTCCAACCATTGAATGGACACAATATCCAAGTGATTCGTTGGCTCATCGAGCAGTAATAAACTTGGTCGGTTCACTAAAATCTTCGCTAATTCCGCCCTCATTTTCCATCCACCGGAAAATTCATCCAATTTTTTATGGAAATCTTCCAACTGAAATCCAAGTCCGCTTAATGCAGAAGCAATTTTCTCTTCCCATTGAAAACCGTCAAGAATTGCAAATTGATCGTTTTGCGCGTTCAACTCATCTAACAATCCCAAGTAAGAATCAGATTCATAATCGGTTCTATTCGTCAGTTCTTTATTAATATCATCAATTCGTGAACGAAGACGATTCAATTGTTCGTTGGAAAAAAAGATATAATCGAATACTTTCTGTGTAGTATCAATAACAATGTCTTGTGTCAAAAATCCAATTGTACTTCCTTTCTCACGATGAATTTTCCCGGTTGAAAGTGTCTCTTTTCCAGCAATTAATCGAAGTAAGGTAGATTTTCCTGCGCCATTTTTACCAACCAAACCAATTCTATTACCAGAAACGACTTGACCTGACACGTCATCAAAAAGAAATCCTTGAGGGAAGTGAATCCCACATTTTTCTAAAACAAGCATGCGCAAAGGTACGGAATTGTATGGTTTTTACGTACGAATCGCTTGTGTCTGAAACCAATAAATTTCCTTGATTTTTAACAATTGAGCTCTTGTATAAAATGATGTTTTGATATAACTTAAAGTAAAAACTATTCAGAATGGGCTTAACAAAACCGAATAATTACGGAGAAGACGAGATAAAATTTACGCTTATAGCGACCGCTTTAGGTCATCCTGCAAGAAAACGTATAATAGACATAATTCAGAGGTATTCGTTTGTTCGAAATACAGATTTGCCAACACATTTAAATCTACATCATGCTACAGTGACGCAACATATCAATTGCTTAAGGAAATCGGGATTGGTCACATGCGAATATTTTGTTCATTTTGATGTTTTACACTTAAATGAAGAAATCTTGGATTACTTTCTAACCGAACTGAATCAAATTTCAAGCAAGAATTCATAAAAGCTTCAGTTATTTATGCAAAAAGTAATGTTGCAATATTACTTGAGAAATTCGAATTGGTTGAAATCCTATTTATAAAAAAAGGGGTCAACAATTGCCGACCCTATTTCACTATTACTAAAAATTCCAAACATCGCTTTCGAAAGTCCGGATCTCCTCTGTTATCTTTTCCGATTCCATCAAAGCATCAACACCAGTTCTGTAACTGTCTATTGATCGATCGAAAACATTACTTTCTTTATAAATGGTACTATTAAACTTCCGCTTCATGAACAAATCATCGTAACTCATCCATTGTGCATCATTCCGTTCATTATAGGTGAAATAATTATTCAGAATATACCTGCAACGTGGGAAATAAATCCAAAACTTCTCTTCTGTTCCAGTAATCGTTCTCTTACTTGTAACAGGATCAACCTGATATTTGTATGCAACTGGAGCAATTCCAATAATTCGAACATCCATTACGGAACGCTCTTTATCGAAGAACCAATCCTCTTTCAAATGATACGAAACAATATCCTGTGAATCAAGCCAGGTGGTATCGGGAGGATAATATACATATTCCCAGTTACCATTTACAAATCGCATAGAATCACCTTCACCGTCATATGTTGGAATTGGTATATCCGATTGTAGACCAACATTGCCTAAGTAACGAAATACTTCATCTCTGAAAACGGAATCTGTATAATAGTCTTTCCCAGGCTCCGGAGCAATTGGGTACTTGAATTGATCTCCGTCTAACATATCAAACTGCAACGGATTATAAGCCGAAAATACTGTTAAGTCTCCGTTTACAATATGGTATCGAAGTATTGTCCATAAACTCCATCTGCTACCATCTCGAACATATTGTCCGGAAGGTGTATGATGATCGAATGGTAAATAAAGTGGGTGATTGATCTTTTCACGCATATCGATGTTCCGCCAAACACGTTTACTCCACATCACATCCGCTTCACGCACAAATTCGTATGGAACAAATCGTTTAGTCGGGATATTTTCCGGAAGATAGACGCCGTCGATAATTCCGTTCCGGGCTGGCACTGGACCAAATTGCGCAAATGCCTCTCCTGTGATGAAGAGGCACACTGCGACGAAAAGTTTTGTTATTGTTTTCATGGATTTGGGTTTCTTCTTATAAATAGAAAACGCCCGTTCTGTTACGTAAAACTTTGTCAGGACCAATAGTTTTAACATTTACAATAATTCTGGAACCTTTCTTGGCCTGTCTAACTAAGTTCATTGCTTTTTGGTCTAAGGTACCACCGCTACCGGAAACTTTGATTTGGACACCTTCGATACTGACATCCCATGAGTTTACAGGGAATTTCACATTCAATAAATTATCTGATCCGTAACTTAAAGATATTTTAGGGTCTTTCCCCGAAACCGTGCCTCCGTTTTCCACATTTCCCCAATAAACATTCGGATTTGGCAATTGTTTCACTCTGAAAGTGGTAATTCCAAGTGGTACAGATTTATTCGTCATTTTATTGAATCCGGAAATTTGGATGGTTGCCGTTTTGGCAGAAGTACTAACCGTCCCAACGAATTCGTTTCCATTTTTTCGAATTGAGACACCATTTCCAATTAGCTTAAAATCCGGATAACCTGAAGCAGTAGCCTGCAAGCGATTCTCATAGCCACGATACAAAACCATCATGTCCGGAAGAGAGATTGTTCCCTGAGGTTTCATTACCTGAATCGTTTTCGACCAGGGCATTGTTTTCTCTTGTCCGCGTTTATTTGTAATTGTAATTTCTCCAGTTAATTTGATTTCACCTGACGAACCTTTTGTTTTGATATAACCTTTACCGTCTCTAACTTCTTTTAAAGTACCACCACTTACAGTTACTCTCGGCTTTTTGTCAGAATTGAATGCTGCCATCAACACCTCAATTTCCACTTCTTCATTCTGATTGGCAACTTCAGGTCCATAAGCTAAAGGCATGATTTTATTAAACGAGTACTCACCAGTCCCAACTCGTGAGCGAATTAAAGAAATTGCGTCAGCACGGGCGGTAAGAATTTCCTTTTGCAAAGAAGACAGTGAAGCAATCGCTGCAACAGTGGGTGAATGGTCAAAAGTTCGACCAATCCAATGTACATTTTTGACTTCACCATCATGTAAATCCCCAAACTCTTGTTTCGTCAATGAAGCATAAATCTTAATTAGATCTTCCTTATCATCCTCTGCCACATTTTTCAAAGATTTACTCAACTGCTTTTTAATATCAGCGAAATCTTTAAAGGAATTAATTTTTGGATCTTTGAACTTATAGTTCTTACCATTTTCAGAAGACGATGCAGCCAATATTTCTGTAAGACTAGTTCGATAAGAAGAATATGAATTCCAAAGTTTCAACCCATCTCCGGTTGGCATTTTAATGTCATCTGCAATTCCCAAGACCTCCATTGGTTCATCATATTTGTCTTTCCCATCCACTTTCATAAGATTCATACGGGTTGGCTTGAGCGGATCATTCTTACTGTATTTGGTCGAAATAATAAAATTGGAGCCTGTCGATTTAATATCCTCACCGCTTTTATCAAGAATCGCCAATTTCATCTCGTCAATGAATTGAATTTGCTTTGCCGTAAGTGCATCAATTTGATTAACAATCGCAAGTAATTTTTTTGCTTTCTTTTTCAAATCAGGTTGACTGCCATCATTTGCGGCATCGCTCAGCTCACCTTTTTTTTCTTCTCCTCTGCCATATTCATTTACATTGGCAATTTGAACATTCTCTTCGATTGCAACGAAAGCATCAAGGATTGCTTTTGACACGTTAAGTGCGAGAAGCGCTGTAAGAACAAGGTACATCATACCTATCATCTTTTGTCTGGGGGTCTCTTTTCCGCCTGCCATAACTTTAAGTTTAATTGGTTTACGGACAGAATGCGTTGGAATAAAAAAGTAACCGAATAAAAGAAAGGCAGATTTCCAGAAAAAGAAAAACCCCGATCCTACATGCGCGGGATCGGGGTTCAAGAATTTATTTTCTGGTATTAGAAGTTCCAAACATCGTGTTCGAACAATCTGATTTCTTCCTTAATCTTATCGGCTTCCATCAGGGCGTCTACACCCGTTCTGTAACTTTCAATCTGACGATCGAATACATTACTCTCTTTGTAAATAGTACTAACGAACTGTCGTTTCCAGAATAAGTCATCAAAACTCATCCAGTTAGCGTCATTCTGCTCATTGTAAACAAAGTAGTTGTTCAATAAGTAACGACATCTAGGGAAATACAACCAGAACTTCTCTTCTGTTCCTTTAATGATCTTCTTCTTAGTCACTGGATCCTCATCATAACGATAAACAACCGGTGCAATTCCAAGAATACGAACATCAAGTACAGAACGCTCTTTATCAAAGAACCAATCCTCTTTAATGTGGTATGAAACAATGTGCTCAGAATCAACCCAAGTAGTATCTGCTGGAGGGTATACATACTGTAAAACTCCATTGATAACTGCCATTGAATCTTCACCATCAACATTTGAAAATGCCACATCGGATTGTAAACCAACTTTCCCTAAGTAACGGAACACTTCATTTCTGAAAAGTGAATCGGTCGCGTAGCTTTCGCCCGGAGTTGGTGCAATCGGATACTTAAACTGATCACCATCAAACATATCAAACTGATACGGATTGTATGGAGAGAACACAGTTAAATCTCCTTGAATAATGTGGTGACGTAAAATTGTCCAAAGACTCCAACGAGAAGCATTTCTAACGTATACACCAGAAACATAGTGCTTATCGAATGGAAGATAAATTGGATGATTGAACTTCTCACGCATGTCAATATTTTGCCATACACGTTTACTCCAAGTTACATCAGCCTCGCGAACAAACTCATATGGAATCATACGCTTCGTAGGGACATGCTCTGTCAAATAAACACCATCGATGATGTCTCTTTGAGGAACATTAATAGGTCCACCATTAATCTCTTGTGCAGATACAGATGTAATTGCCGCTAGGAATAATGAACTAATTAAAAATAAACGTTTCATGACTAATTGTTGACTATTTAAAATTATACTCTGAATGATCCAGATTTCTTACGAGAAACCCCGTCTGGACCTCTTACAGTTGTTTGAAGTGTAATTAATGAACCAGGCTTAGCTTGTTTCAATAACGCAACTCCTTTAGCATCTAATACACTACCAGTTCCTTTTGCAGTAATTGGAGCTCCAGCAACTACTAATTCCCATGTTAATACCTGGAAAGAAACGTTTAATGGAATCTCAGGACCATACTTAGCAAAGATCTTAGTTTCAGCACGAGAAGCTTGTCCACCATCTTCAGCACCACCAAAGAATAAACTTGGAGGAGGAAGGTTACGAACACGGAACTTAAATGAACCTAAAGGAACACTCTTGTTTGTCGCTTTGTTGAAACCAGAAATTGAAATTGTAGCTTCTTTACCTCCACCGCTTACACGACCAACGTAACCTGCTCCAGACTTTGTAACTGATACTCCAGATCCTGTAACTTTTGCTTCAGGGTAACCAGATGCAGTTGCTTCAATTTTGTTATCGTAACCACGGTACAATACATTCATATCTGGTAACGATACAACTCCTTGAGGTTTCATTACTTGAATTTTCTTCTCCCAAGGCAACGTTTTAGGACTACCATCTTTCTTAAGGATAGTAATCTCACCTTTTAAAGTCATTTCAGTAGAACCAGCTTTCGTTTTAATGAACGCTTTACCTTCACGAATGTTTTCTTTAGAAACAGCACCACCGTTCATTGTTACTGAAGGTTGTTTATCTGAGTCAAATGCAGCCATCAATACTTGGATTTCAATTTCCTCATTTTGATTTGCCACTTCAGGACCGTAAGCCAATGCCATAACTTTGTTGAAAGAGTACTCACCTCCACCAACTCTACCACGAATTAACGCAACAGCTTCAGCACGAGCAGTAAGAATCTCTTTTTGCATAGAAGATAATGATGCTAATGCAGCAACAGATGGAGAGTGGTCAAAAGTACGTCCAATCCAATGAACATCTTTGATTTCACCTTCGTGCATATCAGCAAACTCAACCTTCGTTAATGAAGAGTAAATCTTCATCAATACATCCTTATCATCCGGAGCAACCGTTTTCATTGATTTCTCCAATTCCTTAGCGATAACCGCGAAATCAGTGCTTTTGTTAAAAGCTGGAGCAACGAATGAATACTTCTTCTCTTTAGTTGATGAAGATTTTGCAACCAATTCAGTCAAGTCTTTACGGTACTTTTGATAAGCTTCCCAAAGTTTCATACCCTCACCACCTGGTTTCTTGATATCTTCAGCGATACCCATTACTTCCATTGGCTCATCGTACTTGTCTTTACCATCAACTTTCATCAAGTTCATACGAGTTGGTCTCAACGGATCAGCTGCGTCGTACTTTTTAGTGATGATGTTCTCTGGACCTGCCTGATCTACCTTTTCTTTACATTTTTCAAGAATTGCAAGTTTCAAATCATCAATCATTTTGATTTGAGCCCCAGTCATAGCATCAATTTCCTTAACAGTTTTAAGCAAAGTTTTCGCTTTTGCCATTGCCTGTGGATTTGATTTATCCTGAGATACTTCTTCCAATTCAATAAGCTTCTCTCTTCCACGTCCGTACTCATTCAAATTTGCTAATTGAATATTTTCTTCAATTGCAACGAATGCGTCGAGAATAGCTTTAGATACATTTAGTGCCAGAAGTGCGGTAAGTACCAAGTACATCATACCGATCATCTTCTGTCTAGGGGTTTCTTTTCCTCCTGCCATGTTTTCTAATCTTTTATTTGATTAATAAATTATTGGTCCAGAAAAAGAAATTAATCTCTAGAAATTGTCATTGCTTTCAACATGTTGCCGTAAACTGAGTTCAAGTCAGTTAAGTTTTTAGACAACATAGCCATATTTTCTTTGTACAAACGTGTATCTTCTACAGAAGCTGACAAGTTTGCCATCATATCTGTAACTTGTTGTTGGAACTTCTCTGTAGCCTCTAAGTGAGAAGAAGAACCTTTCAATTGTAATTCGTAAACGTTGTTCAACGCAGCCAAATTTTTAGATACTTTTTGCATTTGCTCTCCGAATGACTCTCCTTCTTGAGTTGTAGAAGTCATACCAGAAATAGAAACTGATGCTCTTTCATAAGCTTCAGACAAAGAAGATACTTTATCAGATGCTGCTTGCAATGAAGTAACATAAGAATCAGTAGCCGCTGCTGCTGAAGTAACACCTTTCAATTGAGCTGCATTTTCACCAAGTGCACGCATACCGTCACCTAGTCGCTCTAATAATTGTCCGTCAATTTTAGCTTCTTCAAGCATTTTGTCTAGCTCAGCTGTAATACCTGAACCTCCACCGCGATTTCCACGTCCGCCTGCCGCCGGAAGTGCATCGTGATCTAAATCATCGCTATGACCTAATGCTAATTCAGGGTATACTAACTCCCAGTTTGGATCTTCATGTATTGGCTCAAAAGATGAGAAAATGAAGATTAATGCTTCTGTACTTAATCCGACGATAAGCATCTCAGATGCAAATGGCCAGTGTTGAATTTTAAATAATGCTCCAACGATTACGACTGCCGCACCCCAACCGTAGAGTTTCGCCATAAACTTCTTCCATCCTTTACTTCCTGGTTTCATAGTTTTCTTGTTTTTTGGGTTTATTAAAAAGTTTTTGTTTGTTGTTTATTCTTAGCGCAGTTCAATATCGCTTCGAATTTCTTCACCTCCCTCTTTCGAGAAGTCACGTCCACCACGTCCTAAGTGTGTTGCCACATTTCGGAAGCCGACGTAAGATTTTGCCGTATCTTGATACTCGTATGCACGAGTTGAAGTCATTAAATAGTAACCAATGTCTTTCCATGATCCACCACGAATAACTTTACGTTTCATTGCTGGCGGATCCCAGTCCATTGCATCGTAACGGTATTCAGTATTCAAATCATGAGAGAACTCATACATTGATTCGTCGTATGCAGTTTCACACCATTCAGCAACGTTTCCAGCCATACAGTAAATACCCCATCCATTTGGATTGTAAGAGTAAGTTTTACTGTGTGGAATCCACCGTCATCGAAATAACGACCACGCATTGGTTTAAAGTTACCTAAGAAACATCCAGCCTCATTTCTGATGTAAGGACCTCCCCATGGATATGGTGAATTATTCAAATCACCTCGCGCTGCTCTTTCCCACTCTGCTTCAGTTGGCAAACGGAAATCATTCACAAAAAGATCACCCATTGCCTGCAACCAGCTATTCAACAATTGTGTTCTCCAAACAGAGAAAGCTTTTGCCTGAATCCAAGTAATACCAACAACTGGATAGTTATCGTACGCTGGATGCCAGAAGTACATATTTGTCATTGGATCATGGAACGAGTATGTAAAATCACGAACCCAACATAATGTATCAGGGAAAACCGGTGTATGCTCATTGATAATGAAACGAGAACGGTTAGCATGCCCACGAATTGCGGAGTTTTGACCTTTCTTATTCAACCAACCGTAATCTACGTCCAAACCTTGAGGCTCTTTTGAAAACGGATGTGGAGTTGGATCTAACTCACGGTGCATCGGATCTTGTTTCGTTCCCTGGTAATCATAACCATCAGGAATAATCTCAACATCACCTCTACGAGCCGCTTCACGTAAATCGATCCAGTTGTAATTGAAAATCAACTTACGCGTATCAATTTCACGTCTATGGTAAAAACGCTCACCATCAACATAATACAATTCTGCTAATGTTGGAATCAATTCAGGATCTTCATACGAAAACTTTCTGTCCCAGTTTAACGCGAACACTTCACGGTTACCTTCAGGGTCAGTTGGATCAAACTCTTTCATCTCACCATCAGTCTCACTAAAATAGTAATCCTTGTAGTTGATGTAACGAGCTTTTTCTTCCTCATCGATACCCTCAATGTCAGCAGCGTAAATTAACTCACGAGCCATCGAATCACGAACCCACTCTACGAACTGACGATACTCGTTGTTCGTAATTTCGGTTTGATCGATATAGAACGCTTGTACCGAAACTGTTTTCGCACGAGTTTGATGCAAGAAAGGAACATCTTGATCATTCTCACCCATGTCGTATGAACCTGATGGTATATAAACCATTCCAAGCGGAATTTCAGGTTGGTATACCGGTCTACCAAGCACTCCAGTCAAATGACCACTTCTTTTGGGACAACCCATCAAGAATGGCACAATAAAGCCGAGCAACAATAATTTTTTCATCCTAATTCAAATTTACAGTTCCGGATAATCTCAACAAACTACAGGGATCAATTTTGTGATATAACGAAACCGTCTTAAAAATGGTTACAAAGATTTTAATTTTTTTTTTGATTTTACAACCATCTAGGGTGTTTATGTTTCGTTACTTTCATTTTTGGAATGTAACAATACTTCACCGCTATCTCATGCGTACCATTAGAAATGCTAGCAATCTTACCAATTGTAAGGTCATAAGAGTATCCTACCCAAAAGTTTTGAGCAGCTCCAGATTTTGTTGGGCTAAGACTTGGACTCCATCCTAATAACACAGATACTGCATCAGAATTTCTAAAAGCCAAACCTCCATACAAGAAATTTCTATAAATATAACGTGCATTCAAGTTTACTGATGTTTTTACAGCATCTGTCTGCCCCATCATTTGAATATCAACTTTTCCGTCAGAACCAACATTATTAATGGTATAACCACCCATAAAGTAATAGTGACGAGCACCATTGTACTCCACATTACCCGTTCCAAGGATAGATTTCTGTTCTAGAATTGGCGCTGCTAAATGCGTAGAAGACAAACCTGCATACCAGTTATTCTGCTTATAAAACAAACCGAAGTTTGCATCAAAAGTCATTGCACTACTTCCTGCAGGCAAAGAGGCATCGCTCAAGGTATTTGGTGGCACCCAAACCGGATTCAAACCAAACGAGAACAAGCCCAAACCAACACCAATACCTAGTGTTCCACCGGTATTAAGAGAAATATGCTGAGAATAGTTCAACATTACGTTTGTTTGACGGTTGAAACCAATGGCATCATGTACCACATTCAAACCAATACCCGCATTTAATGGGGATAAACGTAATAAACTTGGCAAATTTCCTTCGGCATTAATCAATAACGAGTTCGGCGCTCCATTCACCTTATCCCACTGATTACGGTAAATCATGCTTCCACATGCTCCGTTTTCAATTCCAGTTTCACCTGGATTCACAGCCATCTTATTGTAGATAAAATGCGTCAATGCAAGATCTTGCTGAGCATTAGCTCCACAAGCGGCAAGCAAAAGGGTAGTAACAACTAGTATTCTTTTTTTCATAAACAGTGTACTTAGTACGGTATGATCTTGTTTATTATTGGGTACAATTCACCCATTCGGCGACTAAAATAAGTATTGTTTTAATACAATCAAAATATTTTCTTCATCAAACTGTGTGTTTTCAACACCGAAATGTTCAACAACACTTTTTTTTCACGAATTGCTTGTACGATGCGGAATCACAAAAGTTACAACTCAACCCAGCTTCTGATATGTTTTCCACCAAAGATTTGGAATATCACCTTTCAAAGCGTTCTCATAATCCTTCTTATTACACGGAACCATGTGATGTCGCTCAAACTTAACGCCTTCCAGCGGCGGGTAAGGAACTTCCATCCACCAACGGGCGCTTTTATCGCTTTTATAAAACACCAATTCATGGTCCAGTTCATCTAAGAAAACGGTGAACTTTGTATAGTTCTTCTTCAAGCCTACCGGAAAATCTCCCACTCGTTGTGCAAATCCATCAATGAAATACCAAATAATCTGTGCTAAGGATGAATGAGCAAGATCATTTCCTGTTTTCGAGGATAGATTAAATAAGCCTAAAGCCGATAGTTTATCGCTAATCCCTGCATAGCGAGCTATCTGACACAACTCGTGATTGAACAATCCGTTTGGTTGAACGAAGTTATTATTTGGAAAATCTGTTGTTCGAAGTACATTCAAATCAATAGATAACAAATCTGTATTACGTAAATGTGGTTCTGCCACCTTAAAATCGGCTGCATACTCGCCTAGTCGAACCATATCGAAATACAATTTCTCAAAAAGTATCAAATCGTCTTTCGAAACAAATGGAGCCTGAACTCCTAAAGTGGCATAATTGAAGAGATAACAAGGTCGATGCATCAACATCTTGTTTACAAATCCATCTGCATTGATGTCAATGTCCGGATCACCAATATCCAGTTTATAATCAACACTCATCACATTGATCATCTGCTCCAGCTCTTCGAAACCCTGATACATAGCGAAAGTCAGGTCTTGCGAGCCACCAACAATAATTGGCAAAATATTTCCTTTCACCAACTCAGCAACCACTTGTCGAACTGCGAAATAGGTGTCTTCAATTGAAGATCCCGGCGAAAGTGTCCCCAGATCATAAATAGCAAACTTCCAGGATTCAGCCGGATTTAAACTGTAGAAATGATTTCGAAACGCATGGTTAACATTGCCTTGATTGCTAACGTCGCCATTTCTATACTCGGGAACATAAATTAGTGCAACACCTTTTTCTTTCAATTCCGGAAAGTTGCCATCTGTATGAATAGCGACATGCGCACCAAGACCAAAGTCTAGCGTTTCTTCAACAGGTTGGAAATAAATTGAAAGATCTTTCATGTGCATTTTTTTCAAAAATACAGCAGGAAGTCAATCGGAATGAGAACGGGTTCAACGAAGAATCAAGAACGAGAAGTTAATAACTAGGAGAATTGAAAAAAATCGTGTAAAAAAAGGGGCGAATCATCATTCGCCCCTTTTTTTTGATTATTTCTTTTTCTTCGCCTGGGCCTTTTTTGCTGGCGCTTTCTTTTCGATCATTTCCTTCACTTGTTCTAGTGTCAACTTCTCTGGGTCGACAGTTTTTGGCAATTCAATTTTGATTTTACCTTTTAGAATAACCGATTTCCCCCAACGTGCTTTTTCAACGCGGATTCCATCCGATTTCCAATCGTGAACCACTTTATCAATGTCCTTCTGCAATTTTTCAGCAATCAAGGTTTCAATATCTGCCTGAGATAGATTATCAAAATCGTATTTCTTGTTCACATTAATGAACATACTATTCCACTTAATGAAGGGACCAAAACGACCAACACCTTTTTGAACAGGCAAACCGTCAAATGTTCCAATTGGAGCATCAGCTTGTAATTTCGATTCTACCAATTCAATTGCACGATCCATGGTTACATCCATTGGCTCTTCGTTTTTATTCAACGATATGAACTGATCTCCGAATTTCACATAAGGTCCAAAACGACCAACACTCACTTCGATAACATGTCCCTTATACTCACCCAAGGTTTTTGGAAGTTGAAACAGATCAAGCGCTTCTTCCAAAGTAATTGTATGAATAGACTGTGTTCCGTGCAAAGAAGCAAATTGTGCTTTTTCACCGTCTTCTTTTTCATCACCCACTTGAATCATTGGTCCAAAACGACCAATTCTAGCGATCACTTTCTTCCCGCTAACGGGATGAACACCTAATTCACGCTCACCAGTAGCTCGATCTGAAGTTTCCAGTGTGTTTTCGACACTTGTATGGAAAGGTTTGTAAAAACTTCCAATCATGTCTGTCCAATTGGTTTTACCACGTGCAATTTCATCAAACTGCTCTTCTACCTCAGCGGTAAAATGGTAATCCATGATGTGTTCGAAATGATCTGTTAAGAAATCAGTTACAACAACACCAATATCTGTAGGGAACAATTTATTCTTTTCTTTTCCGGTAATTTCTTTTTTCACTGAAGAACTCACCGTTGAACCTTTCAGTTCAAATACTTTATATGCACGCTCTTCACCATCTCGCTCTTGCTTTTCAACATATCCACGTTTCTGGATGGTTGAAATTGTTGGAGCATAAGTCGAAGGTCGTCCAATACCTAATTCTTCTAGTTTCTTCACCAAAGAAGCTTCCACGTAACGTGCTGAAGGACGAGAAAAACGCTCTGTAGCACGAATAACATCCGTTGCAAGTACTTCACCAACTTCTACAGCAGGAAGCAATCCTTCCATTTCGCCATCTTCCTCTTCATCAATTGAAGTTTCAAGATAAACCTTTAAGAAACCGTCGAACTTAATCACCTCCCCTTTTGCCTGGAAAACTTCAGGAACCGACTTGTTTCCGATAGAAATAGTTGTTCTTTCCAGCTCGGCATGACTCATCTGGCTCGCAATTGCACGTTTCCAGATCAAATCATACAAACGTCTCTCGTCATTTTCGGCATTATCCAGGCTATGCAAAGCAAAGTCAGTTGGACGAATCGCCTCGTGAGCCTCCTGTGCATTCGCACTTTTAGTCGAATATTTTGTTGGGTGAGAATACTTTGACCCGTAAGCCGAATTGATTTCACTTTCTGCTCCGCGCATTGCCGTTTCCGACAAGTTCACTGAATCGGTACGCATATAAGTAATACGCCCACTTTCATACAAACGCTGCGCAACTTGCATTGTGCGAGAAACCGAATATCCCAACTTCAAACTCGCCTCTTGCTGAAGCGTTGAAGTGGTAAAAGGCGCAGCAGGAGTTTTCTTCGCCGGCTTTTTCTGTACATCAAGAACAGCGAAATCCTTATCGGCACAATTCGCTAAAAACGCATCAGCTTCCTTATCCGTTCCAAGGTTCTTAGCTAAATCCGCTTTAATCTGATCTTTTCCTTTTTTGAAAACAGCAGCAACCTTGAAATAGCTTTCGGCTTTAAAACCAATAATTTCCTTTTCACGTTCAACAATTAATCGAACTGCAACAGATTGCACACGACCAGCACTAAGGCTTGGTTTCACTTTTTTCCACAAAACAGGAGAAAGTTCAAAACCTACCAAACGATCCAATACCCGACGGGCTTGCTGAGCATCAACCAAAGGCTTATTGATCTCCCTTGGATTTTCAATTGCCTTTAAAATTGCTGTTTTTGTAATCTCGTTGAAAGTAATTCTCTTTGTAATCTTTTTTTCCAATCCAAGCGCTTCATACAAGTGCCAGGAAATAGCTTCTCCCTCACGGTCCTCATCGGTAGCTAGCCAAACCACTTCGGCTTCCTTTGCTAGTTTCTTTAGATCGGCAACAAGTGATTTCTTGTCGGCACTTACCTCATATGATGGTTGAAAATTGTTTTCTATATCTATGGCTAGTCCCTTCGAAGTCAGATCTCTAACATGTCCAAAACTTGACTTAACAGTGAAATCTTTTCCCAGATATCCTTCAATTGTTTTGGCCTTTGCAGGTGACTCAACGATAACTAAATTCTTGCCCATAAATTATAGATTTGAATGTCTTCCTAACGTTTGGAAGCGGTGCAAATATAAATTGATTTAAAAGCAAAATGCAAATTGTACCTTACTCTATTTATTATTCAATGTAATTGAAAGAAATGAAAAATAGACGAATGGCACACATTTCTTAACAACTGACATTTTGACATCATTTTTATTAACACTAAATTCGCGGTCTTAAAATAGTAAAAGAACAGATGTCTTTCGATCACGGAACAAACAAAGTAATTGACGAAGCAGCTCAAGGAACTGCAACAATGGTAGAAGGTGAAACAGGCGGCAAAAAGCTGTATGTGGAAAGCTACGGTTGTCAAATGAACTTTTCTGACAGCGAAGTTGTTGCTTCCATCATGGCAAATGAGGGCTATAGTACAACACGAAATATCGACGAGGCAGATGTGGTTCTTATCAATACCTGCTCTATTCGCGAAAATGCGGAAACAAGAGTTCGCAACCGTTTGACGGAGTTTAAAAAACGTAAAGAAGATCAACCGAATTTGGTTGTTGGAATCTTAGGCTGTATGGCTGAACGTTTGAAACAAAACCTTTTAGAAGAAGAAAAACTGGTTGACCTTGTGGCCGGACCAGATGCTTACCGCGATTTACCAAATCTTGTAGAAGAAGTTGGAACGGGTCAAAAAGCAGTTAATGTTCTTCTATCAAGAGATGAAACATACGCAGATATTTCTCCTGTTCGTTTAGATCAGGGCGGAATTACAGCTTTTGTAACCATTACGCGTGGTTGTGATAACATGTGTTCTTTCTGCGTTGTTCCGTTTACACGTGGTCGTGAACGTTCCAGAGATCCAAAAACAATTGTTCAGGAATGTAAAGACCTCTTCGCAAAAGGATATAGAGAAGTTACCTTGTTGGGACAGAATGTTGACAGCTACCGCTGGAACATGTCGAGTAAAGGTGTTATTAAAGACGAAAACCAACCAACAACTGACTTTGCACAATTGATGGCTATGGTTGCAGAGGTGAACCCAGATTTACGTGTTCGTTTCTCAACTTCGCACCCAAAAGATATGACAGATGACGTACTTGAGGTGATGGCGAAATACGAAAACATTTGTCCTTACATTCATTTACCTGTGCAAAGCGGACATACAGATGTGCTTGCAAGAATGAATCGTGGATATAGTCGTGAATGGTATTTGGAAAGAATTGATGCTATCAGACGCATAGTTCCTGATTGTGCGATTTCAACAGATATTATCACCGGATTCTGTGGCGAAACAGATGAAGAACACAACGATACGGTTTCATTGATGAAAGAAGTCGCTTATGATTTCGCATACATGTTCAAATACTCAGAGCGTCCGAAAACATTGGCTGAAAGACGATTTGATGATGATGTTCCTGAAGCTGTAAAAGGAAAACGTTTGGAGGAAATTATTGCACTTCAATTGGAAAATTCTGCGGCTTCTCACAAACGTCAGATTGGTAGAACAGTAAAAGTTTTGGTTGAAGGTCCTTCTAAACGTTCTGCAGAACATTTCTGTGGCCGGGACGGAAGAAACTCAATGGTGGTGTTCCCGAAACAAGATGCTGAAAAAGGTAAATATGTTTGGGTAAATATTACTGATTCAACATCAGCAACATTACTAGGAAACATTGTTGAACAACCGAAGTAAAATCGCTGAATCATGTCTGTGAATACGCAACAAATCAAACAACGCTTCGGAATTATTGGAAATGCTCCGCAATTGAACAGAGCATTGGAAGTAGCCGTACAGGTTGCTCCTACTGATATTTCTGTTTTGGTTACCGGAGAAAGTGGAACTGGAAAAGAGATCATTCCTCAGGTAATTCATCAGTTGAGCTCACGGAAACATGCAGAGTATATTGCAGTAAACTGTGGTGCTATTCCAGAGGGAACAATTGACTCAGAATTATTTGGTCACGAAAAAGGATCGTTTACAGGCGCAACAGGCAGCCGACAAGGATATTTTGAAGTTGCAGACGGTGGAACCATTTTCTTGGATGAAGTTGCTGAATTACCTATGCAGACCCAAGTGCGTTTACTACGTGTTTTGGAAACGGGCGAATTCATTCGTGTAGGTTCTTCAAAAGTCATCAAGACGAATGTTCGCGTAGTTGCTGCCACAAACGAGAATATGAATCGCGCCATTCAATCCGGAAAATTCAGAGAAGATTTGTTGTACCGTTTAAGTACAGTTCCAATTGCATTACCGCCTTTGCGTCAACGAAGTGAAGATATTTATTTGCTTTTCAGGAAGTTTGCGAATGATTTTGCGGATAAATATAGAATGCCAGCGGTTAAATTAAGTGCTGACGCAGTGAATGTTCTCAATTCATATTCTTGGCCGGGAAATATCCGTCAGTTAAAGAATTTGGTAGAACAGCTCTCTGTAATTGAGCAGGAGAGAGATATTGATGGCGCTCGTTTAGCAAGTTATTTGCCAGCAGAAGCCGATAAAACACCAATGGTTATTGGTCAGACGGAAACCAATATCAACGAACGCGATTTGATGTATCAATTCCTTTTCGACATGAAGAAGGACTTGACAGAATTAAAGAAATTGGTTGTTGAACTATTGAATCATCAGGGCGATTTCAGTTTGTCTAACGATCAACGAGAAGTTGTAAACCGGTTGTACACCGACCTACACGTCGGTGAGCAGCGTATTCTACCTTCACAACAAGCTCCTGTTCATCATGAGCCAATTGTCAATTATGGTTCCGACGATCTGGATGACGAAATTATTGACATCCATGAAGAAGTGGAAGAATCACTTTCATTGGAAGATCAGGAAAAAGAATTGATTCAACGTGCGCTAGAAAAGCATAAAGGACGAAGAAAACAAGCTTCAGACGAATTGGGGATTTCTGAGCGTACCTTGTACAGAAAAATCAAAGAATACAATATTCAGGGATGAGAAACTTCTTCCTCATAGCATTTTTAGGAATGGCGCTAACAAGTTGTTGGCCTGAGGTTTTCATGAATCCCAGAGACAAAGGAATGCCTAAAGAATGGAAAGAGTTTTATGTCAATCCTATTGAGGTTTCAAGCGCAACGGCACCTTCCAATTATGGATCGGTTTTATCAGAAAACATTCGGTCAGGCGTTCAGAATAATACTCGGTTAAATTTGGTTTCAACGCCAAAAGATTCAACCTTACAAATTACTTTGGTGGTTACTAATTATTCAACAAGTCCGGTTGCGATTCAACAAGGCGACGTTGCTACAGAAAACCGTTTGTCAATTACTGTAAATGCAGTGATTACAACGCCAAGCAAAGGTTTAGAGGAATTGACCTTAAGTTCAACTCGATTTGCGAATTATGACGCTTCAAAACAATTGGTAGATGTTGAACAATCGTTGATCGAGAATATCAATCAGCAAATTGTACAAGACGTCATCAATAAATTAAACTCCAATTGGTAGTATGAATTCGAGTCAGATTAGTGCATTTATTGAAAATCCATCGCTTATTACAGCGAATGATGTGGATTCTTTAAAGAATCTGGCGAACGAATACTCGTATTCAGAAACATTGCAGTTTTTGTATTTGTATGCAGTTTCTAAGCATGCTGACATGAAATTTGATGATGCACTACTATCAACAGCTTACAGAATAACACATCGTGAGCGTATTGTTGAGTTGTTGGATGCTTCGTCCGACCAAGGTGAATCAGCACAAGAAGAAGAAGTTGTTATTGAAAAATCAGTAGTTGATGAAATAGTTCCTGTGGTTGAAATTCCTGAAGTAATTGAAAGCAAGGAAGAAATCATCGAATTTGCTGTAGCGGAAACAACAAGTTCAATGGAAGTAGAAACGGTCCTTGAACAAGAAACTACAACGGAACAAGTAGGTGAATTGGAAGAGTTGATCTACAATACTACAGCTACAGCGCTTGAACAGGATTATTTGGCTTCGCAGGGAATTACAGAAGTTTCTGTTTCGGAAAAAGAAGAAGAAACCGTCACCGCAAGTGATGAAACTCCAGAACCTGAGGAAGAAAAAGAAGTTTCAGTAGAATCATCTATTTCAGAAGACAGTAAAATGAGTTTCACTTCGTGGCTGAACCAAAATCAACCTTCTGGTCTGCCAGAAAAAGAAATTTCAACAGACGCTGTGCCTGTTAAAAAGCATAAAGAAGAAATTATCGACCGTTTCATTGAAACACAGCCGCGTATTTCGAAACCTAGTGCAGAATTTTACTCAGCGAGTAAAAAAGCGAAAGAAAGTTTGGATGCAAATCGAAATCCAGTATCAGAAACATTGGCGAAAATATACGAAGCACAAGGAAATTATCAGAAGGCAATTCATGTTTATCACCAATTAATTTTGAATTATCCAGAAAAAAAGAGTTTATTTGCACCTCGAATTGAAGAATTGAAGAATAAAATATCACAATAAATGACAGCATTAATATCTATTATCATCATTCTAGCAGCGGCTTTGCTGGTTGTAGTTGTATTCATCCAAAACCCAAAAGGTGGAGGTTTAACTAATGATTTCGGTACTCAACAATTAGGTGGAGTTCAACGTGCAAATGATTTCGTTGAAAAAGCAACTTGGGGATTATCTGTTGCAATTGTAGTTTTGAGCATCGCATTGTCATCTATGATTCAACCGGCTTCGATTAAAAAAGTGGAAGACCCGAATGCAAAATCAGGAACTGATAAAAATGCACCTGCTCCAAACGGAAACGGTGGTGGATCAAAACCACTTCCTCCAACAAATTAAGATCAATTTCAAAAAAATATAGAATGTCAGTATGTCAGCATACTGACATTTTTTTTGCTCTAAAGTTGCTAATCTGTCAGAAAACATAGAATGGCATACGAGTTGACGGAAGAGAATCGTCAAAACAAAAACGAAGTAGATCAGCCACGGCTAAACACTTCGAAATATAAAAAACAAAATATGTCTACAACATTTAAACCATTAGCAGACCGCGTTCTTATTGAGCCAGCAGCAGCTGAGCAAGTAACTGCAAGCGGAATTATTATCCCTGATACAGCAAAAGAAAAACCGTTGAAAGGAAAAGTTGTTGCTGTTGGGACAGGAAAAGTGGATGAACCAATGACCGTGAAAGTTGGGGATACAGTTATTTATGGTCAGTACTCCGGAACAGAACTTAAAGTCGACGGCGGAACATTTCTGATCATGAGAGAATCAGACATTTACGGAATCATTTAAACAACGTTCAACAGAGGTTCAAAACGATGAAAAAATTTAAACCTTGATATTGAATAGTTGAACAATCAAAAACATTAAGAAATAAAAAAATGGCAAAACAAATATACTTCGACGTAGAAGCGAGAGAGAAATTAAAAAGAGGAGTTGATGCATTAGCGAATGCTGTTAAAGTAACACTTGGACCAAAAGGAAGAAACGTAGTTATCGGAAAGAAATTCGGAGCTCCGCATATTACGAAAGATGGTGTTACTGTAGCAAAGGAAATTGAATTGAAAGATCCAATTGAAAACCTTGGTGCACAAATGGTGAAAGAAGTAGCTTCTAAAACAGCTGATATTGCTGGAGATGGAACTACAACTGCCACTGTATTGGCTCAGGCAATCGTAACTGCTGGATTGAAAAATGTAGCTTCAGGTGCTAATCCAATGGATTTAAAGCGCGGAATCGACAAAGCGGTTACCGCAGTTGTTGCTGACTTAAAAGGACTTTCTAAAGAAGTTGGTTCTGATAACGACAAGATCAAACAAATTGCAACAATCTCAGCAAATAACGATGAGTCAATCGGTTCATTAATCGCTGAAGCAATGAAAGTTGTTGGAAACGATGGTGTAATTACCGTTGAAGAAGCAAAAGGAACTGAAACTGAAGTAAAAACAGTTGAAGGAATGCAATTCGATCGTGGATACCTTTCAGCTTACTTCGTTACAAATACGGATAAAATGATTGCTGAGATGGAACATCCATTGATCTTGATCTACGACAAGAAGATCAGCAGCATGAAAGAATTACTTCCTATTTTGGAACCAGTAGTTCAAAATGGAAAATCACTGTTAATCATCGCTGAAGATGTTGATGGTGAAGCATTGACAACTTTGGTAGTAAACCGTTTACGTGGATCATTGAAAATTGCCGCTGTTAAAGCTCCAGGATTCGGTGACCGTAGAAAAGCAATGTTGGAAGACATCGCAATTCTTACAGGTGGGCAGGTAATCACAGAAGAGCGTGGTTTGACGTTGGAAAACGCAACAATGGACATGCTTGGAACTGCTGAAAAAGTAGAAATCGACAAAGACAATACAACTGTAGTTAACGGTGCTGGTTCGAAAGAAAATATCCAGGCACGTATTGCTCAGATCAAAGCTCAAATGGAAGCTACAACTTCTGACTACGATCGCGAGAAATTACAGGAGCGTTTGGCTAAATTGGCTGGTGGTGTTGCAGTATTGTACATTGGAGCTCCAACAGAAGTTGAAATGAAAGAAAAGAAAGACCGTGTTGACGATGCTTTAGCAGCAACTCGTGCAGCGGTTGAAGAAGGAATTGTACCTGGTGGTGGAGTTGCTTTGATTCGCTCTATCAATAACCTTGAAACGTTGAAAGGCGCAAACGAGGACGAAACTACAGGTATCGCTATCGTTCGCAGAGCAGTTGAAGAACCACTTCGTCAGATTGTTGCTAACGCTGGTGGTGAGGGTGCTGTAATCGTTCAAAAAGTTCGTGAAGGAAAAGATGACTTCGGTTACAACGCACGCACAGAGCAATTCCAAAATCTTTACGAAGCTGGAGTTATCGATCCAACGAAAGTTACGCGTATTGCAATCGAAAATGCAGCGTCAATCGCTTCTATGCTTTTAACAACAGAATGTGTTATTGCTGACGAACCAGAGGTTGAGGCTCCGCATTCACATGGTGGAATGCCAGGAGGAATGCCGGGAATGATGTAGTCCTAATTGCAAGGAAAAAATATTGTAAGGGCGAATGATTATTCGCCCCTACATTTTTTACCTTTGCACTACTTATAGTCAGCGCCGATGGCGCGGGCTTTCCGTTTTGCCTTCCCCTATTGCAGGTTCTTCGAATCGCAACAGGGATAGAACGAAACGACAACATATATTGAGAACCCTGATTTAACATCAGGGTTTTCTGTTTTTTAGCTGAGCAGCGAATTTCAAATTAGGAAATTATCAACTTAGCAATATTGTTAAGACGGTAATTAGTTAATTTCCTAAATCAGAACCAATGCATTGAAATTATCACTAAAACTTGCAGTCTTCAAAAGCGTTAACAGCAGAAAAAACTTAATTTTGCAAAAACAATGAAGCAGATCAAATCCAATTGATCGCTTCACAATTTAAAAATTCTGATGTCAGATATCAAAGTTACCATTATCGATCGCGAGGGAGTTTCACATGAATTGATTGCTCCAACAGACATGAACATGAATATCATGGAAGTTTGTAAATCGTATGAACTGCCTGTAAAAGGTGAATGTGGTGGAATGGCGATGTGTGCTACTTGTCAGTGTTATTTAGAATCAGATCACCAACTGGAGGAACAAAGCGACATGGAACTAGACATGCTTGATCAAGCATTCTACGTGAAAGCGAATAGCCGTTTGGGATGTCAAATTCCGATTTCGGATGAAATTGATGGAATTGTATTGAGATTGGCGCCGGAGGCGGAGTGACTTTAGAATTCTAAATTCCAAAATGTTAAATTGTAAAATCCAATAGGTATTAATCGCACCTTATCTTTATATCTGGAGACAAAGGAATAATCTTACAATTGATTCCATATACCTTTTAACATTTAGAATTTTGGAATTTAGAATTAGAAACAAAGTGTCAAACCCGCACCAAAACTCATAACCCCAAGCTGGCGGCGTTGATTTACAGACGACCAAATTTCTCTTCCTGAATACCACATATCCGTATACTCATAGTCCTTGTACTTACGTTTTCCGAAGAGTACATTGTATTGGTATCTAAAACCGTAATGAAACAAGAGCGAGCGCGTGATTGGGTAATTCATTCTTATTCCGTAAGAAAATACCAAACCTTTCATTTCTGCCATTCGTTGATCCACAAAGTTCTCAGAGATTGTTGCTGCATCATAAGATGCGTAAGGTCCAACTTCAACTAAAGGATGCTGATCCATAATTCGAATCATAGAATACCCAACTCCAACTTCATGCGAGAACCCGGAAGGAACTCTACTTGAATTGGAAAAGATCATCTTAGTCATCAACTGAATTTCCTGAATGGGAATCATTGCTGCTTTTGCATTTACAGCTTCATGCGTAACTGTACCATCTTCATTCAAGATCTGACGGTTTACTTCATCACCTTTTTGCGGATTAACGAAGTAATTTCTCAAACCAAATTCAAAACCACTGGAGGTATATTCATCCATTACGGTAGAAATACTTGCTCTGAAAGAATAATCCAATAGATTGTAGCTTTCCTTCAATTTACCAGAAGCATTTGCGTATCCTTTATCGTGAAAAATGTTGGTCAAAATAGGTAATTGACCAAATCCATCAATTTCAATAAAGGTATTCTTACCAAAATACCCCTGCTCCTGCGCATTCAACCCAAAACTTAGAAATAGAGCGCCAAAAATCAATTTATACTTATTCATCATTGCTCTTTTCTTGTTTAAGTTGATTAAATAAGGCGTCAAGTCTGAGTTCAATAAACTTGCGTGAAGCGGGCTCCTGACCTGAATAACTTTCATTTACCACCAATTCTCCTTTTTGTAGGTCTAGAACATAGCATGTAATCTCTGTGTGGTGCCCCGACATCAATTTAATAGGGAAATAGAACATTCCGACAGGAAAAAAGATCGTGCTTAAAATTGCCGGACCAGCGTAAATTTGAGCATCATATTCATGTGAAAGATCGAACCAAACCACATAATCTGTTTTGTACTTTTCTTTCAAACTACTCAACATTTCCTTATCCAGCATGAATGAATTCACCTCCTTCTCTTCGATACGCTTATCCAAACTTCTCATTAACTGAGAAAGGTTGTTATAATCGTCAGCAGTCATGTTGTGCTGATCAGACCTATCCAGTTGCTGAATCCCGATATCGTGTACATCAGCCATTTTACGCAAACTTTCAATGAACAGAATTTCCAATTCATCCGATTTCTCGTAGTCAACCCTTCTGTAACCCTCAATTTCAAAAACTACAGGATTGATCAATAAAATGGAATCGGCCTGAATGTGGAGTTTATTTTCATATTCCTCCGAAAAATAGTCTCCCAATTCATCATCCGTCATTTCGTATACCAAATCGTTCTTCGCGTACTCGGTTTTCATTTTCGCCGTATAGAACTCAATCTTCTGCATGAAAAGTGAATCATTCATCATATCAGAGATTCCGTACAAATAGTATTTGGATGAATCTATTCCCGTTTCAACATCAAAACCTGATTTCTGATTCTTAATCGTTTCGTACTTATCCCACGAATATGCCTGACCCGCTTCTACCACAGCTAAAGAGTCGTTTAAAGCCCTTTTACGAGCAATCTCATCAATGGCCTGATGGAAAGTGAATTTTGAATATTTAATATCTTCCAGAATATCGTTGTAGGCAGTAAACTCAAGTGCTTTTTCCCAAAGCTGGGCGGCAAATTTATCCGTTGTATCACGATGATAACTGTCTTTAATCGTACGAAGTCCCAAAGCTATTTTGCCTTCCTTCGGCAAACCCTTCAAAAACAAATTCAGCGTATTGATATTTCCTTCGTAAAAGCTATAAGAGTTGTAGTCGTACGAACCGTAGTCATAAAACCCGTAAGTAAAGTCCTCACTAGGCTTCTCGTGTTTCATCAGGTCAAGCCAAATTTGCGACTTACAGTTACGCAAAAAACGTGAATCTGGAAACTGCTTCTCCATGATGAAAATACTATACAAAGCATGTGTGTTTTCTCCTGCGTAAACGTCGTTCAAAATGTATTCAAAACGACAAATATTTCGGATTTCAGCAAATTGCTTAACGTCTCGGTTTAATGTTGAACCCCAATCGGTAAATTGAGAAATCTTCTTTGTTAACTCTTCTTTTCGTTTTGCGATATTCGGATGAGAATTCAAACGATCATCGTAATTGGATCGCGCAGTAATGTCCTTCTTGTCAGCTTCAAATTGTTTTGGTGGAACATAGAACCATTCATTGTTGAAATAGGTTTTCGGGAAAACCAACTCTTCAAATGGAAGATAAGAGTACATCAAAACATCGAAAGTCATATTGATCTCTGTGGATTTGAATCCAGCTTGATGAAACAAAGCAACAGCCAACGAATCAGCCTCAAATTCATTATCACGAGAGTATTTACTGAATAATCGAACTTTCTCGTTGTATGAACTTGTTCTTTTATCCATTGAAAAATCGAACAAATCAACCACGTGTTTTTCTCTGAAGTGAATGATTTCATGAGCCAGCACGAATGCCAATTGCGCTTCATTGGTCATTTGGGCAATCAAACCAGTAGTAACGAAAACCATTCCCTGGTCGGTTGAAAAGGCGTTTGCTTCATTCGACTTATAGGTATAGAAACGAAGCTTTCCTTCCAATTCAGGATCACCTTCAACCAACAAATCACCAAGTTTTTGAAGATATAGAGAAACGGGATCACCAAAAGTAACTTCGCCTGACTTCAACAAATCATCAATGGCGTAATTCACTTCTTCAATGAATATTTCCTTTTGTTTTGCTGTCAAATCACCAAGATGCTCTTTCGAAGCTTTCCTGATTTTCTCCTGAGTTGGGGTAGAAAAATCTGTGGGTAAGGCGCCGGCACTTCTCAACGACTGATAGTTATTGAAATCGGTTTGGGAAAACGAAATAATGGTGGTTAAAGCGCAAATGAGCGTAAGTAGCTGTCTCATAAAAGTTCTTTTGGAATGATGCAAACCGGTATAGGATTCATTTTATGTTGATTCAGTTTATTTAAACGAGAATATATCTCTATAACTTCTTTTTGTCGATTGGTTAACGGCTCGTTTGAATTTGTTTCAAGATAATCCATTGCCCATTCCAATTCAGGGTAAGTAGCGCCAAGCTGATCTTCGTCGGTTCGTCCATCTTCCCAAAGACCGTCCGTTGCAGGTGCTTCGGATAATTCTTTTGTAATATTTAAATGACGAGACAAGGCTCTAACCTGGGTTTTTGTTAAATCCGCAATCGGACTTAGATCAACACCGCCATCGCCATACTTTGTATAAAAACCAACCCCAAAATCCTCAATCTTATTTCCGGTTCCGGCAACAAGACAAGATAATGGCTGCGCAATAGCATACAAGGTTGTCATTCTTAAACGTGCACGGGTATTCGCCATTGCTAAAAAATGGTCCGAAGAAATCGTAGGTAGCGCCTTCGTAAGCGCATCAAATGTTCCAGATAATTCAACATTAACTGCTTTTACATTTGAAAAATTCTCAGTTAACCATTGAATATGAAGCTCTGCCCTGTTTAATTCAGCTGATTTTTGATGAATCGGCAAAGAAACAACAGTTACTTCTAAACCAGTCAAGGCACATAATGTTGATGTTAGAGCAGAATCAACCCCACCAGAAATACCTATAACGTACCCTTTAGCTCCTGCTTTCTGAGCATAAGTTGTCATCCAATCTACGATGTGAGATACTACCTTAACTTCATTCATAACTTACAATGTCCTAAAACTAAAAAAGGAAACATAGAAATGTTAATCCTTATAGCTTTTTTTAACCTTTTAAAGAAAAAAAAACTGCCAGTTTTCACTGGCAGTCCTCCAAATTTTTATTCGAGCTTAGAACAAAATACCTACTTTAAATAGGATTTGTTTTTGCTTAGCATTCAATGTTGTGTAATCCTGTGCTCCATTCGTATATTGGAACAATGTCATATCTCTTTCCTTGTCATCACCTGTTACAGCTTCACCATAGTGAACTGGTGTGAATCCATAGTAGAAACCGATTTCAGCATAAAGCGAAGTGTTTCCAGTGAAGTTCCACTCAGCACCTCCAGCAATACCGATTGTAGAACGCATAAAGAACATATCTCCTTTAGCTTTCATCTCATCGTTTCTTTGAGAAGTTTCTGTACCACCTAAAGTATCACCAGCCAGGTTAAATCCTTTATCGAAAATAGTGTTACCCAACAAGAATGATGTGCGAGCACCAAACTTACCGTAGTATCTGAAATCTCCAAGAGCATTTGTTCTAAACAACAACATTGTTGGAATAGATCCATAGATTGCTTTTTGTTTACGCTCAGTTACACGATACAAAACAGAACCTGTTTGATCATCTTGTTTTTTCAAGATATCTGTATCAATGTAACGATAGTACATGTTGTTGTTCATTGTGTACTTGAACGATTCGAAATCGAACTCTAATCCTGTTGACAAACCAATATTTGGTGTGAAAGGAAAGTTAAGTACTAAACCAATAGAGTTTACCGCACCAACACCATCTCTAGCGATAGTTTTTGTTCCTGGCTTGTTAAAGTTCATTCCTGTTTGGTAGGTAATTCCTGCCTGAACTTTCGTTTCTGCCTCTTGAGCCATAACTGCAGTTCCTGCGCTCATTAACAAAACAGTACAAAGTAATTTTTTCATAGTGTCGTCTAAATTATTGCACAAATATAATTGCTTTCGATAAAAATAAAGCAGAAACTGTGTGCTGAAAATTAAAAAGTTGTGACTTTTATCAACGTTCTCAATTGTATTCAAACTAACATCAGTAATTTTAAACTGATTTAGTTCAAAAACAGGAATTCAAAATTGACGATCCGATTTAACTTTGACATTTGTAATATGAAAAAATACGTTCTTTTTATACTAATCGGTGGATTCCTTGCTAGCTGTAGTTCCGACCCTTTGGATATTGATGCTTCAGAAGTAAAGTTGGAGGTAGAATACACAAATTTAGACTCAACATTGTTTCACTCCAAAAATCGCTTAATTGATTTGGGCAAAGTGGATGACAAATACAACGATATTATTCAGTACCAGTTGTACTACTGTTTTAATGCTAGTGGAAATCCGGGAATGGACCCGAGTGAGGTGATGGATAATTTTTACAAGGAGGATTATGTAAAACGACTTGAAAAACGCATTCATCAGAAGTTTCCACATCTGGCAAAAAATCACGCTGAAATTGTAAACGGTTTCAAAAACCTGAAATTTCACTTTCCGAAAAGCAAATTTCCCCAAGGTATTTTTTACACCAACAGTTATTTCTCATCAAGCGCATATTGTACAGAAAATGCTCTGTGCATGGGACTTGAGCGCTATTTAGGAGGAAAAACAGACGTGATTAAGGAATTACCAAGCGACAACTTTTATGCTTACATCAAGGAAGCGATGGACCCGATTTATTTGGAGCGCGATGCTGTTACTGCCTGGGCTCTGACTCACATGGTAGAAGAAAAAGAAGATGCTTATCTCATTGAAGCCATGGTGAACTGGGGAAAAGTACTCTATTTAACTGAAGCTGCATTTCCAGATAAAGGAGAAGAAATTATTCTTCGTCAAAGTAAAAAGAACTACGAGTGGGATCTAAAAAACGAACGCGCATTTTGGGATTATCTGGTAAAGAATAAGTTACTGTATTCGAAAGAAGAAAAAGTAAAGCAGAACATGCTGCATGAAGCTCCTTTCACATCAGGATTACCTGACGGAGAAAAAACACCCGACAGGCTCGGACAGTTTATTGGATGGAGAATTATTCATAGCTACATGGAACAATATGATGTAACTTTGGAGGAATTATTAAAAACACCTTACACAAAATTGATTCAGGAATACGAGATCAATGAATAACGCCAGAAGCAGAACCCGACTGTAAACGCAGGGAACGCTTCGGCATTATCAATTGATAGAAAACACAAGAATAAAAATGGAAGAAGTAGTAGTAAAAAAGTCAACAATATCTATTGAAGTTGGATTAAACGAAAATAACCTGCCATTGGCAATGAACTGGTCGGCGAGTGATGGAGCAGTAAACAACTCACCAGCGCAGGCTATGTTTCTTTCGTTCTGGAATCCGGACGAAAAAAACACCATGAAAATTGACCTTTGGACGAAAGAAATGAGCGTGGAGGAAATGAAACAGTTCTTTCACCAAACATTGCTTACAATGGCCGATACTTTTGAAAAAGCAACAGGCGAAAATTTGATCACAGAAGATTTAAGAGATTACTGTCACCACTTTGCTGAAAAGATGGAGATTTTACCAGAATAAGACTTTAAACAATAGACTAAAGACATTAGACTTATTAAAACAAAAGCCTCGAGAATTCTCGAGGCTTTTGTTTTAATATCACATCCAAATAATCCAGAGACAAATCAACCCCCAGACGGAAAAGAAGAAAATCCCGAATTTCAACAAATCAAGATTCTTTTGTTTTCGAAGATCTTTTTTGATGAATAACCTATAAAGTGCCCAACTAAGAAACACTATTCCCAATCCACCGATTACAAAAAAGTCCATTAATCCGTTAAAATTGTCTTTTGTCTTACGTCTTTAATCTTAAGTCTATTTAACCAATGTCATTTCGTCCACCAGGTGTTTTGCACCACAGTAAACATCCATCACCCACATCACATAACGAATATCAACTACGATATTTCTACAACGTTTCGGATCGAAATAATAATCGCTCATTGTACTTTCCCATGAACGGTCAAAGTTCAGTCCCATTAAATTTCCATTTGCATCCAAAACTGGTGACCCAGAGTTACCTCCGGTAGTGTGATTTGATCCGGTGAAACAAACCCACAATTCACCATTCTGACCGTAATTACCATAGTTTTTCTGTTGATACAATTCAACCATTCTTGGCTGCAACTCAAAATCAGGATTCCCGGTATTGAATTTATCAATCATTCCTTTCAAAGTAGTATGCTCAGTATATGCCATTCCATCAACCGGAGCAGAACCTTCCAGATTACCATAAGTTAAACGCAAAGTTGAATTAGCATCCGACCATTGTTTTTCATCCGAGAACATCACCTTTTTACCTTCAACAAACAGTTTCAGATAAGCATTCATCTGCTCGTCGTACTCAATCGCAGTTGGATTTATCTCATCAATCATTGTACTCCAAAGTGTTTTGAAAACAACGAATCCAGGATCCTTACGCAATTTTGTAAGCGACTTCTTATTGAATTTCTTTAGGAAAGCTTCCATTTTTGCCTGATCAACAAAGATACTTTTCGAATAAATTGTTGAAGAAAGTTTTGGATTAGACAGGCCTTCATAAGTGAATTTTGGACTCACATATGAGCTGAATTCCTTTGTCAAAACATCAAAAATCTTTTGATCTACTTTTGCATCATAATCTTTATAGAAACCAGGCAATCCTTTCAATAACTTATCTACTCTGCCTTGCAGTGAGCTATCCTCTTGATATTTATCAAAATTGCGTTCGATATCTTCCATTGTTCGTGTCAGCTTGTAAAACTCTGGTCCAACAAACAAATACTCGTAGAATAAAGTATAATGGAATTCATAATCACTTTTTTCAGCAACCAGTTTATTCATGTTTGACACCAATCCGACATATTTGTTCCAGTCACCGTTCGATGCTGCTCGCTTTTCATATTCAGCTTCAAAAATGGTTTTCAGATCCACAGCGCCGAGTTGTTTCAATCCGTCTATCTGACCAATATTCTTTTTCCATGCATTGGCAATACGAGCTTGCTTCGCCATGTACTGAATACGTGTTTTATCAGAAGCTTTCATTGCATCATCAATAACAGCCAATGATTTAGTTCTCATTGAAATCTCCATTGGACGTTGTTTTTCAACGATGTAACGCAAATTCCCTGAACTTAAATGCTGTTCTGTCACACCCGGAAAACCATAAACCATTGTAAAATCGCCCACTTTTCTATCGTTAAATGCAATTTTCAAAAACTGAATTGGCTCATACGGTTTATTGTTCACATTGTATTCCGCTGGCTTATTTCCAGCTCCGGCATAAATTCTAAAAACAGTGAAATCACCTGTATGACGCGGCCAAACCCAATTATCTGTGTCACCACCAAACTTTCCGATAGAACTTGGAGGCGCTCCAACCAAACGCACATCGCTAAATACTTCTTTCACCATCAGGTAATAATCGTTTCCGTAGTCGAACGCCTTGATTTCAGCTTTGTAGTGGGTTCCTTTAACTGCTTCATCGATCAATTTCTTCATATTGCGATTCATCACTTCCGTAATTTTCGCTTGATTAGACAATCCTTCGGTTCCAAAAAGCATCAATTCCGTAACGTTCTCAATACGAACAATTCGTGTTGCTGTTAAACCCGGATTCGCAAGTTCTTCGCTGTAAGATTTTGCCCAAAAACCATTTTTCAAATAGTCCTTAGCTTCTGAAGAATGCGACTGAACCTGAGACAATCCACAATGGTGATTTGTTAGGATAAGTCCCTGACCAGAAACCAATTCTGCTGTACATCCGCCACCAAAATGCATAATTGCATCTTTCAAAGAAGAACCATTTACATTGTAGATATCCGCGGCAGTTAATTTCATTCCATGCGCTTTCATGTCCGACTCAAAAGCCTCCAAAAGCGATGGAATAAGCATTCCTTCTTCAGCGAAACACGGTAAAGCAAAACCGATTAAAAGTGTAGCTAAAAACTTTTTCATATTTTTTTCTTGAGTTCCAAAGATACCAATTGAAATAGAAATGGCGATTGTTGACGGGCGATTTGTGATTTAATGAATTTTCAGACAACTTTCATTCACTCAGCTATGTTCGATCCGGCTTTTCATTTTTTAACGCACTTGAATTCGAAAATCTGCAAAAAAATAGTTCCTTTGTTTTGTGGAGATACTATCAATCATTTTCAGCTTAGGTGTTACCCTGGCCATTTTCAGTTTCATTTGGGGACTTCTTAATATTTGCTTATCGATTCTACGTGGCGGATTGCCATTGAACTATCCGGCAAAATTGATGCTAAAAGCAATTCAATATTTTCTAATCGTTGATGTTGTTGTACTATTTGTACTCGATAAAGGTGAACTGAATCTGAGAAATGCCATTATCACTGGTGCCATTATCGGAATGTACTTCTTAGGAAAAGTACAGCAAATGAAGTTGAATTTTGCGATTATTTCCATTCAGGGACGAAACTTCAATAAACCAACAAAACCGAACATGCCTTTGGAATTTGGTTTGATCGTAGTGGCTTTGATGTTCTATGTATTCTTCCTGTTTAATACAGAATTAGCAGCAAATTCAGTCGCTCAATGGTTTTACACTTCCATAGTTGACATTGAAAAAACCATTTTCTTTGGATTCATTTTCAAAGTAATTGGAGTGATTTTTACCATTACAATGATCTTTAGAATGTTGAACTCTATTAACGTGATCATCACAGGAAAATCTCCCGGTGATAATTTCAATAATCGCAACAATAACAATCAAAACGACGACAATCATTTCGATGATTATGAAGAAGTGAAATAGATGTGACCATCATGTCGGTGTTTCTTCTATTTCATTAAAGTAACACTGCCGTGATATTCAAAGGCTTTATCTACTCCAATTTCTTTTACCGTAATTTTCCAAAGGTACGTCCCAACCTGACTTAATTGTCCGTGATATGTTCCATCCCAACCCTCTTTTATATCGTGAGATTCGAATAAGGTTTCTCCCCAACGGTTGAAAATGGACAACGTATAACTGAACTCATCGTATCCAGGACCAAGAATTGGAAGGAAAACATTATTGTTTTCATCACCATCAGGAGTAAATGTATTTGGAACAAAGTGTACCAGAATCTGATTCTTTGGTAAGAACTTCGTTATTGTATCAAAACAGCCATATTCAGACATGATGGCCATTGTAATGTAATGATCCAACAACGGCTCAATGCTATAAACATGAGATGGATCTACATCACTCGAAATAGAACCGTCACCAAACCACCACTCGTAAGCAACAGCCCCACTTGAAGTATTGGTAAACGAAATCTCGGGCGAATACATTTCAAGAGAATCAGGATACATGAAGAAATTTGCTTCGGGAATTGGCGCTACAATTACAGTAAACTGAGCTGTAGCTTCACAACCAAATGCAGAAACAGCAGTTGCAATGTAGGTATGAGTTCCAACTGGTGGGACAATCTCCGCATTGTTTGAATTGGTATTCCATTCCACTGTTCCATTTGAAACTGCATTCAACTCAACAGCCTCACCGTAACAAATGGTTTGATCACTTGGAATAGATAAAGTAGGGTTTGGAGAAATGGTTACTGTACTGACTGCATCGTCGATACAACCATTTGCATCCGTTCCGGTAACTGTATAATTTGTTGTTACAGTTGCGCTTGAGATAACCGAACTCCCTATTGTTGCTGATAAACTTGTTGCTGGTGTCCACACATAGTTCACTGCACCTGAAGCATTCAGTATGCTAGTTTCTCCCAAACACATTGTTTCCGAATTCACTGCAACATTCGGTAGTGAATTCACTGTTACTGTTGCATTTGCTGTAGACGAACATCCATTTGCATCTGTTCCTTCAACTGTGAATACAGCTGTAGAACCAGGAGTTGCTGTAACCGTTGTTCCTGTTGTTGCCGAAAGATCGGTTGCTGGTGTCCAAACATAATTTAAAGCCCCACCAGCTGTTAAAGCGAATGAAGTTCCAAAACACATTGCACCTGAATTCACAGTTACGTTTGGATTATTATTCACCATAACCGTATTCGAAATGGTATCCGAACACCCATCAACAGTGAATGCAACCAGCGTATAAACCGTTGTAACAAGTGGCGTTTCTGTCACATTTGGGTTAGTAGTTCCAACTAACGAAGCTGGAGCCAACCATTCATATGTTGTACCACCTGAACCAATAATATTGGCATTATCGTTCAAACAAATAGCAGCCGGAGAATTCAAACCAGCAATTGGCAAACTGTTTACAGTTACATGACTGATGGCTGAAGAAACACAACCGTTGGCATCGGTTCCAGTTACGGTATAATCAATCGTTGAAGTTGTACTGCTGTTAACAGTCGCTCCGGATGTTGCGCTCAAATCAGTTGCAGGCGACCATGAATAATTGACGGCACCTGAAGCTGTTAAAGTTGCTGGTATTCCACTACAAACTGCTGCTGAATTCACATCAACAAGCGGTAACGGATTTACTGTCACAGTTGCATTTGCAATAGAAGAGCATCCGTTTACATCCGTTCCTTCAACTGTAAACATTGTAGTTGAACCCGGAGTTGCCATAACCGTTGTACCTGTCGTTGCAGAAAGATCCGTCGCTGGTGTCCAAGAATAGTTTACTGCTCCGCCAGCTGTTAAATTCAAAGAGGTTCCGAAACACATCGCTCCAGAATTGACAGTGACAGTTGGATTAGAATTAACTACAACCGTACTTGAAATGGTATCTGAACAACCCGTTCCATTAAATGCTACAAGTGTATAAACTGTAGTCACCAATGGTGTTTGTGTGACATTTGGATTAGTAGTTCCAGCTAAGGAAGCTGGAGCTAACCATTCATAAGTTGTTCCGCCCGACCCGATAATATTTGCGTTGTCATTTAAACAAATAGCGACAGGTGCGTTTATGCTTGCAGTTGGAGTTCCATTCACCACTACATGGCTAATATCTGAAGAAACACAACCGTTGGCATCCGTTCCTGTTACTGTATAATCAATGGAAACGTTTGAAGTAGTTGTTACACTTGCTCCGATAGTTCCACTTAAAGCTGTTGCAGGACTCCAGGCATAGTTCATTGCACCAGTAGCCGTTAAAACGGCATTCCCTCCTAAACAGTACGTTGCATCATTCACACCAATAACTGGAAGCGCATAAACCGTAATTAGAATAGTATCTTTTTTTGTACATGTGTTAGCACCGGTACCAGTAACAATTAACTGAGAAGTCCCAAGAACCTGATTGTAATTCACTCCGTTTGCCTGACCATTGCTCCATACGTAAGAAACAGCACCAGTTGCATTCAATGAATAAGCATCTCCAAAACACAAGGCTACATCTGTACCTGCATTAACATTCGGAAGTGGATTTACCTGAATTTGAGCTTTAACCGAATCCTGGCATCCATGGATATTAGTAAAATGACAAGTAAGCATTGTTGTACCTAATACAGGAACAAAACTCGCTCCGTTAGCCACACCATTCGACCAAATATATCCTGATCCTCCGAAAGCAGTAAGCCCAATTGAAGCCCCTTCACAAAGCGTGTAGATAGGGTCACCATTCGCATTTATTCCGGAAGAAGTTACCGTTGAATTAATTCCTTTTGGCTCGGAAGCGAAAAGTGTAATGTTCAGGTTATCTGTATCGTTACATAAATTCTCATCATAAATTGTAACAGAGACATTCATGGGAGCCGATGGCGTAACGGTAATAGCTGGAGTTGTGGCACCTGTCATCCAATCGTACGTATACGACAGTGATCCGTCTGTTGCTGTTGCAGTCACCGTAACAGGGGTATTCACACAAACCTGAATATCAGGTCCAAGATTTACATCAGGACAAAGGTCAATTTCATAAACTGCATAACGCAGTGTATTACAGGGAATGTCATTCCATAAACCGTTCGTAAGAATCTCAACACAGTCCTCATCACCTGAGTTATTTGGTTCACCAGCATTCCAATTGGTAAAGATCACAGGTTCTCCATTCGGGTAAACAAAGTTTCCTTCAACAGTAATATCATTCAATCCGAAGTAAGCCTGAGCGGTAGGATTCACCTCTTGCATTGCACCTAACAATGAACTCATTAAAGATGGAGAATCAATAACAGCAAGCGTTCCGTTTATTGAAGCTGCTGTTGACTGAGCTGTTGCGGAAGTTCGCAGAATTGTATCCATATAATACAATTTACAAGGGGTATTACTTTGAGCTAACGAAGCCAATTGAGCATTCTCAACATTCGTTTGAATCAAAGTCATGTCACAACCAAATGTATTGGTGATACAACCTTGAGCATTATTTCCGGGAGTACACGGACATAAGTCATCGTTATCGTTTACGCCATCATTGTCCGTATCAGTCAATACTGTAGAATTACTAGTTACCAATAATCCATAGGGATTCAAAGCTCCGTTATTGAAATCGTTCAAAACAACAATGTCAACCGTATTGTTTCCAACTAGCCATGGTCCGGATAAGGTAATGTTCACTCCACCACTTGGCGAATAATTTCCACCAGAAATGCCAGTTGCAGTTCCGTTGATGTAAACTTGTGCAATAGAGTTATCAGCAAAAGCAATCAAATTCAAGATGTACGTTCCCGGTTGAGTCACAGAAACACCATTACAATCCGATGGCAAATTCAGAGTCATTCTAAATGCACGATATCCCCAGCCATAATTATTTCCACAGTCCACATCGGCACCAGTTATCCAATTGGATTGATTGTTTGGAAAAGCCAATGAAGCTGGATCTACCCAAGCTCCCGGAGCGCAGGAATTATTGATAAGCGCAGGCGAAAATACAGCCCCTGCCAAATCACCTGCGGTTGGAGCAGGATCATACCAAAGTTGAGAAACACTCCAAACCGGATCTAAACTTCCCGCAGGTCCTTGCCCAGTAATCAAAGCTGATGCTGGAGGAAAATATTGGGCGAAAACGGTTAGGTGACTTAATGCAATAAACAGGAATGTGAGTTGTATTCTATTTTTCATGAGCTACTTCTAGTCGCAAAACTAACGATGAACAATGATTCAAAACTTAGCGGTTTTCCTTAAAAACAAAGAAAACCTGTTGTTTTTGCCACAAAAGTAGTCACATAATTGAGTAAACAGATTAAGTTAGTATGAAATGTAAGTTTGGTAGAGGCAATGACTTGGTTAACTGAGTTTCTGTTGATCTGACTTATTTCTTTAAATTCTCAAGTTCGGACAAAATATGATTCAATTGCTTTTCAACCGTTCCTGAATCATCATTTTCAATACAAAAACTCGCCAAACTTCTGAATTCTTCCGAATTGCCTTGACTTTCTATCCTGGCCTTAACCTTCTCCAAACTTAAAGCATCCCGCCTCATTATGCGTTCGATCCTTAACTCAAGTGGCGCCATGACCAAAATGGTAGCATCGAGAGACAAATAGATTTTAGAATCGAACAGCAAAGCAGATTCATAGAATACGAGATCAGAATTTTGCTTTTCAGCCCAAAGATGAAAATCGGATTGTACTACAGGGTGAACAACAGAATTTACGAAGATGCGTTCCGTTTCGTTATGGAAAATGATATTTGCCAGAAACTCACGATTTAACTCACTGCCAATGTAAATCTGCTCTCCGAATCGGGAAATTAGTGCTTCTCTTATTGCAGCATTTTCATGCATAAGATATTTCGCTTCACTGTCTGAATAATAAACAGGATAACCTTTCTTTTCTATGAGTTGACACACAAACGTTTTCCCAGAGCCAATTCCTCCGGAAACTCCAATTTTTCGTTTTTCAGACATGAATGCAAATTGCAAAAAAAATCCCCGTTGTTTAACGGGGACTAAGAATTAAATTTCTTCTACTTCAATAATATTGAATGGTAATCCGATTATGGCCTGATAATCCTGACCAGCTTCTTCCATATCCTCATCGTCTTCTTCAAAGAACCAATTAACGGTTACGTTTGTTCTCGATCCGGAGATAGACTCCAATTTCTTAAACAAATCAAGAATACACTTTGACGATGATGTATTGAAGTATTCCAATTTCACATCAACTGCAGTTTCTGCTTGTGGGCTTTTACCATAAGCGTCTATCCACTCATTCAAAGGTTTATAGAATTCTACAGAGTTTTCCGGAATTGAACGCCCTTTCAATTCTAATTTTCCTGTAGCAGCATCAAAATGAATTGATGGGGTTTTAGCTGAACCTTCAAGTTGTAAATTTTCCATGGCTTTATTCTATTTTTTGGCTCCGATCTATAGCGTTGATACGTTATAAAAAGTGACCTAATCTATTTTTATTGTCAAACAAAAGAATCGACTCGTTTCATTTACGGGCAAAAATAAGTATTCTAATTTATTCCCCGATTTTCTGGCGATGTCAATCATTCCTAATCCTGCAGTTCCTTTTTCAGACATTTTCCCATTGTTGAGAACATCCTGATAGAACTTTTTCAATTCATCCTTATCCATTCCGTTGATTTGAACCAGCTTCGACTCTAAGTCTTCAGCACTTTCAATATCGATATAATTTCCAGTCTGGATCACAAAGTTATCATCTTTCTTCGAAATCATGAACAAGGCTGATTTTACTTCAATGCGTTCAATATTTCGTTCGGTTTCTTCAACGTCAATGTGATGATATAGATTTTGAAGACATTCCACCAAAACATTGAAAACTTTTTTCTTAGTCTTCGGCGATTCCTCCATGTAGTCCATTTTAGACTCCATAATGGACAAAACCGAGGTAAGTAATTCTGATGTAACCACACCTTTGAATGAGAGCAAAATATTCTCTCTTTCCATCGTTTGGTATAGTTCAAAAATGTCGTTCTTTATCATTCTTTTTGTGGAATGTGAAGCAAATATAACAAACCTAGTCAACTAGTTACGTCATTGGTGTTTTTTTTTGAGTGGATGGTAAAACACGAGTGATGAATTGCGAGTTATGAGTTATGAGTGGTTAAATACGAGTTATTCGTTACGAGTTATAAGTGATGATTTACAAGTGACTAGTTACGAATTATGGGCATCCAATCAACTCATAACTCTGAACCCGTAACTTGTAACTCGATTTTGTTTTCTATATTTGCAACAATGATGCATTTAAACGATAAGTCGGATTGGTTTACGAGTTGGTTCAATTCACCTTACTATCATATTCTGTATAAAAACCGAGACGATAAGGAGGCTGAGGCTTTTATCGAAAAACTTTGTGCACATCTAAATATTCCGGCAAAAACCCATATTCTTGATTTAGCCTGCGGAGCTGGAAGACATGCTCGTGTACTTCACAAACTTGGTTTCAATGTGAGTGGTTGCGATTTATCCTCCAATAGCATTGATGAGGCGAAAGCAAATTCAGATAAAGAACTTGAGTTTTTTGTGCATGACATGCGCAATCCATTGCCAGAGAAATATGATGCGGTTTTCAATTTGTTTACAAGCATCGGTTATTTCTGCGACTTAGAAGACAACCTTGACGTTTTTGAAAGCGTATTTAATGGCTTAAACGAAAACGGTTTGTTTGTCATCGATTTTATGAATTGCAACAAGATCATTCGCGAATTGAAGCCACGACAAGAACTGATTGTTGAAGGAATCACCTTCCACATCAAAAAAGAAGTGAATGATGGAAGAATTGTAAAGACCATTGCTTTTGAAGACAAAGGCGAGTCTTATTTCTTTCAGGAAAAAGTTCAGGCGCTTACTTATGAGAACTTTCATGACCTGCTTGAAAAAGCTGGATTTACCATCACAGAAAAATTGGGTTCTTATCAATTGGATGCTTTCGATATTGAGCAGTCGGATCGTTTAATCTTAATCTGCACGAATGAGTAGTTTAATTCTGAATACGGTTTATTTACTTGGTGCAGTTTGTTTAGGTGGACTTCTTGTTCAGCTTCTTGAAAAAAAGAGTCAGAAGAAATTCATTAAACTTTCACTCGCATTCAGCGGAGGATTTTTGTTGGCAATTGCTTTCACACATTTCCTACCCGAACTTTATAGAACAAATGAGCTACAAACCGGAATCTGGATTTTGGTTGGTTTCCTTGTTCAATTGTTTCTCGAGTATTTTTCTGGTGGTATTGAGCATGGGCACATTCACGTTCATAAAGATCATAAGGTTCCATATATGATGTTGCTTTCTTTAAGCGTTCACTCGTTTATAGAAGGAATTCCACTGGCTGGAGCGGATACTCATACTCACATTCATCACAATGTAGTTGGCGATCATCACAGTTCACTTTTGATTGGAATTATACTGCACCAATTCCCGGTTGCAATTGCATTAATGACCTTGTTGATCAAATCGAAAATAAGCTTGAACAAAGCATGGTTCTGGCTGTTGGTTTTCGGAGCAATGACGCCGCTTGGAATGTATAGCGGAATTGTTATCGACCAACATTCGGCAGCGCACTACATGGAAATTTTACTTTCTGTAGTCGTTGGTATGTTCCTTCATATTTCCACAACCATCATTTTCGAAACAAACGAAGATCACCGTTTCAACTTATCGAAATTGGTTGCGATATTGATGGGAGTTGGTTTGAGTTTTGGGTTGATGTAATTACTCTTCTCAAGGACTATTTCCACTTCTCCCCTTGAGGGGAGATAAAGAGGGGTGGTTTCACTCAATCTATCTGCGCCACCCTCCTTAGTCCTCCCTCAAGGGAGGAAACCTTATTTCGTAGCTAAACAAATAATCGTTCTCGCCAATTCTCAGCATTTTCTTCTGAAAGCAAATTTAGTTTCTTCAAATAGTGCGTTGTTTTTTCGAAGGCTAACGGATATTCAATTCCATTGTAGTTCCATTCGGTTTGCGACAACCACTGTTTCACCTGGTCCATTCGCAGGTTGTAACGCCAAGAAATAACTTCTGCAGTATGTTTTGCGGTTTTTACTTTCTCCGCACGTTTATTGACGATGGTACACATTTCTTTCAGTAAATCACCGTGCTTTTCAATGACCTCTGTTCTTGCAGCAATCACAAAACAAGGCCACGGAGTTACAACATCACCAATGTGTCGACACTTACCTTGTTCCACAAAAGGAAAAGTGGTGAATCGTTCCCACAAAAAGGCTTGAGCTTCATTGTTTTCCAAAGCCCACAACCCACCGTAAATATCTCCGATAACGTTGAACTTCAATTGATCGAGTTTCCAATTTTCCTGGTCGGCCATAACGTATGACATCAAATGTGAACCTGAACCATAACGTGAAATTGCAAAAGTTCCATTCTTCAGATCGTCGTTTACCTGAATGGAGGATTTTGTTGGAACGTGAATTCCCCAATGCAATGGTGAAACCACGTAAACCTGAAGAATTTTAGCATCCAGCCCTTCCAGAATTGCTTTGGTTATTCCTTCCGTAAGCAAAACAGCAATATCCAAAGAACCAGTTTCCAAACCGCGAACCATTTGTCCGGTTCCACCAGTCATATCCGACCAATGCAGATCCAATCCTGCCTTTTTGAAATTTCCTTCCTCAATAGCTAAACGCCACGGCAAGTTGAAGTGTTCAGGAACACCTCCAATCTTAAGTCCTACTGTATTCATCTTTACTGAATTGCATGTCAAATAATCGCTTGTAGTAGCCGTTCTGTTGCAATAGTTCGTTGTGTGAGCCCGATTCCATGATCTGTCCTTTATCCAAAACAACAATGGTATCCGCAGCTTTTATGGTCGATAAACGGTGAGCAATAACAATGGATGTTCTGCCTTTTGTTAATTCCTGAGTAGCTTTCTGAATCATCACTTCTGATTCGCTGTCGACACTGGAAGTTGCTTCATCCAGGATCAAAATGTGCGGATTGTACACGTATGCGCGTATGAAAGCCAATAGTTGTCGTTGTCCAACAGACAGAATACCACCTCTTTCCCCTACAACGAAGTCGTAACCTCCGGGAAGTTTTTCAATGAATTCGTGAGCACCTACAATCTTTGAAGAAGCGATCACCTGTTCTCTTGAAATTTCTTCGCTTCCTAAAGTAATGTTGTTGTGAATGGAATCTGAAAATAGAAACACATCCTGAAGAACGATAGCAATGTTTTTTCTAAGTACTTCCAGATCAATTTCCCGAAGTTCGGTGTTACCAACGTGGATCTCTCCTTTTTGGTATTCGTAGAATCGACCAAGTAAATTGACAATAGAGGTTTTTCCAGCACCCGTTGCACCAACAAACGCCACCATTTTTCCTTCAGGAATAGTGAGATTAATATCTTTCAAAACCCATTGTTCATCTACATAAGCAAACGAAACATCTTTCAAAGAAATCGGAGCTTGAAAATTACAATCGGTAACGTTTCCGGCATCTTGCTGATGTTCAACGGTATCTATTGCTTCGAGCACACGTTCAGCACGCACTATTCCACGTTGAAGAATGTTGAAGTTGTCCGCCATTTGTCGGATTGGACGATAAACCATTTGAATGTAAAGGGTGAATGTTGTTACCTGCCCATAATATGCTACGGGATTCTCAAACTTCACATTTCCGGTTTTCATGGCAACCCAAACAATAAGAAAAGCAACAGAAAGGGAACTTAATATTTCAACTACAGGAAAGAAAACGGAATACGCCCAAATGGCGTTAATATGTGCCGTTCTATGTTGACGGTTCACTTCTTCAAACGCCTGCATTTCTTTCTTTTCACGATTGAACAACTGAACGATACTCATTCCTGTGATCCGCTCCTGTATAAAGGTATTCAACTTAGCTACAGCGCTGCTTTCCTGCTTAAATGACTTATGCAAAGCTTTAGCGAAAATTCGAGTTGCAATGATGAGTAGTGGAATTGGTGCAAGACATAAAAGGGACAAATACCAATCCTGAATAAACATGTAGGTAAGTATAAAGATCAGCATGAGCAATTGACCAAAGATCTCGATCAATCCTGAAGAGAACACGTCAGAAATAGCCTCGATGTCTGAAACAACACGGGTTACCAGATTTCCCACTGGTGTTTTATCAAAGTATTTCATTCTGAATTGCGTAAGGTGACTGAACACCTTCACACGCATGTCGCGAATAACCTTTTGAGCAAAAAGATTGGAAAAATAAGAACTTGTAAATTGTAAAACAGCTTCCAAAAGCAACATTGAACTGATGACTAGCAACCAAAATGCAAATTGCTCATGGCTTCTGGTTTTCTCATCAATCACATATTTTTGGAATACTTGTCCTATCAACGTAGGACGATATGTGGCAACCAGTGCAAAACTCAAGGTTCCCAGAAAGGCAAGTACAAGGAGCCATTTATACGGTTTTGCAAATGAAAGTAAACGAACAAATACTTTGGATCGACTTCCAGCTTTCTGTGTCATAGTACAAAGTTAACTATTAAGACTAAAGACAAAAGAGGAAAGGGGAAAGACTTTGAGAAAACTGGGTATCGGAAACAAGAGTAGAAACAATAGAACTGGATTCGACACGTTTTACTTTCGAAATCGGACCAAATGAAATACTTCTACCTCATTCTGTTTTTGTACCTATCACATTATTCAGCGGCCCAAACGAAAATAGGTATTGTCAATTCACAGAAAGTACTGGAAGCATTGCCTTATCGAGACAGCATAATCAAGGTGATTGCTCAGATAGAAAAAGAAGGGATTGCTGAATTAATGAAAATGGACAGTTTGATGCAAGTACGCATCAACACCTGTACCATCGGAAATAAAGCATACATTGATCCCTTAGTTCGTCAATCACAAGAAAATGAACTAAGAATGCTCCAAAGCAGAATTCAATATCGTGAAAAGGAGATTGATTCCGCTCTCACCAAAATCTCGGAAGATGTAAATCAACGAAGTCTTGCAACAACGAAAAAAGCTATTGAAATGGTTTCAAAATCCATGGGAATATCTTTGGTACTGGATAGTTCCACTACGTTATTTTTCGATGATCAAATCGACATCACCGAGCAAGTTATCCAACAAGCGTTAAAATTGGAGTAAACATTTCAGGAATCATTTTCAAATCTGATTAATTTCTCTTTCTTTGTATAACGTCAATTCGGCGACCTCAAAGTTTACATTATGTTACACAATCTAAGTTTACAACATTCACTCTTTTGCTCTTTTCTGGGCGAGTTGAGAGATATTGAAATTCAGCAAGACCCCATGCGTTTTCGTAGAAATTTAGAACGAATTGGCGAGGTGATGGCTTTAGAGATCAGCAAAAAACTGGAATACCAGATTCGTGAGGTGAATACACCTTTGGGAGTTGCAGACGTTCCTTTTTTGAAACGACAACCTGTTTTAGCAACTATTCTTCGTGCGGGTTTACCCTTGCATCAGGGATTATTGAATTATTTCGACCGTGCCGAAAGTGCTTTTATTTCAGCCTACAGAAAACATACAACTGCTGAAGATTTTGACATTCATGTTGAATATATGGCCGCTCCTTCTCTGGATGGAAAAACGGTAATTATTTCTGATCCAATGCTGGCAACCGGCAGTTCAATGGTAATGGTTTACAAAGCACTATTGAAACAAGGAAAACCAAATAAGGTGATCATTGCCGCTGCAATTGCTGCTCCTGAAGCAATAGACTATTTGAAAGCACATTTACCAGAAACAGTTGATATCTGGATTGGTGCTTTAGACCGCGAACTTACGGCACAGTCGTACATTGTTCCGGGACTTGGAGATGCTGGTGATTTAGCTTACGGTGTAAAATGTTAGTAATGAATTGGGCAGCATATTCCGGATTGTTTGGATTTTCAATGATCAAATTCTTGTTCACACCATTTACAGGTCCTGGACTTCAATTGAATTTTTTTGAAACTTATTTATCTTGTGTTGCGGGTGCATTAGTGTCGGCAGCAATTGTATATTTCTCAAGTGAATTTTTCCTTCACCGTGCACAACGAAAAAGACATGAGGCTTATCAACAAGCTTTGCAAACTGGGATAACTCTAAAGCAAAAGAAGAAATTCACCAAGACAAATAAACTCATTGTTCGTATCAAGCATAGACTTGGGATAGTTGGTGTTTCATTCTTTGCACCGCTTTTTCTAAGCATTCCAATTGGAACCATTATTACTGCAAAGTTCTACGGAAAGCAAAAGAAGACGTTCCCAATGATCGTTCTTGGAATTGGTGTTAACGGTTTTGCGACAACTGGATTGGCTTACGGAATCGCCTACTTGTTTTAATGAAAATTCGTCAGCTTTTCTTTGATCTGGACAGAACACTTTGGGATTTTGAAACGAATTCTAAACAAGCGCTTTACCACTTGTACCACGATCTTGGTTTGAATGACAAAATAGAGCATTTCTTACATTTTCATCACACGTACATTAAAGTCAATGCCTCGCTTTGGCAAGGTTACGGAAATGGAAAAGTGACCAAGGAGCAATTAAGAGACAGTCGATTTGTAACGGCATTATCGAAACATGGAATTGACGATTTGGAACTGGCGCAGAAAATGAGCGATGGTTACATTGAACTTTCACCACGACAAACCAATCTTTTTCCAGGCGCCATCGAAACCCTTCAGCAACTGAAGAAAGATGGTTATCAAATGCACATTATCACCAATGGATTTAAAGAAGTACAGTTCATCAAACTCGAAAATTCCGGACTAAGAGAATACTTCGATATGATTTTGTGCTCCGAAGATATTGGTATCACCAAACCTCATCGTGAAATTTTTCAGGAAGCACAGCGAAGAACCGAATGTAAATCGGAACACGCGATTATGATTGGCGACGATTTTAAAGCAGATATTATTGGTTCGTTAAACGCAGGTTGGACTGCCATTCATTTTGATCCGGAACACAAATACAAGAAGGAAAGAAATGTTCCGAGAATTCGAAGTTTAGGCGAATTGACGGAGGTGGTTAGCATGCTTCCGATTGTGGGGAATTGAGCAGAGTTTCTTCACAGCTTAAACTTTGATTTTTTTCCTCAGTTTAAACGTAGTACCTTTGTGGCCTCAAAACAATTAGATGTCATTTACCTCTTTCGGTTTGTCGCCATTTTTAATGCAGGCTTTGTCCAACTTAAATTATGAGCGCCCCACTCCTATTCAGGAGCTCGCAATCCCAGCAATCTTAACAAAAAAGGATGTTCTGGGCATAGCTCCAACCGGATCAGGGAAAACCGCAAGTTATGCACTTCCAATTCTCACACAGCTTTCAACGGAAGAAAAAACGAAGAACAGACACGTTCAAACCTTGGTTTTGGTTCCAACGCGAGAATTAGCCATTCAAGTTGAAGAAGTTTTCAAAACCTTCGCACGTTCTTTTCCCGAGCCCAAAAAGATAATGGCGGTTTATGGTGGAGTTTCCATCAATCCGCAAATGAAAGCAATGATGGGCGTTTCGGTTTTAATCGCAACTCCCGGACGACTAATTGAATTGGCAGAAGCAAACGCTGTTCATTTAAGTTCTGTAAAGCATTTGGTTCTGGATGAAGCCGACAAATTGTTGAACGTTGGGTTCCAGGAAGAAATGAACCGCATTTTAGCTTGGATTCCAGCGAAACGTCAAAACTTACTGTTCTCAGCAACGCTGAACGACAAAGTTTCTGAGATCACACAACTTTTATTGAACGAGCCTGTTGTTCTCAAGGTAGAACAAGAAGAAGACGCTATTGAATTGATTCAGCAAACGGCTTTTCATGTTTCAGAAGAACGAAAAGGTCCGTTATTGCGTTACTTGATCCGTTCTCGTGAAATGAAACAAGTACTCATTTTTACAAGTTCTATTTTCAAGGCAGATCAGGTAGTGGAAAAACTGAGAAAGAACAAAATAGACGCGCAAGCTATTCATAGTAAGAAAAGTCAGGAAGCGAGAACAAAAGTACTTCGCAACTTTAAAGCCGGAAACCTGAAAGTGTTGGTTGCAACTGATTTGATCGCTCGTGGAATTGACATTGAATTTCTTCCTTTTGTAATCAACTATGAATTGCCGCGCTCGCCAAAAGATTATGTTCACCGCATTGGTAGAACCGGTCGTGCAGAAGCCACAGGAGAAGCTTTAACTTTTGTAACACCAGAAGACGAACACCACTTCAAGGTGATTCAAAAGAAAATGAAGAAATGGGTGGATTTTGAAGAAACTGCCGAATTGAATTTACATGGATATTAACCTCGACTCCGCTCGGTTACCTTCATTTCAAAGGTTATCGAGCAGAGTCGAGATAAACAATTAACGAATGAAACGCATTGCATCGTACAAAAAACTCTTTGAAATAGAGAATGACATTACATTAACAGAATTGAAATCAACTTACCGCAAGTTGGTTAAACAGTGGCATCCTGATAAATTTCAGGAAGGTGATCCGTTGAAAGAAGAAGCGGAAGTAAAAAGTACTGAAATCATCGACGCTTATCATTTCCTGGTAAGTATTGCTCCTGAAACATTGGAACAAAACAAAGAGGAATACGAGCAAACCATCAATGGTTCAATGATCGCTGATTATCAATACAAAGGTTTGACATTGAAAGTTACGTTCTTAAACGGACAAGTATTTGAATACTTTGGTGTTCCGAACAATTCATACAAAAAATTGTGTCAAAGCGCAACTCCTGAGCGTTTCGCGCGCAGACATATCTTTACAGCTCATACGTACAGAATGGCGAGTAAAGGAACTGTGGAGGCATAAGAATTGAAATAAAAAAAGGCGGGATTCATTCGATGAATCCCGCCTTTTTTTATTTGCTTATTTTTTTCTATTTCGAAGCCTTCACTTGCTTCAAACGCTCATACAAGATCATTCCTGCTGCAACGCCAACGTTCAATGAAGAAATTGTTCCTGCCATTGGAATGGAAAGACGCACATCCGACATTTTCAATAGGTCGTGAGAGATTCCATCTTCTTCAGATCCCAGCAAAATAGCCGTTGGACCAAAGAACGAATAGTTTTCTACACTGATTTTTGATTTTTCCGTACAAGAAACAATCTGGAATCCACTTTGCTGTAAATAGAACAAACTTTCCTTAAGCAAATCGGTCTTACAAACAGGAATTGCGTGCAATGCTCCGGCAGAAGTTTTCATAGCATCTGCAGAAACCAAAGCACCACCTTTCGATGGAACCAAAATGGCATCAACGCCCATACAAGCCGCAGTTCTGGCAATTCCACCAAAATTTCTTACGTCAGTAATTCTATCCAAAACCAAAATGCACGGCTCTTTTCCTTCAGCAAGCCATTGATCGCACAAAGTTTCAATGTTTTTATAAGTAATTGGTGAAGTGAATGCAATAACACCCTGGTGATTGTTCACCGTCAATTTATTCAACTTCTCGATTGGAACAAATTGTAACTGATAATCTTTACCAGTCAAAATGGTTCTCAATTCTTCGAAAAGGTCTTTATCAATTCCCTTTTGAATCAAAATCTTATTGATTTCAGATTCGTTGCGAATGGCTTCAATTACATTACGAATTCCGTAAATAATATCCTCAGCGTCTGCTTTTGGTTTACGCTCATATCTTGAAGACGAGTCATCGCGTTCTCTTCTATCTCCGAATCCCTTTCCGAAACGTTTGTTCTCTCTATTCTCCATGGAATGTAATTTCAAGTTCAATATCTTCACTCACTGATTTTGCAACCGGACAAGCCAATGCCGCTCTTTTTACTTTTTCAAAAGTTTGAGCATCCCAACCATTTCCAGTTAAATCTAAATCGATAACAATTTTGCCAATTCTACGAGGAGAAGCCGCCATAATTTTGGTAACGCTTGCCGTTCCGTGCTCGTAGTTATGACCATGCTCATTACAATAAATCCCGATAATACTGATCATGCAAGAAGCATAAGCCGTTGCCACCAGATCAGTTGGTGAAAATTTTTCTCCTTTTCCGTGATTATCTGTTGGAGCGTCAGTATGAATTACTGTCCCCGACTGAAGATGTGTACATTCCGTACGTAATCCTCCTAGATATTTTACTGTTGCAGTTGCCATATATGTGGGCAAAGATAAGCATTCTTTATTGGCAAACCGTTCATAGTGGGATTTGACTGATTTGAAGGAAAGTGAAATATAATTCACGTTTCTGTAATTGTGGTTAAAGCTTATTCCTTCCAATTTACCCTTGAATTTCAAGATCGAACAAACGAACAAATAGCTGCGTCATTAACAGGAAATTGAAATAAGAGCAACTTTCTAAGGAAGATTCAATGAAGAATAGACTCGTCATTCATATATCCTTTCAACAAATCAAGATCAAGTTTAAGAACGAAAAAGATCTTAAGAATTGTCATAATGGGAAGATAGGATTCTCCCTTTTCTATGCGCCGCAATTGCTTTTCATCTAACCCTACTTCGGAAGCAAGAGAAGAACGAGACATGTATAATTCCTCTCGTTTTTTCCGAATCAACTCGCTGATCTGTATGATAATGATTTTTTCTTTTTCCGAGCGCACGTTCAAATGTGCAAGTAGTATTACTTATTTATACGGACATTTCGTCCGATATTTTTTCTAACTTCGAATGAAGCAAAAAATATAAATAGCCCGTTTCACTGAGATTGCTTTGATATTTTTTATAAAAATTTACATATGTGTGCATTTATTTTTATAATTGTGTGCTTATTCACAAAAAAAATGGCCATTATAATTGACTAAGTCAGTCTTTCAAACCGTACTGAATATTAAAACGGACTCAAATTATTACACAGTGAAAAAACTAATTTTAGTAGGAGCGCTTATGGCATCCTCATTTTCTTTCGGACAGTACCTGGTACTTGACGCAGAAACAAGATTAATGTACAAAGTTGAAGAATTGGAATCCAGCCAATATGGAAAAGGATTTTTGATCTCTTCCGAAAACGAAGTTCCTGCTGATCCAGAAGGAATTCGAGTATTAAATAACAACGACCCAAATTACATTGGGCCATGGAAGATCATTACCGGACCGGCAACAAGAACTTCACACGGTGCTCCTGGAACTTCCGGGACTGATGGGTACAAGTTCTGTGCTGGAACAAATCACTGGCCTTGTATGGTAATAAAAAAAACAGAAGCTTATTAAATCAATGATGTCAGCCATGAATTTCATGGCTGACATTTTTAAACACATGACAATGAAATTCATTATTACCGCTTCATTCATTATTTTAATTTTCAATATGGGTTTATCTCAAGAAAAGAAAAAAAATGCATTGAACTTTATTTATGACCCAAGTGAATGTCAAAACTGCATTACAGAAGAGCTCAATCTAAGTTTAAAGTACTACAGTATGTTTCCTGATCAAGTGTTCTTTATTGTAGAAAATAACGCCTATAAACAGAAGTTGCAACTTTTAGTGAGTAATCTTGAGTTTAAGGTAAACCCAAACAATATTGAAGTTGATCAGATAATTTACAAGAAGTATGTAAAACATCCGTTGCAGGTGGTTCGAAATGGAAAGTTTTCGGAATATAAGCTCAACACTGGATTCTCTGATTTGTTTGAACTGAATTTACAAGTTGATCGGGTTGAGAAAAGTGTAACCATACCAAAGCGAATGGAAGGCTTTCGGTATCAATTGGTTTCGAATGATAAAGATGAGATTAAAATCTTCTACGAAGAAATTGGAATACTGGTTTCCAACAAAGATACTATAAACATTGTTCGTAAAATTGATACAGTTGAAGTCATCTCGGCTCTTCATTTAAATCAAATGGATGTGCAACTTACTTTTGATGAGATCAAAAACAAAAAAGCGGTTACTCAGCCTTTATTCCAAATCTTGGCACCCGTTACTTCTCCTGAAAAAGGCTTCCTGTATTTCACTACTATGGTGACCTACTCGCATCAGTTGACCAAAGCAGAAATTATAGAAATCCGTAAAACAAGCAAGAGGTACAATCAAATGCTTAAAAATGCCGAAAACGAAGGTGTGACCGTTTTAAAACACGAATTGTTCATTTCCAAATTTGATTTGGAATATAACTATATTGAAAGTTACATTGTTGGCAATCCGAATAACGGTTACGACAAAGACTATCCGTCACCGTTTTATAAAAACGAGAATGAAGTCATCGGGAATTTACATTGGTACACAACAGATACTATAAAAAAACGGCCCTATCCCACCTACGGACATTATTTATTAAATGCCGATTCCATTCATTTTGAAAACGCGGATGTATTCAGACGACCAGATTTTTACGAGAAAAAAGGATTCGACAACAATTGTGCGAATACGTTATTTTCAACCGTAGACAGTTCGGTTATTTACCATTACGCTGCCTATCCTTGTGCTATTGATGTCACCAACCACATTCGATATGAAATTCCTATAAAAGACATTGAAGCAATTTGCAAATTGGAAAAACAAAAATTCAATTCAAAACTATGGCTGAAGTATTATACATTAGGACTAATACATTTAGAAAATGGGGCAAATGTATTACTATTTAGAGCTTACTTAAGTGAACAAATTTACTACGGCATTTTTAATGATGAGGGGGATTATTTTGGGTTTGGCAAAATGGAACAAAACCTTCCAATGAAAGCTACAACGACACTAAATGGTGAATTGATCAATATCTTGGAAAACGAGATTCAATATCTTCTGATAGACATTAAAGAATAAACGTTACCTTAGATTTATGCGCCTTTTTCTAATCAGCTTTTTGATGCTGATCACGTTTTCCAGTTGTGATGCCATTATGTTCGTAGTTATGGGAGTAAAATCCCCGAAACCCCAAACAACGAAATCATTACTTTCCTACGAACGTAAGGTAGATTATAACACGGAAAAAAATAATTTTTATATAGACTCAAGTGAAATTGATCATATTTGGCTTGGTGCTTTTCCAAAGGGCTTCATTTATGACGAAAACGGAAATACTGTTGCATTCCTCGATTGTTTCCACGAAAGTTTAAGTCAACTGCGTTATTTCTTCGATCTACCTCTGGATTCAAGAAAACCTGTTTCGGATACACTTCATATGTTATTGGGTCAAGATACACTTTTGCATATTGCACCAAAGTTTTCTGAAATCGTACAATTCTCAAAAGTTATAGAAGGTGACACTGCACTGGTTAAACCGGAAACCGAATATTATGTAGTTTACTTCTGGTCGAAGTCATTTGGGCGAATAAACAAGAAATTTGGCTCCAAAATGGAAGCTTACATCGAAGAACATCCCGAATTCAATGCTTCCTTCATAAAAATCAACTGTGACTATAGGAAAGATTGGGGTTATACGAAGAAACAGCTCCGAACGGAATGGAAGTAAAATAATGAACTTCTTTTTCGATTGTTCAGATAAGAAATGAGTAACTTTGTATTCGTTTCTATCTAGGAGAACATATGTCGGAAGAAATTACAACTTCAGAGAATAACATTCGCATCAAAAAGCCGAAATGGCTTCGTGTAAAGTTACCAACTGGCGAGAATTACAAAATGGTTCGGTCGCTTGTTGACGAACATAAATTACATACCATTTGCGAAAGTGGAAGTTGTCCGAACATGGGTGAATGTTGGGGTGAAGGAACCGCAACTTTCATGATCCTTGGAAATATCTGTACGCGTTCTTGTGGTTTCTGCGCGGTGAAAACCGGTCGACCAGATGCTGTTGATGAATTTGAGCCTGGAAAAGTAGCTCATTCGGTAAAAACGATGAAGGTGAAACATGCCGTTATTACCTCAGTTGATCGCGACGACTTGAAAGATGGTGGCGCTGGAATATGGGTGCAAACGGTAAAAGCGGTTCGTCACCAAAGTCCTGGAACAACTATGGAAACCCTGATTCCTGATTTTGCAGGAAAATGGGAAAACCTTCAACAAATCATTGACGTTGCTCCAGAAATCGTTTCTCATAACTTGGAAACGGTTCGTCGACTTACAAAACAAGTGCGCATACAAGCAAAATACGATAGAAGTTTGGAAGTGCTTTTTCGCTTGAAAAAAGGTGGAATGCGAACAAAATCCGGTGTAATGCTTGGCTTGGGAGAAACAGATCAGGAAATCATTGAAACAATGCAGGATCTGAGAGCTGTTGGAGTAGACATTCTTACATTGGGTCAATACCTGCAGCCAACTCCAAAACATCTTCCAATTGCAGAATTTGTTGAGCCCGAACGTTTCAAGAAATACGAGGAACTTGGTTTGAAAATGGGATTCCGCTTTGTAGAGAGTGGTCCGTTGGTGCGCTCAAGCTATCACGCTGAGAAACACATTTTTGATTTGTAGATTCCTTTTAATACCTTGTCATTCTGTTTTAGCCTAAATCGGAATGGTAAAATACCTTTGCTTTCTTTTATTTCTCTATTGCTCTGTTACTCTTCATTCTCAAGAGCGAAAGGTATACTATGGTTTATACAACGGATTAGGAATAGGTGGAACGGATAACTGGGAATCCAGATTTTCCTATGAAGTAGGAACGAGTTTTTTGATTCAGAAGAAGAAAAACGCCTCCAAGTCTTTTCGTGAACCATTTATTCAGTTTTCTCATAATCGCTGTTATGCCTCGTCCAAGAAGGATAATCCAGATTTAAGTCAGGACAGCACATATTCCATTAGTCACAGGAATCTCATGTTCTTACAATTGGGCTTCAAGTGGAACGTTTCACTATATGCGAATGAAAAATTCAATATCCTTCTCTCAACCGGCTTTTTGGTTGGCGAATTACTAACCGATTCATACACAAGGAATACTTACTATTATTCCGATAACTCGCTGAAAAAATCAAGCTTTCAAGATGCGTACAGTCCTGTTCGAACAACCTGGGGCTTTACTTTCGGGATAAAAAACATGATTTCGCTTTCAGAGCGCTGGTTATTTACCATCGACCTTAACTTACTCATACAGAGCAGCATTGAATATGATCCGTCCGTAGACAGTAACAGCTACATGATGAAAACGGGTATTTACTACCAACTCGGCAAGAGATAGGACTTATCTACTTGTGTTTCATGCAAAAAAGTTATTTTCGTTTGAATCATACTTATGAGAACTCTCATTCTCTTCCTTCTGTTTTCGGTTTCAGCAACCATTTGTTGTGGACAAAAATTCATGTCGCTACAAGATGAGATTACGCATCTGGAAAAACGCTATTCACAATCGAAAAACTTAGACGATCTAATAGAACTAACAGATAAATACGCACTTAATTCGCAGTACGCAAAGGGAATAAACGCACTAAAATCGTTCGAATCAAAACACACAAACCTTGAGAAAAAATCCGAAGCAATAATTGATCTGGCTTATGCGAAAAACTACAAGTTTCAAGGAAAAGTAGATGAAGCCACAAGAAGCTTTCTGAAAGCAAAGTCTGGTTTTTCAGCAATAAATGACTTTGACAATTACGTACGCTGCGGGATCGAAATGATCGAACTCAATAGAAAATGTGTCAAGCATGCCGAAGCAGAACAACTCTTCTACCAATACCTTCATTTTGCGAAAAATAAGAAAATCTCCAATCCCGAAATATGGAACGGACTGTACAATCGATATGCTGCTGTTGTAAACGAGATCAATCGGCCAAACTTATCCATAAAATACTCGAGAATTGCGCTTAAATATGCAGATGAACTGAAAGATGAAAATCTAAAAGCAATTTCTTATAATGAAATTGGTTTCAGTTACAAAAACCTGAAACAATTCGATTCATGCGAGGTGAATTATACAAAAGCGGCAGATTCATGGATAAAAAAAGGCTATTTCCGTGATGGAGTGCATGCCAAAATGAATCTTCTCACCTTCCTTATTCACAACGACTTGATTTCGAGAGATCAGGAGATACTTGAATTGAAGAATCTTCTGAAAATCATAAACGAAAACCACATTGATTATCCCAAAAGCATCATCTTCGAGCAGATCCGTTCTCATTATTACTTTGTTGGCGATTACAAAACAGCGCTGCTTACCGACGATTCACTCAATCATTTCAAAGGAATTGAAGCAGAAAAACGCGACCGGCTTCGAATGGATGAAGTATCCGAAGAATTCAAAAATGAAGAGCTTAAATCTGAAAATAAACTGCGTGAAAGCGAATTGAATTCATCCCGTGAGCAAACACTAATGACAGCAACTGTTCTTGGGGTTGTTTTAATTGCACTTTTAGGATTGTTTTACCTCTGGTTCAAATTGCGCAAAGCACATAAGCTGGTGGTAAAGCGAAACGAGCAGAAGTCCATTCTCATTCAGGAAATTCACCACCGTGTAAAAAACAATCTGCAATTTGTACGCTCTATGCTCGAAATGCAAACCGATTCAATGGAATCAACCGAAGGCATGGAAAACATTATGGATGTCACCAGAAGGATTGACGCCATGTCGCTTGTTCACGAAATGTTGTACATGGAAGAAGACAGCATGGGTGTTTCCGTAAAAGGATACTTAGAACAGTTGATCCATTTATCCGCAATCGCCTATTCGAATGATTTCCCTATACGTTTTTTATTATCGGTAGATGACCTGGAGTTACCTGTCGACAAAGTTGTTTCCATTGGAGTTATTTGTTCTGAATTGTTCACCAACTCTGTGAAACATGCTTTTGCGAACAATGAAGATCCAACCATTTCAGTTCAATTGACGAAAACGGGTACAAAAACCTTTGTTCTGATTGTTCACGACAACGGAACAGAAGAAACCGAAATAAACAACAAGCGTCATAGTCTGGGAATGCGTCTAATCGATATCTTTTCGCGACAACTAAACGGGAAATACACCATCAATCGTGAGAATGGATACGAGTTCAGTATTGCCTTCCATTTACAATGATCCGTTTTTCGACAGAAACGTGAAAATGTTCATTCATTTCGTGTATCTGCATTTCAATGATTAAATTCGGAGGAACATGAGAACTCAATTTGCTCTTGTTCTGGTGTTTTTTGCTTGGACAAATTTCTGCCTGTGCGCAGAGAAACCTCTAACTCAAGAAATTACA
>CBFGNV010000007.1:0-88643 GCA_965650275.1 uncultured Fluviicola sp. | reverse complement strand
TGATGTGGCTGGAGGAAATATTTCCAACTTGTTGGCTTTGGATTCGAAGATCATCAACAAGAAATACCATGAAGGTCCGGCTGCATTTACGGAAGACGGAGAAACGATGTTTCTAACGGTGAACAATTACACTGGTTTGGCAAGCGATGGCGTTCGACATTTAAGTTTGTTTATCTCAAAGAAAATGGGAACCGAATGGTCGAAACCGGAAGCTTTTCCTTTTAATAGTGATGATTACAGTGTTGGGCACGCAACCGTTTCTGCCGATGGAAATACCATGTACTTTGCTTCGGATATGCCAGGCGGAAAAGGTGGAGTTGACATTTACAGAACGACGCGCAAAAGTGGTGCTTGGTCGGTGCCGGAAAACATGAGTGCCATCAATACGAATGGTGATGAAATGTTCCCTTACCTGCACGCTTCAGGATTGTTCCTGTTCTCTTCGAACGGACATCCGGGTTATGGTGGTTTGGATTTGTTTGTTGCCAAAATTGAAGAAGGCAGCTTAAAGCAAATGCGAAATGTTGGCTCTCCTTTCAATTCTTCCAACGACGATTTCTCAGTGTGGCTGGATCATGAAGGATTGAACGGCTATTTCTCTTCCAACAGAACAGGTGGAAAAGGAAACGACGACATCTACGAAGTTCACCTCGACAAACCGTTCAACTTTGGTCGTAAACTGGAGTTGTTGGTATTGGACGAAAAGAAGAATCCGCTTCCTGGTGCTCGTGTGGTAATGAAAAATGCTGCTGGCGAAATCATTCTGGATGAAGTTTCGGATGATAAAGGAATGTTGCACACTGTTCTTGATAAAGAAGGGGATTATGCGCTCGACGGAACGAAGAAGAATTACTTCCCCGGAAGTGCTAAGTTCTCAGTGAAAGAAGAAGATGCCGATGAACTTTCGAAAACAATTGTGGTGGAAAAAGATCCTGGCCTGCAACTGTATGCAAAGGTTACCGACAAGAAAACCCAGCAAGCAATTGAAGGTGTAAAAGTGACGTTGACCAACAATTTTACCGGTCAGGTAGATACACTTTACACCAGCAATCTGGGTGAGGTTTTGGAAGGAATCTACGACAGAAAAATAGGCGAGCGCATCAGTTACAATATCCGTTTGGAGAAACAAGGTTATATGTCGAAAGGGACAACTTTGAACAAGGAAATTACAGCTCCGGGAATTCAGGATGCTTCCAAAGAACTGAACTTGTCCTTAGAGAAAATGGACGTTGGAATGGACTTGGCAAAAGCGATTGACCTGAAACCAATTTACTTCGACGTGAGCAAATGGGACATCCGTGCCGATGCTGCTATTGAGCTCGACAAAATTGTGAAAGTGATGAACGAGTTCCCAACGATGGTGGTGGAATTGGGCTCACACACCGATTGTAGAGGAACCGCAGCGAAGAACATGGACTTATCCGACAAACGTGCACAAGCCTCAGCGGCTTACATCAAGGCGCGCATTACGAATCCCGATCGTATTTATGGTCGCGGGTACGGAGAATCAATGATTTTGAACGGTTGTACCTGCGAAGGTAACAAGCAAAAGAAATACACCGAAGCTCAACATTCTGTGAACAGAAGAACCGAGTTTTTGGTAAAGAAAATTTAAGATACTCGTTAGAGTGGTGGTTCATTTCTGTCATGTGGTTATCACAGAAATGATAATATGAATAGTTAACAGTGGTTAGAGAAAACCCCAATTTCAGATGAAGTTGGGGTTTTTAGTTAATGTAGAATTCCAAATTGCTCCATATACAACCTTGTTCGCCTCTTGATCTGGTGAAGTAAAATGGAAAAAACAGAGTATGAAATTACAATAGTAATGCATCCGCCAACAATCCAGTTTTGGTGAATAAATGAGAAAAGTGCTACAAACCCGCCAATGAGAAAAGAAATTATTAGGGGTTTGGTCATTTTTCCCACGCACTTGATGCTGACAGTTTTATTCTTTTCATGGAGAAACAATTGAGTTGGAACAGTCATGAACCAATCTGATCCTTTGGTATTGAACTTTACCCTTAGATTGAAAGTGCGCATTCGAATATCATCAACGGTTGATTCATTTACTGAATCTCGGGTTATGGAACTAAGTTGTTCTTCAATTTCTTGAAAAGGGATTTTACTCTCGATATTTAAAGTTGTGAAATTCATTTATGGAGGTTGCGATCAATCCATCTTCAAATACCGATCAATTCGTCTTCGCGCCAAATTTCTTCTTCTTTTGAAAAGTTCATTAATTGTACAAAGTTCATGTGTCATGCATGTGTTGCACATGTACACAATAGTAGTTCGGCTTTTGTATTCTTCAATCGTTTGAAGCTGTTGTTCAGAGATATTGCTCTTCATCCGTTTTTTCAAATTGTCAAAGGCGATAACACCCAGCAATTGAAGTAAGGAATCCTCTTTATTGATAATGCTGAAAAGACTTGTAGTGTCTTGTTCCTGAATAATTTTGCGTATGGTTTTTAATTCTTCAGATTTTTTTCCAACGTTTCCACAACTCAGATTCACCTTAATGTCAAACTTAGAAAACGGATCTTCGGTTTGTGAGAATCCGGAAAAGGAAAAGGAAAGAATCATTAGGATGAGTAAAGGGTTCATACATTTCTCTATTGTACTAAATTAATCATACTTTTAAACTAGCTGAATCACAATCTTCTGGCATTAAATTTGCTGTGCACGCATATGAAATTTAACTACTTTTTATGAAAATAATTTACCTGCTGAGTACCATCTTCATTCTATTCTCCTGTCAAACCCTGCGTATTGAAAAGCGTGTGCATTCTAAAGGTTACGCTGTTTTTTGGAATAAGAAAGCCAAAGCGTCAAACAATGAAGCTGAGAAATCTTTAACCTTAACGGAAGACAAAGAGAATAAGACATCGAAAAAAGAACTTGCTGATAATGTTTTAGAAGAAGAACAAACCGATTCTATTTCTGCGACTATGTCAAATTCGTTTCCGGAATTGAGTAAGGAGAATTCCATTCCTTCGGCTGAACAAGAAATACTGCATGCAAATGGTTCCGAGGCCTCAATTCACAAAGATCAATTGATTGAAAAGGAAAACAACATTAAAGCAATTGACTCTGAAACGGATGATTCTGAGAATTCTAAACTCGCTTTTCTTGCTTTGGCTTTTCCATTCCTGATTCCATTCTTTTCCAAACGACAGAAACAAACGCAGTTGCAACATTGGGCAAAAGACAATAAGAATAAAGCACGTTGGAGTATTGTTGGATTATCTCTATTTACCGGCGCGACTTCCTTTTTTCTGGGTCATCTCTTTTCAGATTACAGCACTCCGGAGTTATTGCCACTTTCTTTCGTTACACTTTGTGGCGCTTCTGCTGTTTATATGCTGAGTGAAAACAAAAGTGTTAAAACCAAAGCATTGATCGGAACTTCTGGCTCGTCTTCGTTGTTATTATTTGCTTCCGGAATGATCGATGATACAGTTTACATAGAAGATACCACGATTTTACCATGGTGGGCAATTGTATTGTTAATGATTGTTCTTGTTGCTGCAGTTGTTGGAGCTTCTATTCTCGTTGGAGTTCTTGCTTGTTCACTTTCCTGTTCAAGCGCACCAATCTGGACAGTACTTTTGGCAGGATACGGTGGAATGTATCTCGTTCTATTCTTCGGTTTTTGGGCTGGATTCAGTTTGTTCAAACGACAAAGTCAACGCAATACAAGTTTTGCCGGAAAAGCGGCGTTGTGGGCTTTGGGGACGCTCGTGTTTTTTACCTTGCTGTCTTTTTTTGGTGTATTTATTTGAGAAAGAGAGACACATTCAATTCTTTTACTTCCGGATCTTCCTAAACGTCAGATTAATTCTTGGCGTATGAACTTTTGTAGTGGGTGGTAAACGATGCAGCCAGAAATCCTGCGTTTCTTTTTCCATAGTAAGCAAGCTTCCGTTTTCAAGAATGATTTCCCGTTTCTCGCCCGAAGTTTTGTGTTTAAAAGCGAATTTTCGCTCGGCACCAAAACTGAAGGAAGCAATCGTTCCATGTTTTTCAAGATCTTTTTCGGCGTCACTGTGCCAGGCCATTCCTTCAGAACCATCGTGATACAAATTGAGTAAGCAGGAATTGTAGGTTTCGCCCGTTAATTCTTCGGCACGCTGTTTCAATTCCAGCAGAACAGCATTCCATTTCAGTGCAACACGCGTAATCCCTGAATACGTATAGTTGTAGGTTTCGTCAGCGTACCAGGCAATTTTACGTTTGGTAACAATCAGTTTCCCGAAAATCATTGCCTGATCGTTCTTCCATTCTACCGTTTTCATCAATTCGTCGTAAAAACGAATACGTTCTTCTGCTGTGAAGATCACTCCGAAATAATGTACGGTTCCATCATGTGGAAGTAAGTTTACAGGTTCATCTATCGGGAAAAGTGAACTCATGCTTCCTGTGGATTTAATGTACATTGCTCGTAGGCAAGAATGACACGCTTACGTGTTTCTCCCCACATGTAACCGCCAATTTCTCCGCTTTGTCGGATAACGCGGTGACAAGGAATCAAAAATGCCACAGGATTACTTCCGATTGCTGTTCCAACTGCGCGTGAAGCATTGGGTTGCTCAATATTCTTAGCTAAATCGCCGTAGGTGCTCAAGTCTCCAAATGGAATTTTCAATAATGCCGACCAAACTTTTAGCTGGAAATCGGTTCCTTTCAAATGGAGTTTCAATGCTTCAGGTTTATCTGTGTTTTCCTGAAAAAGCTTCAAGGCTTTTGTATGCAGTTCGTTCGTTGTTTCGTTCAAAACAGCATTCGGAAACTGCGTTTTTAAATAGTTGAATCCTTCTTCTTTCGATTCATGGAACATCAGATGACAAATTCCTTTGGAAGTGGAAGCCACAATAATCTCCCCGAAAGCAGTCTCAGAAAACGAATAGGCAATTTCTAAATTCTTGCCGCCATTTTGGTATTCAGCTGGCGACATTCCTTCAATCTTGACAAAGAGATCATGCAAACGGCTTGTGCTTGAAAGTCCGGAATGAAAGGTGGTGTCGAACAAACTTTGCTGCTTATTCAACAAACTTTTAGCATAATGAAGCGTTGTGTATTGTAGAAAATTCTTTGGGCTTGTTCCTACGAATTCCGTGAACAAGCGTTGAAAATGGAATGGACTCATATGTACGCTTGCCGCAATTTCGTCCAAACTGGGTTGTTGCTTGAAATTCTCCTGAATAAAATTCAGAGCCGCCGCAATTTTGTCGTAGTGATATGAGTTGTTCGTCTCCATCTGTTTTTTCTACAAATATCAGCTGTGAAGTTCGAAAGAAAAATCTGATTCTTGCGCAAAGTTAATACGACTTCTTCAAATCCCATTTTTGTGCACTTCAATTAAAATCGACTGGCTTTTGACCACGAACAAGATCTATAATAATACCGAGTAAGATAAAAGTTAACCCACTATACGGGGTAGTTTCGATGATTGAAAAAATAAACATGGAATCACGAGCGTAATCAATGTTTGGAAGGGCCCAAATATTAAAGCCTATTGGATGAATTAGAAATTGAAGAAAAAAGAAGAAAAGAATCAGTTTCCCAAAATTGAATGGTTTGTTTTCCCGTTTTGTTAGAACGAGTTTTCTGAAATATCTATAGCACAAAAGAAGAAGAAGCACAACCTCAATGATCAACGTGGTTAAAGTGATTGAAAAGTAATCTCCTTTTTCAAAAATCTGTTCGAGTGGTAATTCAATGAGCAGCACTGATGGAAGCAATGATCCAATAGACATCCCCATGGACACCAGCATAAAAGGCTCCACCCAGATTCCGAAGAAAAGTGCCGAGATAACTACTCCAACGATTGTTGCCAGATATTTTGTTTTCATTGGTACTATGAAATTATTTACTAATCTAACTTCTGCTCCAATAAACCAAACTCCTCATCCGTATAGTTTAATTCTTTTGCTACAGTTTTCAGTTTTGCTTTGTCGATTTTCTTCAAAGGGGCATAAAAGACATATTGACCGAAACCTTTCAGTTCATCCATTGGGTTTTGTTTACCTTGACTTTCTTTTTTCGTCACCAATAATGGTTTTACAACTTTCAGAATTTCGCGAAGGCCTCGTTCTTCGTCGAACAAAATCAATTTTTCAGGCAAATTTGGTGGCATCATCGTAATGGGCATATTTGCAATTTCCGGCAAATATTCAGTCATTAATTGCCATGAACTTTCATCCTTCACTTTTGCCATCACTTCTCCCAAACTAGCGATTGTGCATGTCGAGATGTTTTGTTGAAACATTAAGTTGACCTTCTCGATGCCTGGTTTACCAATTTCTTTCAGGATTTCGGTTGCGCGTTCCTCTAAACCGTTGCCGTGATTGGCGTGAAGTTTTAGAATGATCAGACAAAAATCAATAGTTACAGCAGGATTGTTTTTTTCATAAAGCGCATTCAGTTGATCGATTTTCATTTCTGCACTTTTCTCATCGGTACCAAAAGTCAATAATAAGTTAAAGTTTTCTTTTGAATATTCAACATCCAAAAAGTTCGGAATGTTATTATAGAAAAGCCCTTTTTGCTGATACTCTCTTGATTTCGGGCCTTCTTTTTTCAATTGATAAACTTCTGAAAGCTTGTCGTAGATTACTCCTTCTTTTGGAAAATCGACCAAAAGCTTAATCAGTTCCGTTTCCGCCTCGGTTAGTTTGTTTTGTGCAATGTAATTTTCAGCGAGGTAGTATCCTGCATCCAATTTGTATTCTTCATCCAGCAAAAGTTTTTGGAAATAGGTATTCGATTCGTCGAATTGCTTTAAAGCCTGATGAACTTTGGCAGCATAGAAAATTTCTTCACTTCGGTTATAAATTTTAATCAGGTATTTCAAATCAACCAAAGCCGATTTAAAGTTCTCCTGTCTGAATTGCTCTTCCTCGTATGGAATAGAATTGGCTCGATAAACACTGCTTCCGTCAATGTTTTTCTGACCAGTCCCTAAATCACCCATTTCCATACTCATTCTGTATTTTCGCTCGATGAGTTGTGGGACACTTCCAAACTTTTTGATTCCTTCTTCAATGATTTCCAAACCTTCAAACCATTTCCCATTTCGAAATAAGGCATAACCATAGGTGTCGAACACGAAGAAGCAGTCCTTGTTTGTCTCGTATACTTTTTTGGAGTTAGCAACGGCAAAAGCGCTATTATTTTGTTCAATGGCAAGCAGTGAATTATCCAGAAGTGAATTGGTGGTTTCATCGCATTGCGCAAAGTTCTCTGATGGTAATTTGTCGTACTTGAATGTATTTCTTTTATACTTCTGAGATAGCGACAAAAACGGAATGAAAGTCAAAATAAGGATGGTGGAAAGTCTCATTTGGAAATCTTTTTTGAGTTAAATTGAATACTTAGCGAATATACTTAATCATTTTATTCAAATTTTCTTCACGTGGAAGATTTTCGTTCTTCTCAATAAAATCAATAGCAAAGCCGATAATTACCGTTTATAAACGAAAAATATTCGACAGTAAATAGATAAAAGTCGAATCTAGATTTGGAGCTGCTACAACTTTGCATCATCAATGTCAGATTCAGAAGTTACTGTCAATTTTCATAAGTACTTGTCAATACTTGTCTATGAGTAATTTATAGAGGTCTGTGATGTTTGAGTTAAAGTATTGAATTGCACTCAATATGGCAATTTAAAAAAATAGCCATATCACTTCAGACTTCTCTATGAACACTCTATAGGAAAAATCTATAAGACTAACCAGTAATTTCAAGATACTCATTGGTCTCCACAATATTTCGGAAAACATCATTGATAAAAAATATGGCGGAGTAGAAAAAAAAATGTATAACTTAATGGAAATGTTCAGGTTATGGAAAAACTATTCACTATTCTAGCATTCATCAGTTACACTTTTTCAGTGATTGGTCAAAAGGATCCCACTGTAAATCCATATTGGCTAATCAGCGATTTGAATTCCAAAGGAATTTCCTACAAAAGTTCTGGGCAAGTATCGATTGGAAAAGTAAATAACGAAACGATGTTCCCAGGCCCCAAACCCGTAAACCATCAGAAAAAAGTTCTTTCAGTTACTATTCCTTCAGGCGCGACTATTTTGGGTATACATCCATTTATTGTGAATATTGATGGTTTGAAAGACCCTGGCGGAGATCCAAATAATATTCCTTGGGGCACGACCCCGGATATTGATTACAGGTGGGGGACATTTCATAGTCCACAGAAAACCGCTCTAGCTTCGGGAGAGACATTGGTGACTGTCGAATACGATAATTGGAGTGATGTCGAAACGCGTGCGGGTTTTCTTATTGTTGAATATTCAGGCGGTATTGTGAGCAAAACTCAGCCTGCCAAGATTACCGTCGATAATACTAATTCTAAAGTTTCTGTAAAGTTCTATAATCCAACCGGCCTTTCAAGAAGCGTTTACTTGTATGTTACTGAAGTAGAAAATAACAGTACAGTTAATTTTTGTGATGTTGCTACATATGTAGGAAACCTACAACCAGGAGATGAAGTTTTTCAAACCCTTACTAAAGGTAAAATGCTGATGTGGGGTGCCTATACCATAGAAGACTGTACGTACGGAAATAGCTGTGCGGCAACCGGATCAACATTGGGTATGTGTCCAACTTCATGTGAAATTTCAATAAATGCTCAATGATATGGAAAATAACGAGTGTGTTTACAACGGTAATACCTTTTCTCACGGGTCAACAGTTTGTTCTAATGGAAGCGAATTAGTGTGTAATAATGGCAATTGGGAGCCTACAGGAAAATCATGCAATGCTGAGTCTTCAGAATCTATGCAAAACAAAGAAAAAGGAATAGAAGAAAAGTAATCGGTCGGCTAAGAATATTCAAAATCTCTATATGATTGTAGTTTTGGTGCTATCTATTTAACTTTATTATACATCTAATCCGGAATAATAAGGTTTGTGGAACGAGTTGAATTCTATCGTTTTCATGCATAGTACACGTTTGTTAAACACTTGGCTTTAATTGACGTCCTCAAAAGGTTTTAATAAATATGTTTTAAAGTGGTGATTTGTCCGAATCCCTATATCTATGTGTAATCAAAAGAACATCATTAGATCAGCGCCTGTTAATTGTCAAGTGTTAAAAAACATTCGTTCTAGGTCTAATTATTTTGTAAGTGTCTCATTGTGATTAGATAATAAGTTTTATATTTCCGTAATAAACCATTATTCATTAATAACCGCTGCTATGAAGTCTATACCAACTATCTGCTTATGCATATTAATTTTCGTCACTGTTAATAGTTTTTCCCAAACTCCATTTACGACTTTAGTTAAAGAACCAATTTATCTTCAAAAAGATGAGGGGAACAAGTATTCTGAGTCTACTAAACAGGCTTTTGATGCTAAGACGGTTTTTAATAATAAAACTGTTGCTAAGGCAGATACTGATACAATTGATTTCTTTCAGAACAATTCATTAGGAGTGAATCTATTATCTCATGGAGATGCCCGTTTTGGAGTAAGCTCAAAAGTCATTCACTACAAATTCTATTTTGCCAATCCCACTGTCACAAATACCAGCCGGACATTTCATTGGAATATTCCACTGTTGTTAATCTCACGATTTTCGAGCAATTACGATTCAATTAATTCTGCCGCAGCACTGGATTTGGTAGACTACCAAGCCACTCCGGTAACCTTGCGAATTATGCCATCTTGGAAACTTTCAAAAAACAAGAATTTTACGGATAAATTGTTTGCTGGGTTTTACGCAGACCTTCGAGGGTTGAATTTGCGTAACAGTTTGAACACCGGATACGATCTTAAGCTTTGTGGTGCTGGTGGGTTAGGCTTTACCTATCAAGGAGATGGGAGCGTCGGAACGTACAATGAAAAAGGTGAAAGGGAACCAGGTATTTATTCTGTTTCCGCAATGTTCCAAACTGCCATTGGAGATAAGGATGTGATACAGCGTTTATTCCAGACTAACGATAACTACATTATGTCCTTTCAATCTTATATTGTGTTTTACACAAAGGTGAAGAGTCGATTCAATTTCAAGTTAGGATATCAATATTTCTTTCGACCAACGATAACAGGAAACTGGTCAACATTTTCATTCGCGGTTGGGATATGAGTTTTCAATCGTTCAATATCATATTTTTCAACGTTTTAACCTTTCAAATATGACAACTATTTCATTAAGTAAACCAATTCAAAATGCAACGGGGGATAGATTAGTGTTTTCCCAGAATGCTATAGAACTTATGGGGAAAATTGTAAATGATCGAAGATTTCTAGACTCGATTAATCAAGCCGTTTTTTCAGACTCGCTATGCGCTTTAGATAGTGGTGAGATTGTTCAGTTAACGAATCAGCAACTTGTAGATAAGATTGTTACTGGTAAGGAGTACAAGACGACAGCTGATGATGTCATTTCGTTGCTAATAAAATTTGCTCGGTTAGGAAGAGGGACGATTGGAAGCATGACACCTCCCAGCCCGCTGATAACAACGAACACTAGATATTTATCTATTTGGATGGCCAATAATGACCAGTTATCCTTGGCTGGACAATGGATGCATGAATGGATGCATGTCGCTGGTATGAGACACAGAAGTTCTACACCGGATTTTCTTGATTCAACTTATCAGGTTGGTCAATTGTTTGTTAATACTGGAAGATTGATCGAGTTGGCTTCGGATAAATCTCCAGACTCAGTTGCTAAGCTTGGTTTGGGCTATGTTGAGGGTATTAAAACGATGAAAATTCCGGAGGAACTGGTTGCCTCTGAAACTGAATCTTCCAAGTAAGTATGAATACAATTTATTAAAATGGCAATAGAACTAAATTCACTTGATATAGTAAGGCAATACGTATCGGGAGTACTTGGAAGATCCAAGCATCATGCGCCGAATGTTAGTTCGGTGGCTCTTGCTTTAGTAGGAAACGTTCTCTGGAGATCGACAGGTCCAATTGAAGTTCGAGAGTATTCTGGTGAAACTGCTAATGTTTTATGGTTTAATATTCGCAATAGACGATTTGCCTTTGTATACAACCACGAAACGGAGGAGATAGAGTTAAGGAATCGCACCATGAAAGGACAAACAATTGTTTGTTTTAATAATTCTATGAGTACAACCGAGATAAGAAAAATATTTGAAAGGCTCTAATGTACATTAAGAGTCATAAGTAAAACTATACGCATGATTGAAGAAAAAGAAAGAAATGATATCCTGGAATATTTATTTAAAGGATATTTAGAAAATGTTGGGACGTTTATGATCAATCTAAATCCATTGATTGATAAATTGGGAGAAGGAGTTCATTTGAAGTTTAAATTACTCGAGGCTGAAGGAATTCTACGGCGGTTAGAAACTACAAGCCAATATGGAACTTTAGCGCTGTTATCGTTTAAAGGAGCGTATACAGCTAATCCTGGGTATTTTGTTCAAGAAAGTGATAAAGCGATCAACGCACTGATTCATGAAGGTGAAAGTTGTCATTTGCTCCTAGCATTAGGAATGGATGAGAATAAAATTCAACTTGCTTTTGATGTAGTTTCGTATATGCAAGATGAAGGTCTCGCTTTTTTAGGTAAAAAGCCGGACCATCATACGCTCACAATTTCAAATCGCGGTAGGGAATATTATTACGAAATGCAATCTCGTTTTTTATGATTTTTCTCCTAAAGCTTAAAAATAGTCTAGGCGCCTGAAATTGCTATAATTTCACTGTTGATCCTCATCGTATTTAACTCCTGTAATGCAGGAGTTTTTTTTTGCCCAAAAAAAATATCTCGCTACTCGTTCCGGTTTCATTGAGCCCTAAGGTGTCCATTAGTTGATCGTAAATAGGTTACGTTCAAGAAACCAAATCTTTGATCAATGATAAGGGAATTCGTTGATAACAAACTAATTAATTAGGTGTTTATTTTGTTTTTAATATATATTATAAAACATTATAAAAAATTATCAAAATTAAATAAATATATATGTTGTATTATAATGATAATTGCTTGTTTTAATCAATTAAATTGGTATTTTTGCTAGAACTCAAGATTTGACACATTCTCTTCTATAGCGGATGAATAGGATAAAGGACATTCTTAAAGAACAAGGTAGATCGCAAACGTGGTTGGCTAAGACTATTGGTAAGAGTTACCCGATAGTTACAAATTACTGTAACAATAAGTCGCAGCCGAGTATAAAGTTGCTTTATCAAATAGCAAAGGCGATAGATGTAGAAGTCCGTGAGTTACTAGTTCCCTCAAAAAAACAAAGACATGGTTAAGAAACAGAAGGCAGAATTGAAAACGAAACCGTTTCTAAAATGGGCAGGGGGTAAAACCCAGTTGCTTAGTGAACTGGAGGCTACTGTTCCTAAAAAGTATGGTACTTACTTCGAGCCGTTTTTGGGTGGGGCAGCTCTTTTCTTTCACCTGAAGCCAAAGAGAGCAATCTTGTCGGATGCAAATTATGAATTGATTAACTGTTATACTGTTGTAAAGACAAGAGTTGATGAATTGATTGAGGAACTTGAGAACTTCCAAAATGAGAAGGAGTTTTATTATGGAGTTCGAAGTACAGATCCAGAAACATTAAGTGATATTCAAAGAGCTGCAAGATTCATTTTTTTAAATCGAACATGTTTTAATGGTTTGTACCGAGTGAATAAAAAAGGAGAGTTTAATGTTCCTTTCGGAAAGAACGTTAATGCCAATTTTAAGGATGTAGAAAGATTAAAAGCCGCGAGTGAGGCTCTTCAAGGGGCAACCTTGATTTGTGATGATTACAAGTCAGTTTTGAATACACATGCGAAAAAAGGGGATTTCGTTTTTTTAGATCCTCCGTATCATCCAATAGGAAAGAGCTCTGATTTTCAGCGCTATACCAAAGACTTTTTTTATGAAGACGATCAAATCGAATTAAGGGATGAGTTTAATAGGCTCGTAAACCTGGGAGTTAAAGTAGTTGAAACAAATTCTAATGCAATGTTTATAAAAGATTTGTATGCTGGTCATTCAATAGATGTTATTGAAACCAAACGAATGATAAATAGTAACTCGAATAAAAGAGTCGGTCAGGATTTGATTATTTCCTCAATTGAAGGTGTTAGTATTGCGCCAACCCAACTTGAGTTACTTGAGAATTTCCCTGGAACAAGGTACATGGGGAGTAAGTATAAGATTTTGCCGTTTCTCTGGGATTCGATAAAGGATTTACAGTTTGAAACTGTTTTGGATGCTTTTTCTGGAAGTGGCTGTGTCTCGTACATGCTAAAGAAAAAGGGCTTTGAGGTTTATAGTAATGACTTCATGGCGTTCTCTTCAAAGATTACGCATGCCTTGATTCAAAATTCAGAGAATAAGATTACCGATTCGGATTTGAAGAAGCTTTTGAAAGAGAATGCTCCCGGGGATGAATTTATTAGAAAAACATTTGTGGGGCTTTATTTCAGTGATGAAGACAATATTTTCTTGGATAATTTGCGCTTAAACATTGAAGCGTTAAATAATAAGGACAAGAAGGCATTGGCTTTGGCGGCGATATCTCGCGCATGTTTAAAAAAACGTCCCAGAGGTCTGTTTACGTATACTGGTGATCGATATAATGATGGGAGGCGTGATCTTCAAATGTCTCTTAAAGATCATTTTATTGAGAATGTAAAAGCTTTTAACAGCGCTGTTTTTGATAACGGAAAAAAGAACAAAGCTTATAATAGGGATGTCTTTGATCTAGGTGATGTAAAAGCGGATTTAGTATATTTTGATCCGCCATATTTGACCTCTAAATCTGACAACGATTACACCAGAAGATACCATTTTATCGAAGGGTTGGTGAAGAATTGGGAAGGTCTGGATATTCAGTACGAAACAAAGACAAAGAAATTTAAGAAGTATGCTTCTCCTTTTGATTCAAAAAGCACCGTTAATGATGCGTTGGATAGGCTTTTTAATCAGCATAAGGACAGTATAATAGTCGTTTCCTATTCATCAAATTCGATTCCAGCGAAGGAAGAAATGATTGAGCTACTGAAGAGATACAAAAAAGTAGTTGAAATAAAGGAAGTGGATTATCTTTACTCCATCGGTAACCAAGGCCATAAGGTTGGCGATAATGCGAATAAGGTTAAAGAGTATTTATTTATTGCAAGATAAAATGAGTTTTTCGATTAGTGTAGTGCCACAGGCAGATGAGTTAAGTAAAGTGATTTTGACAGCTGAAGCTGTTTCTGAAGGAAAGGAAACGGATGCAGATATTGCAAGCTACGTTGAGTTTACTGTGCGCCAAGGTCGGTATTACAGATTGGCGGCTGAAATCTTGGGGCTTATCACTAATAAATCGAACAATGCGAAATTGACTCCTTTAGGGGAGGAGTTGGTGGCGCTCGATGAAGAGAATAGATTAAGGAAAATTAGATCGATCTTACGTACAAACGATTTGTTCAGTGGAGTTCTTGCGTTTATTAATGATGAAGATGGGCGTACTCGAGACTCTATTTCTCATTATTTGCATTTGATGGTTGTTGGTGCCCCTGCGACAATTGAAAGAAGAGTTTCAACGGTTATTAGCTGGTTGAAAGAGACTGGACTTGTTAAGGTTGATTTTTCTGAAATTGCGGATGGTTCGATTGAGAACGTATATCTTCTTAATGATGAAATTTTGGAAGAGGATGATTCAGTAGAGGAGCAAGTGAATTCATCTGAAAGTATATATCCCGCAAATTACAATAATGAGGAACTCGAAATAAAAGAAGATCACTTGCAGGTTGTAGCACTTATGCGAAAGCAAACTCAAAATAAAATATTAATACCGGAATTTCAACGAAACCAAGTTTGGAAGCAACAACAAAAAAGTAGATTTATCGAATCATTGATTCTGAATATTCCTGTCCCTCCTTTTTATGTAAGTCAAGATTTAGATGGAAATTCAATTATAATTGATGGGTTACAGCGTACAACATCGATCACGGAATTTTTGAATAACGAATATAAACTAGTGGGACTGGAGGCCCTGCCTAAACTTAATGGGTATAAATTTGATGAATTAGAAGAATTACTTAAGGCACGTATTGAAGATCGTAATTTGTTATTGTACACATTGAAGCCGTCTGTTCCAATGTCCATTGTTTATGACATCTTCAATCGTATTAATTCTAATGGAACTTCTTTGAATCGACAGGAGATCAGAAACTGCATATTTATTGGTAAATCTACTCGCTTGTTGAAGGAACTTGCATCCAGCGATGAGTTTAAAACGGCAATTAATTATGGTATTCCTTCGACTAGAATGAAAGATAGAGAAGGGGTCCTTAGAATTCTGGCCTTTATTATCTTTCAATTTGATAGCGATTATAAGGGTGATATGGATGATTTTTTAGGTAGAGTAATGAGAAGGCTAAATGTTTTTACTGATCAGGATATACAAGGTTTACGGGATGAATTTATGAGAATCATGAGATTTACTTTTGAGTTTTTCGGTGATCGCAATTTTAGGCTGATAACTAATTCTACAAAAGGCAGAATAAACATAGCTGTGATGGAGACTATTTGTTTCTTTTTCCACAAGAACGACGATGAGTTTTTGATTGCCAATAAGGAGCAAATAATTAATAATTACCAAACGTTGTTATCAGATGTCGAATATATAGATGCAGTTAAATCTTCTACAAGCTCTGACAAAAAGGTCAAGTCAAGATTTAATAAGGCATTTGAAATTTTATCCACTATTTAGATATGATTAAAGAACTATCAATTGAGAATTTTAAAGTTTATAATGAACTGACCAATATTCCATTATCACGCATTAATTTATTGACCGGTGTCAACGGTCGTGGAAAGTCAACCACTCTTCAGGCGATTTTGATTTTTGCCCAATCTGCCTATAAAAATAGGTTATCTAATACTGTAACGTTGAACGGGGAGTGTGTTGTATTAGGTAATTCGGAAGATATTAAGAATAAAGAAACCGTGTCTACCAAGCCAACAGAATTCACGTTTCGATACGAGGATTTTACGATAAAGTATTCACTTAAACATCCGGATGAAATTGGTTCTGAACTTAATATTCAAAGCGTCGAAGTTGGCATGAATGATGGTAGCACTTTAGTCTTTCACCAAGATCCAGATGATTCTTATATCTATGAATTACAACCTCCCTTTCAAGCTAGTCCACCGGTAAGATTTACGTTGTTTGATTTGTTTATCGATAGCCATGATATTGGCAGATCCGATTTTCTTCAATTGTCAGATCCTAAAAAGTCCTTCAATTTGAACTATGTGCATTATGTTACTGCTGATCGAATCGGGCCAAAAAGTTATTATGAAACTAAGACTTTGGGTCATTTTATTTCAGTTGGTGCTCGAGGAGAGGAGGTCGTTAACGTTCTTCATAAGAAATCCAATGATCAGGTAAACCCAGAATTTTATAAACGATGCCTACGTTATTTTAGATTGAAAGAAGAGGAGACTTCTAAAACGATTACCACATTTGTGGATTTATGGCTTGACGCTATATTTCCTGGTGCTGGAATCAAAATTGACCAAGTAGCTGGTGAGGAGATTTTGAAACTACGGATAAAGACTGATGAAAGGAGTGGCTTTTACAAACCAACGAATGTTGGATATGGTTTTAGTTATTTCTTACCTATTTTGGTGGCAGGCTTAATTGCTAAGCCAGGTGAGATACTGATAGTAGAAAACCCTGAGGCTCATCTACATCCGTCTGCTCAGTCAATATTGGCTAGGTTTCTTGCCTATGTCAGTTTGTGCGATGTGCAAGTATTCATTGAGTCTCATAGTGAACATATACTTAATGGACTGAGGATATGTGTCTATGACCAAGAATTAAATAAAGACGAACTAAATATACTATACTTCAGTAATCAGCATGAAGTTTGTTTTGAAGAGATTGAGATTTCAGATAAGGGAGGGGTTGAATCTTGGCCATCTGACTTTTTTGATCAATCAACCAAGGATTTGAATTACTTATTTGGTTTATAGCCTATGCGAGTGTTTATTAATGAACGGTCATTGCACGAGCAATATTACCAAGATGAACAAATGGAGCAGTTGGTTACTTCGTTCGTAAAATCAGCAGAATTGATTAGAAAAGTAAAAACTAATAGAAATGTTAATCTTACGGCGAGCTTATATTGGTCTCGTCCCATGGTGGGTGAAACCCTTAGTGCCAGCCTGAGGAGAAATCCAAATTGGAATAAGCTATTTTTGGAAAATTTACAATCCCTAAGTCCGACATCTTGGGATGATTCACCTGAACATGATTATGGACTCTCCTATGTTTATAATGACGATGAATATGTGGGCTCCTCGGTTGCTGAAATTTCACACCGAAAAAATGGGGATGCTACATTCCTAGGTTTTTTATTGAATTTTTCTGATTCAGTCTTCTCGACTTTGTTAAATATTGAGGTGCTGATAGATAATCAGCACAGAGTTGTCGTGGATTGCGCGGACTCTGAAGATTCAGTATTTAATTGGCTTTTAAGTCATGGATACATAGAAGAAAGTGATCCGTATGATGAGACTTCGGGGTTGCCTCCTAAGGATCATCAAACAATACTTGGGGATAGAACAAAATTTGAACCTACCAAATATCGAAATCAGGAAAGGATTGTATTCCGTAAAATTGGAACCAATCAATTGTGGTGCGTAGATAGGTCTAGACGACACGCGAATGTACGGGCGCATCTAGAAGTTTTTGATGAGAATACAGCGAGGCATTTAGGGACTTCACTCTACTTTGAGGACAATCTTAATACGGATTATCTGGAGGATGAAAGAACAATAAATCTTCAATAATAGGATTTAGAGTTAAGTTATCAGCGTTGATTTATTTTTTATTTTCATGGAAGATAAACGCTATTCATAATGAAAAACTACGACAATCTATACCTTGATATATTGACTATTGGTCGCGAAACTGTCCAAAATGGGATTTCCTACAATGAATTAAAACAGAAGCTGGGTGATAAAGGATATGATTTTAGTAATGATTGTATTGAGTTGGCGGTAAAGCAGTGGTTCTTTGATAGTTTTCATCATAGAGACGAGGATGACAATCCAATAACATGTGTTCATCAAATTGAAGAACATCTTGATTGCAGCTTCATTTTAAAGGGTGAAAGTTGTTTAATGCTGATTGATCATAGAAAAGCAAAAAGAAATCTTGGGGTAGCATGGTTGTCGTTTGCAGCTGCTCTGCTGTCAATAGCATATTCACTTGTTCATGACTTCTATTCAGATAGACATTCGGTTGAAAAGCGGTACGAGAAAGTTAAAGTATCAGAAGACAGAAAAAGAGAAGTTAATAGCAATAAGAATGTGAAATAGTGAAGTCTTTCTATTCTTTTGTTTATTCTCTGAATTAAGTTGTTCGAAGAATGTTTCCGTAAACAGATCTAAATTATTGCCCTCAATGACACAATTCATTAATATCTGTCTTGAACAGCCCCGAAAAGTTGAACGAATAACAATACTACTTCTTAAAACGTTAATCAGTGTTTGGGTTCTGAATTTTTTGTTGATCAATGTTGATAAAACAATATTCGACGGAATTTCGGGAACAAATGATTACCTAAGTTTTGAATTTTTAAATAAGTTTTCTCCTTTAAAAGGTGCGATATACATCATCCTCTTTATCATCATATGGATAATTATTTGGGAGATAATAGCTTTTGGTGTGCTTCCATGGATAGGGAAAGTATTTCAATGGATTATTCAGTTAATTACGCTCATTCTTTTCGAACCGGTTGTCTGGATTAGAAAAATGATTAGAAAGGTTTGGAAGAAACGTGTTCTAATAGAGCAGGAGTCTGAAACTGGAGAATATTTAAGAACTCGTAATGAAGATAATTCAGTTAAGTTCTTTTTCGGATCTCTTTACCTGTTTCATGTAATGAATTTGTTGTCTGGTGAAAAAGTTGGCTCTGAAATTCTCCAATTAATAATTGAGCACAAAGAGTCAGATTTTGTTAAATCTCGAATCATGACCTATGCTGCCATACTTGTGTTTGGGACATTCGGGCTTTACGTACTAAAACCGAATTATTTCAACGGGTGGTTTGTATTATGGCTTTTTGTCCTTTGCAATATTGTTACATGGGTTGGATTAATTGCTGATATCTATAAAGATATAAGGAGATCTAATCTGATTGAATTGAGGCTTAAGTTAAAACGAGATTTGTATTCATCGATGGTGGATGAGATCGTTCGCAAACATGATATTTCTGACGGTTATTCTTTGGAAAGTCAGCGAAAGAAACTCGAACTTGAATCGGTAGAAAGAAAAATTTCTATAACGCGATTTTGGACTAGTGAAGGAAGTTTGACATTAACTGACGAGTACCTCAAAATGAAGCCGACTACTCCTGAAAATAAGATTGTTTTAATAGTTACTAATGGGATTCCAGACTTGTCTCTTCAGAACTTTTTAATAGCAAATGATTTTTATTTTATACATGCTCCGGATAGAGATTCGCTACGGAAGGGGTTGACAATAGTAGAAGAGTTAATCAAATTTAGTGGGCTGGAATCGATTGATAACTAATCAAAAAGCACTCATTTCTATTAAAAAAAAATAATCTGGTTTTGAAATTCGTTCAATTAAATTATTAGATTTGGTTTTCTAACAACACACTGAATGAAAATCCTACAACATCTAAGATCTCTAAATTGTTTCAATAATTTATTAGCATAATTGACTTTACGCAATTTAATTATTGTCCTAACGTTATATTGAATCATCCTTTAATCCTAAAATTCACTGAAGTTCCTAAGACTATGAATTGGGGCTGAACTCCCCGACTGCCTGAATCAAGATAACTTTCGATTTTTCGTTCGTCGCTTGATGCATGTGAATGCTTGGTTTAATACCATAGCATTTAAACCATTTATTATCATTTAAAACTTAAACAATGCCAGAATCATTTTCATCGTGCGAACCAAAAGCACCACTTATCAAATTAGACCCAGCTGGGGTTTCCGATCTATTCGAGTATAACCTAAAACCAGGTAGATTCTTTGATGCAAAAGGATATGTTCATTTGGATATTCCAGTTGCAAGTTTCCAAACAGCTACGACCGCACCTCCTCGTGAGAATTTTTGGGAGACGGTAGAAGCAATGGCTGACTCCGAGATCATCCAAAAAATCAACGATGATTTAACCAATGGTTCATTAACGCCATTTATCTTGAATAACTCTTATGCATATCGTTTGCCTTTGGCACAAATGGTCATGGATGGGAAGAAGATTAGAACTAAATTGGTGAATGACAAAAAGGACGTTACAATTTCTGATATTGACATAAGTGAAATCCTAAATCAGGTTAATAAAGGAAAACGTCCGATTCTAAAAAGAAACTTTTTTGGTAAACCTATTTTTAGCTTTTTCACTAAGCCTAAAGTTGTGAAACCACAAATTTCTTTGGTTTTTCATTATAAAGTATGTTCCTACTTAGGTCATGCCGGAGCAGGAAAGGTGGTAAAGACTTTAAGTTTGTTGCCTGGAGAGAAAGTTACCTTGTCAGTAAAAAATTTCACATCGAGTGTCGAAACACGTCAAAGATCAGAAAATGTTTTAGACAGCTTCTCTGAGTATAGTGCAAATGAGCTTCAAACTACCTTAGAAAATGAAACAGGAATGGACTCTGGAGTTTCATCTAGTTCCAACAACAGCTCGGAAATCGGTGGTGGATTACAAGTCGGTGTTAATCTTGGAATTGTAAGCTTTGGACTTGGTGGTGGTGGTGGAACCACTAATCAAAGTACGGTTGCAAATACGGCAACTGCCCATGTTGCGGCAATAAGTTCAGCAATAGACAGTCATGTTCAGCAATCTACTTACAATAGAGAGATTAGTGTAAATACTGAAAGCTCTTCAACTTATGTGAACGAATCGGAAGAGAGCTCTGTTCGTCAAATTGAAAATATCAATATGAGCCGAGTGTTGAATTTCATATTCAAACAAGTTAATCAAGAATATTTGACCATCACTTATCTTGATGATGTGTCAATCGTTTACTCGAATGGTTATCCGGAATCGCAAAAAGTTGTAAAACTCAGTGATATTGATGATCTTCTTAAGGAGGTTCTTAAGGATACTGAAGTTGACGAAGTGCGAAAATTAATTTTTGCTTCCTTATGTAGTATTTATGACTACACAGGAACAAAAACAAGCTTTATCGAAAAAGTAGATGAAGAAGTTACTGATTGTATTGGTGGAGGGGGCGTCCTGTTTACAAACTCGTTTGTAAGAAAAAGAGCAGATTTAAGCCAAACATATCATGAGGTAACCGTTCCAGGAATCATTTTAGATGTGAAATCGCGTGCACTTCCGACCGTTTCTCTCATAACTGAAGCGATGTTAGGTGCTGGTGAAGCCCTAGATTGCTATAACCAGAAATTACAAAATGCTGCTGTTGTTCATGCAGATTTGGAAAATGATTTGGTTAAACAGCAAATGACAATGATGGATAAGATCTCAGACCCGGTAGAAAAAGCAAAACTCTATAAAAAAGTATTTGGTACTTGTTGTGATGTCGCACAAAGTGGTGGCAACTGCGGCTGTGGGTGCAGTGATTCTCCATCTGAACCAGAAAAACCTTAACTCAAACATTGTATGAAGGACTTTTCAACATCTCCATGGGCTGGTAACAGCTGGTCCATGGATAAATGGAACTCAAAGCAGTGGGGACAAGGTGGAAAATATGCGCTGCCTATTCCAACTGAAGAGGAGATTGCTGAACTGGGAACGGAATCAGATGAAGATTCTGAAACTACTATTAATGATACTGACCCTAAAAATGATAAAAAGTACTTGAAGTATACAATAGATATTACTGAGGCAAAGGATGTCAGAAGTATCTCGATTCAGGAGTACAAAGAAAATCAGGTTATGGGTGCTTATGACAAAATAAAAAACGTTCGAAAACGACTATTTGAGCTTATAGATAATTTAATTGATCTTTACGGAAAGGGGGAAGACGAAGAGGCAAAAACAACTAAGCAGCGTCTTGAACATGTTAAGAATAGATGGAATTGGTTAACTAAACTGGAAATGAATGCCGATCCAACAAAATTGGAAAGTCTCCCAGTGTCGAAAGATTACATTATTGCTGCTATTGCTGATGATAAAATAGATTATGCTTTTTTTGATGGTGGAAATTACGGTCCGTTTAGAGGTGAAATGGACGCTCTTCACAGCGCGCTTGAAGCTTATTTACAAACGTTTGTAGTTCTTGAAGAAGAGGCTATTGAAGTTAAGAGATATGATAAATATTTCAACTCAGCAAATACAACTAAAATAAGAAAAGCAATAAAAAGCTTTACTCTTACGGCTGCAGATATTAAAGCGTTGGCAATGCAGGAGACTGGAGATTTTTTGTCAAAAGGAGATACTGGAATTGGTACAAAAACAAAAGGCATTCCATTACGCGGAGCACCTGATGATAAGGTATATGTTGGAATTGGTCAGATTGGAACAGCTGCACGAGCAGATGGTATTCGTTGGGCAAAAAAGCATGGAGTTGATATTCCTTCATCTCCTGATCCAAGAATGAATCCACCCGATGCGATTGTTTTAATTCCTGCGATTTTAGGTGATATTTTGGAAAAAATCAAACCACATTTACCTAAAACAAGACCTGAACCAGTAGAATTCAAAAAAATTGTTTGGGGCGCCTACAATATAGGTCCTAATAAGATGATTTCAATTATTACTCGTTGGAAAGAGCTTAATAAGGAAAAAGATGCTAAATTAACCTATGCTAAATTGGCAGTGATGTCTGAAATGACCTCTGCCAAAGGGCAAGGAGCAGAATATGTTATTGGTATAATGAGGAGATTGACATGGAAAGATTGATTTTTTTAGCACTTTTCTTTTTATTGGTTCAATGTGATTGTACAAAAAAAACTGTTGAAAATCATTCTAAAACTGATAGGAAAGAGGAGTTGAATAATTCCGTAAATGTTGCTATGGAAGTCCCTAGGGATATTGACTCGGCCATTCAAAAAGAGATGCCTAACGCTTCTGTATTTTGGATGTTAGAAGAAATGTCATTAACCTCTTGGCCAGAAGATCTTGAAATGGTAATTAAAGATAACATTTGTAAAGATCAAGTTGGTACGAAGTACTGTGCACCTGAGATGTTTAAGGTTTTTACAATCAACGATAGCTTAAAGTTAATTGTGGATCATTCTTCTTATCGAACCGGAACGTCAGGTTATCACAACTATGTTTATAATACTTTGACTAAGAATTTTGTTTGCCATGCTGTTGGTGTTGTCCAAGGTATTGTAAAAGAAAAAGAGTTTGTTGGGTTCACCTACTCATTCAGATATATTGATGAAAATTCATCTTTTCAAAGTTATACGAGTGTAGAACAGATTCTAGGTGATAAGGCTGTTACGTACAAAATATTGTCTCCGAATCGATTTAGCTCCAAAGAGGAGCTGAATAAAGATTTTGATCATTTTAAAGCATTATATTTTAGTGATTCGATTAAATGATATTGGTGTTAGTAAGAATTGAAATTTTGCCCCATGATTACACAGTGAATTTATTTTAATTACAATTATTTTAGTTTAAATTAATATTGTGCATTTTTTTATACATTAGCGTGCATTTTTCACCGATTATAAATTGATTTCATGTTTTATTTTAACTTACGATTCAAGAAAAGTACGCTAACGATTTTTTGGCGTAGATGAGACTAAGGGAGCTGCATAGCTCCCTTTTTTCAAAGTATGGGATTATCCGAATTATGTTTCAAGACTGTTTCAAGGAAGTTCATTATATTCAAAGCTACTTTTGCATTATGGATGAGACCCTATTTAATGATTACCAAAGATTAATTTTATTCCCCCAGCTCGATGATAGTTTTGAGAGTTTCGAAAGAGTCCTGGATTCAGGGATGTATATTTCAAGACTTGTGCACCAACATTTTAAGCAAGAAAATGTAACCGAACAGAGAAACGATGGCTTGATACTTTTCCAGATGGTCTTTACGAAAGGTATTGCAATTAAACATCTATGTAGTGGTATGGAGTACTATAATGAAATTGGAGGTTTTAGTGTTGTTCCACTTCACGATCCAATGAGCATAGCAAATCTTGTAAGGAGCCAGTTTGAAGCGTTCTCGAACTTTCATAATATTTTTATATCTCCTGAGTCTAATGATATTCAAAATTTTCTCTATGATGCTTGGGTTATCTCTGGTTTAAGAAACAGACAAAATTATGTGGATGAAGGAGCCTCTAAATTATTAAAAGAAAAATCTCTAAAGGAAAAAGAACTAATTGATGCATTAACTGCTCAAATCAAAAGCAATCTGTTTTATTTAAGTCTTAGTCATAAAAAGAAGAAATGGGTAGATGAGCGTATCGAAAAAAACAAAGTTTTCGAGTTCCGTATTAAAAGCGGTGAAATTGATACTCCGGGTTGGAGACAACTCTTTTTAAATGCTGGTTGCAAAGAAATGTTCCAACATCAGTATTCATTTCTTAGCTTACTAACCCATCCGTCAAATGCCTCTGTTTTTCAGTTTGACAGTATTCATCGAGATAATAGGACTTTTGAGATGTGTATTAGTTTAATGAATCGATCAAAGGAGATTATGGCTTTTCTCATTCATGATTATTGCAATTATATACCAGGTGCAATCCAATATTTTAATTCACTTCCCCCCATAAATAAGGTTATTATCGATTCAATCAATACTCATTTCCGTGATGGGACAAGTCCCCTTGATGAGAATCGGGAACAGTTTTTTGAGGATTTGGAAGCAGTTTTAAAAGAATTTCTTCAAAAGGATCAACTGTAAAAAAAATACGATTCTTTCAAGGAACATGTATTGAGAATTGATTACTTATTCTGAACCCATCCTTCTTCAGTATTGCTGAAAGTAGCACTACCGGCATAATCGATTTCTACACCTTTTTTGCATATTACACTCTGCATTTGTAGACTTGGAACAAATTCTGGTGCTTCAGAGTATGTTTTGAAACTCTCTATATATGGTCCATATCCCGATTTATTGACGTACATATAGCAATCTTTAAGAAACTTGAGTTTTGCCTTGTATTCAATCGTATGGACTTCTTGACCCATGATTTCTCGATCGATTGAGTTTGTTTTTTCGATACTCACTAGTTCTATTCGGCCTTCTGATTCGTTAGAAATCTGTTCTTTTAGCGTTTGTTCAATGTCTCCAATATCAGGTTTGCTAGAGCACGAAGAAACTATTATGCATATCGCTGCAAATGCTGTTACAATTGTTGTATTCATAATCGGTGAAAAATTTCTTCAAATGTATAAAAACATTGTTTACGGCGTATTGTTTTCGACGTAACAAAAACAGAGCTCTTTCAATTCCTTTGATAAATGAAATCAAAAGAAGAACTAAGTGAAGAGCAAGCACGACAACTTAATGCTTTAGGAGAGAAGTTGAAGGGGTTGAGAATTGCGAAGGGATATAGTAGCTATGAAAACTTTGCTTTTGATCATGGACTGAATAGAGCAAATTACGGTCGATATGAAAAAGGTGCAAACTTAAGGGTCGCAACCTTGATCAAAATATTGGAGGTACACGGTCTAACGTTAGAAGACTTTTTTAAACTCTAGAAAAAACGATAATAGCTAATTACTACCCCAATTAACACTACGATTGAAAATATAATGGTGAAGTTCTTAACTTCTTTTTCTGAATATTCTCCCTCTCCGTAAAAGAGAGACATTACATCTTTCATAAGAGATTTTATCATAGCGGTTCTTTATTCTAAATTAGAAAAATTGTTATACTTATGACAATTACTATTCGAAATGAAGTTTGGACTACAGGAGCTCAAGCCAGAAATAAGTTATACAATTGCGGACATCAATCGTATTCTATTACGTGATAAAATTTATCAATTGCGAATTGTTCTTCATTATGTTGAAAACGGTGAAGAGTTATTTATGCTTCAATTCCCAAACATTCAATTTGGTAGACAGCTTCGAATTGGTGCGAAATTTATTGGTGATGATGTAAAGCTAGGTGATAAGACAATTCTTGTGGATCTGCCAGATTGGTTATGTCGATCTAAAAGTGAGTCTCTACGTTCAATAAAATGTATGGATGCCGAAAGTCATAACAAGGGAAGATTTAATTATAAAGAATCAGGTAAGCATAATCCTCTTGAACATGATGTTGTAAGACTTACACCACGAGGTAAATTTCCTGTGGCTGAAGAATTGGTTCATTTTGTAATTGTCCCAACGTATGAGTTTTATCGATACTTTGTTTTTGGTCATAATAAGTACAATGAGATTTTGATGGAGGGAACATCGTTCGAGAGTAAGAAGTCAAATAAGATATATAATCCTCCCAAAACAGGTGTTGTTATCGACGACGATGGTAAAAAACATTCTTACGTACATCTTAGGAAGAAAATTACAGATGAAAGCGCGCAAATTGCGGGCGACTTGGCGTTTTATCCAGGTATAAATAACTTGGCCAAAACAATGGTCAATGCTATGTCTAACGAGGAACAATCAAGATTCAATTTTCAGAAAGCCGAATTCCCGATTCGTCAGGCAAAAAGAATCAGAGCATATGGACGATTTGTTAACGACAAAAATGGAAAAATCGGGTTTTACGTGGAGTCTTTTGCTAAAATTGAATATGGTGAGCCTTACTATTTCGGAAGAGATAATGATGCTCGATCCACAGCGAGCAGAAAGGAAGATATGCCCAAAATATATGGAGGAAAAGGTAAGCAGAAAACACAGCGAAAAGTAAAATCGCCGATTAATCATGAAAAAACTGGGGATGGTGATATTGAGTCAGAGCCATTAAATGAAACGTTTGATTCTTTTGACTTTGAAGATCGTTCATTTGATGCATTGAGGGTTGATAAGGAAACTCAGGAGAATATTGCCGGTGATAAAATTCCGGGAGGTGAAACCGAGCCCAAAGGACGAGCGCCAATGTCTGGTATTGGGCCTGGTCATAAAGGATTCATTCCGATTGATAATACAATTCCACTTGGTCCAAATGATATTACGGAAAAGAAGTACTGGGAAGGATTTGAATCGATTATAAGGGATATGTCTTCTGTTTTAGAGAAATATGTACCGCACTCGATTAATTATTTGGGAACAGACTTGGAATTTAAGAGTGATCCAGTAAAATCGAACTATTTGAATGTCTTGAATGTTCAGAGTGCACGGGAATTTTATTTGGTGCGCATTAAAACTGTAAATAGAACGTTCTATATCATCGAAATTAACCCTGAAGATTTTGATGCTGCGACTATGGTTTTTTGGAATAATGATATTAACGGGGTAATTCTAGACAAGCATCTTGAAAAGTTCCTGGAAAAACATTTTGAGTGCAATGGGAAAGGAAAAACAACTGCTAAGTTGGTTGAGGGCATTACAGTGAATCATGGTACAATTAAACATCAATACAAAGGAACAGATAAGCGCTACAAAAAAGATGAAGCTTTGAAGCATCAAGGAGAGAAATTAGCTTCCTTGATTTTGACTAAAATGGGTTTAGTGTTCCGTCCGGTGAGTTAACGAAGCGATCCCAATGTTGCCTAGAAATTGAATAAATTTGATTTATATCGGCCGTAATATTGTAGAAGTTCTCAATCCAGACTCTTGCAGTTTCTATCAACAGTGCTTTTTCCTGAGCAAGAATTAAATAAAAGCTATTACTTGTAGGTTGATCTATTTTAAAATAATCTCTGGAGATTGAACCAAGAAATGATGATGAGCATAACAATGAACAAAGATCGATAAGGAGTGATGCCTTTACTGGATTGGGGTTTTGAGTTAAGCCGATGATTCCTTTCATCCAAACTAATGTTTCCAATTCCTGTTCTCCGATACTTTCTGTTTTTATCTTGTTTAATGGCGCATTGCAAAAGCTGCAGTCGCTTACTTTGGAAAAGCATTGATTATGCCTTATCAACTGTATTTTGGTTAATTGATGCGGGTTCTCACATTGACTGCATTTCGAAGCCAGATAACACTTGCAAAGTTCACAACCATAAACGAGATTGATTTTCCAGTCTAGTTTAAAATATGGTTGCTTTTTATCAAGACATCCTGGGCAAAATTGTACGGGATATCTCCTTTTCTGATGAATTGTACCTTCCGGTATAAATGGAGAATTTTTCACTTTTCTATACGAAAATGCTTCTTCAAGATTCACTACTTTAAAACTGAGTTTGTCGACTTCACGTTTAGGAGACATCCAAACAATCCAGTTGATAATGTCATCGATCGGGTTTAAATCAAAATCATAGTGACTCGCAAGATGTTTATTTAACCAGTTACCGACAAAATCAGTTGGAGACGAATAATTAGAAAGCGCATTTCTGCAGATCCAAGACGTAACTGATTCATTTTGCATTAATGGTTCAAAAAATAGATGTATTGAACGCTTTTTAAGCCGCTCTTCAATATCATTCTTCAAGTAGACTTCCATCTCGTCTTAATGATGGTACAATGTATTCAATTGAGTCTAGAGTGGATAAGGAAATTGTTTCTTCTCCGGAACTAATTGCTAATTCGCCGCATTTCTGGATAATCTCAATGTACTCTCCAATAAGTCCTTCTCCCATATCAAAGATTTTCTTCGCTATTTGTGGCTCAAGAAGATTGAATGGTTTGTTGAGTTTAACGAAGCTCTGATAAGTACCGATCAGACCAAGAAAAGTGTTGTCGAATTTCCATTTAGGTATGATAGCTTTATTGAAACGATTAGCTAATTGCGGATCCGAATTGATCACATAAAAGGCTTCCCAATTTCCTACACCAACGATACAGATTTCAAGTTCGTTTGACAGGTATTTGATTAAGTTTAAAAACTCTCTTTGTTTAGATGGACTTGCTTTTGCAAGCGTATGCTGCAACTCATCAAGAATCAACATTCTTATCTCAAGTCTTCGAAATGCACTTAGAACAATTGCAAATAGTTCTTGAGTACGAATACTTGATCTGTATGCAATGTTCAATTTATCCAGGATACTGAAATAAAATCGCTTCTCATCAGGAACATGAGGACATTGAATCATCAAAACATCCATTACAATTGTTTCTCTTCCTGTTTCGTCAAGTTTGTATCTTGGTGGATGCATTGCTACAAATCGTTTGGCAATAATCGTTTTTCCATTATTGGTCTCACTTAACAGTAATAAACTTTTCGGGCGGTGCGAACGTGGAAACTCGAGAAGTTGGTTTAACTGTTTTATTAATTGAACTGATACTGGATAATTAATCCAGTGTGGAATATTTAATTCATTAATTCTTTCTTGTAATTCTTCAGTAATCATAATTCATCATTGAAAGTGAATAGTTCGATATTGTCAAAATCAGGTCCTGATTCTTTCGACTGATTGATTGAACTTTCAATAGAAATTGCCTGCTTTTCGTTTGGAATATATGATTCGCTTTTCATCGCTCGATCTGCTTTTATGGCTTTTCTTTTCTCATTTTTAGCGTGTCTAACTATGTTATTAAGTTCTTCGTGGGCTTCAAAGATTTTGTCTTCTGTTACCTTGTCAATTTTCCCTTTTCGTTTTATTTCTTTTAAAGCTTCTCTATGTTCCCAAATAGTCATAGGACCTCTAGAAGCATCAGCAAAGTAAATTGGAAAATATTTTCTCATTTTCGGATCTAAGAAATAAATACGGCTGAGATCCCTTGGGTCTCTTTTGAAAATCAACTTGATTGGAGTTCGTCTTTTAGAAACACTTAAACTATCATTTGTTTCTGTCGAATAAACATAAGGTCGAAGTATGTCTGCGAAATAATGAAGATGATCTATCTGTACACCTGTGCGCTGAACGGTCCGTTCTTCTGCAGGAAGAAAATCAATCTTAACTTTTAAAGGGTCAAAATTAAATGAACCCATCCCGGTAGGCAGTTTGTTCTCTAAAGAATTAATGCCTTCATAGTATTTGGTGAGCGGAGACATAGAAATGCCCTGATGAAGAGAGTTGTGATAGATGTCAACAGTGAAAAGATGAATCCACCTCTCTAGTTCAGGTAAGGTCAGAATCGCTTCTTTGGTAGAATTATATCTTTCTCGATCTGCAATATTAGAAAATGTTGTTCCGGGTATATCATGTAGCTGAGCCATAAAGTTACCTAATAAACGTTCAATATGTCCGCCCCAGTGAGTCTTTCCTTTGCCTCTATAGTTCAAGTTCATCCCGTATTCCTGACATGCCATTAAAAGACTTTTACTTTTAAATTCTGGAGCATTGTCGCTGTGGATGTTCTGAATTTTACCTTGCAATGGCCAATCGGTTTTTAATTTAAACTGACTGATTAAATCATTTTTAGGCAGCATTGCGTTGGCTATACTTATTCCGACTCCCAAAGTTCCCGGACTGTCGAAGGAAATATAAATCCCTGCAACCATCCTACTATAAATATCAATTGCTAAGGTTATCCAAGGTCGGCCTATTGGTTTTCTATCACTGTTTACAACAATGATATCCATAGGTGAATGATCGATTTGCACCACTTCTAATGGACTATAAACCGTTGGATAATGTTTGGTACGTGCTTCGGTTTTTTGATCAGAAATTTGCCGACTGTGTCGTTTAGTAAGACTTTTTGTCAACGACTCTTTGGATATTCTGCTTCGAAAAGTATTGAGACTTGGAAGGGAAATATTCTCCTTTCTGCAACGAATACGCAATTCCATATAGGATTTCTGGACTCTAGGTCGTTCTGCTTTAAAATGAAATTCATGAATCACTCGTTTAATTATCGATTCCTGATCTGTAGATATCCGCCCAACTCCACGTCCTCCGGAACTAGTTACAGGGACTAAGCTTGAAATCAACGGAGAGACGTCGAAGCGCTGCTTCCACCTGTATACAGTTCTTGATGAAATTTTATGTTTTGAGGCAACAATTTTAATCGCATCAGCAATAAGTAGATTATCGTTTTTATTCAGTTCTGCGTTGATTTCTAGAATAATTGAAAATCTTCTCTGTGCTTCCTTCCATTCATCATCAGTAATTTGCTCGAGAATTTTCCCTCCAATATTTTGTTCCACATCCAGTCTCTTTAAAGTCCGGGTATATGCCATTTGAATTTCATCATTCTCTTTATTCCGGATAATCACCTTTTCAATTGTTATGAATTTGTCAATGATATATTGAACTTCATTCAATAGGCAAATATCCCCGATATCGAATTTTATTGTTTCCATATTTCAGAATCAATTGAGAGTTTTTTGGAAAAATCACAACCTATAGTTGCTGTTTTAAGTGCGTACCATAACGCATAAATGCACTGTGATTGGATAGATGGATTTGCATCGGATATTGATAGTAATACCTCTTTAGGATTTGTCGTCCCCAGATCTTGAACGCGACTAACTATCAAGGTGTAGCATGTTGGATCAACATATTCTTTCTCGTACTGTCCTAGGAATTTAAGGTTTTCTAAAAGCGGGGTTCGAATATTCTGTTCAGTGATTAACTTAAATTCCCAGCCTTGCTCTTTACAATATTCTACTGCAGCCTTATATCTTGCTTTATATTTTTTGAAATTGACGAGCAAATCATCTTTATACTTTATCTCGCATAACCAAGGTTTTGAATCTCCATCTCTATAGAAAATTAGAAAATCTGGTGTATATGTGCGTAGCTGACCATTAACGTAGTATTCGATAGTAACTGGTTGTTCATGATATTGACTCACTGTTGGATGGTATTCAAGAAGCAGTGCAAAATCTTTCTCAAGCGCAGATTCAAACCACACATATGTGTTGTTTTTCTTACTTGAGATTACACCAGAAAGCGAGGTGTATTTTGTAATGAACTTTCGTTTGGCCATATGACTATCAGCAATTGCTTGATACAATTTACGTAGTTCCGTGCTCATAATAGATGCGGTTTTATTGGAGTTATTAATAAAAAATTCACAATAAATCAGATTTGAAGTTTAATGACATGAAGTGTTGAATTTCCGAGATACAGTGACACTTTCTTCTGAAAAATTGACAAGGACTGGTGGTATGGTTTGCCTTTGAAACCGAAGGTTTCGGACAAGATCTTCTGAAATCGACAATCAAACAATCGATAGTCGGTTGGAAACAAAACAAATTTTTACAAACGTTTAAAACAACAAGTTATGAGTACGCTAAAAAACAAAGTGAATTTGATCGGAAGAGTGGGTGCGAAACCAGAATCTCAAGTTTTTGAGTCTGGAGCGAAAAGAGCTCGAATGGCTATTGCAACAAACGAACGATACAAAGACAAGAAAGGCGAGTGGGTAGACAATACTCAGTGGCACAATGTAGTGGCTTGGGGAAGCACGGTGGATAGGGTTGTGAAGGCTCTGGATAAGGGTTCTGAAGTAGTGATCGAAGGCAGATTGGTGAATCGGAATTTCGAAGGCAAGAATGGCGAGAAACGCTATGTTACAGAAATCGAATTATCGGATTTTGTTCTCGTGAACCGTAAGAGTGACTCTAATACTGAAACTACGAAGGCTTAAGTGCTTTCGTAGTTCAGGTCCACAACTTAAGTATTAACAACAATCATTTTATTATTTATGGAATCAATTCGCAAGGCACCGTTAACCATGAGTTTTAACCAGGTGAGTATTATAGGGAAAATCGCTTCAGATCCGAAGTTTTCAGTTTTGTCGGACGGAAAGAAAGTAGTCAACTTTTCTATGGCGACGCAAGAGAACATCTTGGATCGTGACGGAAATGTACAGATCAAACGCAACTTACATCGCATCACTGCTTTTGGTCGTTGGGCTAAAGTTTTCGAGGAATTATGCGGCAAAGGTGTTCATCTCGCAGTGGACGGTAAGTTGGTTTCTCGTTTCTACAAGACGGAGACAGGTGAACGAAAGATGTTCTCTGAGATCGAAGTGAACGATATGGTAATTATCTAATTGAGTGAGGCATGAGAAATCAGGTAACAATGGTTGGGCAGCTTGGTAAAGATGCTGACATCACGAAGTTTGAGAATGGATCTATCGTAGCACGTTTTCCGATTGCGGTAGACAATAATACGGCAAAGGACTCGAAACCGAATTTCTATCGAATGTTTGCTTGGGGTAACACGGCAAATTTCATTCATGAATTTTGTAAAAAGGGTTCCAGACTGGCGGTGACCGGGCGATTGGTTAACAGAACTTTTGTTGGCGAGAATGGTGCTCCCGTTCGAGTAACAGAAGTAGAAGTCCGACAAGTAGTGATCTTGTAGTTTAGTGGTCTAATTTGATCATTATGTCGGACTTCGACGGTATGTGGTAAATGTCATGTAGCGATGGATAACCATCTGTTACATGGCATTTTTTGATTTTTTAGCAATTATTCAACCGTAACTTTTGCTTAACCATTGTATTTTCACACTTTATATTGCCCGTATTATTTTTTTGAAAACGAAAAACCCCACGAACTTGAGACAACTCTACATCTTATTCTTCGCGTTATTTTTTACCACTTTCGCTAACGCTCAGAAGATGACAATCAAAGCGAACGTGCAGGATACCAATTCAATGACAGCCGTTGGAAACGCCGTGGCAATGGTTATTCGAGTTCGAGATTCTGTATTATTGGGTTTCCAGAGAACCGATAATCAAGGTAATGTTTCTTTCACTCTTCCAATAGACACTGTTCAATTGGTGGTGAAACATCCGTCTTACGGACAATACAATTCTTACTTCTTTGGAAGTTCTCAAAACCATGATTTTGAGATAAATCCCTTGCAGATGCCGGATAAATCCCGTTCGTTGAATGAGGTTGTCATTTTTGCAAACAAGGAACCGATTTATTATCGTGGTGACACACTTATTTATGTAGCTGACAGTTTCAAGCTGAAGGAGAATGCTGTTGTAGAAGACTTGATCAAGAAGCTTCCTGGAATGCAGGTTGATGCGAACGGTAAGATTACCAATCAAGGTAAAGAAATTGGTCAGGTACTCGTTGATGGAGATGAGTTTTTCGGAAGTGATCCTACAATTGCAACTAAAAATCTTGCAGCGAGTGGAGTTGAAGAAGTAAAGGTTTATGAGAAAGATAGTGAGGATGGAACTGATGAGAAAATCCAGGTCCTCGACCTCAAACTCAAGGAGGATGCCAAGAAAGGTTATTTCGGAAAAGCCGATCTGGCAGGTGGCGTGAACCAGTTTAAAACACCCAATCAAGGTTTTTTTGAAGGTGAGTTTTTGTTTAGTAAATATTCGGCTAACACAAAGCTTGCGATTTATGGATTAGGTTCAAACACTCCAAAAACCAGCATCAGCGGTAACGATTTGAATAAATTCGGGATTAGTGAACGTGGTGGCTGGGGAAATGAATCGGACGATTTTGAAGGTTACGGGGGTACTCAGGATTACTCTGCAAATAGTAGTTCAGGTATTCCGCAATCGTTTAAAGGTGGATTTTACTTAGATCAAAAGGTTTGGAAAGGTGGACGTTTCCGTGTGAATTACAGTCACAATGAGTTCACATTGAATTCCGGAACAAGCAGCCGTTCACAGTATATCCTGACGGATACAACCTATACAACGGATGTTGAAGAGGTAACAAAGTCCTACTATAAGAATGATGAAATTGGTTTCAAATTCACACAACAAATAGATTCACTTACGAAACTGGAGATTGAGCCGAAGTTCACATTTACTTCAAGTGGTAGTAACCTGAAAAGTTTTACCGATTACAGATCCGAACGCGATACCTTGACCAGATCAACGGATATCGAAAATGTTTCTGATTCAAAAACAATGGGAACCACTACAACCTTCAAATTAACAAAAGACTTTAAGAAGAAGAACAGACGTTTGATCGCACGCTATAAATTAGTTACAAGTGATGAAAACGGTGATGGGTTTCTAAATACAGCGGATAGAGATGCTGCTACGGATACGCTCAATTACTCTTTCGATCAGAAGAAAGAAACGAGAAACGGAAGCATGGCAAATACGGGTTATTTGAATTATGTGGAGCCATTGAGTAAAAAGTGGAAAATGGAGTTTGACTATGAATTGTATACCAACAATAATGATCAAAGGAAATCGACATTTAATGGTGTAAGCGGACAATACACGGATTTAGATTCTATTTTCTCTAATCAATTTGAAACACAGCGTCAACAGCATAGAGCAGGTGTTTTTGGAATTTACGAGAATGCTAAAATGCGAATTTCGGCAGGTACAAGAGTTCGAACCATTAATATTGATAACCGTAATTTCTTCCAGGATACGGTGATTAATCAATCATTGAATAACTTCCTTCCAAGAGTGGTTATGACCTACAAGTTTTCGCAATCAAGCCGATTGAGAATACAGTATAACACGAATTCGAGCTTGCCGTCAATTTCACAATTGCAGCCTGTTTTGGACAACACCAATCCGAATAATCTGCAGATTGGTAATCCTGATTTAGAACCGAATTATACGCATACAATTAACGTTTCTCACAATGCATGGAAAGGCTTGTCTGGATTCTACGTGTATTCCGGGTTGAACCTGACGTATGATCAAAACGCATTCAGTACTTCTACAACGTATGATGCTTTCGGAAGTACGCGTTCACAAACAATCAATGTGGATCACGCGCAGTACATGTATTTCTGGGGTGGAACGGGATTCCCGATTCCAAAAGTGAAAGATATGCAAGCGCACATCAATTTGAATGGAAACTTCACAAGTACGGAAAACTTCATTAATGCACAGCAAAACATTTCAAGAAATGCTGGAATTGGTACAGACCTTTCACTAGATTATAACGGTGATTCGTTGAACGTCAGCCTTGGTGGTGGTTTTGACTACAATGCACCTTCAAATTCATTAAGTTCAGTATCAAGTCAGCCATATACGAATTACAATGTTTTCACGGATATTAGTTGGACCTTGCCTTACCGTTGGTTCGTATCAACAGATGCAACTTACACAATCAATGCAGGTCGAACAAATGGATACAACCAGAATTACGTAGTTTGGAATGCTTCGATTCAGCGTTCTTTCCTGAAAACCGGAAATCTGCTTTTTGGAGTTGAGGCGTACGATATTTTGAATCAGAATACCTCAAATTATAGAACGGTAAATACGAACGTAATTGTGGATCAACGAGTGAATATCATCAGAAGATACTTCATGTTGAAAGCAACATTGAGATTTAATAATAACCATACAAAAGAAGAAGATGAGCAAGGTTGGTGGTAAAATAATTATAGTACTTGCCCTTGTCTTTTCCGGACAGGTTTATGGTCAGGTATTGATGCGTGGAAAGATCATGTTCGAAAGAAGAACGAACTTGTACAAGCAATTCGATGATGAACGCATGCGTAAAATGATCGATGAAAAGAACAAGATCAAGATCGATAATTTCGCTTTGTATTTTAACGATTCAGTGAGCACATTTAACTACGTTGCACCTGAAGCAGGTGATCCAATGAGTTGGATGACGATGAAGAATTCCGTATACATGAATTGGGCGGATAACAAGCGCGAAGTGTTTTATGATTTCTGGGGAACGTCAATCATACTCCAGGACTCTATGGTTAATAGACAATGGAAGATTACGGATAAGACACGAACGATTGCAGGCTACGAATGTACCAGAGCGATTTGGCAAAAAAATGATACAACACGTATCTATGCATGGTTTACAACGGATATCGCTCCAACTGTTGGTCCGGAAGTAATTGGCGGATTACCGGGAGCTGTTCTTGGATTGGCTACTGAGGATGGTGGAATCGTGTATTTTGCTACTTCGGTTGAAAAAATGGTTCCAACTGCGGAACAAATTGCCCGACCAAAAGTGAAAGGAAAAGAATATACTCCAACTGCCCTTCGACAAGAGTTGACAGAGAAAATGAAAGGTGAGCCTTATGCGAATAGGGTTATCGATGGCATTTTCTATTGGGAGTGACTTCGACTCCGCTCAGTCACCTCAATTAAAGGTAATCGAGCGAAGTCGAGATTAATCTTCTAGTACCGTCAATTTCGCAAATCGAAGCAACAAAGTTTTCGATCCAACCTGCGGAAAGAAAACAGTTGCTTTTCGTTCTTCACCGGTTCCTTCCAAAGCAGTGATTTTTCCTTTTCCGAATGTTCCGTGTTGAACAACATATCCTACTTTTAAAGCAACATTTTCGCTGCTGTTAGAAGTTGGACTAGTGCTCCCAGAAAGATCTTTTACGCTTTTGAAATTTCCTGTTGGTCGTTGAGTGAATCCGCTAGGACGATTATTCAAACCTCCGATTCGCGTAGACCCGAAACCACCTCCTAATGATCGTCCGCCGCCACTTCCGTGAGCTGATTCAAATTGCAGATAATTTTGATCGATTTCTGAAATGAAACGACTGGGTTCACATGAATTCAATGATCCGAATTGGAAACGGGATGCTGCATAACTAATAGTACAAGTCTTTTCCGCTCGAGTAATGGCAACGTAAAATAAACGACGTTCTTCTTCCAGATCAGTTCTTGATGAAATGGACAATTGAGAAGGGAATAAGTTTTCTTCCAATCCAACTAAGAAAACATGAGGAAATTCCAATCCTTTTGAAGAGTGGATGGTCATCATGGTTACTTTATTGTTGTCGTCGTCTTTGTCATTATCAGCATCTGTCAATAATGCGACATCGATCATGTAATCGGCCAAAGAAGCAGCTTCATCTTCGGATGCTTTTTGAACCGTAAATTCTTTGATACCGGCCAAAAGTTCTTCAACGTTCTGGTAGCGCTCCACTTCTTCCGGACCTTTATCCTTTTCGGAAAACAATTCTTTTAAGATTCCCGACGATTTAGCGATTGTTTGTGCTAAATCATAAGCTGGCAACTTTGGCATTTCAGCTGTGAAACTATTGATCATAGTCACAAACTCGTTTATCTTCTGCTTCGTTGCTGTTGGAATAGATACGTTGTATGAACCAAAATTGCTGATGATATCCCAGATAGAAACGTTGTTCTCACCTGCAGCAATCAGCACATTTTCCCATGATGTTTTTCCGATTCCGCGCTTTGGATAATTGATAACACGTTTGAGTGCTTCCTCGTCATTATGATTGGCTGCTAAACGGAAATACGCCATTAAATCCTTAATCTCCTTGCGTTGGAAGAATGAAAGTCCACCATAGATTTTATAAGGAATATTTAATTTTCTCAAGGCTTCCTCGAAAGAACGTGATTGACGATTGGTTCTGTAAAGAATGGCAAACTTATTCCAGTCGCCAGTCTCAGAATGTTTCAAATCGAAAATGTTATTGGCAATCGTTTTACCTTCTTCATTATCGGTTAGCGTGCGAATAACCTTAATTCGATTTCCTTCATCATTTGCTGTCCAAACGTTTTTCTTGATCTGGTCCTGATTTCGTGCAATTACACTATTTGCAGCTTCAACAATGATTTGCGTGCTTCTGTAGTTTTGTTCGAGCTTAAACAATTTGTAATCCGGGTAATCAGAACGGAAATTCAAGATGTTTTGAATGTTCGCTCCACGGAAAGAGTAAATACTTTGAGCATCATCACCAACAACGCAGATGTTTTCATAAACCGCCGCTAGTTTTTTGATGATAAGGTATTGTGAGTAGTTCGTATCCTGGTACTCATCTACCAAAATGTATTTGAATTTATGTTGGTAATAGTGAAGAACATCCTCAAAATCACGAAGTAAAACATTGGTTTGGAAAAGTAAATCATCGAAATCCATTGCCCCTGCTTTGAAACAACGAAGCGCATAAGTTTTGTATATTCTTCCAAGTTCAGGTCGACCACTTGATTTATCTTCCATCATTACTTCCTCATTTGCCAAATAATCTTCCGGTGAAATAAGGTTGTTTTTCGCAGTCGAAATTCGACCGTAGATCATACTTGGTTTATAAAGTTTATCATCAAGGTTCAGTTCCTTGACAATATCCTTCAGCAAACTCTTCGTATCCTGTGTATCGTAAATAGTGAAGTTTTGCGGATATCCTAATCGACTCGCATTCATTCGAAGAATCTTTGCAAAAACCGAGTGGAAAGTCCCCATAGTAATGTTTTTGGCCTCGCCTGAACCTACAATGGAACCAATTCTTTCAGTCATTTCTTTTGCTGCTTTATTGGTAAAAGTCAGCGCCATAATGTTGAACGGATCTATCCCCTGATTGATCATGTGAGCAATACGCATGGTGAGAACTCTGGTTTTTCCGGATCCTGCACCCGCAATAACCATTGTAGGTCCTTCAATATTCTCTACAGCAACAAGTTGACTTTCGTTTAGTCCGTCCAAATAATTCATGGTTACAAAGTTAAAAGTTTGTAGCGTTATTCAAGCGAGGTAAATTAGCTATTTGTCAACGATTTTATTATTTATGACAGAATGAAAATTTGATTGTATTTTGGTGCTAATCATAGAATGGAGATATTATGAAATTACATGCTTTTTTAGCCTTGAGCGTATTGCTTTTTGTTTCTTCTTGTGGAGACAGTTCAATCTCGAAAAAGCCAGTAAAGCTGGATGAAGAAGTTTCGGATGTTCAACCATGGAAAGATATAGTTGGTGAATATGAGACCTTTGTGAAGGGTTTAAATAAGAGGAACATCAGTAGTTCTACTGTTGCAATGAAAAAGTATAAAAGGCTTTTTAAGGATGCGGATAAGGCGACCTGTGATTCCGGGTTTGTTGTTTTTCATGAGTTGTATGAGAGTTTGATCAGAAGTGAGAATGAAAGTGTGTACAATGATGTGAAGCTGCAAAATACGGTTTGGAATCAAACGGATGAGAACGGAAAGTCTGAACCAATGCCGAAAGTCTTCAAAGATTTGGAGAACAAGATAAAACCACATGGTTACCGTTTAGAGTTTCCGGAAGGAATGATTTCTATTGGGTACGACAGAAGCTTTATTGCGAAGCATTTCTATAAGTACGTAAGTCCTGTGATGCGAACATTTCTGAAGGAACTCGATCATGAAAATGAAACAGGTTTCAGTGAAGATGGTGGGATAACCATTGATGAGGAAGAGTATGTTGAACGTTTGGTGTGGTATGAGAATTTTGAGAAGAAAAATCCTGAATTCATTATGGCGGAAACGGTGAAATATAACCGTAAGTACTTGTTCACTTTCTTTTTGATTGGAATGGACAATACACCGGTTTACTGGCCGAATGAGGAGAATACGATCGTTGTAGAGGATTATTTCAATGGCGCCTACACCTTGCTTCAACAGAAATACCCAAATTCTGAAACATGGAAGAGAACAAAGCCTTTTAAACAAGCGCTTTTGGCAAGCGATACTTCAAAAATGAAGAAGCTCCTGTCTGATTACCAAAAGAAAGGTTGGATGATGGACTTTGCGAAAGATTTCGAGACTATTTAACTTCCAGTCCAATTTTCAATCGTAAATCTTTGCTTGAGCCTCCAATCATAATTCGGAAGGTTCCGGGCTCTACGAAGGAATTGAGCTCCAAATCATATTGAGCCAACATTTTAGGTTCGATCGTGAATTTTATTTCTCTTTCTTCACCTGCTTTCAAGTGAATTCGCTGAAAAGCTTTCAACTCCAAAACAGGTCGAACTACTGAACTCAATTCATCTTGAATGTATAGTTGAACAACTTCGTCGCCATCAACAGTTCCAGTGTTTTTCACTTTCAAGCGTACAAAAGTTGATTCCGAAGTGTCGATTGTTGTTTTCTCTAATTTGATATCTGAATAGGAAAAAGTAGTGTAACTCAATCCAAATCCAAACGGGAATAAGGGTTGACCACTCAGGTTGTTGTAATCGTTTCCTCTTCCAGTTGGTTCATGATTGTAAACTAACGGAAGTTGCGCTTCATCTAATGGAAATGTAATTGGCAATCGACCAGCAGGATTCACTTTTCCAAACAAAACATCTGCAACAGCTCTTCCACCTTCTTCACCCGGATACCATAACATTCCGATTGCGTCAACATCATTTATCCATGCATTCATGTTCACCGCACTTCCGCCAACAATTAAAACAACAACTGGTTTTCCGGTAGCAGCAATTGCTTTGATCATTTCTTCTTGTTTTCCTGGAAGTTTCAAAGATGCTCTATCTCTGAATTCACCTTCTTCAATGCCAACCACCACAACAGCAATATCTGCCTTTTTTGCGGTTTTAACTGCGTCATTCAACTTTTGCTTTGAATCGGAAGGACATCGAGCGGAGTCGAGATGCCAGATTAACTGGATCTTTCCTTCTCCCTGAGATTCAAAAAACTCCACCCGAATGGCATATTTCTGTCCTTTTTTGAAGGAGTAGGTAACCAGGTCTTTATGGTATGATTGTTTGCTCCAGCGATCGATCAACAATTCATCGTTGATGTAAAATCGATAACCATCGTTTCCTTCAAGACCAATCTCAATTGTTTTGCTTTGTGTTGCGGGGAGTTCTACTGTCCAACGCACACTGAAATGGTCTACTTTCAATTTTTCATGTGGAGGGAAGAGTGTCCAATGTCCATTGATGTTTTCTTCCGTCCGTGTGAAAACAGGATTCCCTTGCAATTCAAGGTTGTCGAAATATGCTGCTTTAAAGCTCTTCGGAAGTTGATTTCCTTCAATAACAGTTGTCGAGTTATCCAATCGTCCAACTCCTTCAGAATAGATGATCGCAGCATCTCCGGCTTGTTGCTTAATTCCTTCAAGAATACTGATTTTCTGATATCCAGGTCCTGAGTATCCGCCTAACCGGGCTTCTGTTGCATCAATTCCAATAACGGCAATCGTTTTCGTGTTTCCGAGAAGTGGAAGAACCTGATTTTCGTTTTTGAGAAGAACAAATGACTCTTGTGCTACTTTTCTCGCCAGAGCTTTTCCTTCGATATGCAGTTTTTCCTCGTTGATGCTTTCGGAGATGTACGGATTCTCAAATAACCCCAATTCAAATTTGGCGCGAAGAACTCTTTTTACAGCGTCGTCCAAACGCTCCTGATTGATGGAATTATTGGTGAATGCAGGGAAGAAGAGTTTGTAATGATTAACATCTGTTTGAAAGATGACATCCAAACCGCCATTGATGGCATGAGCGCCGCTTTCTGCATAATCTTTGGCTGTTTTGTGTAGTACCAATTCTCCGCCAACTGCATTTGCATCTGAGATCACAAAACCGGTGAATCCCCATTTTTCTTTCAACGTTTCGTTCAATAACCACGAATTGGAAGAACAAGCTACACCGTTCAATGAGTTATATGCTGTCATAATGGAACGCGCACCACCTTCCTGAATCGCTGTGATGAAAGGGATAAAATGACTTTGATACAAATACCGTTCGCTTAAATGAATCGGATAGCTGTCTCGGCCGCCGTCACCAACATTCGCTACGAAATGTTTTGGAGTAGCCACAATTCCGCTTCGTTCGAAGGAGCGCACAAAGGCCAATCCCATTTGTGCCGATAAAAAAGGATCCTCGCCATACGTTTCTTCTGTTCTACCCCAACGGACGTCTGTCGCTAAGTTGACAACGGGTGAAAGAATTTGTCGAATTCCACGAACTCTTGATTCTTGAGCAATATGCTCTGTTGCTCTTCGAACCAAAGCCGTATCGAACGTAGCCGCCATAGCAATACTTTGAGGAAAACAAGTGGCGTCGCTTCTTACCAAACCATGAAGCGCTTCATCAAACGGAATAATTGGAATGCCGAGCCGCGTATTGTTTACAAATTGTCGCTGAACGTCATTTACCTTTTTTGCGAATGAAACGGCGTTGTCAGTTGTGTTGTAGTTGAGCATTTGTCCACCCGCATCACCTTTAGAACTTGCGCTCAATTGTATTCCGAAAATGCCATGTTGCAGCATACTCCAGTTGCTCGAATCCACATCAGCCGGAATCATGAATACTTGCCAGAACTTTTCTTCCTGCGTCATTCTGCCAAGCAAATCGTTTACACGGGCGTCAATGGTTTGGGTTGAATCTTTGTAGATTTGACCTGTAACAGGCTTTGCCAGAAAAGCAAGAAGTAAGAATCCGATAAAATGTTTCACGACCTAAAAGTATTTTAGATTCTTAAATTGTGATGCATGTTTTCGAGACAAAAATGGTACTTCATAAACTTAACTTGATTAAGAATGCAATTGTGTTGATTAATCAGTAAGAATAAATTCGTTCTTAATCTTTACTTTCGAAACATGAAGTTTACTTGTGCTTTCTTTCTAATATTCACTATTTCCGCTTGTGCAACCGGGTACAAGGGCAATGGACCTTACAAGAAAGTTTTGGAGAGTAATTCAACTTCCAAAGAGGGAATTGTTTTTCTATCACTATTGCTGAAAAGCGACTCGAATGAAAGGTTGTTTGTTAGCTATAATACGAAAATAGTTGCTATTGGCTCCATAAAAGAAACGGATGAGTATTCGAAGAAAGAAGATTCACGTTTCCTGGTGCAGCTTCTTGATGCTGAAAATCGTCCATTGAAGGATTTCTATATCGAAGATGTACTGAATCCGGTTGGTGAGGTGCTACTTGAAAACGGAAGCTTCGAAAAGTTCAAGAACAAATTGAATGAAAAGGAAATCTTCCTTCGATTTAATGCCATAGAAGAACAGATCAGCAGAGCTGTGCTTTTTGAATTAGACTCCTTAGGAAAGGAGCATTTCATTGGAATCACTGATTGTAAATAAGAGAATATGAAAAAAACACTACTTGTATTGTTCAGTTTTATTGGAATTTTAACTGCTCAGGCGCAAATATTTGATGTAGACACGCTGATTTGGAGTGGTCCGACAACAAACCGAGTGAATATTGTAATTCTTGGAGATGGATATACTTCTAGCGAACAAGGAGATTTTATTTTCGATGCTTCAGTTATTGCGAACGGAATGTTTTCTACAACGCCTTATTCTGAATATCAGAATTACTTCAACGTATTTGCTGTGAAAGTGATCTCCAATCAAAGTGGGGTTACACATCCTGGAAATTCATCTGATAACGATTGCGGAAGTCAACCTGTAACCAATGTGGATACGTACTTCGGTGTTTCATTCGATTGTGGTGGTGGATCTTATCACCGTTTAACTTGTGTGCAGAACAATGCCGCAGTTTATTCAGTTTTGGCCGCAAATACGCCTTTTTATGATCAGGCATTGGTGGTTTCAAATACCAGCTATTATGGTGGAGCAGGAGGAACTTATGCTACGTTTACGAAACACAATGCTGTTATCGAATTGGCGTTGCACGAAACGGGGCACTCGTTTGCAAGTTTGGCTGATGAATATTGGGCTGGCCCGCAATATGCAACCGATAGCAAAAGAAACATGACAAGTGAAAGTGATATTTCTGCAGTGAAATGGAGTGAATGGGTTGGAACAAATAATGTGGGATTATATCCGCATTCCGGAGATCCCAATTGGTTTAAGCCTCAGAACGGACAATGTAAAATGGAATACTTAGGAGTAGGATATCCGTTTTGTCCTGTTTGTAGAGAAACACATGTTATGAGAACAATGGCGCTTACAACTCCTTATGATTCCTATTCTCCTTCTGGTTCAAATGTGATAGCGACTGGTGATCTTGTTTTTGATTTTGCGTCCGTTCGCCCCAATCCAAATACGCTGCGTTTTACATGGAATTTGAACGGAACGGAAATGCAGAATGGAGTTCAGGATTCTCTTGAACTTGATTACAATTCATTACAGGCGGGTAATAATACATTGACTGCTACAATTCTCGATACCACGTCTTTTATGCGAGATGAAAATCATGTTACAGCTCACACGCATGTGGTGGTTTGGAATATCGATAAAACGAATGGAGGGTTTGAAGTGGAGTCCAATGCCTATGAATTGGAGTATGCGCTTTTTCCAAATCCATCAACGGTGAGTACGTTTACATTCAAGGCAGCTGATTTGAAGAAACCAACAGTAAGAATTGTGGATGCTAACGGAAAATCGATTGATGTTCGTCCTGTGTTGACTGATGAAATCTATTCGGTGAAATTGGATGCGGACAATTTGAAATTGGTTTCGGGAACTTATTTCGTTCAGGTGATTTCTGAAAAAGTGGTTCTTTGTAATGAAAAATGGATCGTGAAATAATTACAAATGACCAATTACTGGTTACCAATGGATTCGGCTTGATTTTATGTTATTAAATGCAAATTAGTAATTGGTAAATTGCAATTCGTAATTCCAAATGGTTACATTTGTTTAACGAATAAACGCATCCCCTGTACTTCTTACCGTCGAAAGGCAAAGCCCCATTCTTCTGTAATTATTTAAACCAATTGCAAGATGAAAAGTGTTATTACAGGAATCGGATGTTACATTCCGGAAATAGTGAAGACGAATCGAGAGTTCATGATTAATGAATTTTACGATGAAAACCACCAGATTATAGGGCAAAGCCCTGAAATCATCGCCAAGAAATTTGAACAAATTACAGGAATTAGCGAGCGTCGCTACGCTGGTTCGGATCTCAATTGTTCCGATCTTGCAACAATGGCAGCAGAAAAAGCGATTGAAGACGCCGATTGTGATAGAGAAACAATCGATCAAATCATCGTTGCTCACAATTTTGGTGATGTGATGAAGCACACCATTCAAACGGATATGATTCCTTCCATCGCTTCGCGAGTGAAGAACTTGCTTGGGATCAAAAATCCAAACTGTGTGGCCTACGATATTATTTTTGGTTGTCCGGGCTGGGTGCAGGGAATGATTCAGGCTCATGCTTTCCTTCAGGTTGGAATGGCGAAGCGTTGTTTGGTGATTGGTTCCGAAGCATTAAGCAGAGTTCTTGACCCGCATGACCGCGACAGTATGATCTTTGCTGATGGGGCAGGAGCGGCCATTCTGGATTTACAAGCTGAAGGTGAAGGCGGGATTATTTCGGTAAGTGCACAAAGCCATTGCGAAGATGAGGTTGATTATTTAACTCTGGGTAAATCGAATTTTCCGGAAGCAGACCCACGCATTCGTTATGTCAAAATGAAAGGTCGAAAAGTATATGAGTATGCTTTGAAGAACGTCCCGTTAGCAATGAAGGATTGTTTAGATAAAGCGAATCTTCATATCAAAGACATTAAGATGATCTTCATTCATCAGGCGAACGAGAAATTGGATGAAGCCATAGTTCGTGGTTTATATAAACTGTACGATATTGATCAAATTCCCGAATTCTTAATGCCGATGAACATTCATAAATTGGGTAACAGCTCAGTTGCAACTATTCCAACACTTTTATCTATGGTGAAGAAAGGACAAATGGAAGGCTACACGTTAAATGAAGGCGACAATGTTATGTTTGCTTCGGTGGGAGCAGGGATGAATATCAATGCGATTTGTTATAAAGTGTAAGAAACTGACTAATTCTCAGTGGTTTTCCTTTACTCTATGATGGCTTGACAAAGTTGTCTTGACAGAATATTAACATGAATTTCAAAAGAGCTATACATTCATAATAGTTTGTTTAAAATTCCAACTCATTCTTTTTAGATGAGTGATTTTTCTTTGCGAGGTAAAATCAGGGAATGAAAACACTACTACAATTTCTCCTTCTTGTATCACTATTTATTAGCACAGGAACTTTCGAATCTTTTTCTCAAACAACACTTTTCGCTGCTGGAAGCACCTGGAAGTATAATGATCTGGGACAAGATTTGGGAACTTCATGGGTCAATTCAGGTTATAACGATTCAGGCTGGTCATCTGGTATGTCTGAGTTCGGTTACGGGGACGGCGACGAACAAACCTCTGTTTCCTTTGGCCCGGATTCCGATAATAAACATGTTACAACTTATTTCAGGAAAACATTCTATGTTTCCAATCCGTCACAGTACCAGCAAATAATTGGTTCGGTTCTCAGGGATGACGGAGTTGTGGTTTATGTGAATGGAACAGAAGTGTTCAGAGATAACTTGCCTGCAGGAACAATCAATAATCAAACGTTTGCAGCATCAACAATTGCCTTTTTTGCTGAAGATGATTACCATGATTTTGCCTTTAGCCCGGGATTGCTCAATAATGGAAACAATACCATTTCCGTAGAGATTCATCAGGACGAGGCTTCAAGTTCGGACATCAGCTTTAACATGTCGCTTTCGGGATCAACAGTTCCGTTCAATGTGTTGATAAATCGGGAACCGTATTTGAATTCGGGAACGGAGAATAGTATGGTAATAAAATGGCAAACCGATGTGGCTTGCGATGGAAAAATCAGTTATGGTACTTCGCTATCCAATCTTAATATGTCCGAATCGGTGTATCCTTATACCACTGATCATGAGATTACGATTTCAGGACTTCTACCTGGGACCAAATATTACTACACAGTGGGAACATCAGGGAATGTTCTTTCTGCTGCGTCTTCCATTCAATATTTCAAAACTACTCCTGTTGAAGGAACCTCAGGGAATTATCGTTTTTGGGCTATTGGTGATGCCGGAATGTCAGATGGAAATCAACAAGCTGTTCGTGACGGGTTCCTTGATTACAATGATGAAAATCATTTGGACGGTTGGATTCTTCTTGGAGACAATGCCTACGGAAGTGGTATAAACGATGGAACACAAAGTTGCTATCAAACAGCAATGTTTAATGATATGTATTCCAGCTTGATTTCAAAAACGGTTTGCTGGCCTGCAACTGGTAATCACGATTACAATAACCATATTCCATTTTCACCCTCTCCTGCATACTTTGATATTTTTACTTTACCTGTGAATGGTGAAGCTGGTGGAGTACCTTCAGGATCAGAGAAGTATTACTCGTATAATTATGGAAACATCCATTTTGTTGTTTTAGATAGTTATGATGAAGATCGTTCCGCTAATTCAACCATGGTGCAATGGTTGATCAATGATCTTGAACAAAACACCGCCGAATGGACCATTGCTTACTGGCATCATCCGCCTTACACAAAAGGAAGTCATGACTCTGATAATCCGAATTTTCTTGACGGAGATTGTGTGGAAATGCGTGAGAATATTTTGCCGATAATTGAAGAATACGGAGTTGATTTGGTGTTAAATGGTCACAGCCATAGCTATGAGCGTACGTTTCTTTTGGATTCACACTACGGGAATTCGGGCACGTTGACGCCTTCGATGATTTTAGATGACGGAACAGGAGGGCTGAACGATGAATGTCCTTATCAGAAACAGACCCAATACAGTAAGTCACACCAGGGAACCGTGTATGCTGTTGTTGGTTGTTCAGGGAAATTGAGTTCCGTGGCTTCTTCATGGCCCCATGTTGCAATGAGTCAATACTCACATAATCACTTGGGAAGCATGGTTATCAATATTTCAGAGAACCGTTTGGATGCTAATTTTATAGATGCTGCTGGGGATGTAATCGATTATTTTTCCATTGTAAAGAATGCAGGAATTTCAGACACGCTATTGGTTTGTCCAAATGATTCAATTGTCTTAAAACCATCTTTTCCGGGGCAGGCACATTGGATGCCGCTTGATATTGTTGCCGATTCAATAGTTGTGCCCATTGCTTTTTCTACCATGTTCATTGCCACCGATACAAACGGTTGTATCTCCGATACTTTTTTCGTTCAGTTGGACAATTCTTCGGACTGTAACCTTTCCGCATCCGAATGGTCTACGACGAAACCAACTGTTTATCTAACGCTTTGGGAGAACTCGGAAAAACTCCCGATTGGTTGGAAAGGTTTTACTTCCGAGAACATTCGTCTTGAAATCATCTCGGTATTGGGAGATTTAATCCTTGACGAAATACTACCGAATTCATTTACCGGAAACTCCTTCTTTTTAAATACTGGTCCGCTTTCAGATCAGGTATATTTTATTCGTGTTAGCGATAAAGAACAGTCTGTAATAACTAAATATCTCCATTAATACTATGAAAAAAAGATTATGTGTTCTGTTTGCAGGACTAACACTCTCCATGCACCTGTTTGCGCAATGTGATACCACAGAGATCACCGGTGATTTAATTATTAATAACTCCACTTACCTTTCTGGAGTTTATACTGTGTCAGGTACGTTTCAGGTGAATTCCGGGAAAACTGTATTCGTTCAATCGTTTGAAGTAAATGGATGTGGTAAGTTGGAAGTCATTGCCGATGAGATTATTATCGATGGTGCTATCAATGGAGATTTTGCCGGATATCAGGGCGGTAGCGGAGGCGCTCCGGGACAAAACGCAACAAGTTTGACAGGAGACGCAGTATCGATCAACACTTGTAATAATGAGGACAATACAGGAATCGTTCAGTTAGAAGGAGGAAAAAAAGGTGCCTTGGGACAAGGTCCGGGAGCAGGTTCGCTTGCCACGGATGGTGGAATAGGATCTGGTCCAAAACAACAATGTTTGAATGTTGATGATGAAGGCGGTATGATTGGTGGTTCTGGTGGAGCAGGTGGTGGTGCCGGAGCTGGTTATGGCGGCTCGGGCGGAAATGGGGGCTTTGGTGGTGCCGGAGCATCTACTTATGCTGCAACAGGTCTTACTGTTTCATCTGCATATCCTGTCGTTGGAGGTGCTGCGGGAACAGGTGGTGCTGCTGGTGCTTCATATGGAACATTGAGCGGAACTGATATTGCAATGGGATCATCCGGTGCCGGAGCTGGTGGTGCCGGAAGATCGTTTGACGTTGGTCTTGGTGGCGGAAACGGTGGAAACGGTGGTGGATTAGTTATCCTTCATGCCGAAAGTAATTTGAATATCACAGGTACGATATCTGTGAATGGCGAGGATGGTGAAGCTGGTGCGCAAGGCGGAAATGGAGGCGAAAGTCCGAAATGCTGTTCTGATGGGTGTGATGATTGTGGTGAAGCAACACTATCAACAGGAGCTGGAGGTTCAGGTGGTGCTGGAGGCGGTTCAGGTGGTGGTGTTTTGTTGTTTTCAAACGGTGATGCTTCGATTACCGGAACAATTTCTACTATCGGAGGAAATGGCGGAACAGGCGGTTCTCATGGAAATGGAACTAGCTGTGATTATTCAGCAACATTCTGTGGTTCTCAAACATTGTCATCAGGGAACGGAACAAACGGCCAGGAAGGCGGCGGTGGAAGTGGTGGACGCATAAAGGTATTTGTTCCCATTTGTTCTAACGCAACAGTAACACCAGTTACTACGCTTATGGGAGGTGGCGGAGCGAATAATGGCGCTCAAGGGACTTACTTTCTTGGATGCAGTGAATTGTCATTGACGGAACTTGAATCGGATTTGAAATTGGACCTTTTCCCAAATCCGACTACTCATGTTGTTCAATTGACTTCAAGCAAACCAATTGAGAATGCTGAGTTGATTTTGATGGATATGTCGGGAAGAATAGTTTACTCGAACATTGACAATCTTTCTTCAGAAGCTATTCAGATTCCTGTTTCTGAATTATCACCAGGAACATATCAGTTACTCGTAAATGGATCAGGAATGAGTATTGTAAAAAAACTAATTAAGTATTAATGAAAGCACTCGCGCCACTACTTATTTGCTTTTTAACCGTCTCAGCAATTGCTCAGCACACGCCAAAATCGGTGAAAACATGTCTTAAACCCTTTTATCACGGAGTTGCATCAGGAGATCCACTTTCAGACAGGGTGATCTTGTGGACACGCATTACTCCTGATAATGGTGTAACTACTCCTCAAATTGTGGAATGGTATATCGCGGAGGACACTAATTTTACTGTGAATGCACAAAGTGGAGTTCTGATCACAGATGCTTCAAAAGACTTTACTGTAAAAGTTGACCCAACCGGGCTAACTCCGAATACCACGTACTATTATCAGTTTCGTTCAGATACATTGAAGAGTGTTATCGGAAGAACTAGAACAACTCCGGTTGGTGATTGTGACAGTTTACGTTTTGCTATATTTTCATGTGCAAATTTCGAAGCAGGTTATTTTAATGCATTCGCTGCGCTAAAAGAGAGAAACGATTTTGACGCATTAATCGGATTGGGTGACTATATCTATGAATACGAAAGTGGAGGCTATGCACCTAATGCAAACGTAAATCGACAATGGCTGCCTTCGAATGAAATTGTCACGTTGATGGATTATCGGGCGCGTTATTCGACTTATAGATTGGAAGATGATTTGAGAGATTTGCATCAGCAATTCCCTATGATCGTTGTTTGGGATGATCATGAAACCGCAAATGATTCTTGGATGAATGGTGCAGAGAATCATCAAACTAACGAAGGAAATTATGCTGCTCGAAAGGCTGCTGCGAAGCAAGCATTCTTTGAATGGCTTCCTATTCGTGTTACCGGACAAAATGACCCTTATCAGATTTTTAGGGAGATCAAATATGGCGATTTAGTTGATTTAATTATGCTGGATACGCGATTACATGGCCGCGAAGAACAAGCTGGAACGACCGGTTCAATTGTAAATGCTACCAATCGTCAATTATTAGGAACAGATCAATTTACCTGGTTGGGAAATAGATTAGAGCAAAGTACTGCTCGATGGAAGGTACTTGGACAGCAAGTCATGATGGCGCCGTTAACTTTATTCGGTACAGCTCTTAATGGCGACCAATGGGATGGATATCCGGCAGAAAGAAACAGGGTTTTCAATCATATTCTGACTTATGACATCAAAGATGTTGTAGTGTTAACGGGAGACATTCATTCCTCTTGGGCAAATGATTTACCTGGTTCATCCTATTCATCAAATGGTACCGGCTCAGTAGGAGTTGAATTTGTTGCGCCAAGTGTGACATCTCCAGGAATAGATCTTCCTGGAGGAGCGTCGGCATTGATGATTGCAAACAGCCACATTAAATACGCGGAGTTGTCAAGTCACGGTTTTGTAATCATGGATATTAATAAGCAGCGTGCACAAGCCGATTGGTTTTATGTGAATACAATCGATAGTCATAATTCCGGATATCATTATTCGGCATCGTTTAAAACGAATCACTTGAGCCGTAATCTGGTTTCAGTTAATTCCGCAAGTATGCCCAGAAATAACATCCAGGGATTCCAGTTACCAACTTGTCCATATTATCCACCTCCTGTAAACAATACTTCAGTTGATGCATATGCTCCTGTAATTCTCAGTTTGTACCCCAATCCAGTGGAAGATTTGCTGATGGTGAATTTAAGTATTCCGTATTCAGGAGAATTGACATTTACACTTTATGATCTAACAGGCAGAGAAATTCCACTTAGATCCTTGATTGTTTCAGGATCCATTACACAGCAGTTTACTTTTGATTGCTCTAACCTGATTGCTGGAGAATATCAGTTAGTGATCAACAATTCAGGTAGTTTCACAAGCTCGATAATAATTAAGCGGTAACTAGTATCAGGTATATATTTTTTATCTTCAAATAAAGAGTCGTCATATTCATGGCGACTTTTTCAATTGTGCTATTTGAGCATTACAATAAGAAATTCCAGTTTTGCAATTGGTGACCCATTTGTTTCCATAAGCGTTTCCAAGCTTCGAGTAATTCTGCATTGCAGTATTGTACCAAGTGATAGCGACTTCCTGATTAGGAAGAGTGCCGATCTTTGTGCTCAAGTACCATCCTTTTGTATAATAGGCGTCCGCTAAATACTGAAGATTCAATTTTGTGGGATTGAAAATGTAGGTACTTGTTTCCGAAAGCACATTTCTACTCACACTGTCAGCTTTAAGGTAAGTAGTTATACTATCCTGAAAATTGTAATTGGGCAGTGTTGTCTTCAACATCTCTTTTAAAGAGTCATTACTCGTAAATGCTTTTAGCGTAATTGGATTTGTTCTCAGTTGCCATCGTGGATCAGAAGGCATGTGTTGAAGTGCAAAGTAATTAGGCTCAGCGAAAATTTCAGCAGGATTCAGGGCTTTTACAAAACGCATTTTTCCATTAGTCACTTTCATATTACCGCTGGCCCAGGTTAAATCTATGAAAGTGTACTTTCCGCTTAACTTGACAATATTCCATGCATGATCCGATGATTGAAATACTTTGTTTTTGGTGTAGCCATAACCTTTCGAGTATCCGTCTATTACATGACATTCAATTCCCAATAAGTCGCACATGCTTTTTAGAAGTTCAGAATAATTCTCACAAACACCTTTCTTAGTAGTGAGTATGGTGCTGGTTGGCGAGTATTTTCCGGTAGTAAAGCCATAAGTATCGTAAGCTATGTTTTCAGCAATCCAATAACAGAATAGCTCTACGCGCTGATCAGGTGAATTTCCGCCCTTCGATAAATAACCGACAAGCGTTTTTAGGTTTTTAGCGGATTCCGCTGGACAAGCCTTTGCGTAGTCATATAATACAGTATTTACTTTTTCTAATGCAACTACATTTTGATTACTCAGGAGGATTAGGATGACAATAAGAATTCGCATGCTGCTGATTGAATTTTTACTAAAGGTAATTCAAATCTGTTTGGGATTAAATGTGGTTTCATTTTCTCTGGTTATTAACAATTGGTATTTTTGAACTTTGCAATTCAAAAAAGTTCGATTTTCACTTTTTTTTGAAAAAAGGAACTTTTCGCTTTCAACAGTAAAATGTTCAAAAACAGCACTTTTTTTCACTGTCGACTTGCATCCTAAGATTTTCTCGCTATCTTTGCACCCCTCAAAGTGTGTTCTTTGGGGTAAAAATATATTTATTAACAATCAAAATTTGAGTACTGTATGCCAACTATACAACAGTTAGTGCGCAAGGGAAGGACTGCGGTAGTTAAGAAGTCAAAGTCAGCGGCTTTGGATTCTTGTCCGCAGCGCAAAGGAGTATGTGTACGTGTGTACACCACTACACCTAAGAAACCGAATTCGGCGATGCGTAAAGTAGCGCGTGTTCGTTTGACGAACGGAAAAGAGGTGAATGCTTACATCGGTGGTGAAGGTCACAACTTACAAGAACACTCGTTGGTTCTTGTGCGTGGTGGAAGGGTTAAAGATTTACCAGGGGTTCGTTACCACATCGTTCGCGGTGCGGAAGATACAGCTGGTGTTGAAGGCCGTTCACAACGTCGTTCTAAATACGGAACAAAACGTCCAAAAGCTAAGAAATCATAATACTTTGAACAGATGAGAAGAAGAAAAGCGAAAAAAATAGCCATACTCCCGGATCCAAAGTTCAATGAAGTTGTTGTAACGAAATTCGTTAACAACTTAATGTATTCTGGTAAAAAGAATTTGGCGTTTAAAATTTTCTACGATGCTTTAGAGATCGTAGACAAGAAATTAGAAGATCAAGAAGGATTGGAAGTTTTCAAAAAAGCATTAGACAACGTAACTCCATCTGTGGAGGTTCGTTCTCGTCGTGTTGGTGGAGCTACATTCCAAATCCCAACTCCAGTTCGTGAAGGACGTAAGCAATCATTAGCTATGAAATGGTTGATTGGTTACGCTCGTAAACGTAATGAGAAGTCAATGGCAGGTAAACTTGCTTCAGAAATCATCGCTGCTTCGAAAGAAGAGGGTGCTGCTTACAAGAAGAAAGAAGATACATTGCGTATGGCTGAAGCTAACAAGGCGTTTTCACATTTTAGATTCTAAGAAATGGCAAGAGATCTTAAATTCACAAGAAATATTGGTATCGCAGCTCATATTGATGCTGGGAAAACAACTACAACTGAGCGTATTCTTTACTACTCAGGAGTAAACCATAAAATTGGTGAAGTACATGATGGTGGTGCTACAATGGACTGGATGGAGCAAGAGCAAGAGCGTGGTATTACCATTACTTCTGCTGCTACAACTGTAAATTGGAAATACAGAAACCAAAATTACCACATCAACATTATTGATACTCCAGGACACGTTGACTTTACCGTAGAGGTAAACCGTTCATTACGTGTATTGGATGGATTGGTGTTCTTATTCTCTGCAGTAGACGGAGTTGAGCCTCAATCTGAGACAAACTGGCGTTTGGCTAACAACTACAATGTTCCTCGTATTGGTTTCGTTAATAAAATGGACCGTCAGGGAGCTGATTTCTTAAACGTGTGTAATCAGGTGAAAGAAATGTTGGGTTCTCATGCTTTACCTTTGCAAATCAACATCGGTGATGAGGATAACTTCAAAGGAGTTGTTGACTTAATTAACTGGAAAGGTATTGTATGGAATGAGGCTGACCAAGGAATGACATTCCAGGAAGTTGAAATCCCTGCAGATATTATTGAGGATGCTCGTCGTTTACGTTCAGAGTTATTGGAAGCAGTAGCTGAATTCGATGAGTCATTGATGGAGAAATTCTTCGAAGACGAAAACTCTTTGACAGAGCGTGAAATTCTTGATGCATTGCGTCAGGCGACTATCTCTGGAAAAGTTGTTCCAATGATGTGTGGTTCTTCTTTCAAAAACAAAGGAGTTCAGGCAATGTTGGATATGGTGATGGAAATTCTTCCTTCTCCATTGGATATCGAAGGAATTACAGGGATCAACCCGAAAACTGACGAAGAAGTTATGCGTAAGCCTTCTTTCGATGAGCCGTTTGCTGCTTTGGCATTTAAAATTGCAACTGACCCATTCGTAGGTCGTTTGTGTTTTACTCGTGCTTACTCTGGGAAATTGCCTGCTGGTTCTTACGTGTTGAATACACGTACAAACTCTAAAGAGCGTATTTCTCGTATTTTCCAAATGCACGCTAACAAGCAAAATCAAATTGATGAGCTTGGTGCTGGAGATATCGCTGCATTGGTTGGATTTAAAGATATCCGTACTGGTGATACTTTGTGTGCTGAGAATGCACCAATCATCCTTGAGTCTATGAACTTCCCTGATCCGGTAATTGGAATCGCAATTGAGCCTAAAACTCAAGCTGACCAAGATCGTTTAGGAGTTGGTTTGAATAAATTGGCTGAAGAGGATCCAACGTTCCGTGTAAATACGGATGAGGAGTCTGGACAGACAATTATCTCAGGAATGGGTGAGCTTCACTTGGATATCATCGTTGACCGTTTACGTCGTGAGTTTAAAGTGGAAGTTAACCAAGGTGCTCCACAGGTAACTTACCGTGAGGATATCACAGTTGCAATCGATCACCGTGAGCAATACAAAAAGCAATCAGGTGGACGTGGTAAATTTGCCGACATCGCTGTTAAGATCGGACCTCAAACAGATCCAACGAAAACAGGATTGGAATTCATTAACTCTATCAAAGGAGGTAACATTCCACGTGAATTTATCCCTTCTGTTGAGAAAGGTTTCAAAGAGTCTATGAAAAACGGAGTTTTAGCTGGATTCCCTGTTGAAGCAATGAAAGTAGAATTGGTTGATGGTTCATTCCACGCTGTCGATTCAGATTCATTGTCATTCGAAATGGCAGCGAAAATGGCTTACCGTCACGCTTTGAAAAACTGTAAACCAATCTTGTTGGAGCCAATCATGAAATTAGAAGTGATTTGTCCGGAAGAAAACATGGGTGATATCGTAGGTGACTTGAACCGTCGTCGTGGTATGATGAAAGGTATGGATGATAAAGCTGGAGGTAAAGTTGTTAAAGCTGACGTTCCTTTATCTGAAATGTTCGGATATGTTACGCAATTGCGTACGTTGTCTTCAGGACGTGCAACATCTTCAATGGAATTCTCTCACTATGCAGAGGCTCCTAAGAACGTTGCAGAAGAAGTGATTGCTAAATATAATGGAAAAGTTTCCGCTTAATACAAACGAGTAATGAGCCAAAAGATTAGAATTAAACTAAAATCATACGATCACAACTTGGTAGACAAGTCTGCTGAGAAAATCGTTAAGACTGTTAAAGCAACAGGAGCTGTAGTTAGTGGTCCAATTCCACTTCCAACACACAAAAGAATTTACACAGTATTGCGTTCACCGCACGTTAACAAAAAAGCGCGTGAGCAGTTCGAATTAAATTCTTACAAACGTTTGTTGGATATCTACTCTTCTTCATCAAAAACAGTTGATGCGTTGATGAGATTGGAACTTCCGAGTGGAGTTGATGTAGAAATTAAAGTGTGATGATAATTCCTCTGAAGTGACGGACGAAAGTTCGTCACTTCAGAGGCTCTTACATCCTTTTATTGTTAAATAATAAATTATAAAGTATGCCAGGAATTATTGGTAGAAAAATCGGAATGACTAGCATCTACAGTGCCGAGGGTAAAGCAACACCATGCACAGTGATAGAAGCTGGTCCTTGTGTCGTAACGCAAGTTAAGACTCAAGATCGAGATGGGTACGAGGCAATTCAATTAGGATTTGGTGAGCGTAAAGAGCGCAATACTCCAAATGCATTGAAAGGTCACTTCAAAAAAGCTAACACTACACCAAAGTCAAAATTGGTAGAGTTTAAGGGATTTGACGGACTTAATCTTGGTGATGTAGTAAACGTTGAAATCTTCGAAGAAGGTGAATTCGTTGGAGTAGCAGGTACTTCAAAAGGAAAAGGTTTCCAGGGGGTTGTTAAGCGTCACAATTTTGGTGGTGTTGGACAATCAACTCACGGTCAGCACAACCGTTTACGTGCGCCGGGTTCAATTGGAGCTTGTTCTTACCCTGCACGCGTATTCAAAGGAATGCGTATGGCTGGTCAAATGGGTAACAAACGTGTTAAGATGGAAAACTTACAAGTATTGAAAGTTTTGACTGACCGTAACATGCTTGTAGTTAAAGGTTCTATCCCGGGACCTAAAGGTTCAACCGTAACAATCGAGAAATAATGGAAGTAAAAGTAATTGATAGCAAAGGAAAGGCTACTTCCAAAAAAGTAACCTTGGCGGATGAAATTTTTGGAATCGAACCAAATGATCACGCAATCTATTTAGATGTAAAGCAGCATTTAGCTAACAAACGCCAAGGGACTCACAAGTCTAAAGAGCGTGCTGAAATCGCTGGATCTACACGCAAATTGAAGAAACAAAAAGGTACAGGTGGTGCACGTGCAGGTAGCGTGAAATCAGGTACTAGAGTAGGTGGAGGTCGTATCTTCGGTCCACGTCCACGTAACTACCACTTCAAATTGAATATCAAATTGAAGCGTCTTGCTCGTAAATCTGCTTTCGCTTACAAAGCGAAATTGGATGCAATCGTAGTATTGGAAGACGTAGCATTAACAACACCAAAAACAGCAGAATTCAAGTCGATCTTGGCAAACTTAAGTTTAACAAACGATAAAGTGTTGGTGATCGTAGGGGAAGGAAACGATAACGTTTACTTGTCTTCACGTAACTTACAACGCGTTAAAGTTGTAGCTGCTGATTCAGTGAACACATACGATGTGTTAAATGCGAAGAAAGTAGTATTAACAGAAAGTTCGATTTCAGTAATCGAAAACATTCTAAACTAATTTGGTGATGAGTACAATTATCAAGAAGCCAATCATCACTGAGAAAGCAACAGCTGCGTCTGAGAAATCAAACAGCTTCACTTTCGAGGTAGATAGAAAAGCGAATAAATTGCAAATTAAAGGAGCTGTCGAAAAGATGTACAACGTTAAGGTAACTGACGTTCGTACTATCACGTATGGCGGTGGAAAATCCTCTGTTAAATTTACTAACAAAGGTGTCGTTGAGCAACCAAGCAAAGTTTCTAAAAGAGCTATTGTAACTGTTGCTGCAGGAGAAACGATTGATTTATTTAATAATTTTTAAGTAAGAACTAATGAGTCTTAAAAAATTCAAGCCTATCACTCCAGGGCAAAGACACAAAATCAACAGTACTTATTCTGAAGTAACTACAAACGTTCCTGAGAAGAGTTTGATAGCGAAAAAGTCTAAGTCTGGTGGACGTAACAATGATGGGCGCATGACTATGCGTTACATGGGTGGTGGTCACAAGCAAAAATACCGTATTATCGACTTCAAACGCGAGAAATTTGGTGTTCCTGCAACTGTGAAAACTATTGAGTACGATCCAAACCGTACTGCACGTATTGCATTACTTTTTTATGCTGATGGTGAGAAACGTTACATCGTTGCTCCTGAAGGATTGAAAGTAGGAGATACAGTGGTGTCTGGAAAAGGAGCAACGCCAAATGTTGGTAACACTCTATTTTTATCTGATGTTCCTCTTGGTACAGTAATTCACAACATCGAATTACAACCGGGGAAAGGTGGTGCAATCGCACGTGGTGCCGGAACATACGCTCAGCTTAATGCACGCGATGGTCGTTTTGCGATTATCAAGTTGCCTTCTGGTGAAACTCGCATGATTTTAACTACTTGTTTGGCTACTATCGGAGCTGTATCTAACGGAGAACATTCGTTAGTTGTTTCTGGTAAAGCTGGACGTTCACGCTGGTTAGGCCGTCGTCCACGAGTTCGTGGTGTGGTTATGAACCCGGTTGATCACCCAATGGGTGGTGGTGAAGGTAGAAATGCCGGAGGTCACCCTCGTTCACGTAATGGTATGCCTGCTAAAGGTTACAAAACGCGTTCGAAAAAGAAGTTTTCTAATCAGTATATCATCGAAAGAAGAAAAAAATAAGCTATGAGTCGTTCGTTGAAAAAACCACCTTTTGTACACTATAAGTTGTCAAAACGAGTGGATGAAGCACACACAAGCGGAAGCAAAGCAGTTATTAAAACTTGGTCTCGCGCGTCTACAATTACGCCGGATTTCGTTGGGTTAACATTTGCTGTGCACAATGGGAATAAGTTTATTCCTGTATTTGTTACCGAAAATATGGTTGGTCACAAGTTAGGTGAATTCTCTCCTACTCGTAACTTCCGTGGTCACGGTGCTAACAAAAAGGATAAAAAAAGATAGTAAAAGCTAAGTGACATGGGCGCTAGAAAAAAACTAAAAGCAGAGCAATTGAAATCTGAGAAAAGTACAACGGCAATCGCTAAGTTGAACAATTCTCCGATTTCCCCTCGCAAAATGAGATTGGTTGCAGATCTTGTGCGTGGTGTAGAAGTAAATAAAGCTCTAAACATATTGCAACACAATGCGAAAGACGCGTCGTTAAGCCTATCGAAGTTATTGCGTTCAGCAATTGCTAACTGGGAAGCTAAAAACGAAGGTAAGAGCATTGAAGACGAAAAGTTAGTTGTAAAATCTATCGAAGTAGGTTCAGCAGGGATGCTTAAGCGTATCCAAACTGCTCCTCAAGGTAGAGCTTACAGAGTACGTAAACGTTCAAACCACGTTACCATCGTTGTTGATGGAACTAATTAATTGACAGGAAATGGGACAAAAAACAAATCCAATTGGAAATAGATTAGGTTTCATCCACGGATGGGAGTCTAACTGGTACGGTGGCGACAATTACAAAGATAAGATCGTTGAAGATGATCAAATCCGTAAGTATTTGAACGCACGTTTATCAAGAGCAAGTATCGCTAAGATCATCATCGAGCGCACCCTTAAGCTCGTTACTGTTACAATCAACACGGCTCGTCCGGGTGTGATTATCGGTAAAGGTGGTCAAGAAGTAGATAAGTTGAAAGAAGAGTTGAAGAAATTGACGAAAAAAGAGATCCAAATCAACATTTTCGAGGTGAAACGTCCAGAATTGGATGCTCGTTTAGTTGCTGATGGTATCGCTCGTCAATTGGAAGCACGTATTTCTTTCCGTCGCGCAATCAAGATGGCTATCGGTTCAACCATGAGAATGGGTGCTGAAGGTATCAAGGTTAAAATTTCAGGTCGTTTGAATGGTGCTGAGATGGCGCGTTCAGAAATGTACAAAGATGGACGTACTCCGTTACATACGTTCAGAGCTGATATCGATTACGCAGTAGGTGAGGCATTGACTACTTACGGTTTGATCGGAATCAAAGTATGGATCTGTAAAGGTGAAGTTTACGGTCGTCGTGATCTTTCTCCAAATGTTGGAATGGCTGCTCAAGGAGCGAAAGGTGGTGCGCCATCTGGAGACCGTGATAGAGGTAACCGTCGTCCAGCTGGAAAAGGTGGAAACAACCGTAAGAAAAAGTAATTCATTTTAAAAATTTTTGAAAGATGTTATCTCCAAAGAGAACCAAATTCAGAAGAGTACAAAAAGGAAGAAACACTGGTGATGCACAACGTGGATCAACAATCGCTTTCGGATCATTTGGACTTAAAACATTGGAGCCGGGATGGATCACATCACGCCAAATTGAAGCTTCTCGTATCGCAGTTACGCGTTACATGAAGCGTGAAGGTAAAGTGTGGATCCGTATTTTCCCAGACAAACCAATCACATCGAAACCTGCAGAGGTACGTATGGGTAAAGGTAAAGGAGCTCCTAGCCACTGGGTGGCAGTTGTTAAACCGGGACGTATCATGTTTGAAGCTGACGGTGTACCTTACGAAATCGCTAAAGAAGCTATGCGCTTAGCGGCTCAGAAGTTACCTGTTAAGTGTAAGTTCATCGTGCGTAACGATTATGTTGTACCTGGTAAATAATTGAAAGCATGAAAAAGGAAGATTTAAGTAAACTTTCAGTTGACGATTTGAAAAAACAAATCGCAAGTGCAACAGAAACGTTAGGGAAAATGAAAATCGGACACAAAATTACTCCATTGGAGAATCCGATCGTAATTCGTAACAACCGTAAGGCTATTGCACGTTTGAATACTGAATTAACAAAACGTCAGAACCAGGCTTAATGCTTGGTTCGTTAAATAAGCTTCAAATGGAAAAGCGTAATTTAAGAAAAGAACGTATCGGGATCGTAACTTCAGATAAGATGCAAAAATCTATCGTTGTTGCTGTTGAGCGTAAAGTGAAGCACCCGAAATACGGTAAGTTTGTCAAAAAAACTACTAAATTTGTGGCCCACGATGAAAATAACGACTGTAACATTGGTGACACCGTTAAGATCATGGAGACACGTCCCTTGTCTAAGAACAAGAACTGGAGATTAGTAGAAATTGTAGAAAGAGCAAAATAATCAGTTGAGATGATACAACAAGAATCAAGACTTGCAGTTGCTGATAACTCTGGAGCTAAAGAAGTTTTATGTATCCGCGTATTAGGTGGTACAAAACGTCGTTATGCTTCCGTAGGAGATAAAATCGTTGTAGCTGTTAAGAGTGCAATGCCCTCTGGAGCCGTGAAAAAAGGATCGGTTGCCAAGGCGGTTATTGTAAGAACGCGTAAGGAGGTTCGCCGTCCTGATGGTTCTTACATTCGTTTCGATGATAACGCATGCGTTATTTTGAACCAGGCGGGTGATATGAGAGGTACCCGTATTTTTGGACCAGTTGCTCGTGAGCTTCGTGAGAACAATTACATGAAAATTGTTTCGCTTGCTCCAGAGGTACTTTAATATTTAGTGAAGTCATGCAAAAGAAATTACACATCAAAGTAGGCGACACTGTTAAAGTATTAAGCGGTGAGTCTAAAAGTCAAGAAGGAAAAGTATTGACTATTGACAGAAAAAATGAGCGTGCTACAGTAGAAGGTTTGAACGTTGTAAAACGTCATACTAAGCCTAGCGCCTCTGAACCTCAAGGAGGAATCATTGAGAAAGAAGGAAATATTCATATTTCTAACTTAATGGTTGTAGTAAAAGGACAAGCTTCTCGCACAGGACGTAAGGAAAATGCGAAAGGTAAGTTGGTACGTTATTCTAAAAAATCAGGAGAGGAGATCAAGTAATGAGTTATTCACCAAGACTGAAAGAACAGTACAAGAAGGAAATTATTCCTGCTTTGACTGAGCAATTTGGGTACAAAACGGTAATGCGTGTACCTAAATTACAAAAGATCATCATCAGCCAGGGGTTGGGTGATGCAGTTGCTGATAAAAAAGTAATTGACCACGCAATCGCAGATGTATCTCGTATTGCTGGACAAAAAGCAGTTGCTACTCTTTCTAAGAAAGACGTTTCTAACTTCAAGCTGCGTAAAGGAATGCCAATTGGTACGAAAGTTACGCTTCGTGGAGACAAGATGTACGATTTTCTAGATCGTTTTATCTCTGTTGCTTTGCCTCGTACTCGTGACTTCCGCGGAATTAACGCGAAAGGATTTGATGGACGTGGTAACTTTAACTTAGGTGTTAAAGAGCATATCATTTTCCCGGAAATCGATATCGACAAAGTAAACAAGATCCTAGGAATGGATATCACTTTTGTTACATCAGCTGAAAGCGATGAAGAAGGAAAAGCATTGTTGGATGCCTTCGGATTCCCATTCATTAAAAAATAATCAGAGATGGCTAAGGAATCAATGAAAGCGCGTGAGCGCAAAAGAGAAAAAATGGTTGCTAAATATGCTGCTAAAAGAGCAGAATTGAAAGCAGCTGGTGAATGGGATAAATTACAACAATTGCCTGCAAACTCTTCAAAAGTTCGCGTTCACAATCGTTGTGGCTTAACTGGTCGCCCTCGTGGATACATGCGCCAATTTGGACTTTCACGTGTTACTTTCCGTGAAATGGCTTTGGCTGGAAAAATCCCAGGAGTTAAAAAAGCAAGTTGGTAAAAGTCTTTATCCCGATAGCGTTACAACGGTATCGGGATTTCGAAACTCTACCGAGTATTAATTAAAGAAAAATAAGGACATGAATACAGATCCTATTGCAGATTTTCTAACACGCATCCGTAACGCAAACGCAGCTCGTTTGAAAATGGTAGAAATCCCTGCATCGAATGTTAAAAAAGCAATCACTAACATCTTGTACGATCAAGGTTATATTGCAAACTTTAAATTCGAAGATGATAACAAACAAGGTATTATCAAAATCGCTTTGAAGTATAACGCATCAACAAAAGTTCCTGCGATCACTAAAATTGATCGTGCATCACGTCCAGGTCTTCGTAAGTACAGTAGTGCTGAAGATATGCCACGTGTATTGAACGGTTTAGGTATTGCAATCGTTTCTACTTCTAGAGGTGTAATCACTGATAAAGAAGCAAGAAGAGAAAACGTTGGTGGAGAAGTACTTTGCTACGTATATTAAGTAAAAACTAGAATGCAGATTTCTGGGTGCTAGATGTGAAAAAGATATGGGTTCTTGACTCGTATCTTTTATTCTTGTATCTTCGCGCCCGTTTTCGTAATTCGTAATTAAATAAATAATGTCAAGGATAGGTAAATCCCCAGTAACAATCCCGAGTGGAGTTGAAGTAAAGGTGGACGGATCAGTAATTTCCGCGAAAGGATCTAAAGGTACATTAGAGCAAGAGTTTGATACTGCTGCTGTAACTGTAAACATTGAAGGTTCTGAAATCACTTTTAGCCGCGCGTCAGATGCGCCAGATCATCGCTCTAAGCATGGTTTATACCGCGCTTTAGTACAAAACATGGTCGTAGGTGTATCCGAAGGGTACAAGAAGGAATTGGAAGTAATCGGAGTAGGTTACCGTGCTACAGCAACTGGACAACAGTTGGAGTTGGCACTTGGTTACTCTCACCCGATCATCATCGAGTTCCCGAAAGAAATTAAGGTATCTGCAGATACTCAAAAAGGTAAAGCACCAGTGGTAACATTGGAGTCTCACGACAAGCAACTTTTGGGTCAGGCTGCTGCCAAAATTCGTTCCCTTCGTAAACCAGAACCATACAAAGGAAAAGGTATCCGCTTCATGGGCGAAGAGATTAGAAGAAAAGCTGGTAAATCTGCAGGTAAAAAATAATTTTAAAAAGTTATGGCATTTAGTAAAATCAATAGAAGAGCTAAAATCAAGCGTCGTATCCGTAAGAAAATTACAGGTACAACTCAAGTTCCTCGTTTGTCTGTGTTCAGATCTAACAAACAGATCTACGCGCAGGTTATCGATGATTCAAAAGGAGTAACGGTTGCTTCAGCGTCTTCTTACAAGAACAAAGCGGCTGACAAAACAAATAAAGTTGGTCAGGCTGCTGTAGTAGGAAAAGAAATTGCTGACAAGGCTCAGAAAGCTGGAGTAGAAACAGTAGTTTTCGATCGTAACGGTTACTTATACCACGGTCGTGTTAAATCATTAGCTGATTCTGCAAGAGAAGGCGGACTAAAATTCTAAGAATATGGCAGCACAAACATTAAACAGAGTTAAAGCTTCAGATATTGAGCTTAAAGATAAATTGGTTTCGGTTAACCGTGTAACCAAAGTAACTAAGGGTGGACGTACGTTCTCTTTCTCAGCTATCGTTGTAGTTGGTGATGAAAACGGAATCGTTGGTCATGGTTTAGGTAAAGCGAAAGAAGTTACCGAAGCTATCACTAAAGGAATTGACGATGCTAAGAAGAACTTGATTAAAGTTCCTATCTTAAAAGGTACAGTTCCTCATTCTCAAAAAGGAAAATTCGGTGGAGCAGAAGTTCTATTGAAACCTGCAACAAATGGTACTGGTGTAATTGCTGGTGGTGCGATGCGTGCAGTACTTGAATCAGTTGGTATTCACAACGTATTGGCAAAGTCTCAAGGTTCGTCTAACCCACACAACGTGGTAAAGGCAACTATGAATGCTCTTGCTGCTATGCGTGATGCTGCAACTGTTGCTCGTCAACGTGGAGTTAGTATGGATAAAGTGTTTAACGGATAATAAAGGAAAAGATGGCTACGATTAAAATCAAACAGGTTCGCAGTACTATCAAACGTCCGGCTCGTCAAAAAAAGACGATTCAAGCGTTAGGATTCCGCCGATTGAACCAAGTACTAGAAAAAGAAGCAACACCACAAATTCTTGGTATGATCAAGAAGGTTTCACATTTAGTTGAAGTGGTAGAATAATACTTTAAATCGAATTGAGATGAATTTAAATAATTTAAAACCAGCTGCAGGCGCAACGCATAGTGATAAGCGTATCGGTCGTGGACACGGTTCTGGTGGCGGTGGTACTGCTACACGTGGACACAAAGGTGCTAAATCGCGCTCTGGTTATTCAAAGAAAGTAGGATTCGAAGGAGGACAAATGCCGTTACAACGTCGTGTTCCTAAATTCGGATTCAAGAACATTAACCGTGTTGAATACAAAGCAATTAATTTAGATGCTATTCAATCTATCGTTGATCGCAAAAACATTACTGACATTACGTTGGATGTGTTGCGTGACAACGGATTGGTATCACGCAATGACTTGGTGAAAATCCTTGGTCGTGGTGAATTAAAAGCTAAAGTGAATATTACTGCTCATAAGTTTTCTACTACTGCAAAAGCAGGAATTGAAGCTCAAGGTGGTTCTATTTCAGAAATCTAATTAACTTTGCCGACATTTTTTTATGAAACGGTTTATACAAAACATAAAGAACATCTGGAAAGTAGAGGAATTGAGAAAGCGTATTATTCTTACGCTTTCTCTAATTCTATTCTATAGAATCGGATCGTTTATCATGTTGCCTGGTGTAAGTGCTGAGGCGGTAGTGATGAGTCAATCAGGAAACAAAGGAGACTCTCCATTGGAAACATTGTTATCATTGTTCTCCGGTGGTGGATTCACCAACGTGTCCATTATGGCTCTCGGTATCATGCCTTACATTAGTGCTTCAATCATTATGCAGTTGCTAGGGATGGCTGTGCCTGCGGTTCAAAAAATGCAGAACGAAGGTGAGTCTGGTCGTAAACGTATTAATATGTTTACCCGCGTCCTTACGATTGCTATTTGTGCCGTTCAAGCACCAACCTACATCACCCTGTACGCATCTAAAATTCCTGGAGCTATGGATCCTGCACAAACATTAAATAGTCCGCTTTGGTGGACTACTGCTGTTATGTGTATGGTTGCTGGTTCTATGTTTGCGGTTTGGTTAGGTGAGCGTATTACGGATAAAGGAATTGGAAACGGAGTGTCGTTATTGATCACTGTTGGTATCCTTTCTCGTCTTCCTAATGCTTTCATAACTGAAGTAGCAATTAATCAAGGTACTCCTCTTAAGATCGTTCTTGAGATCATCGTATTCTTGTTGATTGTTCTTGGTACTATCTTAATTGTGCAAGGAGTAAGAAAGGTTCCTTTAAATACGGCTAAACGTGTTGTAGGTGCCCGCTCTGTTGATGAGCAAGGTGCTAGAAACTATTTGCCTTTGAAGGTAAATGCTTCTGGTGTAATGCCTATCATCTTTGCTCAAGCAATTATGACCATCCCTGTTATGTTATTCGCTGGTAACAACGAAGGACTTGGCGGTGTGATTGGTGATGTTAAAGGAGTTTGGTACAATGTGATCCTTGGGTTGATGATTGTGATTTTTACGTATTTCTATACGGCAATTATGATCAGTCCACGCAAGATGGCAGATGATTTGAAGAAAAATGGGGGATTCATCCCAGGCGTTCGTCCGGGTGAAGAAACTGCAAGCTATTTAGATAGCTTGATCTCAAGAATTACTTTACCTGGTTCTTTGTTCCTGGCAATTATCGCGATTTTACCGTCGGTAGCCGGAGCAGCTGGAATTACATCAGGATTCGAGTATTTCTTCGGAGGAACTTCGTTGTTGATTATGGTTGGTGTAGTATTGGATACTTTACAACAAATTGAATCTTACTTATTGAATCGTCACATGGATGGTTTGATGGAAGGTGCAAGAGTTAGAGGTAGAAGATCACCTAGTGAAATTTCATCTGGAATTTAAGACATGGCTAAACAATCATCAATAGAACAAGATGGAACAATTATCGAAGCATTGTCTAATGCAATGTTTCGTGTAGAGTTAGAAAATGGTCACGTGATTACTGCTCATATCTCGGGGAAAATGAGAATGTTTTACATTAAGATTCTTCCTGGAGACAGAGTGAAAGTAGAAATGTCACCGTACGATTTAACAAAAGGACGTATTTCCTTCCGTTATAAGTAAGGAACTAACATCGATAATGGATAGAGCGTCAGCTTTTTTAAGCTGATGCTTTGTCACTAAAACAACACAAAATGAAAGTAAGAGCTTCAGTTAAAAAACGATCTGTAGATTGCAAGATCGTTAAACGAAAAGGAAGAGTTTACGTGATTAACAAAAAGAATCCTAAACTAAAACAAAGACAAGGGTAATTATGGCACGTATTGCAGGTATTGATCTACCAAAAAACAAGAGAGGTGTAATCGGATTGACGTACATCTTTGGAATTGGCCGCAGCACAGCTAAGAAGATCTTAGTAGCTAACGGTATCGACGAAAACATTAAAGTTCAGGATTGGAGCGATGACCAAATTGGTCTTATTCGTAACTCAATCACTGAAGTTAAGACAGAAGGACAGTTACGTTCTGAAATCCAATTAAACATTAAGCGTTTGATGGATATCGGATGTACTCGTGGTATTCGTCACCGTAATGGTCTTCCATTGAGAGGTCAACGTACGAAAAACAACTCTCGTACAAGAAAAGGTAGAAGAAAAACTGTTGCTAACAAAAAGAAAGCAACTAAATAATCTGCTGTCTGAATTAAACAGAGCAGCTTAAAAAGATTAACAATGGCAAAATCAAATCAAAAGAAGAAGAAACAAGTCAAAGTAGACGCAGCGGGTGAAGCGCATATTCAAGCTACCTTCAACAATGTGATTATTTCTTTGACGAACAACGCTGGTCAAGTTATCTCTTGGTCATCGGCTGGTAAAATGGGCTTCAAAGGTTCTAAAAAGAACACTCCATACGCTGCACAAGTTGCTGCTGAGGACGCATCTAAAGAAGCACATGACTTCGGATTACGTAGAGTTCGTGTATTCGTGAAAGGCCCTGGAGCTGGACGTGAATCTGCTATTCGTTCTATCCACAACAGTGGAATCGAAGTGATGGAAATTATCGATGTTACCCCATTACCGCATAACGGTTGTCGTCCTCCGAAAAAGAGACGAGTATAATAGTAATTAATAACTGAGGGAGCCAGATTGTCGAAGGAAAAGCCTTAATTCACAATCTCCCTCTTATATCAAATAGAAATGGCAAGATATACAGGACCAAAAACCAAAATTGCGCGTCGTTTTCGTGACCCAATTTTTGGACCAGACAAAGCGCTGGACAGAAGAAGCTACGGACCAGGTCAACATGGACCAAACAAACGTAGAGGAAGTAAGCAATCTGAATACGCAATTCAGTTAGGTGAGAAGCAAAAAGCGAAGTACACTTACGGAATTTTGGAGCGTCAGTTCGCTAACTTGTTCGACAAAGCATCACGTATGAAAGGAATTACAGGTGAAAACTTGTTGCAACTTTGTGAAGCTCGTTTGGATAATACAGTTTACCGTTTAGGTATCGCTAATTCTCGTCGTGCTGCTCGTCAGTTGGTTAGTCACAAACACATCGTTGTAAATGGAGAAGTGGTAAACATTCCTTCTTTCCATTTGAAAATTGGTGATGTTGTTGGTGTTCGTGAGAAGTCTAAGTCTTTAGAAGCAATTAATGATTCTTTGACAGCTTCAACTAACAAAAAATACGATTGGTTGGATTTTGATCGTTCAACTTACTCTGGTAAAGTACTTAGTACTCCATCAAGAGAAATGATCCCTGAAAACATCAAGGAGCAGTTAATCGTCGAATTATACTCTAAGTAGTAATTAACAATTGAATTGCAGCCAAAGGGACTGACCGACATTCTTCAATCTGTCAATCCGCGCAACTGTGAAACAAGTAAAAAGAAGAAAAACAAAATGGCAATTTTAGATTTTCAAAAACCGGACAAGGTAATTATGATCCAGTCTGACGAGCGTAAAGGACAATTTGAGTTCCGTCCGCTTGAACCAGGTTATGGTATCACTGTAGGAAACGCATTACGTCGTATCTTACTTTCTTCATTGGAAGGTTACGCAATCTCTTCAGTACGTATCGACGGAGCAGACCACGAGTTTGCAACTTTGAAAGGTGTTGTAGAGGATGTTACAGAAATCGTATTGAACCTTAAACAAGTTCGTTTCAAGCAACAAATTGATGGTACAGATAACGAAACTGTAGTGGTTTCTATCTCTGGACAAGATAAATTGACTGCTGGTGACCTAGGTAAATTCACTTCTGGATTTCAAGTATTGAACCCGGATTTAGTGATTTGTAACATGGAATCTTCAGTTAAGTTGGAAATGGAGCTTACGATCGTTAAAGGTCGTGGTTACTTACCAGCAGAAGAAAACAAGAACAGCAACGCTCCTTTCGGAATGATCTTCGTTGATTCAATCTTTACTCCAATTGTAAACGTAAAATACACGATTGAAAATTACCGTGTAGAACAAAAAACGGATTACGAGAAATTGGTTTTGGAATTGACAACTGACGGATCTATTCATCCAAAAGATGCTTTGAAAGAAGCTGCTAAAATCTTGATTCACCACTTCATGTTGTTCTCTGATGAGCGTATCACTTTAGATACAGAAGTTAAATCTGAGACAGAAGAATTTGATGAAACTTCATTGCATATGCGTCAGTTGCTTAAAACTAAGTTAGTGGATATGGACCTTTCAGTTCGTGCACTTAACTGTTTGAAAGCTGCAGATGTTGAAACACTTGGAGATCTTGTTTCTTACAACAAGAACGACTTATTGAAGTTCCGTAATTTCGGAAAGAAATCTTTAACTGAGTTGGAAGACTTAGTAGATTCTAAAGGATTGAACTTCGGTATGAACGTAGCAAAATACAAATTAGATAAAGATTAGTATCGCAAATAAATTTAAAATAATGTCGTGATAGGTGGCTAGATTGATGCGATACTAGATCTAGCTAACCGTTACTTACGAAATTAAATGTTATGAGACACGGTAAAAAATTTAATCATTTAGGTAGAAAAACTGCTCACAGAGCAGCAATGCTATCTAACATGGCTTGTTCTTTAATCGAGCACAAGCGTATTTCAACTACAATCGCGAAAGCAAAAGCTTTACGTGTTTATGTTGAACCGATTATTACAAAATCAAAAGACGATTCAACTCACAATCGTCGTACTGCATTTTCTTACTTGAAAAGCAAAGAAGCGGTTACTGAGTTGTTCCGTACTGTCGCTCCAAAAGTTGCTGACCGTCCAGGAGGATACACTCGTATCATCCGTACTGGTTACCGTTTAGGAGATAATGCTGAAATGTGTTTGATCGAGTTGGTTGATTTCAACGAAGTTTACACATCTGGTGAGAAGAAAACAACTACACGTCGTTCTCGTCGTGGTGGTTCAACTGCTCCTAAAGCTACAACTGCTCCTGCAGCTGAAGCAACTGAAGTAGAAGAGGCAGTAGTTGTTGACGAAACTCCAACAGCTGAAGTTGTTGAAGAAGCACCAGTAGTTGAAGAGACACCAGCAGTTGAGGAAACTCAAGCTGATGATGCTCCTGAAGCTGCAGCAGACGCAGAAGAAAAAACAGAAGAATAAGATTCGTCTTTCTCAATTTTAAAAGGGTATTTGTTTTCAACAGATACCCTTTTTTTTTGTTGTCGATTGATGGGAACTACCTATCTTAGCGTCGCAATAAAAACAGTGCATTATTCGTTCCTTAAGAACGGATTTGGTCGATTTTAATGAACATAATTTGATGAGTGGAAAAAGAGTAGCAGTTATTGGAGCGGGTCCGGCAGGAATTACAGCAGCATATGAGTTAGCGAAAGCTGGAATTGCTGTGGATGTCTATGAAGCATCTAATGCTGTTGGTGGTCTTTCTAAAACAATCGAATTGTGGAATCAACATGTTGATTTAGGGCCTCACCGTTTTTTTAGCAACGATAGCAAAGTCAATAATGTGTGGTTGGAAGTTGTTGGGAAGGACTACCGTATGGTTGATCGCCTTACTCGAATCTATTACAAGAAAAAATTCTACTACTATCCGCTTAAACCGTTTGATGCGCTTTTTAAATTGGGAGTTGGTACTGCCTTTATTTGTGTTTTCAGCTATTTCAAACAACGTGTTGCTCCGGTAAAACAAGACCAGTCTTTCGAGTCTTGGGTAATTAGTCGTTTCGGATATAAGCTGTATTCCATTTTCTTTAAAACGTATAGCGAAAAGTTGTGGGGGATTTCATGTAAAGATTTAGATGAAGATTTTGCAGCTCAGCGTATCAAGAAATTGTCCCTTTTCGAAGCAGTAAAAAATGCATTGATCAAAGACAAAAAAAACAAGCATAAAACGTTAGTAGATCAATTTGCCTATCCAATTGGTGGAACAGGGATGGTTTATGAACGTATGAAAACATATGTTGAGGAAAACGGTGGACGTGTTTTTCTTTCAACCCCGATCAAAAAAGTTGTCTCAGAAAACAATGAAGCTAAAGGCTTAGAATTGGTCTCTGGCGAATATGTTGAATATGATCATTTGATTTCTTCCATGCCAATTACGCATTTGGTAAAGAATCTTGCAGGTACTCCGCAAGAGGTAATTGATGCAAATGCGCAATTGAAATTCAGAAATACGTTATTGGTTTATCTAAAAGTCGAAGGACAAAATGTCTTTCCGGATAACTGGTTGTACGTTCATGCTAGCGAATTGCAAATGGGACGAGTTACCAACTGTAGCAATTGGGTGCCGGAAGTAAACAATGGTGAGAAAGCAACAATTGTTACGTTAGAATATTGGAGTTACGATGAAGATCCAATCTGGAAAATGTCGGATGCTGAATTAATTGCTTTGGCGAAGAAAGAAATGAAGATGACTGGATTGGTAGAGGGATTGGAAATTTCAGATGGTTTCGTTTATAAGATTCCGAAATGTTATCCTGTTTATCAACGTGGATACAAAGAACCTTTACAGATTGTAGAAAGTTATTTAACGAGTGTTGAGAATCTTTCTGTGATTGGTCGTTATGGTGCGTTTAAATACAATAATCAGGATCACAGTATTCTTATGGGGATCTTAGCGGCTGAAAACATCGTCAAAGAAACCACTCATAATCTCTGGGAAATCAATACAGATTACGAAGAGTATCAGGAGAAATCATCTATTACAGCTTCTGGGTTGGTGGTAGAGGGTTAAAGTATCATTCATAGTCGTGTAGAGACGCGATGTATCGCGTCTGTTCATTTTATATGCGAACGATTTAATCATTCAATCTTTGGGACATTCATCCATTACTTTTGCACAAATTCAAAAAAGAATTAACACTGCAAACTTGAGTGTGAGCTGAATACCCCAGAATCATTAGCATTCTTTGTGATTCCCTTTTTAATCTTGATGAACTCTCCGCTTCTTAGAATGGTTTTTAATTCCTAATTTTGCAAAAAAAAATTCTATGGAAGAACGCTCAACTGCGCTCCTCGTTTTGGAAGACGGAACCGTATATCGCGGTTTTGCCACTGGTAAGATAGGTACAACAACCGGTGAAATTGCTTTTAATACTGGTATGACCGGTTATCAGGAGGTATTTACGGATCCTTCTTACTTTGGGCAATTGCTAATCATGACCACAGCACATATCGGAAATTACGGAGTTCACAACGAAGAAGTGGAATCTGAAACCGTTAAAATCGCTGGTCTTGTGACAAAAAAATTCTCTACTGGTTTTTCTCGTGCAAGTGGTGTTTCCAATTTGAATGACTATTTGTTGAAGAACGAAACGGTAGGAATTACAGATATCGATACAAGATCTTTGGTTCGACACATTCGTCATAAAGGTGCAATGAACGCAATCATTTCATCAGAAATTTTGGACGAAAAGGTGTTGATGGAAAAAGTGAAAGAGATTCCTTCAATGGATGGAATGGAACTTTCTTCTAAAGTTGCTACAAAAGAAGCTTATGAAAGTGGTGATGCTTCAAGCAAATTGAGAGTAGCTCTTCTTGATTTTGGTGTGAAGAAGAACATTGTACGCTGTTTGAACGATAGAGGAGCATTCGTTAAAGTGTTCCCTTTAGGAACAACAGTTGCAGATATCAAAGCGTTCAATCCAACAGGAATTATGTTGAGTAATGGTCCTGGTGATCCTGCTGCTATGCCTAACGAAATTGCTTTGGTAAAGGAATTGGTTGAAACGGATACTCCAATTTTTGGAATTTGTTTGGGACACCAGATTTTAGGTTTGAGTCAGGGATTGGAGACAGCAAAAATGTTCAACGGACATAGAGGTGTTAATCATCCAATCAAAAACCTGATTACAGGTAAAGGTGAAATTACTTCTCAGAATCACGGGTTTGTGATCACACATGAGAGTATCGCAAAACAAGATAAGATTGAAGTGACACACATTCACCTGAATGATGAGACGGTTGCCGGAATCCAAATTAAAGGAAAGAAAATATTTTCCGTTCAGTATCACCCTGAGGCGTCGGCTGGTCCGCACGATTCAAGATATCTGTTCGATCAGTTTATAACGAATATGAGTAACTAAATGGATGAATCCGCCTGAGTAATAACGGGCGGATTTGTTTTTTGAGATAATTAATATACCCTCCAAAAATTAAAAAGTATGACTTACATTGCTCGTGTCATTGGACGACAAATCCTGGATTCTAGAGGTAATCCAACGGTAGAAGTAGATGTTTACACAACAAATGGTGCTTTCGGAAGAGCTGCGGTTCCTTCTGGTGCTTCAACAGGAATTCATGAAGCTGTTGAATTACGAGATGGTGATGCTAAGCTTTATTTAGGAAAAGGCGTTTTGAAAGCTGTAGAAAACGTAAACACAATAATTGCTGAAGAGTTATTGGGTATGGATGTTTTTGATCAGAAAGCAATTGATATGCAACTAATTGGTTTGGACGGAACTCCGAATAAATCAAAATTGGGAGCAAACGCTATTTTGGGAACTTCTTTGGCCGTTGCAAGAGCTGCTTCTCAGGAAGCTGGAATGAGTCTTTACAAATATGTTGGAGGAGTTGGAGCGAACACAATGCCAGTTCCAATGATGAATATCCTTAACGGAGGTTCTCACGCTGATAACCTAATCGATATTCAGGAATTCATGGTGATGCCTTTCGGAGCTTCTTCTTTTTCTGAAGGATTACGTTGGGGGACTGAGATCTTCCATCATTTGAAATCAGTTTTAAAATCAAAAGGTCTTTCTACAAATGTTGGTGACGAAGGTGGATTTGCTCCGAACTTAGGTTCAAACGAAGAAGCAATCCAGGTGGTGATGCAGGCAATTGAAAAAGCGGGCTTCAAACCTGGTGAAGATGTCCATATTGCATTGGATGCAGCTTCGTCTGAATTTTATAAGACAGATAGCGGATTGTATGTATTCGAATCAACAGGGGAACGCCGCTCGTCTTCTGAAATGGTTGCTTTCTGGGCTGACTGGTGTAAGAAGTATCCAATTGTTTCTATTGAAGACGGTTTAGCTGAAGACGATTGGGCTGGATGGAAATTGGCTACAGAACAGTTAGGTGATAAAGTTCAGTTAGTAGGAGATGATTTATTTGTTACCAATACAAAACGTTTATCTCAGGGAATCGAACAAGGGGTTGCCAATTCAATTTTGGTAAAAGTGAATCAAATTGGTTCTTTGACTGAAACGATTGAAGCTGTTCAAATGGCAACGCGCAACAGTTATACTTCGGTTATGTCGCATAGAAGCGGTGAAACTGAAGACAATACCATTTCGGATCTTGCCGTAGCATTGAATTGTGGGCAAATTAAAACTGGATCTGCATCACGTTCAGACCGTATGTCTAAATACAACCAACTGCTTCGAATTGAAGAGGAATTGGGAGATTCTGCACATTACCCAGGTAAAATGTTTAAATATTTAAAATAATATTAATATTTTAACAAAATAGGATTTTAAAAGGTCTAACTTTTTGTTTTCCAATATTTTGTGATAATTAATACTTTAGAGGTTGCTTAGGCAACCTTTTTTTATATGAAGCGTTTTTAAAGTACTCATAAACTAACATGAAGACAACTATATTTTTAGTATTACTATTGGCCTTTAGCGGAACTAGTAATGCACAAACAGAAGACGGAGGAGCAAAGTACTTTGCTCAGTGCATGGTAAACATTACGGATGAAGAAATGTTCAGATCTATTGAATCGAATATTCGCTTGAATCCCAATGTTGAAGTTGTTCGCCTTGATTGGGAAACGAAAAGAGCATTTGTTCTTACAACCAATCTAAATTCATTTACAGATGCGGATTTTGAAGCATGGTTTGGTTCAAATACCATAAACATTTCTTGTGTTCAAACAGGAGTTTATGGTGTTGACGAAATCGCAAAATATCCTTTTACAAACTGTTCAAATAATTAGTCATGAAAAAGTTATTGATAATTACTTTGCTTTTATCTGTGGCTAATGTTTGGTCACAGCAATTACCGGTTAATTGTAACCTGGCGGTTCCAGGCTGTTCAACTCCGCAATTTCCGATTGTAGGACAACAACCGACTTACAACGTATCGGATTTCGGTTCTGGAACAATTTCCAATCCTTCTTCCAACCCTCAAGGGGTAAACAGTGGATGTTTATTGTCAGGTGAAACGGTTTCTACGTTTATTACAATTAACGTGGTGTCCACAGGAACATTGCAGTGGTCGTTAGTAGGTTCAACCGGTTCAGGGTGTTTTGACTGGATTATGTGGCCCAATGTAAACGGCAACGGTTGCGCAGGAATTAATGGAAATACATTAGCACCTGTGGCTTGTAACTGGAACGGAATGTGTAATGGAAATACAGGAATGTCTACTCCGGCAAATTACCCTCCAAATGCATCAAGCACAAGTTATCAACCACCGTTAAATGTTGTTGCAGGACAATCGTACATTCTTTGTTTATCGAACTACTCATTTACAAATCAAGATGTTGACCTGGACTTCTTTGGAACTGCACAAGTCGTTTGTGGTGTTTCTGCAGCAGATCAAACAATCTGTCAAGGTAATTCTACAACGGTTACAATTGCTACTCCTGGTTATACAGCTCCAACGTTCAATTGGTTGCAAACAAACGGTGTAGCCAACCCGACTGCAGGAACAACAACAGTTAACCCATCAGTTACTACTACCTACAATGTAGTTGTAACACAACCAGCAATGGGAACAACTCCTGCATTGCAAGATACAGCTACGTTTACAATTACTGTAGTCCCAACTTTGACACCGAATGCTGGTCCTGATCAAACAATTTGTTTGGGAAGTCCTATACAATTAGCAGCAAATGCCGCTCCTACCGGAACCACAGGATCTTGGCAATCGATTTTGCCTACAGGTTTAACTCCGGCTGCAACAGCTAGTTTTGCACCCAATCCATCTTCACCAAATGCTGTTGTAACAGTGAATCAACCTGGAACTTACAAATTTATTTGGAGACACTCAAGCACACTTTGTGGTGTTGTTCGAGATACTATGGTAGTAACAGTGGTTTCATTAACTGCAACTGCAGCGGTTACTCATCCAAGTTGTGGAGGTTATTCAGATGGTTCAATTACAATTACTTGTGCTGGAGCAACAGAATATAGCTTCAATAACGGAGGTACATGGGGACCATTAAATACAATGTCAGGATTTGCTGCGGGAACGTATACAGTATGTGCTCGAAATGCACTGGGTTGTCAGAAATGTGTTACTGCTACGTTAATCGATCCTACACCAGTAGTTGTTAGTGTTTCGAATGATACGTTGATTTGTCAAAACGGAACAGCTTCTTTGGTTGCAAGTGCAACTGGAGGAACAACATATACTTATCATTGGGATCACACAACATCGTTATTACCAAATCAGGATGTTAACCCAACTGTAAATACGTATTATCCGGTTGTCGCTGAAAATGATTTGGGATGTCTATCGCAACCAGATTCAATTTTGGTTTCTGTTCGTCAACCAATTTCTGGAGCATTAACTCCGTTAGACCAAAGTGTTTGTCCGGGATATCCGGGTACGATAAGTACAACTGGGATTACTGGTGGAATTGGAGCACCTTACGACTTTGTTTGGTCAACTGCACATTCAAATTCAGGAACAAGCAGCTCGATTACGGATTCTCCGCAAAATACAACAACGTATATCGTAACAGTTACTGACGCATGTGAATCAACACCATTGGTATTGTCAACGCAAATCATCACATATCCGGTTCCGGTTCCAATGATTGCTGTCGATGAGCCAGTGAAATGTGAGCCTGCTGAATTTATTTTGTCGAATGCAACTGACCCTAACATGACAGCTGCAACAGTTTGGAATATTTCAAACGGGCAACAGTTTATTGATCAGGATGTGGTTACGCCAGATGCATTGTTCGCTGGAAGTTATGACGTACAATTGATCGTGGTTTCTCCAAACGGATGTATTGACTCAACAACTTTCGTAGGATATCTGAGTGTTCTTCCTCAACCAGTTGCAGATTTCAAATGGTCACCAGATCCTGTAACGATGTTCAATACGCAAACAATGTTGAACAATTACAGTACAGGTGCCGATACTTATGAGTGGTTTGTAAACGGTGGAACACCATCTCATTCTACTCAGGAGAATATGATTACAACGTTCCCTGATGGACAAACGGGTGATTACCTAGTGACTTTGGTTGCTACATCTTACTTAGGTTGTGTTGACACTGTCGAGATCATTGTAACAGTTTATCCGGAGGTAATTATTTACGTTCCAAATACCTTTACTCCTGATAATGATGAATTCAACCAAACATGGGGAATTGTTATTGAAGGAATTGACGAAGCTAATTTTGAACTAATGGTAATGAACCGTTGGGGGGAAATCATGTATGAATCTCATGATGTAGATGCTAAATGGGATGGAACGTACCATGGTCGTATTGTTCCGCAAGGAAGCTATATTTGGACAGTACGTGCTAAGGATATCCTTACAGATAAAAAATACGAATGGAATGGTGGAGTGAACATCATCTACTAATCCAAAATAATTTTAGAGAAAGGCGTTAGAAGAAAAACTAACGCCTTTTTTGTGTCTAAAATTATTGTACCTCGGTAGAAGGATTAATTTTGTGAAAAATATTCACAATGACATTATCTGAATTCAGACAGGAGATTCAAGAAGGAATTCCATCGGTATTGCCAGCTAAAGCTGTTTTTGATGCAAATACGAATCGTGCTCCAAAAAGAAAGCAAATTCTTTCTCAGGAAGAAAAGAAATTGGCTATTCAAAATGCATTGCGTTATTTTCCTAAAGCACAGCATGCCGAATTGCTTCCAGAGTTTTATGAAGAACTGGAAACATACGGAAGAATATATATGTACCGCTTAAAGCCTAAGCATACAATGTACGCACGCCCCATTGATGAATATCCTGGAGCTTGTTTACAGGCAAAGGCAATTATGTTGATGATCCAGAATAACCTGGACATTGCTGTTGCTCAACATCCACAAGAATTAATCACTTACGGTGGAAATGGAGCTGTATTCCAGAATTGGGCGCAATACCGACTTTGTATGAAATACTTGTCGGAAATGATAGAAGAACAAACATTGGTAATGTACTCTGGTCACCCGCTTGGATTGTTCCCATCTCATAAAGACGCTCCAAGAGTTGTGGTAACCAACGGTATGATGATTCCAAATTATTCGAAACCGGATGATTGGGAGAAGTTTAACGCACTTGGGGTTACGCAATACGGACAAATGACTGCGGGTTCTTATATGTATATCGGTCCACAAGGAATTGTTCATGGAACAACAATTACAGTTCTAAACGGATTTAGAAAGATTGGAAAAGAGCCGAAAGGAAATTTGTTTGTTACCTCTGGTTTAGGAGGGATGAGTGGAGCACAACCAAAAGCAGGAACAATCGCCGGTTGTATTACTGTTTGTGCCGAGGTGAACCCAAAAATCACTAAAATTCGTCATGAACAAGGTTGGATCCACGAAGTTGTAGAAGACATTAATGCACTTGTTCAACGTGTTCGCTTGGCTCAGGAAAAGAATGAAGTCATTTCAATTGCTTACTTAGGAAATGTAGTTGATGTATGGGAGCGTTTCGCAGAAGAAAACCTGCATATTGATCTGGGTTCGGATCAAACAAGTTTGCACAATCCATGGGCTGGAGGATATTATCCTGTAGGTTTAGGCTTTGAAGAAGCGAATGAGTTGATGGCGTCTAATCCCGATCTATTTAAAACTAAAGTTCAGGAAGGACTTGTTCGTCACGCTGCTGCCGTAAATAAGCATACAGCAAAAGGAACTTACTTCTTTGACTATGGAAATGCGTTTTTACTTGAAGCATCACGAGCAGGTGCTGATGTGATGGCAGCAAACGGAATTGATTTCAAGTATCCGTCATATGTTCAGGATATCATGGGGCCAATGTGTTTCGATTACGGATTTGGACCTTTCCGTTGGGTTTGTACTTCTGGTAAACCAGAGGATTTAAAATTAACTGACGATATCGCTTGTACTGTTCTTGAGGAAATAATGAAGAACAGTCCGGTTGAAATTCAACAGCAAATGGCCGACAATATTCAATGGATTAAAGGTGCACAGGAAAATAAGCTCGTTGTAGGCTCTCAAGCCCGAATTCTGTACGCAGATGCGGAAGGAAGAATGAAGATTGCTTCAGCGTTCAATAAAGCCATTTCTGAAGGGAAAATTGGTGCAGTTGTTCTAGGAAGAGATCACCATGATGTTTCCGGAACAGATTCACCCTACAGAGAGACATCTAACATTTATGATGGTTCGCGTTTCACATCGGATATGGCAATTCACAATGTCATTGGTGATTCTTTCCGCGGCGCTACCTGGGTCTCCATTCACAATGGTGGTGGAGTTGGCTGGGGTGAAGTGATCAACGGTGGATTTGGAATGCTCCTTGATGGCTCAGACGATGCTCAACGTAGACTAACGATGATGCTACATTGGGATGTCAATAACGGAATTGCAAGAAGAAACTGGGCTCGAAATGAAGGTGCTATTTTCGCAATCAAACGGGCAATGGAGTTGGAACCGAAATTGAAAGTTACTTTACCTGAGTTGGTTGATGATAAGTTGTTTGATCAGATAGGGCTTTAGAATGGAATTATGAGTAGAGACGCGATGCGTCGCGTCTTTACGGTATTTTCAACCTACAAGAATTAAAGAACCTTGATCTCTACGCGTCTGTTCGCCTGTTCCTCGTAAGACATTTTTGCCTCAGGATAGATCGGTTTGGTATTTCCGTATCCAACAGCTGTCATTCGGTTTTTATCGATTCCGTTGTCGGATAACCAGATCATTACACGTTTTGCTCTAGCCTCTGATAGTTTTTGTCCTGCAAAAGTATTTTCTCCTGTTGCATGCACGTGACCTTGAATTTCAACATTCACCGTTGCGTTTAATGCCAGGAAATCTTTTATTCTTCTGAGTTTAACTTCCGCGGTTGGTAAGAATTCGGAAGATCCGGGATAGAATTCGATCTCATCGATCTGCATACTTTTCCCTTCGCCGAGAGGTTCCAGCCAAATTACAACTTCGTTATCAGAACCTGCCGAAACGGGCTCGTCTTTATCAACGAAGAAATAACCTTCTGCATCCACTTTGATTTGGATTTTTCCTGACTTGTCGATAGTTAAATTGAAGTCGGAAGCCATGTATGTACCGTTAACGTCTTTTAAACCGGTGATGGTAACATTTGCAACAACAGGAGTTCCTGTTTCTGCATCACGAACCATTAACTTCAATGCATCAACACTTTTGTTTTTGCGTAAATCCATCAATTTACCACCTTCCGAAGTTTCTTGCAACTGACCTTCGGTTGGTTCAAAATTGACATCCAATTCCAATTTTGATTTCAATTTCGCTTCAGTTAGGAAACAAATCATGATGTACTTCCCACCTGATAAATCAATTGGATAAAGTGTGTTCGAGGTTGTAATTAAGTTCAATCCAACATGTTGTTCTTTGGAGTTGATCAATCGGCGAATATCTGCTTTACCAGTGTAGATGTCTTCACAAGCATCTTTTGTGACTGCTTCAAAAATGACCATTTGAAGCGTTCCTTCAGAAACAGATGCGTCTAATGTAAAGCGACCATCATATCCTGCTTTGAAAGCGTACCAAAGTGAATTGAGTTCTTTATTGCTTTGAAGGGATGGATAAGCTTCCAAATCTTTAAACATTCCACCTTTTCCAGTGAACTGAGAGGTAAAAGCTCCGGGTTGCATTATATTTGTAGCCCCAGTACAGTCGGCAATTTTATCCGAAGTTGTCATATCCTGAGAGAGGGTACGACACGAGGTTAACATCAATAGTAATACGAAAAGAAATTTCATTCGATACAAAAATATAAATACTATCGAATTCCTTCTCAAGTTGCTGAAAATTAAACGAAAAACTTTCTTCAAAATGGAGAACCTATATGATAAAGTTGGAGAGCAAAACATAGCCTTATTGGTCAATGGGTTTTATGAGCATGTCTTCGCTTCTCCAATAATCGCACCATTATTCAGGACAGATCGAGACGAAATTAAGCGTAAACAAAAACTCTTTCTTGCTCAGTTTCTTGGAGGTCCGACTTTGTATTCTCAGGAGTTTGGTCATCCCAAAATGCGGATGAGACATATGCCTCACAAAATAACAGAAGAGGCAATGATGGAATGGCTGAGATGTATGCACTTGGCCGTAAAGGCATTAGAAATTGATGAGAAACTGAAAGAGGAATTATTTGCTGTCTTCCCGAAATTGGCTCAGCACATGGTGAATAGTTAAGTTCGTAAACTAAAATCAATTTTATCATCTCAGGGATAATAAACGTAGTTTATTTCCTTCGTATAGTTCTCAGATTTATTGATATACTTCCTTTCTAATCCGTTCTCAAAATAATATTGAGTATCAATAGTTTCAGAATATGACTTTTCCTCAGTATTATACCTTCGTATAACAATAGTAACTTCATTCGGTTTACTGTTGATGTAGTTCTCTGACCAAATAATATTACCCTTGTCGTCAAACGCTGCACTTGCAATGATTCGATTCTTCTCATCGTAGCATTCTGTGAATTCACCATTATTAAGATGATAAGAATATGTCGTGTCATCCTCGTAATAATTAATTCCTGATATGAAATTATTTGGATAGTCTGGAATATTGAGTGTCTTTCCATCTCTGAAATATTGATGTTGAATGATTCCACCTTTCTTGTAGACTGATTTATAGCCACTGGAATCTTTGTTAGGAAGAAATTGAACTCGTACGAATTCAATGGTTCGACCTTGTTTATCAAGCTTACTGGTTTCAATACTCGCAAGTAATTTAGCTGAGTTGTAATGTCGTTTTACAACCGTTTTACTTGTATAACTAATGGAATCGAAGTATTTCGACCCGTACATTTTTCCTTGAGTTGCTGTAATTCTTCCTGATTTATCATATTCGGTAATTAGCGTATCGTTTAGAGACCCAGTGAAAATAGATGTTCTAGTTTTTACTTTTAATTGCTTAATTAAAGCCGGATTGTACAAATCCTGACATCTAGCTGGTATTAGAATGAAAAGTAAGATGAAACAGATGAAGTATTTCATGTTTAAACAGTTAAGGCTATAAACCAAAGTTATTCAATTTAACTTTTCCGGTTGCAGTTACCAAAAGTCGAATTTCATCCGGACGAGTGACTAAGTCCAGTACTTTAATAGTGTTCACCTGACCTTTTACATTGTATTCCTTCAAACTGTAGTGAAAAGCATCATTAATCGATTTTCGCAATTTCTCAAATTCCGGTTTTAAGTTTTGCTTACTTGCTTTTGCAATTTCTTGGATTATTCTATCGTCGAATAACCAGTCAGCGGTTTTTAAGAGAACACTTTTCGTTGCCAGATCATAGGTAATATTTGTGAGTTCAACACTTTCAGTTAGCGGGTCGTATTTTGGAGTTCCTTTCAAATAAAGAATTCCTTTCTTGCTCCCTGAAAAATTGACCTTAATAATCAGTTCACTATTATCGGCACCTGTAATTGCTAAACTATCAAAAATGATGAGCTTGTTTTTTACCATCATTTCTTTTCCACCCGCGTAACGCTGTAGAGTGGTGGAAAGCGAGTCGTAATTCAATTTGAAGAGAATGTTCAGATCAAATGAGTCTGATTTTGGAGTCTTAACAAGATTTAGATCAGGAAGTTCCTTTTTTGTTTCGTTTCCGTCGTAATCAAAAATAGGGGAAACCTTTAAGGTTAAAGTGGTAAACAGACTGTCATTATTGACTTTCGGTTGTGATAGAAATACTGCTGATGGATTCATGTGCAGCATTCCAAAATCCTTCACTTTAATGGGTTTATTCAACATGTTCCAGGCACTTTCTGCTTCTTTTTCGAAAGTGATCTCGGCCAACTGTTTATCAATGTCCTTTGCAACATCCTTTAAAGACTTTCGAACTTCTTTGATTAATTCATCCGTAGCATCGTAATTGAAAACAGTTACTTCGCATGGATCGATGGCTTTTAGATCTGTTAGAATTGTTTTAGTTTCTAAAGAATAATTCGGAGTAATGTCAAAACTGGTAGTGTATTGCAACGACATTCTTCTCATAGGTTCGGAAACGCCGCAGCTAAATGGAATTCTTGGAACTACACAAACTGGTTTATCGGTTACGATATCCGAGCAACTCACGCAATAGCTCATTTTTATCCAATATTTTCCGCTTACATCAATTGCAATCTTGTTGTTCGAAGCGCTTAATTCAAATGGATTTCGCTTGAAGAAATAATCGAATGAAACACCTTCGCAAGGATGTTCTCCGCCTTTGAATTCCATTGGAACTTGTTTTTCTGCAAGAGAATAGTACGACTTTAGCGACATTTCAATTGGAATGGAAACCGTTGATTCAGGATGAGTTGCCAGTTTTTCCGGTTCGTCCATTTTGGGAGTTGGTGCAACAGGTTCAATAGTTGTTTTACAACTGTAGGTGAACAAAATAAGACTGAGGCACAACCACTGAAACGATTTCATTTTGCGAAATTACCTATTTTCTACCATTAAGAGATTAAGGAACATTAAGAGTTGTTGCAGTATTAGTTTGAAAGCGTAAAAAAAGTTAACTTCTCGTTTTTCAGGCTTTTGTACCTTAAATTAATCGCTGTAGAATGGATTTGTAATAATTGAGTTTCACTTTAAATTGTTTCGATATGAGTGCTGTGGAGTTGTTTTTTCTGAATATTGGACTGTCATATACCTTAAGTAAAGTGATGGCCTATCTGCTTTTCCCCTTAATCGGTTTTATCATTTGGCTGGTGGTCAGAAAAAGAATCAAACGAAAAGGGATAAGTATTATAACGCTTGTTATTTTATGTCTTGGGTTCTTCTTTGCCTACTTTCTTCAATATCCCATTTACGAAGGTGATTTTTCAAATAATTCGAAACCGGTTGCACAGAAATCGGAACTCGACCAGATCCATGAAGATAAACTAGTTGTTATTTCCATTCCGAATTGTCCTTTCTGTCAGCAATCGATTCAACGAATGCTGGACTTTCAGCGTAGACATCCACAGGTAAAAATAGAATACCGTGTTTGTGTCAACGATTCAATGGCAGAACAAGCAGTGAATTATTATTCTGAATTGGCGGAAAACAAGATTCCAATCACTCAGGCTAAAGTTGGAAAACAGCTTGCCAAAATTGCGGATCTGTCTTTTCCCACATTTGTCTTGATCAACGGGTCAAAGAAAGTAAAATGGTCAAACGATAACTTTGGTGCTGGTGCTCTGGACGAAGTTGTCAGCGTATTTGAATAAAAGTGTTCCATCTTTTTTTAAGCTTTTTAACTGGAAATATGAGAATCTTGTAAGTTCCATATGAATTTCTATAACGTAACTGGGCGCACAATAACCCAACTTTGCTTTATCACAAATGAAGTTTATACGCTTTAAAAATAAGATCATGAAAAGAGCAATTTTAGCAATAGTCGTTTTGTCTGGATTTACCATGACATCATGCAAGAAAGATTATACGTGTTCGTGTAAAAAGATTCGTACGGAAACTGATGGAAGTACAACTTCTGATGCAGACGGAACTTATACTTTTAAAGATTCGAAACCACGTGCAGAAACAAGATGTAATGATCAAGAAGGAAGTGGTTCAGATATTCTCGGGGATTACAGTCGCGAATGTGATATCCAGTAAATTCTTATAAAGCACTGAAAACGCTGTTATCCGCCTCAAATGGATAACAGCGTTTTTTGTTTGGTAAAATTCGGGAACAAAAAAATGCTGTCTGTCTCAGACAAACAATACTTTCGTGGCTCGTTGGAAAGTAATTATGCTTTATCAATAATCGCATTGCCGAAGCTGCTACCTCAGCATTGGGTTTGTAGCTCTAAATTTCCAACAAAATCAATTCATTTTTAACAATTGATATGTGGATAATGTAATTTTTTTGAATTAACTTATTGCTAGAATTATTCTCAAAAATTGATTTTTGTGAATGTAGTATAAGGTCTTACAGCATAAAAATAAGGATATGAAAAGAGCGCTTTTAACATTAGCGGTTTTGTCGACTGTTGCGTTGACATCCTGCAAAAAGGACTATTTGTGTTCATGTAGAAAAATTTATACTAATGACGGTGGAGGAACCATTTCAAATCCGGATGGAACTTATACTTTCAAGGATTCAAGAACACGAGCAGAATCAAAATGTAATGATCAGGAAAATAGTGGTTCAGATGTAATGGGAAATTGGACCAGGGAATGTGAAATTCAATAGCGTTTTCGTTTTGTCAACTTCTGAAACAAAAAAAGTGCTGTCTACCAAAAGATAAACAGCACTTTCGTATTTCGTTATAAAGCAATTACACTTTATCAATAATTGCATTAAAAGTAGCACTTGGTCGCATTGCCGAAGCTACTAAGTCAGCATTTGGTTTGTAGTATCCATTCACATCTACCACTTTTCCTTGAGCATTGATCAATTCTTCATTGATCTTACTTTCGTTTGCTGTCAAAGCTTCAGCAATTGGAGTGAAATGAGCTTTCAATTCCGCATCGTTGTTTTGTGCAGCTAATGCCTGAGCCCAGTAAAGCGTTAGGAAGAAGTGACTTCCACGGTTATCAATTTCACCAACCTTACGTGCCGGACTTTTATCGTTTTCTAAGAATTTCTCAGTTGCAGCGTCCAACGTTTCTCCTAAAACTTTCGCTTTAGCGTTTCCTGTAGTTTGAGACATGTGCTCAAAAGAAACGGCAAGTGCTAAAAATTCTCCAAGAGAATCCCAACGTAAGTAACCTTCTTCAAGGAATTGCTCCACATGTTTTGGTGCAGATCCACCAGCTCCTGTTTCAAACAAACCACCACCATTCATTAATGGAACGATAGAAAGCATTTTCGCCGAAGTACCAACTTCTAAAATAGGGAACAAGTCAGTATTGTAATCACGAAGTACATTCCCTGTAACAGAAATCGTGTCTAATCCTTTTACAATTCTTTCGAAAGAGAAAACAGTTGCATCACTTGGCGAAAGAATACGAAGATCCAATCCAGTTGTATCGTGATCTTTCAGGTACAATTCTACTTTCTTGATCAATTCTGCATCGTGAGGTCTGTTTTTATCCAACCAGAAAACTGCTGGAGTATCACTCAAACGAGCTCTGTTTACTGCTAGTTTTACCCAGTCGCGAACAGGAGCGTCTTTTGTTTGACACATTCTCCAGATATCTCCGGCTTCAACTTCGTGAGACATCAATGTATTTCCATTTCCGTCTACAACACGAACAGTTCCGTTTTCTTCAATCTGGAAAGTTTTATCATGAGAACCATATTCTTCTGCAGCTTGAGCCATCAAACCAACGTTAGGAACAGACCCCATTGTTGTTGGATCTAGAGCTCCATTCTTCTTACAGAAGTCAATAGCACTTTGGTAAACACCAGCATAAGAACGATCTGGAATAATCATTTTTGTATCCTGAAGCTGGCCTTCTTTGTTCCACATTTTCCCTGAAGTACGGATTGCAGCAGGAACAGAAGCATCAATAATTACATCTGAAGGAACGTGAAGGTTGGTAATTCCTTTTTCAGAATTCACCATTGCAATTGCCGGATTGTTAGCGTAAGCAGCTTCAATGTCAGCAATGATTTCAGCCTTCTTTGGAGAATTTTCAATACGAAGGTACAAGTCGCCTAAACCGTTGTTTGGATTAATGCCCAACTCAGCAAACGTTGCAGCGTGTTTCGTATAAACATCTTTGAAGAAAACAGAAACCACATTTCCGAAGATAATTGGATCCGAAACTTTCATCATCGTTGCTTTCAGATGAACTGAAAGTAGTAGCCCTTTTGCTTTTGCATCGGCAATTTCCGTTTCAAGGTAAGCACGCAATGCTTTTTGACTCATTACTGAGCCGTCGATAATCTCACCATCTTTTAAGCTTGTTTTCTCCTTTAAAACTGTCACATTTCCAGCAGTGTTTACTAACTCAATGCGAACATCAGTTGCAGATGGAACAACTACAGAAACTTCACTTCCGTAGAAATCGCCATTTGGCATACTTGCAACATGCGTTTTAGAATCAGCCGACCATGCTCCCATTGAATGCGGGTGTTTCTTCGCATAATTCTTCACCGCTTTTGGAGCTCTACGGTCAGAGTTTCCTTCGCGAAGAACCGGATTTACAGCGCTTCCTTTGATTTTATCGTATTTCGCTTTCGCGTTTTTCTCTTCTTCAGTTGCAGGCGTATCTGTATAACTTGGAACTGCATAACCTTTCGATTGTAATTCTGCAATTGCATCTTTCAACTGTGGAATAGAAGCAGAAATATTCGGAAGTTTAATGATGTTTGCTTCGGGTGCAGTTGCCAATTTTCCTAATTCAGACAATGCATCAGTAACCTTTTGATCGTCTTTCAATACTTCAGGGAATGCAGAAAGAATTCGTCCCGCAAGTGAAATATCTCTTGATTCTACGTTGATTCCAGCTGTTGAAGCAAAAGCCTTAACGATTGGTAAAAAGGAATATGTTGCTAACGCCGGAGCCTCATCAGTCAGCGTGTATAAGATTGTTGAATTTGGATTTGCCATATTGTTTTTCAGTTGTTAAAACGTGTCATGCGACGCCCGCAAATTTAACAGAACAGAAGCGTTTTATCAACCTTTGAGGGATGAACTTTTGAACAGGCTGTATCTAAAAGAACTATCGAGGACATTTAATGAATAACCACATAGGGACATAGAAAACATAGGATAT
>CBFGNV010000006.1:0-105073 GCA_965650275.1 uncultured Fluviicola sp. | reverse complement strand
CAACAATTCATCACATTCTTTCCTTGTTCGGGAACGACAAGTAGGAGGTATGCAAGTGGATATTTATCTTCCACTGATTTCTATTCAGACAGCGGAGAAAATGCTGAATGAAGACGTTTAATGCTAAATGTCAAAATTCTAAATTTTAAAAACTTTATTTCTGCTCAGAATTGCAGTTTGTCACTCAATTCGTAAAATCATGCTTCAATGGGTTGTTTACTAATTTGAGTTTGCAGCACTTCCCGATAAAACATGTTCCGAGCTGTATTAATTAGTTTGCTTTTTCAAATTACAAGCTGTTACTCCCAAGACAGCATTATCAGAAGTAGGGTTTACTCACCAAATGTCTATTGGATAAAAGATAGTGCATATTGCCTCGAACATCAGAAGTATTATTCAAACGGTCAGCCCTTGGGAGAGTTTCAATTTAGTGAAAATGGACAGTTGGTCGGACAAAAGCAATATTCAAAAAATGGAGTTTTGCTTTTGGAAGCAAATGTCAACTCTTTTGACACCTTTAATTTGGAGTATGAAACACTATACAGAGTTTTCATTGATGGGAAAACATATTATGAAAATGGGAATCTTCGGACTGAATTAAGAACTTCTCGAAGTAAGTTTGTATGTAAGGTGTTTAATTCGAAAGGGCGGTTTTTGTACAAGAATTTTATCAAGAATAATTATACTGAACTAGCTGATACAGTAAGAGGCGTGTATAGAACAAACTCTTATTATACTTGGATTGAGTATCAAATTTTTGATAGGCATAAATTAGAAATGACATTTCTTGTCCCGCTTACATTTATGAAAATCGCAATTAATGAACCTGATTCCGCTGAGGAAAAGTGTAAGGAAAGGTATTGTATCACTTACATTTCTGAAGATTGTTCACGGCGTAGAATCCGAAAATATGATTACATTATTGAGGAAGCTATAAGAAATGAACTAATTACGAGTTTGTCAAATTGTTATATGCAGTACTAAATTGGATGTTTTAGAATTTAGACTTTTGGAATTTAGAATTAATCAAAGATTGTTATAATGCTGCTGCAACAGAACCTGAGCGCGTTTTTCCTCACCATCGGTACGTTTGTACTTATTGCTCAATTTCTTGTCTATAATTCTCGCTTTTACGTTATCTGACCATTGCAGCGCGAAGATATTGTCGATTTGGTCCTGAATGTGCTTTGCATAAATGGGAACCCCAACTTCAATTCTCTTATCCATATTGCGTTCCATCCAGTCGGCAGAACTGATAAAATAGGTTGGACTGCCTGCGTTTCCGAACTTCATAATGCGGCTATGTTCCAAAAAGCGATCTACGATACTGATAGCTTCAATGTTTTCACTTTTGTTCTTCATTCCGGGAATTAAACAGCATACTCCGCGAACAATTAATCGGATCTTTACTCCTGCATTGGAAGCGTCGTACAATTTGTTTATCAACCTGGCATCAACAAGATTATTGACTTTAAGATCAATGAAAGCTTCTTTTCCTTGCTTTGCGTTTTTTATTTCGTTCTGAATGAGAGCTGTTATTTTACGTCGGGCATTTAACGGTGAAACGTGCAACTGATTAAACGTGAAATTGTGAAGTGCATGCTCCATTAAGTGGAATACCTGTGTAACTTCATTTCCAATGCTTCTATCGGCAGTTAAAAGTCCAAGATCCGTGTAAATTCCTGCAGTTCGTTCATTAAAGTTTCCAGTCCCGATGTAAGAGATGAGCTGTCGTTTTTTCTCTGAAACGCGTTCAATTTGCACCAGTTTACTATGAATCTTTAATCCTTCGTAACCGTGAACCACGCTGGCTCCTTCTTCTTTCAGTCGCTCTGTCCAATACAAGTTATGCTCTTCATCAAAGCGTGCTTGTAACTCTAGAATAACCGTTACTTTTTTTCCATTTCGAACCGCATTTATCAAAGCATTCATTACCTGAGATCTATCTGCAACACGGTAAACATTGATCTTAATGCTTTTCACTTTCGGATCTAAAGCAGCTTCGCGAAGTAAATCTACCACGTGATCGAAACGTTGATAAGGAAAGTGAAGTAGAATGTCGTTGTGTAAAATCTGTCTTATAATGCTTGGTTTTCCTCTTAAAAGCGGATGTTCGGCACTTTTCAGTTTTGGATATAAAAAGCGTTCTTCTCCAAAGAAAGGAAAGCGCATAAAGTCTTTGAAGTTATGGTATTTCCCGCCTGGAATGGCGAGGGTTTCTTTTCCCAGGTTCAAATGATTATTCAGAACTTCCAGAAGATCATGGGGCATTTTTTCATCTACCACCAATCGAACAGGATCTCCTTTTTTTCGATTTTTGATTCCCTTTTCCATCTTTTCAACGAAGGAAAGCGAAAGATCATCATCGAAATCCAACTCAGCATCGCGTGTAAACTTGAAGGTATATGCCGCTATGCTGTCATATTTAAAAAGGGCGAAGAGGTGATCCAGATTCAAGCGAATGATATCGTCAATAAGAATTAAACCACGCTTTCCATCTTGCTCAATGATATGAAATCGATCCGTTGATTCCGGAATTTCAATGAGCGCCATTCTGGTTTTACTATTCTTATCCCATTCCATTCGAACGGCGAGATAAATGGCTTTGTCGCGTAAACGTGGAAAAGGAATGCGCTTACCAATTAAAACAGGAACAAGATCATGAACAATCTTTGAGTTGAACAAAGTGGTGAGTTCAACCTTTGTTGCTTCAGTTACCGTTGTTTCGTCGAAGTGATGTATGTTTTCTTTACCAAGCTGCTTTAGTAATTCCTGATAGGTTTCCTCGAATTTTTTTTGCTGACGAATGACAACAGTGTGAATCGTAGAGAACAATTCTTCTGCCGTTCCCTTAAAACCTTCTACCTTTTTATTGTTGAGAGCAACCATTCGTTTTAAATTGGCTACGCGAACCCGGTAGAATTCGTCCATATTATTGGAATAAATTCCTAAAAAGCGAATGCGCTCCACTAAGGGAACACTTTCATCCATTGCCTCCTGCAAAACCCGCTCGTTAAAGGCAAGCCAGCTCAATTCACGATTGTTAAGAATCATATCATAAATGTGAGGAATATTTTTGGGAGTTGAAAGCGTCGCAGTCATATTTGAATTGAATGCGCGAAATTAAGGAGGGGATGTTAAGTGTATATCAACAAAAAGTTAAACCAGCCATTTGTCGGTCACACTGAGTGAATCCACTGGGAGGTGGATTTATATCGAAGTGGACCGGCAAAGCAAAAAAATCCTGCTCATTGATTCACCTCGGACGGACGAAGTGATAAGTTAAACCATTTTGCCGTCATACCGAGTGTCCCGACCGATAGAGTTGGGATGTATCGAGGTAAGGCAAATAAAAAATCCCGCTCAATGAACGGGATTCTCAGTCTCTTTGCAAGTAGAGGGCCTATTAATTTTATACAATATGAACTTACTCTCGAAGTTCTTTGATAAAAATAGTTGAAAGATCGAAAATCTCCAAGCTATTTGCCTCAAAATTTCGTACTCTGGAATTGATCAATGTTACAACGTCATCGGTTAAGATTGGCATTACCACTGCGTCGTCAACAATCATTTGATCTGCCTTCCACATTAATTTCATTCGTTTAACAGGATCCAATTCTTTGTTCATTTGAACAAATGTTGCGTTGTATTCAGCGCTATTGTATTTGTAAGGATTCACGAATTTCGACTTCACCTTTACTTTCCCGTTGTAGAATAGACTTAAGAAGTTCTCTCCATCAGGATAATCAGCAATCCATTGCAGGATCCACATATCAGCCTGACCGTTAGAAGCCATTTGATCACGTTTAGCAGCATCAACCATGACAATCTTTACCTTCACACCAAGGTTTTCGCGCAGTTGCTTAGCAATGCTCTTTGCCATTATGTCTCTTGAAGTCCCTTTTTTACCTGAACAAACCAGATTTAACTCTGGTAAATTCTTTCCATCAGGAAATCCTGCGTCTGCCAAAAGCGCTTTTGCCTTAACAATGTTGAAAGTGAAACCTTTGATACTACTTGCATCATAGAAGCTGCAATTCGGAATAATTCCATGCTCATCGGGATAACCTTCACCCATTAATTCTGTATTTACCAGAAGGTTTCTATCTACAGCCAGATTGAATGCCATTCGAACGCGCTTGTCGCTCAGGATTTTGTTTTTGTGGTTGAAACCAACAAACGTGATAGATGCTGACGGTTTTGAATCCACTTTGTGTTTAACGGTTTTTCCTTGTTGAGCTTCTTTTAATGAACCAAGAATGTTGTCTACTTCCTCAACCGGAATTTCAAGAACAAGGTCGATGTCTGCGTTTCTGAACGACTTCAACTCACTTGACTTATCCGTTCCGTAAGTCATCAAAATACTTCCTAAGAAAGGCAGTTGATTTCCAAACTCGTCTTTTCTCCAGTAATTATTGTTTCTTTTTAGTCTAACGTGTTCATTGGTCATCTCGTCTAAGCAAAACGGGCCAGTTCCAACCGGATGTTTTACAATGTCATTTCCATAAGTGTCGTAAGCTTCTTTTGGGAAGACACCGAAACCTGAATAACAAAGCAATTTATTGAAACCTGCGAATGGTTCCACCAATTTGATTTTCAAGGTGTTGTTATCTACAACCTGAATTCCGGAAACACCGGCTTCGTTAAATTTACTTTGAGTTGATGCGTGAAATTTATCTGCACCTTCAATTCGTTCAACCAAAAGGTTGCTAATCTCGTTGATTTCTAATCCGCTGCAAGCCATGTCTAATGTGAACTTTACATCATTGGCATTCAATTCGCGTGCTTCATCTTCAAAACAATCGTCTTCATGAAAGAAGATTCCCTTACGAATTTTGAGCGTATATTCCTTTCCATCTGCCGAAGCTTTGAAAGACTCTGCAATACAAGGTTCAACTTTATTGTTCGTTGAATTGATCCTAAAAATAGGATCAAAAACCTGAGATGTCAATCGCCCCGTGTAAATATCAGTAGCGTTTAATGGAAATAAGTTGCTTACTTTTTCGGCGGACATGAACCGGAATTCTCCGCCATAAACAGGGCCTCCAACTGCTTTTTTGTTAGCTAAATCATCTGTCGAGTCGGAGCACGACAATAGCGTTAATGATACAGCTAATGATAGTGTTAATGTTTTAAACATGGATAGTTTTTTCATCAGTAGTACGCAAATATAACAATTGTAGAGTACACTGGGATTAAAGCCTTAAAATAGAAAAAGCTCCATGGGTTTGGAGCTTTAACTTGGTTTAAAATAAAAGTAGTTTATGTTGGAATAACAACGAACCAAAAATAGTTAAATTTTTGTTATGTGAACGTTTTTGTGAAATTAATTCTAATATCCCACCTTTTCTCTAACTCTTTGTAACACAGGATGCGCTACTGCTCTGGCTTTCGCTGCACCTTGCTGTAAAATATCTTCCAATTCATTTAAATTGGTCATGAAGTGATTGTAAATTGATCTGTTCTTTTCGAATTTCGTTAAAATCAATTCAAAAAGGGCCGTTTTTGCATGTCCGTATCCAAATCCACCGGCAATATATTTCTCACGCATGGAAAGCACATCTGCTTTTTCAGCAAGTAATTCGTACAACTTGAAAACATTGCAAGTATCGGGATCTTTTGGTTCCTCCAATCCTTTTGAATCTGTTACGATTCCCATCACTTGTTTCCTCAATTCTTTCTCTGGCAGGAAAATGTCAATGTAATTGTTACGCGATTTACTCATTTTTTCACCGTCAGTTCCCGGAACCAACTGAGTCTCCTTATTGATTCTGTCTTGTGGTAAAACAAAAACTTCACCATGAACATGATTGAATCTGCTCGCCACATCACGGGTCATTTCCAAGTGTTGCAATTGATCCTTTCCAACTGGAACTTCTTCTGCATCGTAAAGCAAAATATCTGCAGCCATCAAGATCGGATAGGTAAATAAACCTGCATTGATATCTGAAAGTCGGTCTTTTTTGTCTTTGTATGAATGAGCCAATTCCAATCTGCTAACTGGGAAAAAGCACAATAAATGCCACATCAATTCTGTAACTTCAGGAATATCACTCTGACGATAAAATGTTGTTTTATTAGGGTCTAATCCTGATGCAAGCCAAGCAGCAGCCGTTGAATAGGTGTTTTGGCGCATCACATCTGCATCCTTTATCTGAGTAAGAGAATGCAAGTTTGCAATGAATAAAAACGAGTCGTTTTCTGGTTGAGCCGACAGTTCGATAGCTGGAAAAATTGCCCCAAGCAAGTTTCCTAAATGCGGTGTTCCCGTACTTTGTATTCCGGTAAGAATCCTAGACATGTAGTTTGAATTTTACGCGAATTTACGTTTTTCTTTAGCCTTCCAAATGGAAAGTTCTATTTTTGAGTAAATGAAAAAACTGATAGGTGCTCTCTGTGTGCTCTACAAATTGTATGTGGGCGTATTTTTTGTGAGCTTTCTTTTGGTTTCCTATCCGGTGTTTTTCATTCTATTATCAAGAGAATCCTGGAAAAAATACAGTTTCCCGCTGTTTGTGTTTTGGAGTTTCTTATTACAGATTTGTACGTTTGTTTTCGTTGTAAAACTGAAAAAGGTTAAACTACCGAAAGGACCCTACATCATTGTGTCTAATCATGCTTCGTATTACGACATTTTCCTATTGTATTCCATCTTGCCACAACATCGTTTCCTCTTTATGGGCAAAAGCGAAATTTTAGGCTATCCATTAATGAAAACCTTCTTCAAACGACTGAATATTCCAGTTTTCAGAAACGATAAACGCTTGGCGGCTAAGTCCTTCATTCAAGCCAAACAAGCCTTGGCATCAGGTTGGTCCATTGTTTTGTTCCCCGAAGGAGGAATTCCGGATGAGAATAGACCAACAATGATTCCGTTTAAGGAAGGAGCTTTTAAATTGGCAAAAAGTGCAAAAGTTCCGTTGGTTCCATTGACGTTTTTGGACAATCATCATATTTTCTCCGATCCCGGTGATTTGGATTATGCACATCCGGGAATTTCCAGGGTAATTATGCATCCAATTGTTACAGCTGAACAAGTTGCAAGTATGACGGATAAAGAATTGTCTGATTTCTGTTTTGATACGATTGCGGAGCCGCTGAGGTCAAGAGGATTGATGGAATAACACTTGCATTCCGTTCAGTGTCTGTATTGTCTTAAGTCTTTTGTCTATCGTCTCAAGTCTATTTGTTATTTTTGCACCATGAATATTTCTGACGAAACAATTGATCACATTTCGAACCTGTCAAAACTACGTTTTGAGGGTGAAGCTAAAGAATCTATCAAAAAGGATTTGGAAAAGATCATTGGTTTTATGGGTAAACTTTCGGAAGTTCCAACAGACAATGTGGAACCGTTGATCTTTATGAATGAAGAGAAGAATGTACTTCGTGATGATGTTCCTGAGGTAACAGTTACACAAGCTGAAGCATTGAAAAACGCTCCGAAAAAGGATTCAGATTATTTCAGAATCCCAAAGGTGTTGGATAAGTAATAGTTATCTCGACTCCGCTCGATAACCTTTAAACGTGCCTGCTAGTTTCTAGTTGAATCGAAATCCGTCCAGGTACATTTGCTGAATGTTGAAGATGGGATAATCGTTTGCGCCATAAATCATCATAATCCCGAGTGTATTTGAATTTGCCCAACCTTTCACTTCCCAGTGATCATCATCTGCATCCAACCAATAATCAAGCACACCAACAGCATCAGGTTCGCTTTCCATGGTATGTCCTTCGCCATAACCGGCAGCGCTTGTGATCTCGAATTGCGTTTGTAAAAAATCCAGATAAGATTCCAATAAGGTAGTTTTGTCTTCCGGACTTTCAAGCAAAGTTGACTTTAGTTTAACAACAATTACAGCGAAATGATAGTTTCCGTCAGTGTAATCCGTTGTATACACCTCTGAACTATCTTCCGAATAGGAAACATCAAATTCCAATTCATCTGAAGGCATGTAAGCATAGGTTCCAGAATTGCCAATGGCTACTTTTCGTAAACGCGGAGCTTTGTAATCTTCCTGCGCGAAAGCCTGAGTGAAGAATAACAATAAGAAAGCAGTGTGTAGAATTTTCATAATCAGTTGGTAATATCGTGGTTTTTAGCCAATATCGTGCCTAATGGATAATAACTATTCCAAAATCGGGACTTTGTTGTTCTCCGGATTCCGTGTGGAGTAGATGACCGTTACAAAATCACCTGATTTCACTTTATGGTCAACATTCCTTATAGCGAAGCTTGAGTAGGATTTACCTTCAACCAGAAACACACACTTTACATTTCTACCAGATTCAATGATAAGACCTTTAGTCTGAACACCGTTTTTCTCCAAATCAGCTTCTGAAGTAAAATACGCCCAAACACCAAAAATGGGTCCAACCAATAGAATACTCGCTCCTGATACGACCTGTTTTACTTCTTTTTTGCCTCGAAATTGTTGTAACAGAAAATAAATGGAAAACGGAATTCCGCCCATGATGATCAAATAAGGAAGCCAGCGGTAAATGCCAGATTTCGCATAAATGATACTATCCCCGAAAACGAAGAACAACAAACAAAGTTGAGTTAAAACAAGAAGTACGAAGAAGCTTTTTCTGATCAAACTTAAGAACGGATTGCTTTGATTCCCGGAAGTTCAATTCCTTCTAAATATTCCAACATGGCACCACCACCAGTAGAAACATAGCTTACTTTATCGGCTAAATGGAACTGATTGATTGCAGCAACAGAATCGCCACCACCAATTAGTGAAAATGCACCATTTTCTGTAGCCTTTACAATTGATTTTGCCACTTCAGCCGTTCCTTTTTGGAAATTACTCATTTCAAAAACGCCCATTGGACCATTCCAAAGAATCAGTTTAGAGTTTTCAATGATTTCCGCACAAGCTTTTATGGTGTCTGGTCCTACATCCAATCCCATCCATCCAGAAGGAATTTGTCCGATTGGAACCAACTGTCTGCTTGCTGCGTTGTCAAATTTATCAGCAACAATCGTGTCCGTTGGAATGTAAATATTTACACCTTTTTCTTTCGCTTTTACCAGAATTTCATTCGCGGTAGTAAGGAAATCATCTTCTACCAATGAAGAACCAACCTCACCACCCTGCGCTTTTACGAATGTATAAGCCATTCCCCCGCCAACAATCAGGTTATCTACTTTTTCAAGCAAACGCTCGATAATGGTGATTTTTGATGAAACTTTTGCTCCGCCAACAATTGCGGTAAGCGGTTTATCCGTGCTGTTCAAAACACGATCAACACTCTTAATCTCAGCTTCCAAAAGGAAACCGAACATTTTATCGTTAGGAAATGATTTTGCAACTACGGTTGTAGAAGCATGTGCTCTGTGCGCCGTTCCGAATGCATCGTTTACATAGCAATCACCATGTTTTGCTAAATCTTGTGCAAAAGCTTCGGTTCCTGCAGTTTCTTGCTTGTAAAAGCGAACATTCTCCAATAACAAAACTTCACCTGGTTTTAGTGAAGAGCTCATTGCATAAGCACTTGAACCAACACAATCAGAAGCAAATTTGATTGACTTACCTAATAGAGACTCAATTTTTCCGATAATATGACGCAGTGAAAACTTGTCTTCAGGACCTTCTTTTGGTCGACCAAGATGTGACATTAAAACAACACTCCCACCGTTTTCAAGAATATGCTTTATGGTTGGTAAAGCTGCACGAATTCGAGTGTCGTCAGTAACTTCCATTGTTTCTTTGTTCAACGGAACATTAAAATCAACACGTACCAAAGCACGTTTATTCTGAAAATCGTAAGATGCAATTGTTGCCATGAATTTGAGTTAATTTTTTGGCAAAGTTAAGCAAAAAGCCGGAAGCCGGTTTCGAGAAAGTGAATGAGATTTTTGTGAAAAGTCCTTTGATTTTCTTGAGGAATTTGGAAATTCAGGTATATGAGGGATATCCCCTAAATACCCGATTCTGGAAATTTCCAAAATTCACAAGAATCGCTGTTTCAAAAGATACGCACTAACAATTACAAAGTGTATAAAAAGCCATGCCTTTTCGCGCTTTCAGACATTTCCCTTCACGCGTAATTTCGAATTCGTCCATTACTTTTTTATTGTTAACATCCAGTAAATAGAGTTCTTCTTCAACAATTTTCCACTTACCACTGATATCGATAGGTGCGTTTTTGTTTGTTTTATCTACGTAATGAAAAGTATGATCCTCATTAAGGGTAATCTGAGGTGCAGAATAACCGTCTCCACCAAATTTTCCGTAACTCACGCTTGCGTTTGGAACTTTTGAGAAACTAAAAAGCAATCCTGTCATGGCTATTAAAACGAAATAAACAACAGACGTTTTCATAAGTTACTGGTTTTTAGAGCTTACAAGATATGAAAAAATCGTTTTAGCAAGTTGTTAATTTTTGGATTTAACTCTTACCAAGTGCGGTTCGGTTGATGGTTAACCTCATAAAATCTGTCACTTATGTTCCTATGTGATCGAGAACAAACCATAAACCCATCAATCCCAAAGGTAACTCCCACATGAATTCTAATCGCAACTGGTACCCAACTTTGAATGGAATTAAATGCCCGAGAGCACCACAGAAAATAATGAAAAGCAATATCCAGTGAAATCCGATAAGTTGGATCTGAAAAACGAGTGCAGTGAGCAGTAATCCGAAGCCAACAAATCTGGAAGCATTTGTGCCGATGAGTTGAGGAATTGTTCGCATGCGTTGATCGTCGTAATCTTTGTCTCGCGCATCAAAAGGAACAATCTGTGCAAAAACAGAAATAAAGATTAGCATCGGAATTCGCCAGTCGAAGTGGAGATTGTTGGACGTGAATGGAACAAGTGTGATGCATGTCCAACTCAACGAAATAAGAATATTCTTAGCGAATGGCAAAGACCTGAATCCGTTTTTGAGAAAAGGAAGCGGTAGAACGTAAAGGCACACTATTATTGCGTTTAGAACGATTAATAAAATAGTTGAAAGCGTTAATGGAATGAACAAGCTCAACAGTGCAAATGTCAAAACGTTGAGGACTAACCAAATCCATTGGAAAGTATAAGTGTTCTGCATCCAAAGTAAACGTCTGTTGCTGCGAACTGTATATTGCAGTTGTCGAAGTCGAATTAAACGGTGAGCTTGATAAGCGCTGATGGTTCCTGTGAAACTCCAGATTCCATAGAGCCATGGATCGGGAATAGAATAGTGATGGGAAATTCCAAAAACCAATGAGGCCACGCAACAAGCAACCCAGCAATTTGTATAGATCAATATGCTGAGTGTTGGCCGCATGAATTATTTGTTTAGTTCGTTAAAAACCTTATCAACACTGATTCTTGTAATGCAATCACAGGGAATTCCTTTCTTGCATTTCTCACAATTAGGATCATTGACTATGGCTATAGCATTCTTCCCTATCGGCATCCATCTTCCTGGGTGAATAGGAATACGAGGACAAAATAATCCAACTGCTTTTCGCTCTAAAATAGCAGCAATATGGAGTGGTCCGGTGCTACAAGCCACCAAACCTGAACTTTTTTTGATGAGGTATTGGAGCTGGTTGATGTTTAATTTTCCAGTTGAATCTACAATTCGCTCGTGCTTTGGAATCAGGTTTCTAAACAGTTCACCTTCTTTTTCGGTACCAGTGAAACAAACAGTTTTGCCATGTTCAATCAGTTTTAAAGCAAGTTCGGAATATTTTTCCATTGGCCATTCAACGGCGCTTCCTTGAGATTTTGGATGTAAACAGATAGTGTTTTCAAAATCAAGTGAAGCAATTTCTGAATGAAATTCAACAGTTGGAACCTGAAAATTCTTATTGTAACTTCTAATGGTTTCCAGACTCGGTACTTCAGTTACACCAAAGGTTTTGAATAATTTAAAATTTAGTTGAGATTCATGAAGTGTTGAGCCTTTTCTGGTGAATCGCGGACGAATATTACATGAAAACCAATGGTGAATGCGATGAGAAGTCCCAATTCGGTAGTTGACTTTGGCTTTTTTGAAAAGCTTTCCAAAATGCTTGTTCGGAAAAACGTGCACAACGGCATCATAACCTGAATTAGCGATTGTTTGGGTTTGTTCCTGAAAAGAAACTTTCTGAAGATCATCCGTAAGTAGAATGTGATCCACGCATAAGTAATTCTTTACAATTGCTGCTGTATATCGTTTACAAAGAAAGGTAATTGTACAATTGGGGTAAAGTTCCTTCAATTTCGCACAAACCGGAAGTGTGAGAATCACATCTCCAATGCTGTCGGTTCTGCTAATGACAATGTGTTTGTTGTTCCAATCAACGTTTTTCACGATTCAATCTCCTAAGTTCCTTGTATTTTACCACATTCGATTGTGCTGAAATTTGAGCGATTTTGAATCCTGCCCATCCATCCAGAAACCCTAATTTAAGGAAATACATGCTAATAAATCTCGCTACAGCGCTGAAATATGGTTTTAAAATGCCAGCTTTTTTACCTGCAGCATTGAATTTTTGTGCTGTGAGATAGGAATATTTATCGGCTCTGACTCTATGGTCTTGGTAAGAATAGTAGGAATAGTGCTCCAATACACCTTTAAAAATTTGCTCCGGCGAATTCGGGTGAACAAGCACTTCGTGTACATACTCTCCCGACCAATAACTTCCTTCTTTCGGAAAAAGACGTGGTTTTATATCGGGAAACCAACCTGAATGCCGGATCCACTTCCCTAAATAATTCGTTAAACGATTCACGGAATACGTTCCTGAAAATCCGCTTTTCTTTAAGGTGTTTATTTCTTCAAAGAGCTCTGTACTTAACGCCTCATCTGCATCTAAGGAAAGAATGTATTCCGATTCAACTAATGAATTAAGATAGTTTTTTGAAGCGGAATATCCTTCCCACGCACGTTCTACAAAACGTACTCCAAACTCTTCACAAATTTGCCTGGTATTGTCTGTTGAAAAGGCGTCTAAAACAATGATTTCATCAGCCAAACCCTGAACAGATTGTAAGCAACGACGAATGTTCCGTTCTTCGTTTAGTGTAATAATTACAACAGCCAGTTGCATGCGGTTATTTTACACGAAGCTTTTGTCCAACCTGAATTTTAGCTGGATTAACTCCCGGATTCAATTGCTTTAGACGTGTAACAGTAGTTCCGTGACGTTGAGCAATTTTCCCGTAACTATCTCCACTTCTTACGGTGTAATATTTTTTGATAGCTGCCGGAGGAGTTGGCGTCGGAGTAGGTGTTGGTAGTTCTGTTTGAACTGTATCCTGAGGCTGTGGCTCAATGTACTCCGGGTTTGCGATTTCAGTTGTTACTTGCGTTTGAATCTTTAATACTTTGTTTGCAGCAACTTCGCTTGTTGTCAAGTTGTTCCATTCCATCAGATTCTGAACTGAGATGTTGTAGTCAGCTGCAATCTTTCCTAATGTTTCACCGGATTGAACACGGTGATATGTATACTTTGTAGTAGTCACCATTTTGGTTTTAGGAACAATTTCCGGTTTTGGATCGGATACAACCAATTGATTGGATGCGTTGTTTGGAGTTGCTGTATTTGTTGGAGTAGCCATTCCACCTGAGCCAAAGTTCTTGCGTTCGATCATGTACAAAGTATCTTCCAAACTCACCAAAAGACCAATTTTCTCTAATGGTCCGGTGATACATTGTGGTGGATATGTATTTGGAATATAAGTGGTTTTGTAAACAGGATTCATTGCCTGAATTTCTTCAACCGACCAATGAACAAGCGCATCAATTGTTTGCATGTGCATACTTCTGTTCAAACACATGGTGTCTAATTGTACATAATGCACTTTTGCAGGAGCAGGAACAATGTTATGTTCTGTTTGATACGTAAAGAGATAAGAAGCAGCAATGAAATTGGGAACGTAATTCTGAGTTTCACGCGGTAAAAAAGGGCGAATTTCCCAGTAAGTTCGCTTTCCACCTGAACGCTTAATTGCTTTGTTTACGTTTCCTGGTCCAGCATTATAAGCTGCAAGTGCCAGGTTCCAATCGCCGTAAATGTTGTACAATTTCTTTAGCATTCTACAGGCTGCATCAGTAGCTTTTACCGGATCCATGCGCTCGTCAATGTAACTATCGTTGGCCAAACCGTAATGTTTTCCGGTTGCGTACATGAATTGCCACAAACCAAGAGCTCCGGCATGAGATTTAATCTTTGGCTGTAATGCCGATTCAATGACAGATAAGTATTTCAATTCCTGAGGAATTCCGTATTCAACAAGCTTTTCCTCGTATAATTCGAAGTACAGTTTGGATCTACCAAGAATAATCTTAGCAAAATTTCTGCGTGATGCAGCCCAGGTATGAATTGAACTGAGCGTTGTTGCATTACAGTCGAAACCGAATGTGCTTTTCTCGTTCATTGCTGCCAGGCGCTGACAGTAAACGTCGTCTGAAAACTCAGGAGTGGTAGAGCTTTCATAGCCCAAAGCACGACGAATCGAGTCCGTACTTCCGTCCTTTGCAAATTCGGCTAAATACATTGAAATGCTTTGCTCCATCACCCGCATGAAGACTTCGTCGCTCATTGTATCTTTTACCGGTGGTTTTTGCGCAAGAAGCACATTAGATATTCCAAAACAAATAAAAAGACTTACAATGATTGAACGCATCATAGGCAAAGGGTTTTAGCTATCTGAAGGCATCAGATAGTGAGCAAATGAGAATAAAGTATCTTCTTTACAGTCGTCGGTCATTACCTGAATTCCGAAAGGCATTCCAGTAGTATGATTTCCGATAGGAAGCGAAATTGCAGGATTTCCAGCCAGGTTAGCATGAACCGTGAAAATATCTTGCAAATACATCTGAATTCCATCGGTAATTGAACCGCTTTCGAATGCGTAAGAAGGAGTAGTCGGAAGTATCAACGCATCATAATTAGCGAAGATTTCCTTTGTTTTATTTTTAATTACACGACGAACTTTCATTCCCTTCGTGTAGTAAGCATCGTAATAACCATGAGAAAGAACAAAAGTTCCAGCCATGATTCTGCGTTTTGCTTCGGGACCAAAGCCTTCTGTTCTTGATTTTATGTACGTTTCTTCCACACCAACAGCTTCGGTGGATCTGTGTCCATAATGAACACCATCAAAGCGTGATAAGTTGGAAGAAGCTTCTGCAGTGGTAAGAACGTAATACGTTGGAACCAGAAAGTCCAAATAAGGGAAACTTACAGCTTCAACTGTATGTCCGTCAGCTTTCAGTTTATCAATAACTTCAAGCATTTTAGCTTTCACTTCTGGCTCAACACCTTCGTGCTCAACAGCTTCTTTCAAATAAGCAACTCTCTTTCCTGAGAAATTGTTTGAAGAAGTTGTTACCGGAGCAGAAAGACTGGTTGAATCCATTTTATCTTTCCCCGCCATAACAGCGTAAAGCAATTCACAATCATCAACGTTGTTTGTGAATGGACCAATTTGGTCGAAAGAAGAAGCATAAGCAATTAATCCGTAGCGACTAATTCTACCGTAAGTGGGTTTGAAACCTACTGTTCCTGTAAAAGAAGCGGGTTGACGAATTGAACCACCTGTATCGGATCCAAGAGAAGCCGTGCACATTCCAGCCGAAACAACAACCGCTGATCCGCCTGATGAACCTCCGGGAACACATTTTTCGTTCAAGTTGTTCAATACTTTCCCATAAGCAGACGTTTCGTTCGAGCTTCCAAAAGCAAACTCATCACAATTCGTTCTACCAATAATAACGGCATCTTCATCGATTAAACGTTGAAGCGCAGTTGACGTAAAAAGTGATTCAAATCCTTCTAAGATCTTAGAAGAACAACTTACTTTGTGTCCTGCATAACAGATATTGTCTTTGATAGCAATGACCATACCTGCAAGCTTTCCAGCTGTACCATTTTTGATCTTTTGATCAACGTTTTCGGCTTGTTCAAGTGCGGTTTTCTCAAACACCTCCAAAAAGGCATTCAAGTGCTTTTTTTCCTCAATAACTTTTAAATAGTCATTGACGACGTTAACCACAGTTTTACCTGCGGCAAGTGCAACTTTTACTTCCGAAAACGATTTGTACATCTGAAATAGTTAGGCTATTTTTTCTCTTCAGCAGCAGGAGTTGTAGAAGAATCTTCTCCTTTGCTAGCGTCCTTGAATTCTTTCATTCCTTTACCAAGACCCTTCATTAATTCAGGAATTTTCTTCCCTCCGAATAACAAAAGAACTACTGCTAGGATCAAAATGATTTCTGTTGTACCTAATCTCATAACTTGTGAATTTGTTGCAAAAGTACGGAATAATCCGAATCTTAAAAAAAAGAAAGTGGGAAATACTGAGTTTTAACAATAAAAAACAGGAACCAAAAAGCGGTTCCTGTTTTAATCATTTGTGTTTTTTAATTGAAAGAGATGCTGAACTCAACGCGTCGGTTTAGAGCTTGACCTTCCGGGGTATCATTGCTTGCCTTTGGATAAGCTTCTCCAAAACCCTTAACTGAAATTCTATTGGGGGGAACGCCTTTCGAAACCAAATAATTGGCAACATTCTGAGCTCTGAGTTTTGACAGACCGATATTTTCTGTTTCATCGCCCAGATTATCCGTATAACCATCGATGTTCAGGGAGTATTCAGGATTATCTTCCAGCACCTTTACAACTTCATCCAAAACAGGTAAAGAACTTGGTAACAACTCATTTTTTCTATAATCGAACTGAACACCCTGAAGCGCTTTCGCCATGATCTCCTTCGTTTCTTTTGCTACGATCGGACATCCTTTGTTCGACATAACACCAGCAGTTTGTGGGCATTCGTCTTCTTTATCGGCAACACCATCTTTATCAGAATCAACACAACCGTTGGTAGAGAATGGTCCCGCGGCATCCGGACAATAATCATAAGTATCAGCGATTCCATCGTTATCAGAATCCTTCAAACCCACTCCTTTTGAGTCAACAAGGCTTCCAGTTAGGGTTTCAGGTTCCATATCAATTCCATTCGGAACACCATCCTTGTCATCATCCTTTGTTTGATCTTCCAGTTGTTGAACTCTTGTTTGAAGCAGTTCCATTCCTTCTGAATACTGGGTTTTTGTCCAATCAGCGTGAGATTTATTCTTCCCGAAGTAGCGTGTAACACCTATGCTTAAGTTTAACATGTACCCATCAATTGCACCGTGGTTGTTCTTCGCTTGCATGTCGAAACGGTTGGACTGTCTTGCATGAAAGATGAAAGACAAATCGCCATTCACCGACCATTTTTCGTTTAATTTCAATTGTGGAGTCATTCCAAAAAGGAAATTTAACATCTCGTCTGATCTATCGGCCAATGGTTCACTATTCGAATAAGTTGGATTGTTGTTTGACCACATGTTTGATACTCCGAATCCACCATGCACAAGAAGTCCGATTTTTGAACTGATTTGCGGGAGATGAAGAATGTCGCCAGCGTTCACAACTCCTTCAATGGAAGTTCTCAGATAATACGTGTTGTAAGGCTTGTTCAAAAAATCGAAAAGATCATAATTCAAACCCAATTGAACTCCGATTCTGTTATTCAACATGTAGCGTCCATTAACACCAAAATGTTGAATTTGATACAATTTTGTTGTTCCTGCTGTAGGAGCCATTCCATCATGTGCCCCAAGTTGTACTCCAACTGACCATTTGTTCATTGAAGTTAAATCCGTTTGTGCTGATACAGCAATAGGTAGTCCTAAAAAGGCAAGTGAATAGACAAGTTTCATTTTCGTTTATTTATAGTGCGTTGGAACAAACATAGAGAAACGATACGTAAATTATGCTAAGTAAAAATGCTTAATTGTTGTAAATAAAACGGGACAGTACTCCTAAATAGTAGTGCTACAACGGATTATATATCTGAAAAAACAACAAAAAAGAGTTGATTTTAACATTTAGCATTGTTTAAATACCTAAAAAGGGTATCTTTGGCCCGCTAAACCGCATAAGACTCAGTTTTTCAGATTGATGATTTCTCTTAAGTGAGAATGGTATTGATAAATACTGTGTGTAATTCGTTTTTGGTTTTAGAAAATACAAATTTTTATCTGTTGTTTTAATTGCCTTTCAAAGGCATTTCCATTTTTGCTATCACGTACACCATTCACGTTCAGAGAACAAAACAGAATTACACTACTTTTTGATTACGGTTGTTGAATTTCGGTCTCATTTTTGTTAATGGGGCGTTTCAAAATATGAATTAAATTAACATCGAAATGAGTAAAAAGGTTGCGCTGATTACGGGAATTACAGGTCAGGATGGATCGTTTCTTGCCGAGTTTCTATTAAAGAAGGGGTATGAAGTTCATGGGATCATTAGAAGAGCGTCTTATTTTAATACAAGCAGAATCGAACATTTATATTTTGATGAGTGGATTAAGGATATTCATCAGCATAGAAAGATAGAATTGCATTATGGAGATATGACAGATTCTAGTTCGTTGATCCGAATCATTCAATTGGTAAAACCAAGCGAAATTTACAATCTTGCTGCTCAAAGTCATGTCAAAGTTTCGTTTGAGGTTCCAGAATATACAGCTGAATCAGATGCCGTTGGAACGCTTAGAATATTAGAAGCGGTTCGAATTTTAGGAATGGAGAAATCTTGTCGAATATATCAAGCTTCAACGTCAGAGCTTTACGGTAAGGTACAGGAAGTTCCGCAATCTGAAACTACACCATTTTACCCACGATCACCTTATGGAGTAGCAAAGCAATACGGGTTTTGGATAACTAAAAATTACCGCGAATCATATGGGATGTTTGCTGTAAACGGAATTTTATTCAATCATGAAAGTGAACGAAGAGGAGAAACGTTTGTAACGCGAAAAATTACACTCGCTGCAAGTCGAATAGCGAACGGATTACAGCGCAAACTTTACATGGGTAATCTTGATGCTCGCCGAGACTGGGGGTATGCAAAGGATTACGTAGAATGCATGTGGTTGATGCTTCAGCATAAAGAGCCAGAAGATTTTGTAATTGCAACTGGAGAAATGCATACGGTGCGCAGGTTTTGTGAGTTGGCATTTTTGGAAGCGGGAATTTCGCTGAATTGGCAAGGGACAGGAGTGGAAGAAAAGGGAATTAATGCGGCTACAGGAGAAGTCATTATTGAGGTAGATCCGAAGTATTTTAGACCTGCGGAGGTAGATCAACTTTTAGGTAATCCAGCAAAGGCAAAAACGTTGCTAGGATGGAATCCAAATCAAACAAGTTTGGAAGAGCTGGTGAGAATTATGATGAAGCATGATTTGGAATTCGTGAAGAAACTTCATGAGGCAAAAATCGATTTGAACAGTTAAGTTAATGTCTGTGAAGAATAAACGAATATATGTAGCTGGACATCGAGGAATGGTTGGGTCAGCTATATGCAGAATACTGGATGAGCTTGGTTACACCCAAATTCTCGTTAGAACATCTGCTGAACTCGATTTGAGATGTCAAAGTGACGTTAATAAGTTTTTCATTGATGAGAAACCGGATGTTGTGATTGATACCGCTGCAAGAGTGGGAGGGATCTTGGCCAATAATGAGTTCCCATACCCTTTTCTAATGGAGAATCTGCAGATTCAGAACAATTTGATAGATGCTGCTCATAATCAAGGTGTGATGAAATTCATTTTTTTGGGAAGTTCGTGCATTTACCCAAAATTGGCTCCACAACCCTTGAAAGAAGAATTTTTGCTCACGGCACCGCTAGAACCAACCAACGAATGGTATGCTATTGCAAAAATTGCAGGAGTCAAAGCTTGCGAGGCAATTCGTAAACAGTTTGGAAAGGATTTCGTTAGCTTAATGCCTACGAATTTGTATGGAATCCACGATAATTTTGATCTCAATACTTCACATGTGCTTCCGGCAATGATGAGAAAGTTTCATGAGGCAAAATTAGACGGGAACACTGCCGTTACACTATGGGGTTCAGGAACTCCAATGAGAGAATTTTTGTTTGTTGACGATTTAGCGAAAGCTGTTGTTTTTGCACTTGAAAACAAACTAGAAGAACATTTGTATAATGTGGGTACGGGAAGTGATTTGACGATCAAGGAACTTGCTCTACTCGTTCAGAAAACGGTTGGACATACTGGTGAGATTATTTGGGATACCACGAAACCAGATGGAACCCCTCGAAAGTTAATGGATGTTTCAAAGATGGAGAGAGCAGGTTGGAAGGCAGCTATTTCTTTGGAAGATGGTATGAAAGAGACATACAAATGGTTTTTGGAGAATATTGAGAGTCTAAAAGAAGTGAAAATCGATAATTAGTTTGAAAGCAATTGTAAAACGTATTACTTCAAGTCCATTATTGATTGACTCTTTTTGGGCAGTTACTGGTAATGCCATGACAAAGGTTTTGGCTTTCCTTTCTGCTATTGTGGTTGCTCGGATTTTGGAGAAGGAGCTGTACGGAGAATATGGACTACTCAGAAATATCGTAGTAAACATTGGTATGCTTTCTACTTTTGGTTTGGGTTATTCTGCGACCAAGTTCATTGCCGAAGCGAAGAAGACTGGAAACAATAAACAAATTGTTTTTTCTTCATTGAGAATTACGGTTGTTATAAGCTCCACACTTGCCTTTTTATTGTTTCTATTTTCAGATTTTGTTGCTAAGGCATATTTTGAATTGCCTCATTTGTCGTTTTACTTAAAATTGGTTGCTGGTTGGATTATTCTTAATGCAATTACAACAACTCAAACAGGTGTTTTGGCCGGTTATGGGGCGTTTAAGGAAATGGCGAAATGGAATCTGATTGTAGGTATCATTACTTTCATTTCAACATTAATCGGTGTGGTGTGGTTCGATTTTTTCGGTGCAGTCATTTCACTTGTTTTTTCTCAGCTCGTTAACGTTGTTCTATTCGCAATTCTAATAAAACGATGTGGGAGTGATTTCTCAGAGTCGAATTATGAAAAGGGATTGTCCAAAAAACTGATGAAGTTTAGCACACCATTGGCTCTTCAAGAAATCATATATGGAGCTTCAAGTATCTTGGTTTTTTTGATTATTCTTTGGAACTCGAATAACGGTCAATTGGGGATTTTTAATGCGGCAACTCAGTGGTCAAGCATTGTTTTGTTCATTCCATCTATTTTGAGAAATGTAATGTTGAAACACTTTTCTGCTCAAAATGATGACATTCGATCGCTGCAGAAAGTGGTTTCCAAATCATTGACGTTAAATCTGATTCTTACCGCTGCACCTGTGCTGATCTTAATAGTGGGATTTCCATTGATTAATGGAATGTATGGAGACAGTTTTCAGGGACTTTTTGAACCCGTTTTGTTTTTATTGGTAAGTACTGTGTTTATGAGCATGAGTAATGTCTATAATCAGTATTTTATGTCAGTTGATCGAAATTGGATGATGTTCTGGATGCGCATTCTCAGAGATTTTGGGATTTTGCTCATTGGTTATATATTAATTCTGACTAAATTGGTTAGTGCTTCAACTGCATTATCAATCGCCTATTTGTTTGCCAATATCTGCTATTTTTTAGGGTTAAGTATTTTGTTTCGATTAAGTAAAAACAACGTTTCAGATGTTCAAGCTTGAGGTAAAACCAAATATTCATATCATAAGTAGACGGCTTCTATATCTGTTTATTACGCTCATCATTGCAAATGGAATTTCTGAGATACCATTTGTTTCGGAAATCGCTAAAATTGGAAAATTTGCTGTTTTAGGTGTGGGTTTGGTGTTGTTATCCACTCAGAGACGATTAATTCGTTTTACAAGTGGTAATCGTTGGTTGTTCCTTTTTTGGATCCTTTGTATTCTGTTTTCTGTGTACCAACTGTTAACGGGAATAATGGATAACCAAACGCTCATAACAAACGTCACCTTCATTCTTTACATTTATTTTTTCTATCTCCTTGTTGATGCGTTAACTTTTGAAAGCAGATCTAGTAAAACATCAATACTCTTAGTGGTTACTCATTGTTTGTCGAAAGTACTGAATGAAAATCTTGTTTTTTGGTCACTTATAGGACTTGGTTTTGGTATTCCCGTTTGGCACCAACTTGATGATCGAATTGGCTTAGGATTATTCTATAACAGTTATATCCAAATGGGAATTTATGGCGTTTGTGGCGCTATTATACATTTGTTGTTATTGAAATTCGACAAAGTATCTAAAAAGCATTTGATATGGTTTTCTGTCTATTTATTCATTGTTATTCTCAGTAACTCACGTAATGCGCAACTGATTTTGGCAATCGTCACGTTGCTACTTTTTGCGAATAGTATTATCAGATTTCTCATTCGATATAGATGGATCGTTCTTGCTTCACTAACAGGTTTGGTGATATATATGGGTAATATTTATAGCTTTTTGCTGAATGAACGTGTTCTGCAACTTACTACAGGAAGAAGTACTATTTGGAGCTATGTTTTAGGTTATTACGAACAAGAATCCATATTCAGTGGTCGCGGCATTTTTGGTTTAAACAATGAGATTTTAACACAAAACAAGTCAGCGAATTATTACTTCGATCGAATTGATTTCCTTTATTTTCACAATTCTTATATCGAGTTTTTTGCCGCTACAGGACTTCTAGGATTTATAGCCATACTACTTTATTTCATCTCTAATTTGAGAAAGATGAGAAAATCTGCACTTAACGCCGTGCTTATTGGAATAATGTGTGGTGCGTTTTTCGAGAGTTTTCTTATTCAGCCAGTTATCCTGATTACATTGATTTTTTGGCTGTATTTATTTACCAATCAAGCTACTGCTAAAGAACTAAAATTGAAGAATTCAAGATTACTGATAAATCAAACACAAAAATTGAGAGATGAAGTTTAACACTGTTAATATCAATTTAGCTCCAGTTGTTGTGTTTGCGTACAAAAGGGTTGATACCTTGAGCTTGACAATTGAAGCGCTCGCAGCTAATAGTCTTGCCAAGAATTCAGACTTAATCGTTTTCTCCGATGGGCCAAAAGGTGATTCGGATTCGAATGGAGTTAAGGAAGTGAGAAATTATCTAAATGGGATTGAGGGTTTTAATTCTGTACAAGTCATTGCAGCTGAAACAAATCGTGGATTGGCAAATTCAATAATCAACGGAGTGAAAACGGTATTGGAATCAAAGGAGCGCATTATTGTTGTTGAAGACGACGTGATTACCAGTCCGAATTTTTTGAGTTTCATGAATGCGGCATTGGATTATTATCATAAACGAGAACGTATTTTTTCAATTAGTGGATGGTCAATGCCAATTAAAACAAAGCAAACAGATGATGTTTATTTCACCAAACGATCCAATAGTGCCTGTTGGGGAACTTGGAAAGACAGATGGCAAGAAATAGATTGGGAGATAAAAGATTATTCAAGTTTTCAGGCAAACACCAGCTTACAAAAAAAATTCAATTTAATGGGGTCTGATATGTCTGGAATGCTCCACAGGCAAATGACCGGTAAAATTGATTCATGGGCAATTCGTTGGTGTTATCATCAATTCAAATATGATTTATTCTCTGTTTATCCTATTTTATCTAAATCAGTTAACATCGGTTTTGATTCTGTAGACGCCAGCCATACTAAAGAGAAGTATTCAAGATTCAAGACACAGTTGGATACTGAGTTGAAAGAGACCTTTCTTTTTAAAGGAGAACCTATTTTGGACAAAAATACGATGAAACAGTTTCTTCGTCCACATAGTTTAGTTCAGAGGGTAAAGTATAAGCTAATCAATACGATACTGCGTTAAGATGGCTGCGAAAAAACAAAGGATTCTCTTTATTCTGCATCTTCCGCCTCCCATTCATGGAGCAGCGGTTGTTGGGCAATTCATAAAGAACAGTGAACAAATAAATACTCAGTTCGAGACGAATTTTCTTAACCTGGGAACTTCAACTTCTGTTGATGATATTGGAAAGAGTGGTTTTGGAAAATTGTGGAGATATGTGAAGCTTATTTTTACTGCTCTAAAACTGCGTTTCAGGTTTAATCCAGATGTCATTTATATGACAATTACGGCGAAAGGAACGGGATTTTATAAAGATGCGTTGATTGTATTGTTTTTAAAAATGTTTGGAAAGAAATTCATTTTCCACTTTCATAATAAAGGAATTGCAACAAATCAGCATAAAAAACTGGACAACTGGCTGTATAAAAGAGTCTTTAAAAATGCCGATGTTATTTTATTATCTCAATTGCTCTATATGGACATTGAAAAATATGTGACTCTAGATAAGATTCATATTTGTCCAAATGGAATTATTCCAATTGCTTCGAAAGTCACGAAAGAACATTCTAAAGAAGCGCCAATCCTGTTGTTTATAGGAAATCTGGCAGTTTCTAAAGGTGTGTTGGATTTGCTTGACGCACTTGAGATTTTAACAAAGGAGGGAATTAATTTCAAATGTAATATAATCGGTGGAGAAGGTACATTGACTCAGAATGAGTTAATGGATAAGATTAAGAATGTTGGACTACAAGATAATGTTGTTTATCTGGGTAAAAAGGTTGATGATGAAAAATCATCTTATCTGCAAAACGCTGATATATTAGTGCATCCTTCACATGAAGAATGCTTCCCACTAGTTTTACTTGAAGCCATGAGCGTTGGTTTGCCTACCATCTCTACGTTTGAAGGAGGAATTCCGGATATTATAGAGCATAACGAAACAGGTTTACTTTTAGAAAAAGGAGACATTTTAGCGTTAAGCGAGAATATTAAACGATTAATCCTGAATCAGGAACTGCGAGTTCAAATGGGGAAAAGAGCCCATGATAAATACATGAAACAATTTACAATGGTGCAATTCGAGTTTAGAATGACAGAAATACTTAAAAACGTCAGTAATGGAGGTGGAAGTTCTGAAATATAAGATAACCACATCTTTGGATCAAATTGGATCAACGGGAAAGAAGCAGATCGTTAATACCATCAATCCTCACTCCTATTGTGTAGCGAGAAAAGATGCAGTATTCAAAAAGGCGCTTTTAGAGTCGACAATCTTATTGCCAGATGGAATTGGAATTGTTATCGCGGCTAAATTCTTGAAAGGAAAGCGAATACAGAAAATTGCAGGAGCAGACTTACATCAGTTCTGTCTTGACAAAGCCAATAGTGAAGGAAAGAGAGTTTTTTATTTGGGAGCATCTCAAAACACATTGAATAAAATCAAGGAACGATTATCAAAGGAATATCCCAATTTGATTGTGGATTCTTATAGTCCGCCATACAAACCAAGCTTTTCTGAAGCTGAAAATTTGGAAATGATTCAAAAAGTGAATGCTTTCACTCCCGATTTTTTATTTGTTGGAATGACCGCGCCTAAACAGGAAAAATGGGTTTTTGAACATCAGGATAAACTTCAATCAGGAGTAATTTGTTCCATTGGCGCTGTTTTTGATTTTTATGCGGGAACAGTAAAACGACCACATCCGTTTTGGATAAAAATAGGACTGGAGTGGTTTGTCCGTTTCATAAAAGAACCAAAAAGATTAGCCCGACGCAACCTTATTTCAATGCCGGAGTTTATATGGTATGTTATTAAAGAAAAATTTAAAAAAAAGAATTGAATTTGATTATATGGCATAGAAATTGATTGTTGAACGCCGCTCTAAATCCAGGAAACAAACCTAATTAGGTTAATATACTTAAAATCAAATGTATAACTGAAGCTCTTCAAACTCATCAGTTATCCGAACAACTACCAACGTGAAAACTCCTTGAGAGATCTTGGGCAATGTCGTGTAATACCATATCATTTTTTTAAATGTTAGGTTTTAGCACTCAATGCTTTGGACAACTATTGTCCAAAAAGAACAAAATATAAACGCAGAATAGTGAACTCATTTGCATCATTAGATGTAGGTGAGTGTTTAAAAATGGAAGATGAAATGAGTAATTTATTAATGCATGCACTATTGGTTTTTGTAGCTTCAATTCTGGCTACTGCATACTTGGTTCCTAAGATAATTTCAATCGTTCGATTCAAAAAACTAATGGATAGCCCGAATGAGAGAAGTTCACATATCAGTGCAACCCCAAGTTTGGGCGGAATGGCATTTTTTATCGTTCTAATGATTGCCCTTTACTTCAATCACCGATTTGATACATTCGGTGTTTCTACAAGCTTGTATCCGGCACTTACCATCTTGTTTTTTCTTGGACTCAAAGACGACTTAGTTGTTCTTGCACCAAAAACCAAGTTAATTGGTCAAACACTCTCATGTTTATTCATTCTGTTCAACAGTAAGTTCGAAATTAGCACCCTTCACGGTTTTTTCGGGATAGATGAGATCAATCCGTGGATGGGATTTGCCATCGGACTAATTGTGATGTTGGCTGTAATTAACGCATTTAACCTAATTGATGGAATCGATGGTTTGGCAGCTTCAGTAGGTATCGTTGCATTCTCAGGTTTTGCCGTGGTTTTCTTTTCGGCCGAACGCTATTTTCTCTTTTTGATTTGTCTAACCATGGTTGGTATGCTGATAGGTTTTCTTTTCTTCAACCTTTCTGCGAAGAACAAGATTTTTATGGGTGATACGGGGTCGATGCTGTTAGGCTTTATGTTGGGAGCAATGTCGGTTCGTTTTTTGACGCTCGACCATGAATCGATCAATCGTCTGCCGTTTAACGCTGTTGACATTCCAATTGTAATTATCTCTTTTCTGATTGTTCCACTTTTTGATACTGGACGTGTCTTTATCATCCGTCTCTTAAATGGAAAAGGTGTTTTTTCACCAGACCGAAATCATTTACATCACGTATTGATTGATGCTTACAAGCTCTCGCACAGAAGGGCCAGTTTTTATATTGCCAATGTAAATATAATTGGGGTAATTGTGTTTTCCATCGTGCTGAAACTCTCCAATATTTATGTGGCTAGTGCCTTTATCGTATTAACGGTGATTATTGCGGCGGTTTTTCTGCATAAAATCAAACGTAAGAAATTCGGAAATCTCCGACAAGGAAAAGCACTCATAAAAACGCGCCAAAGAAGAACCAGACTCCAACAAATACAGGAAATTCGAGCTGGAAAGAAATTTTCTTCTAATAGTAATAGGTATTGATCAAATAATTGAATAGTCACATGTATATCATTCATCAAAATAGCATACCAAAATTCAGTTGGCTTATATTCTGGGAAAACTTAAAAGGTAAATAACGAGTATATGGCAACTTGTCTGTTTTTACTTAAGCAAATTGATATAGATGAATGTTCTAAGTGTTAATACTGATTTAGTGCTTTTATAATGAGGTTCTTATAGTTAAGAATGACAAATAACCTTTTCTTGCAAGAAATTCGCTAATGGAAAAATCACTACAATAAAAGGTTTTCCAACCTTTCGATTGGTGTTCATAATAATGAAAATAGTGTGAATTTTTAAGAGAGTGCCACTGATTGTTGAAGACAAAAAACCGAATGGATTAAATTTTAAGTCTTTATGACACAAACCCACTATACATGCAAGATATTTTAACAAGAGGAACCACTACACTCCTGCTAGCCGTTTTAGGAACGTGCTTTTTGATGCCCAAGATTATTGCTGTTGTTCGTTTCAAACGACTAATGGATAATCCAAATGAACGAAGTTCTCATAAAGAATGTGTCCCTAGTTTAGGCGGTATGGCCTTTTACATTGTACTTGTTATTTCATTTTATTTCAATTATAATTTCGATAGTTATGGTGTCTCAGCTAGCTTAAATCCGGCACTGGTTCTTTTATTCTTTTTAGGACTCAAAGATGATTTGGTGGTGCTCACTCCAAGAACTAAGTTAATAGGACAATTTCTGGCCTGCGGGTTCATCATAGTGAATCCAATTTTTCAAATAACCAGCTTGCATGGTTTCTGCGGTATAGGAGAGATCCCAATTTGGTTAGGAATTCTGCTAGCGTTTGGGATAATGATTGTAATCATGAATGCTTTCAATTTCATTGATGGAATAGATGGTTTGGCTGCTTCAATTGGTATGGTGTCCTTTTCAAATTTTGCAGCGTTTTTCTTGATGGCAGAGCGCCATTTTATGGCGCTAACATGTTTAGTATTGGTTGGAATTTTGATCGGCTTTCTCTTTTTTAACCTATCAACCAAGAATAAAATTTTTATGGGAGATACCGGTTCTATGTTGATTGGATTCATGCTGGGCTTAATGTCTGTTCGTTTGATGACTCTAGATCCAGTTTCACTTAGTAAACTGCCCTTTGACAGGGTGAATATACCGGTATTAATTGTTGCTTCTCTGATCATTCCGTTGTATGACACTGGACGCGTGTTTACCATTCGTTTGATTCAAGGAAAGGGGTTGTTCACTGCTGATAGAAACCACATGCATCATTTGGTGATTGATTCTTATGAGATATCCCATGCGAAGGCAAGTTTTTCTATTGCTATGTTTAATATAATCTGGATTTGTCTTATTGCGTTCATCGTCAAAACGACCAATGTTTATTTTACAGTGCTTATTATCTTATTAATGCTGACAGTTCTCACAATATATTTACATAAGCTAAAGAATTCTAGAACCGAGGTAATAGACGAACCCGAAGTATTGGGCATGATTGATAAGAATGTTAAGAGTTTTTAATTTTAACCTGGTAATCTCTATGATTGCATCCTTCTATTTATTCCGTTAATCGACGAGTTGTTATATTTGTACTTAAAATTATTTATAAAGTGGAATGCTAAAAATTTGTACTTATTTCTTTCCATTCCTGTTATTATTAGCACCACTAACAAGTTGCAAGACACAGGAAAAAACGGTTTATTTCCAAAGTTCGAAGAGCGACACACTGGTGGTCTCCTCGCCTGGATTTACTCCAGTTTTTAAGGTCGATGATTTATTGTCAGTAGTTATTACCGCTGAAGATCCTGAGTCTGCATCCATTTATAATTTGCCGGCACCAACAACAGCGGCTAACCAAGGTTATACAAGTGGAAATCCTGCACAATTTGGTTATTTGGTGAATGCGAGAGGAGAAATCAGTTTACCGATTCTAGGAAAATTTACGGTAGCTGGAAAAAGTAGAATGCAGTTGGAAGACGAAATCATTCTGAAATTGGAAGGACAATTGAAAAATCCAACGGTTCAGATCCAAATTCTCAATTTCAAGATTACTGTTCTTGGTGATGTAAAAACACCTGGAACATTCAAGATTCCAAATGAACGAATTACGATGTTGGAAGCCATTGGCTTGGCTGGCGATTTGAGAATGTCTGGCGTTCGTGAAAACGTTAAGGTAATCCGTGATTCCTGTGGTGTTAAAAAAGAATACCAAGTGAACCTCACAACAAACGAGATTTTTAGCTCACCTGTTTATTATCTGCAGCAGAATGATGTGGTTTATGTACAGCCCAATGCCGCAGCTCGATCAGAAGGAACTTTTTGGAGAACATCAGGACCGATTTTGATTTCGGTAACATCACTGATTGTTACAACTATTGCATTGATTGCAAGATAAAAGATTAGAAAAAAAATGATTTTTAAATCAAACGATACTGAGGAAACTACAGTTTCAATCAGAGAAGTGATGGAGGTTTACCTAAAACATTGGCGATGGTTGGTGGCTTCCGCAATCCTTTGCCTTTTTTTAGGATGGATTTATGCCCGTTATCAAACGCCTAGTTACGAAAGTACCGCGTCTGTGCTTATTGAGCAAGAAGGAAATACGAGCATGTCTGAAGAATTGGGAATGCTCAAGGATCTGGGCTTGGCAAATGGTGGTAGCGTTCTAGAAGATGAAATTGAGCTTTACAAATCGCGTTCTATAATGGAACGAGTGGTTCGTGATCTTCAATTGCATTGGAAATATCAGATTTTGGGAACAACCACTGGTTTGGTGCGCTCAGAATTGTATGATGCAAATCCTATCCACATTCGACCTGTGATAGCGGATAGCCTTTATTACAAAGAACGTTACCAGTTCGATATTACAATGACGTCAGCTACTGAGTATACCATTACTGCTGGTAAAGGGTTGAAATCTACTACTCAAAAATATGGGGTTGTACTTCAATTACCGGTTGGAAAAATCATTTTGGAGAAAACCAGTGATTTTAAAAGTAAATGGATCGGAAAAGCCATTCGTGTAAGCCTTAATCCTGTTGATGAAGTGGCGGCTGCCATTCGACAAAATTTGGTGGTAGAACCTGCAAGTAAAGAAGCGAATATCTTATTGCTAAAGGTCAAGGGACACAACGTAGAGAAAAACAATGCCATTCTGAATAAATTAATTGCTGTTCATCAGGAAAATGCCATTAACAGCAAGAACGAAGTGGTGAAAAATACAACGGAATTCATCAATGATAGAATGAAGTTTATTGCAGCTGAATTGAGTGATGTTGAAAAGGAAGGTGCGAGCTATAAATCGGAGCACCATTTGGTGGATGTAACAACCGATGCAGCAACCTATTTAGGTAAAGAAGGCGATATTGAAAAAAAGGTGGTTGATGCGAGTATCGAAATGAATCTGGCTGATTTTATGAACGATGTGATTTCGCAACAAAACGGTTACGAACAACTTTTACCAGCCAATCTTGGATTTAAAGATCCTTCAATTGGTGAGATGACAGCTCAGTATAATACCTTGGTTCTTGAAAGAAATAGATTGAAAGACGTTTCAGGTGAGAAACATCCGGGTGTTGCACGAATAGAATCACAACTGGCTGGATTGCGAAATTCCCTGGAAAGTAGTTTGCGAAACATGCGTAATTCTTCCCAAATGCAATTGAGAAAATTGAAGGGTGAAGAGGCCATTTATCAATCAAAGATATCGTCGATCCCGCTGTTTGAGAGAGAGTATCGGGATATTCTTCGTCAGCAGCAAATCAAAGAAAGTCTGTATTTGTTTTTATTACAGAAACGCGAGCAAAATGAAATTTCCCTGGCGGCAACGGTAGCTAATACTCGAATTATTGATTCGGCTTATTCTAGCGGAATTCCTGTTACTCCGCAGAAAAGACTCATCTATATCATTGCAGTTTTCATTGGAATTTTAATTCCTGTTGGAATTATTTATGTTCGAAATTTGTTCAACAATAAAATCAATTCGCGTGCAGATATTGAAGACTTGTCTTTAACTATTGTTGGAGATATTCCGCACGCGAAAAACAAGGAAGATATGACGATATTGAGTAATCCTCAATCTCCAATTTCTGAGTCGTTTCGGGTTTTGCGCTCGAACTTATCGTTTGTTTCGTCCAGTAGCAACGGTGCGAATGTGATCAATGTTACTTCGAGTATTGGAGGAGAAGGAAAGTCTACCATATCTGTGAATTTGGCATTTATATATGCCGCACTTGGTAAGAAAGTACTATTGATTGGTGCCGATCTGAGAAAACCGCGAATTACCGATATTCTAGGGATCAAACCTATTTCCGGACTTTCAAATTATCTGGCGAATCCGGAGTTGAAGAAGGAAGCTGTTATTCAATCAGTTAATGACAATAACTATTCTATTGATGTAATTCACTCGGGAGATATTCCGCCAAATCCAAGCGAACTATTAATGAGTAACCGATTGGGTGAATTGATGGATGAATTGAGAAGTGAGTACGATTATATTGTGGTAGACAACGCTCCAGTTGGTTTGGTTATCGATGCAGTAACTACCAATCGTTTTGCTGATGTTACCTTATACATCATTCGCTCTGGAATGGTAGATAAGCGTTTCCAGAATCGAATTTCAGAGTTGGTGAATCTGAAGAAGTTGTCCAATGTCTGCATTCTGTTGAACGATGTAAAACAGTTAAATCAAGGCTATTCGTACACCTACGGCTATGGAAATGAAGGTAAGAAAGCTTCGTGGTGGAAACGCGTGATTGGATTGAGTTAATTTGTACAGGTCTTAGGAAGCAAGTAGAATCCATTTTTCCATTATCGAACCGATGATTTCTGAATTCTCCAGAATTTCTTCGTTCGTTTTAAACGTTAGGATTACCCTGTCTTTTCCTTTCAACTCAATAAATGGGTGTGTTTTTTCTATCAATGGTTTGTCAGGCATTTTTTCGGTTTTAGCACCTAAATGAAGTATTACCTGAACAAGTTTTGGAGATTGAACTCTGAATGTAACTCTATCGTTTCCGTTTGAAACATAATTTGGACCGTTCCATTTGATGTTTTCTTCCAGATTTAATCCCAAAGCGATAGAACGAAGATGCTCAATTCCTGCTAATAATGGATGATTAAGCTCTTTCACCAGAGCGGTAACTTCTGAGTTCTGCATTTACAGTTCCTTGTTATAATTGATCGGATCTCCCGTAAACAAAAGTGTTTCTAATCCGTTCCATTGATCACTTGTAGGCGAAATAATGGCTACGTTTTCTCCATAACGTGTAATTGTGGCAACCTGAAGATATTTCGAAAAGATTGGAGTAAACTCCAGTTCAGGATGTGTTATATGCAGACCTTTTGCATCAAATGTTAAAAGTGAAGGTTCAAAATATTGTCCTTCGTGAAAATTCACAATGTACTTTTTTGATGTAATTCGTTTAAGAGAATTCAAACTTCCAGTTCCGATGATCAGCATTTTTTGAGGAATTCCGTAGTAAACCTTATCGCCATCTTCAACACAAGGAACAGAGTCATTCGTTTTAATACCATGAAGATAATTACCTCTTAGTTTGAGTTTCGAAGATTCACGAATTTGCGCTCTGGTTACAAAATTAATAACGATTGTTTCTATAGAGATTCCGTTTTCATCCACAACGTAAGTCGCGCCAGTTTGCTCATCTTTGTATCTGCCAAAGCAGGTTTCGTCACAAACTGAAGTTGACGAAACGTTTACTGGTTGAGCATCTGCGAATTGCAACATTTTTTGTGCATTGACAGAGAAACTCAAAAATAATAGTGTGCCGAAAAGAACTTTTTTCATATCTTAATTAGAAAACTGAAATTATGCAAAAACGCTGGTTTATAAAAACGCCACCCGAAACTAATGTTACAAATCAACTTCAGCAGGATTTAAAAATCAGCGCGCTAATGGCAAGTTTGCTTGCCCAACGAGGGCTTACAACTCAGGAAGAGATTCGTTCATATTTCAATCCATCACTTGAAAGTTTACACGATCCGTTCCTCATGTTAAACATGGAATTAGCAAGTAATCGGTTGTGTGAAGCAATTAATCAAAAACAGCGCATTTTAGTTTATGGAGATTATGATGTAGACGGAACAACCTCGGTTGCAATGATGTTCAGTGTGCTTTCAAAACATACAGAAACGCATTTTTATATTCCCGACAGGTATGAAGAGGGCTACGGACTTTCTGCTAAGGGAATTGATTACGCTAAGGAAAGGAATGTTGATCTATTGATCACACTCGACTGTGGAATCAAAGAAGTTGACAATATTGCTTACGCACGGAGCTTAGGAATTGATGTGATTGTTTGTGATCATCATACACCGGGAGAACTAATTCCTGATGCCATTGTTTTAGATCCGAAGCAAGAAAATTGCCGTTATCCGTACAAAGAACTGTGCGGTTGCGGAGTGGGATGGAAGCTGCTTCAAGCGGTTTTTGAAAACATGAGTTGGGAAAAGGAAGAACTGTTCAATTTGTTGGATTTGGTGGCTATTGCCATTGGAGCGGATATTGTTCCGGTTACAGATGAGAACCGTGTTTTGGCGAAAATTGGATTGGAAAAACTGAATTCGAATCCTAGAATTGGAATTAAACAGTTAGTTGAAGTTGCTGGGCGCAGTTTCCCGCTTTCTTTAACTTCTGTTGTTTTTACAATTGCTCCGCGTATTAATGCAGCCGGACGCTTACAAAGTGGAAGTCGTTCTGTCGAATTATTACTCAGCTCAGACCTGAAAACAGCTAAATCCATTTCAAACGAAATTGATAGTTACAATACCGAGCGTAGAGAATTGGATAAACAAATGACCGAAGAAGCACTCGAATTGATCGAGTCAGATTCGGACTTCAATAATCGCAAATCGACCGTTTTGTTCAAAGAAGGCTGGAGCAAAGGTGTTGTTGGAATAGTGGCTTCACGTCTCATTGAGCGTCATTATCGTCCAACAATTGTTTTAACGGAGAGTAACGGACTTTTGACAGGAAGTGCACGTTCTGTGGGCGATTTCAACATTTACGAGGCGATAAATGAGTGCGGTCATTTACTGCAAAAGTTTGGTGGGCATCATCATGCGGCAGGATTGACCCTGGAAAGCATCAATTTTGAGCAATTCAAGCATGAATTCGACCTGATAGTAAAGAACAAAATTTCGCTTGAAGATCAAACGGAAGAAGTGATCATTGACAACGAGGTGAGTTTTTCAGACTTCTTTCTTTCGGGTGAATCGGTTTATCAAATTCCACGTATTTACAAGATGCAAGATCAGATGGAACCCTTTGGTCCCTTGAATCAACAGCCGGTTTTTTGCATTCGTTCCGTTTATGCACAGAGTTACCGTGTTCTGAAAGGTGCACATTTGAAAATTGAGATCCTGGATCCGAAAACCGATATCACACTTTCTGCAATCGCATTTAATATGGCAGATAGAGAACATTTAGTTGCTCCCGGATGTGCATTTGACGTGGTGTTTACCCTGGAATCCAATACCTGGAACGATAGAACAACATTACAGTTGATGGTGAAAGACATAAGGGAAAATTGAAAATTTTCCCAATTCTAAATTCCAAAATGTAAAATTTTAAAAACTAAAAAAGTCTTGCTCCGAAAAGTTCACTTTTTAAGAGTAGAATTCTAAGTTTATAATGCTAACCCCTGTTGGTTTTAGCATTTTGGCATATAGAATTACAACGGGATGTTCCCGTGTTTCTTCTTCGGAAGCGATTCGCTTTTCTTCTCCAACATTTTAAACGCTTGAATCAATTTACTTCGCGTTTCTTCAGGAAGAATTACATCATCAACGATTCCTCGTTCTGCCGCGCGGTATGGATTTGCAAAGGTTTCAGCATATTCAGCTTCTTTCTCTTTCCATTTTGCTTCTTTATCTTCAGCTGCGGCAATTTCACTTTTGAAAATAATCTCAGCTGCTCCTTTTGCACCCATAACTGCAATTTCAGCAGTTGGCCATGCGAAATTGATGTCGGCTCCAATATTCTTCGAGTTCATTACGTCGAATGCACCACCGTATGCTTTACGTGTAATCACTGTAATTCTCGGAACTGTGGCTTCAGAGAAAGCGTAAAGTAATTTCGCTCCATGTGTAATAATTCCTCGCCACTCCTGATCTGTTCCGGGTAAGAATCCAGGAACGTCTTCCAATACAAGTAACGGAATATTAAATGAATCACAGAAACGAACAAATCGTCCTCCCTTTCTTGATGAGTCGATATCCAATACTCCAGCCATTGAAGCCGGTTGGTTTGCAACTACTCCAATAGAACGTCCATCCAATCGTGCGAAACCAACTACTATGTTAGTTGCAAAATCTGGTTGAACTTCAGTGAATGTGTCGTCATCTATAATGCAATCAAGCACTTCACGAATATCGTAAGGTGAATTTGCATTATCAGGAACTATGTTTTTAATTTTATTTAGTTTGTCTACCGAGAATGGTGCCATCGAGTAATTTGGTGCCAATTCCATCCAGTTTTGAGGCATGTAAGTCATTAGTTCTCTTACTTTTCTCAAACACTCCACATCGTTCACAGCAGTAAAATGATTTACTCCACTTTTCTCAGCGTGTGCTTTCGCACCACCCAAATCTTCAGAACTTACTTCTTCATGAGTTACCGTTTTTACAACGTTTGGTCCGGTTACGAACATGTAAGAAGTGTCTTCCACCATGAAAACGAAATCGGTAAGAGCAGGACTATAAACGGCTCCTCCTGCACATGGTCCCATAATCACAGAAATCTGTGGAACAACTCCTGAAGCTCTTGTATTTCTGTAGAAAATATCAGCGTAACCTGCCAATGAAACAACTCCTTCCTGAATTCGTGCCCCACCAGAATCATTCAATCCAATTACTGGAGCTCCGTTTTTAACCGCTAAGTCGAGAACTTTACAGATTTTCGCTGCGTGTGTTTCAGAAAGTGATCCACCAAGTACTGTGAAATCCTGAGAGAAAACGTAAACCGTTCTTCCGTGGATAGTTCCGTAACCAGTAACAACACCATCGCCTGGACTTTTCAATTTATCCAATCCGAAAGAGGTTGCTCTATGTTCAACAAACATTCCGATTTCATTGAAAGAACCTTCGTCTAACAACAGTGTCACACGCTCACGCGCCGTTAATTTTCCTTGCTGGTGTTGCTTATCGATTCTGGCTTGTCCACCGCCAACTTGCGCAGCTTCACGTCTTTCAATCAATTCTTGCGAGCGATCTTTCATTTTCTTTGAATTTCAGAAGAACAAAGATACATTTTCGCTTAAAGACAACAAGCGAGTTGAAGGTTTGGGTGTTATTTTTCTGTATCCCTTGCTATACCATCGATGAACGGGATTTCCCGATTTCCCGAAATTCCTTGAAATTCTGCCCGATATCTGAGGTTATTTTCCGCTCGGAAATCATTATCTTTGCACGCTTCTATCCTGATTGTTTTCAGGATTTTGATGCCTTAATTCCTCTTAATTTAAGTTGAAGACCATGAGTCAAAAGTATAATGAGTATTCCGGATTGAATTTGCCAAACGTGGCACAATCCGTATTGGAAAAGTGGAAAAACGAAAAAGTGTTCGAAGCATCTATTACTTCGCGTGATGGAGCTAAACCGTTCGTTTTCTTTGAAGGTCCGCCATCTGCAAATGGTTTACCGGGAATTCACCACGTAATGGCTCGTTCGATTAAAGATATTTTTTGTCGTTATAAAACATTGAAAGGTTTTCAGGTTAAGCGCAAGGCTGGATGGGATACACACGGTTTACCAGTTGAACTTGGTGTGGAAAAAGAATTAGGGATTACTAAAGAAGATATCGGAAAGAAAATTTCTGTTGAGGATTACAACAAAGCTTGTCGTGAGGCGGTAATGCGTTACACGGATATTTGGAATCGTTTGACAGAACAAATGGGTTATTGGGTGGATATGGATGATCCATATATCACTTACCAGCCCAAATACATGGAATCGGTTTGGTGGTTGCTTGGAGAATTGTATAACAAGAATTTGTTGTACAAAGGATATACCATCCAACCGTATTCACCAGCTGCAGGTACCGGACTTTCATCGCACGAATTGAACCAACCGGGTTGCTACCGTGATGTTACGGATACCACTGCGGTTGCACAATTTAAAGTTGTGGAAGGAACCACTTCCCCCTTTGAAGAGGGATCGAGGGGGATGGCATTACCGAATAACACATTCTTTCTTGCCTGGACGACCACACCATGGACACTTCCGTCAAACACTGCATTGTGTGTTGGGCCAAATATCGAATACGTTTTGGTTTCAACGTTCAATCCTTATACACATGAGCCTGTTGAATTGATTCTTGCAAAAGCTTTGATTGGAAATCATTTTGGGAAAGGTTTTGTTCAAGCTGAATCTGAAAGTGATTTTGCCAATTACGATAAATCTGGTAAGAATATTCCGTTTAAAGTGCTTGATGAATGCAAAGGTTCTGACTTAGTCGGAATACGTTACGAACAACTGTTGCCTGGGGTTCTTCCTGCTGAAAATCCGGAGGAAGCTTTTAGAGTGATTTCAGGTGATTTCGTTACAACTGCTGACGGAACCGGAATAGTACACATCGCTCCAACATTTGGTGCGGATGATGCGAAAGTGGCGAAAGAAGCTGGTGTTCCTGCCATGTTGATTAACGATGAAAATGGAAACCTTGTTCCGTTGGTTGATTTGCAAGGTCGCTTCCGTAAGGAGGTTGCTCATTGGGCAGGAATGTACGTGAAGAACGAATATTACGCAGATGGAGAGGCTCCTGATAAATCCGTGGATGTTTTGATCTCCATTCATTTGAAGGAAGAGAACCGTGCATTTAAAGTGGAGAAATACGTGCACAGTTATCCGCATTGTTGGAGAACTGATAAACCAGTATTATATTATCCGTTGGATTCTTGGTTCATTAAAGTGACCGATGTAAAAGAGCGAATGATTGCCTTGAACGATACGATCAATTGGAAACCAGCTTCAACAGGAACTGGGCGTTTTGGTGAATGGTTGAAAAATGCTAACGACTGGAATTTATCGCGTTCACGTTACTGGGGAATTCCAATTCCGATCTGGTCGACTGAGGAAGGTGATGAAAGAATTTGTATTTCTTCGGTTGAGCAATTGAAAGCTGAATGTGATAAAGCTGTTGCGGCTGGGGTCATGACTTCAAATCCACTGGCTGATTTTGTTCCAAATGATATGTCGGAAGAGAATTACGCACAGATTGACTTACATAAGAATTACGTTGACGAAATCACCCTGGTAAGTGCTTCAGGAAAACCAATGAAGCGTGAAAGTGATTTGATTGATGTTTGGTTCGATTCTGGAGCAATGCCTTACGCACAATGGCATTATCCGTTCGAGAACAAAGATTTGATTGATAACGGAACTTCTTATCCTGCTGATTTTATTGCAGAAGGTGTTGACCAAACACGCGGTTGGTTCTATACATTGCATGCAATTGCTACCATGGCTTTCGATTCAGTAGCATACAAGAATGTCGTTTCGAATGGTTTAGTACTAGATAAGAACGGACAAAAAATGTCGAAGCGTTTAGGAAATGCTGTTGAGCCTTTCGAAACATTGGCGAAATACGGTCCGGATGCTACGCGTTGGTATATGATCACGAATGCGCAGCCTTGGGATAACCTGAAATTCGATGTTGATGGAATTACGGAAGTTCAACGGAAGTTCTTCGGAACACTTTATAATACGTATTCATTCTTTGCGCTTTATGCGAACATTGATGGTTTCAATTATAGTGAACCAGATATTGCGATAAACGAAAGACCAGAAATTGACCGTTGGATCATTTCGAAATTGAACACACTTGTAGCACAAGTTGACGAAGCTTATGGTTCTTATGAGCCAACAAAAGCCGGACGTTTGATCCAGGATTTCGTTTCTGATCAGTTGTCGAATTGGTATGTACGTTTATGTAGAAGACGTTTCTGGAAAGGTGATTATACACAAGACAAAATTTCGGCTTACCAAACCTTATATACTTGTTTGGAAACTGTTGCTTTGTTGAGTTCGCCAATTGCTCCGTTCTATACCGATGTTTTGTTTAACGATTTGAATGCAATCAGCGGAAAGCACAAAGTGAATTCGGTTCATTTGGCTTTATTCCCTGCTTCAAACAAAGATTTGATCGATGTTGAACTGGAAGATCAAATGGAAATTGCACAAAATGTTTCGTCTTTGGTTCTTGGCTTACGTAAAAAGGAAAAAATCCGTGTTCGTCAGCCGTTGCAAAAAATCATGGTTCCTATTTTGGACGAACACTTCGCAACGAACATCAAACATATTCAAGAGTTAATCCTTTCCGAAGTAAATGTGAAGGAATTGGAATTGTTGGCGCATGAGAACAATGTTTTTGTGAAGTCGATCAAACCGAACTTTAAGACAATTGGTCCGAAATACGGAAAACAAATGAAAGCTATTGCTGCTGTTGTTACACAAATGGATCAACATGCAATTGCAGAAGTGGAAACAAACAAAGGCTGGAAAGGTCAAATTGAAGGTGAAACGATTGAGTTGATCGCTGAAGATTTCGAGATCCGAGCTGAAGATATTCCAGGATGGCTAGTTGCTTCAGATTATGGTTTAACAGTTGCTCTTGACAATACAATTACGGATGATCTTCGTATGGAAGGTATTGCGAGAGAATTGGTGAACAGAATTCAAAATCTTCGAAAAGATTCCGGTTTAGAAATTACCGATAGAATTTCGTTAGTGATTGAATGTTCCGAAGAATTGAAACAAGCTATTCTCACGAACGAAGAATACGTTAGAAATGAAGTTCTTGCAACTGAAATCACTTTTGGAAATGACGCTGAAGCTATTTCTATAGATTTGGTGGAAGAAGGGGATACAAAGCTTGCACTAAGGAAAGCGGTTTTATCGCTGTAGAAAATAGTAAAGTCGAGGCAGTTTGTCTCGACTTTTTTCTGTAACTATTAGCATATCAATTAGGTCAAAATAATTCACTTAATTGGATCTAGAATGTTAAAATTTAATGCGATTGCTTTTTTTTATATAAATTAGGGTCGCAAACCCGATTTATTACTACTGCTACTAGAGGCTACTCTAAATCAATTCGCAAGAATTTCTATACAGGAGTTATTACATCGAGTTGCACTCAATTAATAACTATTTATATGAAAAAAACATTAGTGTTACTGTCGCTTTTGGCGACAACCCTTTCAGGTTGGGGACAGTCTGCGGTAAAAGGTTCAATTCCTCAGGCGCCAACTACCATTTTAAAATCACACCCGCTTCCTTCTGAAAACCATGTGAAAACAATTTTGTGTGTGGATACCTTGCGTTACCCGCAAGCGAAGCAGCAGATTTTAGGAGTTCCTGCGAACTTTTACATTTTTGATGCATGGCAGGCAGATGCTGAATCAATTTCACAAACTTTCCTGAATACAGGTTCTCTTTCATTAACAGGAGCAGAATTTATTGGTGGAAGAAGTGCAAGTAGTTCAGGTGCAACTATCACTGTCAACGTTGGAGTTTACAGTGTGAATGCATCTAACGTACCAACAACTCTTTTGGGAAGTGGGAATGTTACTTTAACAGGAACGACAAATGCGTACCGTTATGTGACTTTCGCAAGTCCGATTACAGTTACTGGAAATTATGCTTTGGTAATTGCTCCAACAAGTGCAGGGTCAGTAGTTAATTTCTATATTAACGATCGTGCTGCTGGACAGCCTTACGATGAGGATTTTGCACGCTACAAATCAAATTACTATCCGGGTTCAGCTGGAGCATATGTTTCTCCGTTGACACTAACAACAGGTGATGCTACCAATTTCCCAGGTAATCCGTTCAATTTTGAGCCTGTGGTTGCACCAATTGTAAACTATACAATTAACACGCAGTTCACCCCTTCTGCAACTTCAGTTTGTATGGGAACACCAGTTACCTATACAAATGGAACAACTCCTGCTGCTCATTTAGGAAATAGAATGACAAATTATCAGATTTTCCGCACCTACTTTGGAACTGCAGCGTCAGATTCAACTTATGTGTATGATATGGATAATTTATCGCCATACATTTGGTCGGGAACAACAACATATACGCATCCGGCTGCCGGCGCTTACGATGTTCTTTTAGGAACTAACGGAGGTTTTTGGAGTAGCTGTTTCGATTATGTTACACATACAATTACTGTAAACGCAATTCCCGCAGCGCCAACGGTTACACCGGGTGGACCAACAACTTTCTGTGCTGGAGGTAGTGTTTCTTTAACGTCTTCTGCAGCAACCGGAAATCTTTGGTCAAATACGGCGAATACGCCAACAACCAATATTACGACATCTGGAAGTTATACAGTCACACAAACTGTTGCTGGCTGTACTTCTCCAGCATCAGCGGCAACAGTTGTAACTGTAAATCCTATGGATAACGCATCGTTCAGTTATCCAAGTTCTACACTTTGTACAGGTGGTTCCAATGTAACGCCAACGGCAAGTACAGCCGGGACTTATTCATCAACAGCAGGTTTAACTTTTGTAAGTGCTTCAACAGGTGAAATTGATTTGGCTGGAAGTACTAACGGAACTTACACTGTTACGCATACAACTACCGGAACATGTCCGAACACTTCAACTCAGTCTGTAACAATTACAGCTGCACCTTCTGCAGATTTCTCGTATACACAAGCTGCGTACTGTATGGCAGATGTTGATCCTATGCCAAGCTTTGGTTCAGGTGCAAGTGGAGGAACTTTCTCTTCTACAACAGGATTGGTAATTGACGGTTCAACTGGAGCAATTGATTTAAGCGCATCTACAGCAGGAACATATACTGTAACAAATGATATCGCTGCTTCTGGAGCTTGTCCTGCAACTTCTGATACCTATTCAATAACAGTTAATACTTCTCCAACTGCAAGTATTTCTGGTGGTGGATCTTTCTGTGGAATCACTTCAACTCCTGTTAGTATTGCTTTAACTGGTTCTGGACCATGGGATGTTACCTATACGGATGGAACAACTCCAACTACTGTTACTGGAGTAGCAACTAGTCCGCTTACTGTTAATGTTACAGCTAACGGTTCTTATACTGTTTCTCAGGTTACTATGGCTGGATGTTCTAATGTAGGAACAGGAACTGCTGCTGTACAATTGAATCCAAATCCAACAGTGAACTTCAGTGCAATTTCTCCTGTATGTGAGAACGCTTCTGTTGTAACGTTGAATGCTACTCCGGCTGGAGGAATGTTCTCTGGAACTGGTGTTTCAGGAAACACATTTGATCCTGCAGGAATGGGTGCAAGTACTACAACAATCACATATTCATACACAGACGCGAACGGTTGTTCGAATTCTGCAACACAGAATGCAGTGATCAATGCAAACCCTTCGGTGTCTTTAGGAACATTTGCTGACATGTGTGATTACAACGCAGCAATTACACTTTCTGGTGGACTTCCTGCAGGTGGTTCTTATTCAGGAAACGGAGTAAGTGCTGGGATGTTTGATCCTGCAGCTGCTGGTTTAGGTTCTTCTGCAATCACGTATTCCTATACTGATGCTAACAGTTGTTCAAACACAGCAGTAAGCACAATTTTGGTTGACGAGTGTTTAGGATTGGATGCTGAGTCATTAAATTCAGTAACTGTTTCACCAAACCCAACAACAGGTGATTTCATGGTTTCTACTTCAGGAACAGATGAAATTACTTTTGTCGTTTTGACTGAAGACGGAAAAGTTGTTTTGGCTCCACGTACGCTTATAAATGGTGTAAGTGAGCAGGTTTCAATGAATGGATTTGCTAAAGGAGTTTACTTCGTTAGATTGAGTTCGGTAAACGGAACAGCAACTAAAAAGATTGTATTACAATAAGTTAGTTCTTCATAAAAATGAAATGCCGGTTCCGTTCTTACGGGATCGGCATTTTTGTTCAAAGAATTTCTATTTTTACAGTATAAACATTCTCTACATGGCAAAAAAGTACGCGGCTATAGATATTGGTTCAAATGCAGCCCGCTTGCTTATTGGTGAAATTGATACAGAGGATGGTCACCCTTACGTTAAGAAGATTTCGTACACCCGTTTACCGCTTCGTCTGGGTGAAGAAGTGTTCGAATCGGGAAAGATCAGTAAAAAGAAGTCAGAGGATTTTGTAAAAACAATGAAGGCTTTTTCTTTGATCTCTGATATTTTTAATGTTGCTGATTTGCGCGCTTGTGCTACTTCTGCCATGCGTGATGCAGAAAACGGCAAGGAAATCATTGCCGAGGTAAAGCAAGAAACTGGAATTGAAATTGAAATTATTTCAGGTGATGAAGAGGCACGATTGATCTTTGGAACATTCTCTCTTTTGGATATCGATAAAAACAAACCGTTTTTGGTAATTGATGTTGGTGGCGGATCTACCGAGATAAACGTTTTTGAACACGGAGAACGAGTTGCTGCAAAAAGCTTCGATATTGGAACCGTTCGTATGCTAAAAGACAAAGTACAGAAGAAAGACTGGAATGATTTGAAACAGTGGATCGTTGAACACGTTGAAGATAATCCACACCTGATTTTCGCTACAGGAGGAAACATAAATAAAATCCATAAACTGCTTGGGTTAAAAGAAAAGTCTCCGGTTGAGTTGAATGCGATCAAAGAGCTGTACGACCAATTGGAACCTTTGAGTGTAGGACAACGAATGGATGAATTTCATTTGAAGCCGGATAGGGCTGATGTAATTATTCCAGCAATGGAGATTTTTATGTTCTGTCTGGAAACCATGAAAGCTGATGAATTGATCGTTCCCAAGATCGGTTTGTCGGATGGAATTATTTTCGATTTCCACCAGAAAAATTAGATTTCTATTTCCTTCTTCAGTAACTTGTGTTACAAAACTACTGATATGGGACGTTTACTTTTCGCTCTTCTCTTAATTCTTTTGGTTGCACCAGGTTGTAGAAAGGATGGGAAACATAAGATCAAGAAAAATCATCGTCAAGCTGTTGGAGAGTCAGCGGCCGACATTCTTTCGGATAAGAAATACGAGAAACTGACGGTTCAAATCATTTACATGACTGGTTTTCGACCAACCGATGAAGCTTTGGATAACCTGAAAACAATGCTCACCGCACGCTGCAGTAAACCAGATGGAATTGGTTTTGTTTACAAGGAAATTTCGGCGCTGGGAAAAAGTTCATATACGCTTTCCGATGACAATAGAAGTGAGTTTACGACAAGGAAGAATATTGCGCTTACCATTTTGTTTTTAGATGGCCCTTCTTCAGACGATCAAGGCAATGCCGTGGTTCTTGGAATTGCTTATTATAACACCTCTCTGGCGATTTTTGAATCCACTGTGCACAGTTTTTCAAATCAATTAAATGAACCGGAAAGGTATAAATTGGAAACGTTGATTTTAAATCATGAATTCGGACATCTTTTTGGTTTGGTAAATCTTGGAACAACCCTTCAAAGTAGTCATGAAGACACTGAGCATCCCGGTCATTGTAATAACGAAGATTGTTTGATGTACTGGGAAGCAGAAACGGGAACAGCGATCACCAATCTGGTAGGAAATACCCCAATTCCTGATTTTGATGCCAATTGCATTTCCGACTTACAACACAACGGGGGGAAATAAAAGCATTTTTTTGTCGGAACTGTTACTTTGATAATCAGCATATTGAGGACGCAATGTGTTAAATCCTTCACATAAATCCGCTGTAACCCTTGTGAATACAGTTGTTTATAACAATTCTAAATTAGGCTTTCTGACAATCTTCTGACACTTTTTCGCAATCCAATAGCGAATTTTGTACGTAAGTAAAGGAAACCTTAGACGTGATTAAACAGATACATAGTATTGCATTTACACATCGTAACTTGGACGTTCGTAAAATCGGTCGTTTACATATCGAGTTGGAAAGCCAGCAATCGCGTTTTTCTCATTTGAAAAATGTTCTCGAACTTGATGAGGTGGTTTTTCTTTCCACTTGTAATAGAGTTGAGTATTTCTTTGTTACAAATGTTCCCGTAAATCAGTCATTCTTACATACCTTCTTTACTGAACTATATCCTGAAATGGATGCAGAAAGCACGGCTTATTATTCAGATAAAGCGGAAATCTACGATAGAATGGATGCCGTTGTACATTTGTTTAAAGTAGCTTCTTCTATTGATTCTTTGGTAGTAGGTGAGCGTGAGATCATTACGCAGGTGCGTCAGGCATACGAACAAGCGAAAGAAATGAATTTGTGTGGTGATACCATGAGAATTCTTTTCAAGGAAACAATTCTTACAGCGAAACGCGTTTATTCTGAGACAAAAATCTCTGAACGACCGGTTTCCATTGTTTCAATTGCTTACCAGCAGTTACAAAATCTTGAAGTTCCCAATGACGCTCGTGTTTTGGTGATCGGAACCGGAGTTACCAATACGGCTATGACGCGTTTCCTGAAGAAGCACGGAATGACCAAATTCACTTTCTTCAACAGAACCTTGGAAAACGCATTGCCATTGGCAAAAGAGCTTGATGGAAGAGCGTTCCCGCTTAGTGAGTTGGAGAATTATTCTGAAGGATTTGATATTTTGGTAAGCTGTACGGGTTCTGAAAATACCATAGTTGATCTTTCTTTGTACGAAAAATTGCTGCAAGGCGAAACAGATAAGAAAATCACAATTGATTTGGCTTTGCCGAACGATATAGCAGATGACGTTCATACCAAATTTGGAACACGTTCCATCTCTATCAATACACTTCAAAAGATTTCTGAGGATAACCTCCTGATCCGTTCGAATGAAATTGACCATGTAGAAAGTATCATTGAAGAGGCAAGAGCTTCGTTTATTAATGCTGCTAAAATGAGAACCATCGAAGTTGCAATGCGTCCGGTTCCTCAAATGGTTAAAGAAATTAAAGCAACAGCTTTCAACGATGTTTTCAAGAATGAACTTCAACAAATGGATTCTGAATCCCTTGAAATTCTTGAAAAAATAGTTGGTTACATGGAAAAGAAATACATAAGCATGCCTATGCTCATGGCGAAGGAAATCCTTTTTAAATCTTAATTTTCCCACATGCAAAAAATTAGAATTGGTTCGAGAGGAAGTGATCTTGCTCTCTGGCAAGCGAATACTGTAAAACGTCAATTGGAAGAATTGGGTGCAGAAGTTGATATCACAATTATTACAACTCAAGGAGACAGTATACAGCATTTAAGCTTTGATAAATTGGAGGGAAAAGGATTCTTCACCAAAGAAATTGAACAAGCTTTGTTAGACGAATCAATTGATTTGGCTGTGCATTCACATAAAGATTTGGAGACAAATCCACCGGCAGGTTTGATTATTGGAGCAGTTTCTGATCGCGAAAATCCGGCAGATGTGCTTTTGGTTCATCCAAGTGCGGTTGATTCTACTCAAATGTGGGGATTGAAGCAAGGAGCAACTGTGGGAACTTCTTCAGCACGCAGAAAATCGCAATTGGTTGGTTTACGTGAGGATGTGAATATCAAAGATCTTAGAGGAAATGTTCCAACCCGCTTGGGTAAATTGGTTGCGGGCGATTACGACGCTATTTTACTTGCGAAAGCTGGAATTGACCGTTTGGAATTGGATTTGCAAGGGATGACAGAAGTCGTTCTTGATCCAACCGAATTTATTCCAGCGCCGGCGCAGGGAGTTCTTGCACTTCAAATTAGAAGTACAGATACAGATCTTTTGAATTTTATTCAGCCTTTGAATAATGTAGACGTGCAGGCAAGAATTGTGTTGGAACGTACATTATTGAATAGATTAGACGGAGGTTGCCAGTTACCACTCGGAGCTTATTGTCCGGAAGACGGAAAACTATTTGTTTCTTATTCTCCTGATTGGCAGCTGGGTGCACAGTGGTTTGAGTTTGAAGGACCACACGATTTGGAGATGATTGATGTAGTGCTTGAAGCATTGCTGACTGAGGACGATGAAGACTAAGCTCTTTATATCAAATGCTGAAATTGTAGATCAAGCCTTTCGTGATTTTTGCGATGCGCGAAACATAGCCATTACTGCAAAATCGCTCATTTCATTTAAAGCTTTGGAGTTTGAAACCGTTGAAGAAACGGATGTTGTGTTCTTTTCTTCACCGCGTACCGTCGACTTTTTCATTGAATCTATTAAAAATAAAAGCACTTTACTTGCCTGTTTGGGAAGCGGAACGTCAAAACGTTTACAAGAGTATGGTTTTACTGCAGATTTCGTTGGATCGGTTTCTGCATTGCCGGAAGTTGTAGCAGCTGAATTCCAGGAATGGTTAGGCGATAAGAAAGTGCTTTTTCCGCTATCTGCCATTTCAAATCGTTCAATTTCTTCTGTCATTCCGGTTGATCAAAAGACAGAGTTAACTGTTTATGAAACAATTGCCGTTTCTGAAAAATTGGAGCCTTTCGATATTTACGTTTTTACCAGTCCAAGTAACGTGGATTCTTTTTTAAAGGAAAATGAAATTGCTCCTGATTCCAGGGTAATTGCCTGGGGGAAAACAACAGAATCAAAATTTCACAACTTGCATATTCCGTGCGAAATGACGCTTAAAAACTCTAGTTTGCGTGAGTTGGAGACGGTTTTGGAAAAATAGAATACCTACAATCTTTTCCTATTTACCGCAGACATAAGTTTCCAAGATTCACGGAATCCTTTATAGAATCTTATTCTTGGAATAATTAACATTTTAACAGAAGTTCTTTAAATTTGATGGAAGAGTATTTGGGAGTCGAATCTTTCTTTACTTTTACCTTAAGATGAACGGAATATTAACAGACTTGCTGCACACTTATCATGGGATTTCTCTTGAAGAGTTGTCGCGTGCTCCGTTAATGAACCGAACAGATGAGAAATTTGCGTTTCATTTAAAACAACTTCCTGAAATTCTGGAAACAATCAAGGAACACTATGATGTTCTGAATATCGATGGAAAAGTAATTTTCAATTACACCAGTCAATATTTCGATGATGAAGATTTCAAGTTCTTCCACGATCATCACAAGTCGTTGCCGCGCCGTTTTAAAGTGCGTATGCGCACTTATATTGACACCGGGATGAGTTTTCTGGAGGTGAAAGAGAAGATGAAGGGAAGAACGGATAAAAAGCGAATCGCAATTCCGGATATTCATTCTGACTTTACCAGTAAGGAGAACGAATTTTTGGCTTCTCGAATTCCGAATTTTAAGGGATTAAAGCCTGTAATGCTGAATACATACAGTAGAATCACGCTGGTGAACAAGCACTGTGAAGAACGATTGACAATCGATTTCGATATAAAAAATGGCGATCATGGAACAGGAAGTGAAATGAGTCAAACGCTTTCTGCCATAGTAATTGCCGAACTGAAACAGCCAAAACTAGATAGAAATTCTCCTTTCTATAAATTGATGCGCTCAAAAGGTATTCGTCCGTTTAGAATTTCCAAATTCTGTTTCGGAATGATGGATATCAATGAGCACAAAGCACTTTTAAAAGCCAATCGCTTTAAATCAAAACAACTATATATTCAAAAACTCTCCAAAAATGCTAGCTAACTTATTATTAAAGGCAGGAATTAAAGTAGATGCAGACAAGTACATCTTTGATTGGCTGCACAATGATCTTGAAAATCTTGCACTTCGATTTGGCTTTAATTTAATTGTCATTACTATTCTTATTCGCTTGTTATATTACCCAAAAACAAAGCGTAAAGATTACTTATTCACCTATTACCTGATTGGTACAATTACCTTCTTCTTGTGTTTCTCCTTACGTAAGTTGGATATTGATACAGGAATGGGATTGGGATTGTTCGCCATTTTCGGGATCCTGAGATATAGAACTGAAAGTATTGAAATCAAGGAAATGACCTATTTGTTCCTGATTATTGGTGTTTCTGTAATGAACTCTCTATCTTCTTCAAAAATTAGCTACAAGGAAGTGTTGTTGATCAACGGAGTTCTTGTATTCCTGACATTTGGATTAGAGAACCTGTGGTTATTGAAACATGAAACACGTAAGATTATTCAATACGAGCGCATCGATTTGATCATGCCGGATAAATATGACGAAATGCTTGCAGATGTTAGCGAGCGTACAGGAATCAAGATCAACCGTATTGAAGTTGGTAAGATCGATTTCCTTCGTGATACAGCCCAATTACGTATTTTCTACTACGGACACGAGCAAAGTTTCGGTTCCGGATCAATGGGAGATTAATCCAATTGGAATATCAATCCAAAACGCAGACAACCGTAACGCGCATAATGCTTGTATTGATCTTGTCTGCCGTAAGTTGAATTTAATCCTAAGAAGTACGTGTAATTAAGGTAGATTCCTGCATTTCGATTCCATTTCCATTGCAAGCCTCCACTTAATCTTGCGCTTAAAATGAAACTGTTCAGTTTTTCGGGTTGGTTTGTTTCGGTAATTGTGGTCCCGCCAAGGGAGTCAAGACGTGTAATTTCTTTGTTGAATCTCGAAACAATTCCGGGTGAAATTCCGCCACCACCGTAAAGTTTGAAACTTTCTCCAACGGTTCCGTAAAGTTGAATCGGTAAACTGATGAACGTATATTTCGATTGGTAGCTGTATGTGGAATCTCCCAGTTCTGTTGGTCCCGTTGCGGAATATTGTTCACCAAAACGTTCAAGAGCCAATCCTCCATCAATCTGAAGGTATTTGTTCAGTTGTGAGCGAATTCCAACTTCGTAAGACCATACATTAAGTTTGGTCTCGTTTGCACGATTTCCCAATGGACGTCCGTAAGGAGCATCATTTTCCATCAATTCACGAAAACTGTTATTTCGTCCTGCACCAATGTAGTAGGATGGTTTGTCGTTATTCGACGGTTTAACTTTAATTGAATCTCTTTTTACCTCTTTGGGTTCTACAGTTTTGATCTGCGAGAAACCAGCGAAAGAAACAGTACAAATCAGTAGGACTAATGTTGTTTTCATGGATTCGTTTTTAAGATTTGGAAGTATACTTTACCAGCGAAAATTGTTCCCAGTGCAATGTACAACAAAACCTCGGGGCTGAGTTTAAGATAAATGGCAAGTGCAGCTATTATTATGCAAATGACAAAAACTACGATGTGAATGGTAAAGCTTTTCATGAAGATCTCTCGAATGGACTTCGTTTCGTAAAGTTTTGGTTTGGCAAAATCGCGCTGATAAATCAGATATCCATTCAACAAACAAAGCGGAATAAGGAAATACCCTTGAGCCATTCCCGAATCTTTATAACTTAAAAAACGCTCAAATTCGGAGCTCAAATCAAAGTTTGGCAGCAATGTATAACAAACGCCGATAACGATCATCAATGAGCCTAAAAACTTGCTTAAAATAATGAATGCTGTTAAGCCTATAAATCGCTTATCCGACATGTCGAGTTCTCGTTTGAGACAAACATTGATTTTAACAAATTGAAACAACACAACCACAAACCAGTCTAAAGCAAAGAAAAGCATGATGAAAACAAAATCCCATTTCCAGAATAGAAATCCGATTAATGGAATGATCAGTTCAAGAAGAATGAGAATTAACTTTGAACTTGTTGAGTTTGGGTTCATGTTTTACTTTGAAAGTCGTTTTAATCCTTCCACCGAAAGTTCAAAATCCTTATTGTACTTCACTGCCTGACGATAACATTTAATGGCTTCGTATTTATCGTTCTTATCTTCTTCGTAAATAAGACCCATGTTATGCCACGCCTCAACGTATTGCGGTTCTTTAATGGTTGTGATATTGTAATAGTAAAGCGCACTGTCTATTTCTTGTTCGCCAAACTGTTTAATCCATCCAATTTGAAACCAGCTTACCGCAAATTTTGAATCAATTTTTTGCATCCTTCTGTAAACGTTTTTCGCTTGGTCGTACTTTTCAAAATACTGATATGCAAAAGCCAGTTTGTAAAGAATTTCAATGTTGTTTGATTCAATTTGTTCGGCACTTAGAAAATACTCAATTGCCAATGGGTCATTTTTATCGTACTGATAAATTTCACCCAAATACAGGTATGCCGGATAAAAATCGGGATCTTGCTGAATTGCCGTTTCGAAAGAGGAGATAGCCAATTTACTGTTTCCTCCGGCATCGTAAATCTTTCCTTTTAAAACGTAAGCATCTCTAAAATGCTTGTCAATTCTCAAAGCCTCATTACAATAGAAAAACGCATTTTCCTCATCACCCATTTCAGCATAACTTGCAGCAAGTTGAATCAGAACATCCAGATTCTTGGGTTGTTTTTTGAGAATGTATTTAAAATGCTTTTGAGCCGAGGTTCTGTCAAGATGCGTTCTTTCAGGTTTGTTGTTCAAACATTTGGCATAAAGCAAGCGCGCATCTACATTTGCAGGTTCTCTGCGGTAAGCTTCAGCACCATCTTTAATGGCATCAGAAAATTGGTAAGAATCCAACAATAAATTTCCATGTGCAATCAATACATCCATAGGAACAGTTTTTCCCTGTTTTTTGTAAGATGTATATAAGCTGTCAACATTATCCGTTTTTGGATTGAAAACCTTTTTGGTTTCCTCGTTTCCGCATGAAAGCATGAGAAAACAGAGCGCAAAAGCAAAGATTAATTTCATAGATAAATTCAATAACGGAGATAATGTGGCTATGGTTGGTATATTGTGGGGATGCAGGAGCGAATCATCATTCGCCCGTACATCCCCAATATCAATATTTACAATCCTAAAAGAACAGCATACGGATCTTTTCCTCCGAAAATAATGCGTTCTGGATTTTCGATCATTTCTTTTACTTTCACTAAGAAACCAACAGATTCTTTTCCATCGATAATACGGTGATCGTAAGATAAAGCCAAATACATCATAGGACGTATTTCTACTTTTCCATCAATTGCAACCGGACGCTCAACGATGTTGTGCATTCCCAAAATTGCCGATTGAGGAGGGTTGATGATTGGTGTTGACATCATTGAACCGAATACACCACCGTTAGTGATTGTGAACGTTCCGCCAGTCATATCTTCAGGAGTGATTTTTCCATCACGAGCTTTGATTGCCAGACGTTTAATTTCACGCTCAATTTCAGCCAAACTCATTTGTTCTGCATTACGCACAACGGGAACCATTAATCCTTTTGGAGAAGAAACAGCAATACCAACATCAGCATAATTATGGAAGATCATTTCGTTTCCATCGATCTGTGCATTCACAGCCGGGAAAAGATTCAACGCTTCTGTAACTGCTTTTGTAAAGAACGACATGAATCCTAAGTTCACTTCATGGAATTTCGAGAACTGGTCTTTGTACTTCGCTCTCAAATCCATGATTGGCTTCATGTCAACTTCGTTGAAAGTCGTCAACATTGCCGTTTCGTTCTTTACAGAAACCAAACGCTCGGCAATCTTACGACGCAACATCGACATTTTTTCACGGTTTTGGTCACGAGTTCCGCCCCAACCTTGAGTTGCATCAGCTGGAATTCCCGCAGCCATAGCCGCAATTACATCCTGTTTCGTAATTCTACCGTCTTTTCCTGTTCCGTTGATCTTCGCGGAATTGATATTGTTTTCAGCAATAGCTTTCGCTGCTGCCGGAGATGGTGTTCCTTTCGCGTAAGAATCTGAAGCAGGTCCAGGATTTGGAACTGGAGCAGCAGTTTTCTCAGCGACTGGTGCAGCTTCAGTAGCCTTAGTTTCAGCTACTGGTGCCGCAGTTTCTGTAGCTGGAGCTGCAGAACCCGCCGGACGTTCAGCCGATGTATCAATCAAACAAACAACTTGTCCAACTTTTACGACATCACCTTCAGCAGCTTTCAAAGTAATAACACCACTTTGTTCAGCAGGAAGTTCCAATGTTGCCTTGTCTGAATCAACTTCAGCAATTGCCTGGTCTTTTTCTACGTAATCTCCATCTGCTACCAACCAAGTTGCAATTTCTACTTCTGAAATTGATTCTCCCGGACTTGGTACTTTCATTTCTAATACTGACATATCTTCTCTGTAATATTATTAAGCTTTTACTTTCGCGTATTTAAACAAATCGCTATACAATTGTTTCAATCTTCTTTCGTGAAGTTTCTTAGAACCTTCAGCAGCAGCAGCCGATGAACCTCTACAAACTCCAATGAATGGAATGTGACGTAATTTCATTGCAATGTAAGTCCACGCTCCCATGTTTTCTGGTTCTTCCTGAGCCCAAACAATGTTCTTCGCGTTGTATTTTGCAATAATGTCTTCGATTTGTTTTTGAGGTAAAGGATACAATTGCTCAACACGAACAAAAGCCATATTGTCAACACCCATTTCCTGAGCTTTTTCGCTCATTTCGTAATAGAATTTACCCGAACAGAAAACAACAGTGTCTACGTTTGCTTTAACCGCTGAAGCGTCGTCAATTACTTCCTGGAAACGACCAGTTGCCATTTCTTCCAATGTAGATGTTGCTGCAGGGTAACGCAATAACATTTTAGGAGAAAATACAACCAATGGTTTACGGAAAGGTCGCTCTAATTGTCTTCTCAACAAGTGGAAATGATTTGCTGGAGTAGAAGTATTAACCACCTGAATGTTTTCGTCAGCACACTGCTGTAACCAACGTTCCATTCGTCCACTACTGTGTTCAGCGCCTTGACCTTCATAACCATGAGGTAACAACATTGTCAAACCACTTTGTGTTGACCATTTGTCTTCACCGGCAGTAATAAACTGGTCAATCATAATTTGTGCTCCGTTGAAGAAGTCACCAAACTGAGCTTCCCAAATAGTTAGTGTATTTGGTGTAGCTAATGAGTAACCGTATTCAAAACCTAATACTCCGTATTCCGACAACAGTGAGTTGTAAACCGAAAACGGTGCCTGATCTCCCGAAAGATTGTTCAATGTGATGATTTCTTCTTCGGTGTCTTCACATTTCACAACTGCGTGACGATGAGAGAAAGTTCCACGTTCAACGTCTTGACCGGAAACACGAACTGGTTTTCCTTCAGCCAACAATGTAGCGTAAGCCAACATTTCAGCCGATCCCCAATCCAGATTGTTTCCTTCAATTGCTGAAAGTCTATCATCAAAGATTTTTTGAATCTTACGGAAGTATTTCTTTCCTTCAGGAAGCGTAGCCAATTTCTTGCCCAGCTCCAATAATTTCTCTTTAGAGATTCCAGTTTCAGGGCTTTGATCAAAGTCGGCCAAAGTACTGTGACGGAATCCTTTCCATGTTTCACTTAAGAAATCCCAAACAATTGCTTTTTCATTCTTACGTGCGGTTTCAAACTCATTTTCAAGGAAATCGTTGTATTCATCCTCAATTTTCTTCGCCTGTTCTCCATTGATACTTCCTTCGGCAAGTAATTGCTTCAGGTAAATGTCTTTTGGATTCGGGTGCTTTGCAATGATGTTGTAAAGCGCTGGCTGCGTGAATTTAGGCTCATCTCCTTCGTTGTGTCCATATTTACGGTAACAAAGCAAGTCAATGAAAACATCGCGGTGGAATTTCTGACGGTATTCCATTGCAATTTCTATCGTTTGAATAACCGCTTCAACATCGTCACCATTCACATGGAAAACCGGAGTTAAAGTCGTTTTTGCAACGTCAGTACAGTATGTTGATGAACGTGCATCATGGAAATTGGTTGTAAATCCAACCTGATTGTTCACTACAATGTGGATTGTTCCTCCAGCGCGGTAACCATCAAGCAAAGCCATTTGGATTACTTCGTACACAATTCCCTGACCTGCAACAGCTGCATCTCCGTGAATCATTACCGGACAAACTTTGTCTTCATCTTTGTATTGATTGTCCAGTTTTGCACGTGCAATTCCCTGAACAACCGGGTCAACAGCTTCTAAGTGAGATGGATTTGGAGCTAGTGTTAAACCAACCTCTTTTCCAGTACTTGAAGTAATGCTGCTTGTATATCCCTGATGATATTTAACGTCACCATCAAAAGCACCATCGTAATCAAACTCTTTTCCTTCAAATTCAGAGAAAATATCCTGAGGTCTTTTTTGGAAAATATTTGTCAATGTGTTCAAACGACCACGATGAGCCATTCCCATTACAAAGTATTCAACTCCTAAGCTTGCTCCTTTGTCAACCAAAGCATCTAAAGCCGGAATCAAAGCTTCGCCTCCTTCAACAGAGAAACGTTTTTGACCAACATATTTTTTTCCAAGGAAAGCTTCGAAATTAGAAGCCTGCACCAATTTTCTGTAGATCTTGTGCTTGCGCTCCTGATCGAATTTTGGACGATTTTTTACCTCAATACTGTTTCTAAACCACTCCAAACGATCTGGTTCACGCATAAACATGTACTCAATACCGATGGATTGACAGTAACACTGTTCCAAATCAGTAATGATGTCGCGCAATGTTGCGGCACCAATCCCGATTTGTTCACCAGCTTGAAAAACCGTGTCAAGATCGCTTTGGTCTAAACCAAAGTTCTCAATGTCCAACGTTGGTTCGTACTTTCTTCTCTCACGAACAGGGTTTGTTTTCGTAAACAAATGACCTCTGGTACGGTAACCGTTAATCAGGTTGATTACTTTAAACTCTTTCTGAAAATTTTCTGGAATTGCCCCTCCATCTTCGTAGTTCATACGAGCGAAATCAAATCCTTCAAAGAATTTTTTCCACCCAATATCCACGCTTTCAGGGTCTTGGCAGTAAGATTTATACAGATGCTCTATTGCGTTTACATCTGCATTTCCCACATATGATATATTATCCATGTTTGTGCACTAAAATGGTGCGTAAATTTAAGATAAATAAAAGGAATTGCTGATGCTGGAAAGGTAGAAAATTCGATAAAAAGTGACAAAAGTTGGAATGATAACAAACTAGGTGTTAAGAGAACTTTATTCTAAAGAAAATTTTTTGCCATTCACGCTGCAAAATTGCTTCGGCAAATTGTTGGTTCGGATTGTCTGAAATAAAAATCTGTCGGCTCCAATTTTCTGGTAGATCTACCACATAAAGCAATTGATTAAGCTCTTGTTCATTAAGGGTTTCAAGCAGTTGAGAGAGCAGTTCGATCCATAGTTTTGGTTCAAATTCGTTCGCGGTGAACTCATGGTTTCCAACTTTCTGCAAGTCTTTGTTTATCTGCGTTTTCAGAGCTAAAATATAGTCGTTGGAACTCGGATTGATGTCGAATATTTTTTCTGGAAGCTCCTTCATAAAAACAAGATACTAATTTTGTAGAATGGAAATGAATGTTGATGCAGTGATTTTCGATTTGGGAGGTGTTCTCTTGAATTTGGATTATTCTCTTACTGAAGAGGCTTTCAGGAAATTGGGAATTACAGATTTCAATGCGATCTATTCTCAGTTGAACCAAACAGATTTGTTTGATCAGTTCGAGATTGGAAAAGTGAGTCCATTTCATTTCGTCAACCGTTTATTAGATCAACTTCCACAAGGTGTAAATGCGAACCAGGTGGTTCATGCATGGAATGCCATGATTCTTGATTTTCCAATAGAAAGAATGTCTTGGTTAGAGGAATTTGGAAAACAGAATCGTATTTTTTTACTGAGTAATACCAATGATCTGCATGTTACAGCTGTTCGCGCAGCTTTATCAAAGTCGGTTGGCCATGGATATTTGGAAAAATACTTTGAAAAAGCATATTTCTCCTGCGAAATGGGAATGAGAAAACCCAACCTGGATTGTTTTCAGAGGGTCATAGATGAAAACGGACTAATTGCGGAGAAAACACTTTTCATTGACGATTCACCACAGCATATTGTTGGTGCGAAACAAGCTGGATTGCAAACCTCGTTTTTGGAAAAAGGTATGGACGTACGAGAAATTCTACTTTAAGATTTACTTTGTTTCTATTCGAATTACCAGTTCTTGCTTGACATTCGCAGCGCCCTTCACCGCATTGTATTTTGCTTGAGATTTTATTATTGAAGCGACTTGTTTTATGAGTACTTCATTCGTGGTTGTGGTGCCTGATCTAACGAATGCAGGAAACCCAACGATTTCTCCATCTTCATTAATCACAATTGTAAACGTGATTTTACAATCTTCATCCGAAGAAATGCTTTCAACACTTGGGCGTTTTACCAGTATTCGATTTGAATAAGCACCTAAGCCATTACCATCGTCATTTCCAATACTGCCTCCGTTTCCTGCGCCGCTTCCGCCGCCAGTCCCGAAAGGATTGTTTGCGTAGTTCGCAGGGAGTTTTGTGCTCGTGTTATTTTGGCTAGTTTTTGTTTTTGACGGAGTTGATGATTTTCCTTTAGTCATGCAATTGTCCAGTTCCTCTTCTAGACGAGATATTTCCTCTGATGACTCCTTTGCAGAAGTTTGATATGCCTTATTACTGATTTCGAGTTGAGAAACTTGTTGGTTAAGACTGGAAATCTTTTGATCCTTACTTTTAAGAACTGTTTTTAAAGAATCAATTTCCCTAATTCGTTTTTCAGTTTCTATGGTTATAGAATCCGTTTTTGACTGTAGGTTTTGAATCTCAGTTCGTAATTCTTTCTTTGATTGCGCAAAAGACAATGAAGGAATTAGAAGGAATAGGTATGTTAATGTTCTCATGATTTTTTCGTTTGTGTCGGGCGAATAATGATTCGCCCTTACATGTTTTAGAAGTTATGGTCTTTCCTGACACAGCTCCACCAAAACCCCATTCGCCGTTTTTGGGTGAACAAAAGCTACAAGTTTATTGTCAGCTCCGTTTTTAGGAACTTCATTTAACAGCGTAAAACCTTTATCAGCAAGTTCTTTCATTGATGCATTGATATCCGTTACATCAAATGCAATGTGGTGAATTCCTTCTCCTTTTTTTGCAATGAATTTAGCAATCGGGCTATTCTCGTTAGTTGCTTCCAATAATTCAATCTTTGATTCACCGACCTGAAAAAAAGCGGTCATTACACCTTCACTTTCCACACCTTCTTTTTTATAGCAAGGAGTTCCGAGTAATTCTGTGTAGGTTGCAATTGCTTCGTCCAGATTAGAAACAGCAATTCCGATATGCTCTATTTTGTTCATCATAAAGCGAAATTAGTAGTAATTCCTAGAAATAAAAAACGCAATAATTGAGCATAAAAAAATCCCTGGTCATCGAGATGCCAGGGATTCAAAACATTTATCAGGATCTTATCCCTTGAAGAACTTTTGTTCTTTATTATCGAAGTTAATGTAGTATGCTCCTTTTTGAAGGTTTCCACAAGGAACAGAGCTACCAATACCTTTCTTTACAATGTTTCCGTATGCATCGTAAATTTCGTAACGTGTTTCAACCGGCTTACCGTTTGCAGTAAAGTTAATTACAGTCTTCACTTTAACAGGACTGAAACTAACAGCAGAAACACCGGAAGCTGTGAACTTAACTGTTTTAGAAGTTCTTGGCGCGCCACTATGGTCGATTTGAACTACACGAATCGTGTTTTCACCTGAATGCGGCGTTACCTGAAATTCGTAAGAATTTGTTCCGGGAATTCCTTTTCCTTGAACTTCACCAACCTGAACCCATTTGTTCCAGCGGTACTGTTCAATAATGAAAGGAAGTTTTCCTTGCTCATCGGTTGTTTTCCAAGTCAATGTTCCCGTACTTCCGCACTTCATCTCTGTGACTTTAAAAGTCGACTTCGGAAGAAGTACTTCTGGGTTCAAGATTTTTGGTTTACATCCGTCGTTATGTTCAATTACAATGAACACTGGATCTCCAATTTCTACGTTAAACAAAGAGAAGTCGATTTCGAATGCACTTGAAGCACAACCTCCTGGCATAACATCACCGTTAACGGTAACCTTTGTTGCACAGAAACCGAAACCGTCACCATCCATTGGATTTTGTACGTACAAATTTTTACCCTGATAGCTTCCTTCAATCGATAATGCACCGAAAGACTGGAAACTTACCAGAATAGCCACAAATAGGGCAAATAATAGTTGTATTGGTCTTTTCATTTGTCTAGTTGACACTAAAACTAGGGGCAAGTATAATTCTCTTTTTCAACAAAAACAAATTTTCCACGGTATTTTATTTTCTTTACTAGTTAATTTCGAAGTATTTATATGAACTTCAATCGCAATAATATTGTAATTCGTCGAAAACAGATTCTTATATTTGACCACTTACTTATGTATTACACGTCAAATACGATATAATAACTTGACAGTCAGAGTGAAGTATTTTTATTAAACTTGTATATCAACAATAAAGAACTATGATCCAAAAACTCTTCTGCGTTTCTCTTATTATTCTTGGTCTTTATGCTTGTTCATCTGATGATAAACCGCAATTTGAACATGCCGGTGGCAGCTTTAAATTGTGTCTGGATGAAGAGCCAACTTCTTATATTCCAAAAGATATCATAGATAATTATTCGGCAATGGTGGTAACACAAATTGCTGAAGGGCTGGTTTGTTTTAATCCGGGTGATCTGTCTGTTCAACCCCGATTGGCTGAAAAATGGTCGGTTTCTGCTGACGGAAGAATTTATTCTTTTACGCTGCGTAAAGATGTCATGTTTCACCCGCACAAGTCATTTGGTTCGGATGAGGATAGAATTATGACACCTGAAGATGTACTGTTTTCTTTTGAATCGGCTTGTAAACCGAATGAAAAAGGAAGTGCAAGCGGGGCATATGTTTCGTTGTTTGGAACACAGGTAGAAGGTGCTCGTGCTTATTTTGAAGGGAAAAGTAAATCGGTTAAAGGATTTAAGGTAAAAGGTAATGTTTTCGAGATTACTCTTGAAAAGGCTGATCCGAACTACATCAATAAGCTAGCTCAGGTAAATGCTGCAATCGTTTCGAAAAAAATAAATGAAAGCGGATTCTCTGAAGATTGTATCGGAACAGGACCGTTTAAATTTGCGGAAATCAAAGAAGCGGAGCAAAAAGAAATTATCCTGACAAAAAATGAAGATTACTACTTAACGGATAAAAAAGGAAACGCACTTCCTTATTTAGACAGCGTGATCTTTGTTGTTGAATCTAGAAAATTGGAGCAATTGGAACGATTTGAAAGAGGTGAGACACAGTTTCTAAGTTCTTTACCAACTTCCAGAATCACTGAAATGCTTGAAGGAAGAATTAAGGATTTCAATTCTGAACCACCATTAATGGTTCTTTACAACAATCCTCTTCTTACAACGAACTATTATTTCTTTAATATGACAGAGGATAGATTTAAAGATCCTCGCGTTCGGAAAGCATTTAATTATGCTCTCGATAGAGAGAAAATTACACGTGATATATTGCGCGGACAATATCATGAGAATGGAGTTTATGGGATTGTGCCTCCGATTGGAACGGCGTTTAAAGGATATGACTTTAAAGGAGTGAAGGAAGTTGGATATTCGTATAATCCTGATTTAGCACGAAAATTACTGGCTGAAGCCGGTTTCCCGAATGGTGAAGGTTTCGGATCTGTTAATCTAAGAATTAATATTGGCGATGTAAATGGTGCTGTTGCTGAAGAAGTTTCGGCTCAAATTCGTCAGGTGCTTGGAATTAACGTCAACATAGATGCTTCTTCTTTTGAACTGAAGGATGAAGATGCTGACTATGCTCGCGGCGATATGTTCCGTTCTGCATGGATTGCGGATTTTTCCAGCCCGGAAACTTTCTTAAGTAATTTCTATAGTGGTTATTTGCCAACAAATCCAGCTGATGCTTCTCAATTAAATCAGGCGCGATATAAAAACCCCGTGTTTGATAAATATTTCGAAATGGCTCGACACGCAAATTCTCAGCGGGAACAATATAAATTGTTTGCGGAAGCTGAAAAAGAAATGCTGAAAGATCCTCCGGTGATGATTTTGTGGTATGCCAATGATTTCCAGTTGTGTTATTCACGCGTTCGAAACCTGAAGATTAACCCAATGAACTTTTTGGACTTGAGAGAGGTTTACTTTAAAGATTGGACGAAAGAAGAATTTTTGAAGACGGTTCAATAATCGTGTAATTTTACCTTATGAAACTAATCTGCTTGATAGCTAGCTTGTGCTTGTATGTACAACTATGGGCTCAACCCACCCAAACCGTTCGTGGAATCATTCGTGAAAATGAGACGGAGTATGAAATTCCTGGAGCTACAGTGAAAATTGTACTTGGAGATAAAACGCTCGGCGCAGTATCTGATAGCAAAGGGGAATATAGAATTGATAATGTTCCTGTTGGAAAACATGACATGCAGGTTTCCTACTCGGGTTTCGAATCGCAAACGATAAGTATTACTGTTAATTCCGGAAACCAGGCTATTTATGATATCAAACTTGCAGAAAAGATCAAGGAGATAGGCGAAGTTGAGATTGTTGGAGTTAAAGAAGGTGAAGTTAAAAATGAAATGGCAACTGTTTCTGCACAGCAGTTTTCTGTAGCGGAAACCGAGCGTTTTGCTGGTTCGCGCGGAGATCCTGCCCGTATGGCAAGTAATTTTGCCGGAGTACAAGGAGCAGATGATTCACGTAATGATATCGTTGTAAGAGGAAATTCACCTTTGGGTATAGTTTATAAGGTGGAAGGAATTGATATTCCGAATCCGTCGCATTTTTCTATTTCAGGTTCTTCCGGTGGACCAGTTTCTATTATCAACAACAAGAGTTTAGCCAATTCCGATTTCTTTATGTCGGCTTTCCCTGCAGAATATGGGAATTCACTTTCAGGAATTTTCGATTTAAAATTGCGAAATGGAAACAATGAACGACATGAGTTTACAGGTCAGTTTGGTTTTTTAGGAACAGAGTTTTTAACCGAAGGACCGTTGAATAGGAAGAAGGGAAGCAGTTACTTAATTATGGGGCGCTATTCTACATTGAGCTTATTCCAGTTTATGGGAATAAAAATTGGAACTGACGCTGTTCCTGCTTATGGTGATGGAGCATTCAAATTCAACTTTCCACTAAAAAACAAAGGTTATTTATCGTTTTGGGGAATAGGAGGAAAGAGCAATATCGCCATTAAAATTTCTGATCAAACAGAATTCAGTACAGAATTTTATGGTGAAGGTGACCGCGATCAGTATTTTGGAACTTCTATGGCTACCACAGGTTTGACTTACAAAAAATCGCTTAGTGAAAAGACTTTCTTCACTGCAACATTGGCCGGCTCGTTCGAAAATCAACATTCAAAACACGATTATCTGATTCGATCTTTGGATACAACAGATGTGAACGGACAACAAACGGTACGTATTCATATTGATAGTATTTATCAATTAATGGGCTACACTTTCAATACTTCTAAAGCTTCATTATCGGCAACATTCAACCACAAGATCTCTAAACAGCACATTTTGCGCTTTGGAATGAATTCGGATATGTTGTTCTTCAATATGCAGGATTCTGTTTTGGATGTGACACACAGTTATTTCATCAATCGCTGGAATTACAAAGGGAATGCTGCTTTGTTTCAGCCATTCGTTCAATGGAAATATAAGGTGAATGACCAGTTGCAGTTAACAGCTGGATTGCATAGTCAGTACTTCACGCTTTCGAATAGTTTAAGTGTTGTTGAGCCGCGATTAGGTTTCAAATATAATTCCACGAAAGATTGGTCGTTTTTTGGAGGGGCCGGAATTCATAGTCAAACGCAACCGTATTACACGTATAGTTATCACACAACAGACGCAAACGGTAACCAGGTTCTACAAAACAAGAATATGGGTTTTTCAAAAGCAGCTCACAGTGCTGTAGGTTTTGAGAAGAACTTTAAGAAGGGATTTGTCGTTCGTTCCGAAATTTATTATCAGCATTTATATCAAATTCCGGTTACGGTTCAACCTTCTTCTTTTTCTATGATCAATCAAGGGAGCGGGTTTGCACGTATTTTCCCGGATTCGTTGAAGAATGACGGAACAGGGATGAATTACGGAATTGAAATTACGATTCAAAAGTTTTTCAACAAGAGTTTCTATATGCTCTTCACTACTTCTATTTATGATAGTAAATACAAAGGAAGTGATGGCATTGAACGAAATACTTCGTATAACGGATTGTATACTTCCAACTTTTTGTTTGGTAAAGAATTCAAGTTAAACGAAAAGCAAACCATTGGCATTGGAGGAAAGGTGACGGTTGCGGGAGGAAAGCGTTACGGTTATGTTGATTTAGCCGCTACAAACCTGCAAAACGAGATCATTTATTCCGATTCATTGTTCAATGAACGTCAGTTTAGAGATTATTTCAGAGCCGATTTGAAGTTGAGCTGGAAATTGAATGCAGACAAAGTCACTCATGAAATTGGACTGGACCTGGTAAATTTGCTGAATACACGAAATGTATTGAGTTTGGCGTACGCACCGAACCTGGCCGACCCAAGTGCCGAACCAATTGCGGAGAAAACTCAGCTTGGTTTCTTGCCTTTGTTCTATTACAGAATTGGGTTTAAATTGTCGGGAAGAAAGTGACAGGATATGATGCAAGGCGCTGATACGAATCCTGAAAAGAGGGATTGAATTTATTTGGATTTTATCGCCTGAATTGAAAAATGTACGATAGCAGGCGTATGACTTAACGGTTCCTTGAATAAAAATTTAGTTGCATTTTCCAACTTGTCTATTTTTATCGAATCTAACCAATAAATTATTCATGCATAACGTATCGCATTAATTGGTGTTTCATTAAAACAGAATTTCACTAATTTGGTGCATTAATCAAAAAAAACACCCTTATGAAAAAAATGAGACTTTTAGTTCTTAGTGCCCTGGTATTCAGCGGTGCAAACGCACAAAACTTAAATCTTGACACTTGGTCGAATTCTACTACAGCTACTGGTTGGACCGCTTCATTAAACGGATTTGAAGTAGCTGTTCCTGGTGAGGATGCTACGGCTAACCAGGCAACAGGAGTTTCCGGTTCTTGTGCCCGTTTGAATCCAATTAACTTGGGTGCCTTAGACCCAACAGCGCCAGTTATCTCCATTTTTGGTTTAGGAGCAGATAACGATTCAGATTTGGTTCCTGATGGAATTTCGTATACAACACGTATCGAGTCTATTGATTTCCAAGCGAAACTTGCACTTACTGGTGATGCTGGTGCGGTGGTTCAGGCTTTGATGATCAATGGTTCTGATACAATTGGAACTGGAGTAATAGAGTTTACATCGAATATCGCCAACTTCACTGCACAAAATTTTGTTATTGATTATGATCCGACATTTGACGGTGTTGATCCCGACAGATTCGTTTTAGTTGCTATTGTGATCGGAACGGATTCTATTTCAACGGATACGGATTTCTTTATTGATCAATTTGTTTTGAACGATGTGAATAACGCGAGTTTGAATGAATTGGATTCAGATCTTTGGTCAGTAGCAACAATAAACAATCAAATTGTTGTTTCCGGAGTTGAGTCTGGAGAGGTTGAAGTTTACAATACAAACGGACAAATTTTAGGCGCTGCAACTGTTGTCAACGGAATTGCGTCTGTTGATGCATCTACTGCAAGTGGAATGGTCATGATTCGATTGACTCATGGGAATAAGGCCGGAATAAAAAAGCTGGTCTTGTTCAAATAGTCATTGACAAATATTGAAAATGAAGGGTCCAGTACATACTGGACCCTTTTTTTATTCCTTTACTTTTTCCATTCGTCCGAGGCTGATGGGAAGTTATTGAATGGCCGCGGAAATCCTACTTCGTTTGGTGGTGTACCATCCAGTTGATACCATATTTATCCGTGAAACTTCCATAGTAAGCTCCAAAGAACATGTCTTCCATAGGCATTGTCACTTTTCCGCCTGCCGAAAGTTCGTTAAAGATTCGATCTGCTTCTTCTCGTGTACTTGGTTCCAAATTGATATGCATATTGTTTCCGCTATTCAAGTCAAATCCCATTTCTTTTGGTGCATCAGTTGCCATTAATACCTGATTTCCGAGTAAAGGAAGTTCACAATGCAACACCATTTTCTTAATAATATCTGGAAGTACAGGAGCATTTTCGGTACTTGCTGGAATATCTTCGAAACGCTGTAAACCATTAACAAATTCTGTTTTGAAGACTGAGCGATAGAAGTTCATAGCTTCTTCTGTATTACCAGGGAAGTTTACATAAAACGAAACTCTTGGTTCGTTGTTGGGTTTCTTGTCTTTTCTCAACTGGAACTGAGCACTGATAAATTCGTCCAGGTTTTCCATTGCTGAAAGGAATCCTTCTTTGAAACCCATTGAAATGATGCCTTCCAAAGCTTCCAACGTTTTGAAACTTAAGGTTACGTTTACTTTCGTGTTTCCATCGGCTTCGTTGAATCTAACTTCCCAATATGTTTGAGGCATTTGGGGGTTAATCACCTGATTTTCGTCACAAAAACCGTCCGTTCCTGTATATCTTACCTCTGTCTCGATTTCTTCATAATCGGCAAAACTGTAGTGTTTTTCGCCTGTTGGACCACTCATGAAGTAGAACCATCTTCCGCCAGGAACAAAGTTCATTGAAACTGTATTCGTTTTCCAAGGTCGCGGTGCCCACCACAAGTCCAGAATTTCTGGGTTCGTCCATGATTCCCAAACTAAGTCTTTCGAAGCGTTGAATTCGCGCTCCACAAAAATTTTGTTATTCACCTTATCAGCAGTGAAATTCAATAACAAACTATTTTTCATTTTTCTTCTTTTTAAGAGTTTCTAATACATCGTCCAACTGATTGAAACGATCTTCCCAAATTGCTCTGAATTGCTGGAGCCATTGATCAATCTCTTTCATTTTGTCGACTTTTAAGCGGTAGTGAATTTCTCTACCTTGTTTCGTAATCGTTAAAAGTTGGCATTCATCAAGCAACTGAATATGTTTTGAAACTGCTTGTCGACTTGTGTGAAAATGCTCGGCCAGGGCATTTGGTGTCATAGCCTGTGTTGCCAGTAAAGTCAGAATTAATCTTCTTGTTGGATCGGCAATGGCTTGAAAAACGTCTCTTTTCATATTTCAATTGATTTAATGCAACTATATGGTTGCAAATATATGCAACTTTTTGGTTGCGCAAAATTAAATGAGATTATTTTAAGTAAAAGACGAAATTGCAGAGACGTCCACCGCGGCGGACATCGCGTCTGTACCTGAATTAATGATGGATTAAAGGAAATTTCGAATGGCCCAGTTTCCGAAATCCTAAATTTTCTGCCGCATCATCACCATAGAGGAAAGCGATGATTATGGAATAGTCAGTTGTATGCTTAATAGTTTCAAGGAATGATTGAACTTCCTGATTTTCTGATTTTGAAGTACCACATTTCTCAGCGACCCAGTTTTCCTGATTCACATGTTCTTCCAGTGTTTCAGATTTTCCATGAATCTCAAAGTATGTTGTTCTATAAGCTGCAGCTAATGATCTTTCTCTGATCAAGGTTTCTGAATATTTTTCGCTCGACCAAAAGTATGGCGTGCAAAATCCGCGTTGAATTAATGGATTCAATTGAAATTTACTCTGATAATCGGTTGTAAACTTATTTGTCCAGCCGCCTAATAAATCATCAGCAAGATTAATTACAACTTCGTATTCTCTGGTTGAAGGAACGTTTAGAAGCGTTTCGGAAATAATTTCTTCTGCATTGAGTTGTTTCAATGCCTTCAATTTTCCGGAAAGATGTTCTTTCGCCATTGGATTATAACCTCCAATCGGAAGTTCCATATCCCTTTTGGAATTTCCCTGAAGCATTTTCAAGTAGAGATCAAAACGTTCTTGATTTCGTGGATGTTCATAGAAATCAATCATTAAATCAAGAACTGGACGGACTTTAAACATGTGCTATGGAATAAACTTCCCAATTTTCGCCATCTTCTTCGTACGATATGGAATAACTCAATCCGAGTTTTTCAAGAACTCGAATGGAAGCCAGATTCTCTTTTCTTGCTTTTCCAACAATGGTTTTCATATCGAATTTTTCGAAGCCAATTTTAAGACAAGCTGCTGCGCTTTCGGTTGCGTAGCCGGCATTCCAATACTTTTTAAAGAAGCGAAACCCGATATCAAACTCATCCTTATCTTCAGAGTATTTCAGTCCACACCAGCCGAGTATTTCATTATCTGATTTGCGAACAACGGCCCAACGACCGAATCCGTATTTGCGATAATGGTCATACTTTTCGAGAAATTCTTTGGCAGCTGCCACGCTTTCGAATGGTCCGTCACCTGTATAGCGAATGACTTCTTCATCGAGATTTAAGTCATACGCGAATTGTGCATCATCGGGAGTTATTTCGCGAAGATAAAGACGTTCTGTTTCTAAATGGAAAGACATGAATAAGTCAAAAATCAAAAGTTAAAAGGCAAAAAGGTCACCGAGCGGAGCCGAGGTGCTTTTGCGTTTAGTATAACAATTGCTTCTTACTGGAATTCTTCCAACCTGCTTGCGATTCATACTCAACGAAATACACTTTCAGATCTGCCTGAGATTCGTATTGGACAAAGTATACGGTTTTCTTTGCCTGACTTTCATAATCAGTAAAGAACCATTTTCCATTGTTATCACCAGCCTGACTTTCGTATTTTACCTTGTAAACCAGGACGTCAGCTTGCGATTCGTAGTCTACAACAAAGACTTTAACATCTGCTTGAGATTCATACTGAACGGAGAATACTTTTTGACTGAAAGCGGCAGTTCCCAGAAGGGAGAAAACGAGTAGAGTAAGTAGTTTCATAAGTGTTTTATTTAAGTTTAAAAAAGGTTTATCTCGGCTCCGCTCGATAACCTTCGGATATTGAAGGTGGCAGAGTGTAGTCGAAATCAGTCTTCAAAATAATGTGCTTCTGTTTTTATGAAGAACGTTTTAAATTCCTTCAAAAAATGCCCATTTGTGTCGTTTACGTAAGGTAATTGGCTGTTAATGCAATTCCACCAGCCGTACATTGTAACATTTAATTTGGCAAACAGCAAACTATTTTCAGAACTCAATTCTAACAAGTATCGTGCCTCGAGTGTTTCGGGAGAACTATTCGTTTTTTTCTGTTCATCATGAAGCATTTTCCATGCAAACAAAAGTTCTTCATCTGTTCCGTTTAGTGCTTGCGCATATTGGAAACAATAGGAATATTTGTCATTCAACAGAATTGTTGGATTGGTATAACTCAATATTTCAAGGCGTTTCGCCATATAAAACTGATCCATTTCTGTAAGTCTTTTCGTTTTTAAGTCTTTCCAAAAAGAACCTTGTGGCAGAACAATTTGTTCCAAAATAGTTTTGTTTACCCGATATGCTGAATCTAATGGATTCAGAAATGTACTGTCCATTTGATTGATTGCCCACACATTGGCAATTTCGAAAAAACTAGCCGGGGTATGGATCAGGTGATCAAAGATTCTATCCAGATTTTCTTTTGTGTTTGTTTTGGTATCAAAAGTTCCGTTGTACTTTGTTAATCCTTCTTCCCAGTTAAAAACATCAGTTTGGGCATTCCCGAATTGAACGGAAAGCAGTACAGTAAAGAAAACGACAACTCTTTTCATAATTCTAAAGATAGTTCATTCAGTGAAATCACGGAGTAAACTTGGTTTTAGTTAACAATTGCGCCTTGTTTTTGCGCTATTAAAACCAAATGTTCCTCTTTGTCCCCGTTCGCTCGTTCATACGGAATGACAAAGCGCTTTAACAAGGTGAATTCTGAATTCATCAATGCTTCCAAAATATTCTCTTCCGAATGATAATAAAAGTAAACCTTGTCGCCAGTGCTGCCGGTTTGATAATCGCTTTTATCTGCTTCTCCAGGCACAAAACTAAGGTAGATCAATCCCTTTTGGTTAAGGATCTTGTGTGCGTCCGAAATGAATTTCTTGGCGTCATCACTTGATAAATACGGAATACAAAAACCGGAAAGTACAGCGTCGAATGTTCTGTTTAAAGACAGAATTTCTCTGCAGTCCAACAATTGAAATCCCGCTTTCGGATTGTTCTTTTGCGCCAGTTCAACCATATTTTGCGCAACATCGGTTCCAAGAATATTGAAATCAGAGCGCTTTTCTAAAAGGTACTTTGCAATCATGCCTGGTCCGGAACCAACCTCCAGAATTTCGGTTTGAGATGAAGACAGCTCAGAACAAACAAAGTCATAGCTCTCATTATAGATGGTGAAATCCATGAACTTCTCTTCATAGAGATTCGCCAGTTTATTCCATGTTGCTGCTGTTTCTTTGTAGTGATCCATTTATTAGACTTAAAGACGCTGGACTAAAGACTTTAGACCCGAATAAAAATAAGAACTCTCGGTCATCGAGCGGAGTCGAGATGCGAGATTTTTTAATTTTAATTCAGTTTAGTATGCTGTTCCTTCAACGCATTAATGATTGCTGGATCCGTAACAATGTATGCCTCAAAAGTCTTCGTTTCATTCGATTGAATGATTTCCGGAAATGGGTTTGCACTGTAAATTCCTGTAAAAACATCAATGTGATTCTTCTTTATTGCCCCGCCTGTATCTCCAGCAAAGAAATAACCGTCATGAACCACTCGTCCTCCATCAGGTAAAAAAAGTAGTTTCCCTTTTGCCTTTGGAATATAGATTACAGTTCCATAAGGAATCCGCTCGTTGTCGACGGCAATAGTTCTGAAAGGAACGAGTTTATAGTTCTTTACTCCGTTTCCATATCCGTCTGACTTTTGCCAAAGTGTTTTCCCCCAACCTTCTACATTTAGTTTACTGTTGGCATACTTGGAACATGCTCTGCAATCCACAAAAGTGCTGTCGCCGCTTTTTGCAAAATTAATCACAGTAATCCTCCCGGTTGAATCCATTACATAAGCCGTTCCTTCTAACGAAGCTGAACAGAAATCGCAGGTATCTGCGGTTAATCCAGATGTTGTTCCGTCTGCATAAACAATAGGAATGGAACCGCCCGATTGAAATTCATGAATGTAATATTGAGTTGACCAAAGTGTAAGTGGAGCTAATTCTTTTTGGTTTTTAGGTGGATCGAAATTGAAATCGGTTTGGCTTGTCTGCGCTGAAAGAGCTAAACCAAATAATGTAAAACAAAGTGCGATGAGAGTTTTCAAAGTCATTTGTAGTTTCAAGTGAAAACCCGAATTTAAGGAATTGGTTACCGAATCAAAACAAAAATCCCAACACTTCGGCATCTCGACTACGCTCGATGACCTTAGTATTGGGATTAAATATTGTTTAGATTTAACTATTACAAATCAAACTTGATTCCTTGTGCCAATGGCAATGAATCTGTGTAGTTGATTGTATTCGTTTGACGACGCATGTACACTTTCCAGGCATCAGATCCAGACTCACGTCCACCACCTGTTTCTTTTTCACCTCCAAATGCTCCACCGATCTCAGCACCTGAAGTACCGATGTTCACGTTTGCAATTCCACAATCAGATCCTGCTTGCGATAAGAACGCTTCTGCTTCGCGTAAGTTGTTAGTCATAATTGCTGATGAAAGTCCTTGAGGAACTCCATTTTGCAATGCGATAGCGTTTTCAACACCACCAGAGTATTTCATCAAGTACAATACCGGAGCAAATGTTTCGTGCTGAACAATTTTGAAGTGATTTTCAGCTTCAGCGATTGCTGGCTTCACGTAACATCCGCTTTCGTAACCTTCTCCTGAAAGAACACCACCTTCAACGATCAATTTTCCACCTTCAGCAACAACTTGCTTCAATGCGTTTTCGTAAGCTGCAACCGCATCTTTATCGATAAGTGGTCCAACGTGATTGTTTTGATCCAATGGATCTCCAATACGTAATTGTCCGTAAGCGTTAACCAAAGCATCACGTACTTTATCGTAAACTGAATCGTGAATGATCAAACGACGTGTTGAAGTACAACGTTGTCCAGCTGTTCCTACTGCACCAAATACAGCTCCTGGAACAACAATTTTCAAGTCAGCACTTTCTGTAATAATTACTGCGTTGTTTCCTCCTAATTCCAACAAATGACGACCTAAACGTTTTCCAACCGCTTCACCAACCAATTTACCCATACGAGTTGAACCAGTAGCGGAAACCAAAGGAACGCGAGTATCATTCGACATTAAGATTCCCAAATCAGCACCACCGATCAACAAAGAAGAAACTCCTTCAGGAACATTGTTCGCTTCGAAAACTTCTTGTGTCAATTTTTGACAAGCAATTGCCGTCAAAGGTGTTTTTTCAGATGGTTTCCAAACACAAACGTCACCACAAACCCAGGCCAAAGCTGTATTCCAATTCCAAACCGCAACCGGGAAGTTGAATGCAGAAATAATTCCTACGATTCCAAGTGGGTGGTACTGCTCATACATTCTGTGACCAGCGCGCTCTGAGTGCATTGTTAAACCGTATAATTGACGAGAAAGTCCAACTGCGAAATCACAGATATCGATCATTTCCTGAACTTCTCCTAAACCTTCCTGAAGTGATTTCCCCATTTCGTAAGAAACCAATTCTCCAAGTGGTTGTTTGTATTCTCTGATTTTTTCAGCCAACTGGCGAACAACTTCCCCTCTTTTTGGAGCAGGAACCATTCTCCAGCTTTTGAAAGCTTCTTGAGCTTTAAGAATTACCGCTTCGTATTCTGCTTCTGTAGCAGAAACAACAGAACCAATCAATTTTCCATCTGCAGGAGAAATAGAATCGATTTGTGCTCCACGTGTGTTAAACCAATAACCACCTGTTGAAGCTCCTCTGTTTACGGCCTCAATTCCTAAAGTTTTCAGTGCATCTTGAATTCCAGATGCTGCTAGTGTTGCTGACATTCTTTTCTGAATTTGTTTGTGTGCAAAATTACACAAAACCCAACGCATATCTGCTATTGATTTCAATTAATATTTCTTAAAACAACTGAGTGTGAGGATGCTTTTGTTGAAATCAGTTAAACCTTGTTAGATTATTTGCAATTTGAATAATAACCAACATCAATCAAAGTGGTTAGTTGAATTAAAACCACAGGGAAATGAGAACACGGAGGAATGTATATCTCTGCGCTCTCTTTTTCTTAGTGGTTTGTTTATCTACCAACAATCTTTCTTTTATAACTGCTGTTACTGTAACTTTTTCTTATTCCTGCATTTGGTAATTTTGACTATGAAGCTTTCCCTCGTCCTCGTTTTGCTGACAACGTTTATTTCATTCTGTGGATTGTCACAGGAACGTACAATAACTGCACGTTTTGTGGATGACAAGGGGAATTGCGATAAACAGTTAAAGCTCTTCTTTCTTAAAAATGAATCTGACAGTACCATCTGGACAAAGACAGATTCACTTTGTGATTTGACCTTCTCACTTAATCTTCCACCAGCGAATTATACACTGAAAATCAAAACGCAGGAAGGTGCAACAATCGAACAAGTATTTGAGGTCAAAGAACTAGCATCGATTGATTTGGGAATAATATCCCTGGCACCAAAAACAAGAGATCTTGGTGACGTAACGATTACTGGGGTTCCCAAGAAATTCATTGTGAAGGATGCGGATAAAACGACCGTTACAGTTGAGGGCAATCCAGTTTTAGAAGTTAGTTCTGTTTACGACGCCATCCTGAAGATTCCGGGAATTCTTCCTTTTCCGGGTGGTGGATTTGCTATGAGCGGACAATTGGCCAGCGTTTATTTCGAAGGAATTCCAAGTACTATTGGAGGAACAGATTTGGATAATCTTCTAAAAAGTTTACCTGCAACCTCGGTTCAAAAAATTGAATTGATTTCCAATCCAGGAGCTTCTTATGACGCAACTACCAGTGGAGCAATTATCGATATCATAAGTTTGGGACGTGTTACGAAGTGGATTTCAGGAACAGTAACGCTCAATTCGGGCTTCAACAGAAACAGTAAGGTATTACCCTCACTAATGGTAAGTGGAAGAGGAAAAAAATATACCTGGCAATTGCAAACAGGATACAGCTATTTTGAACGTGATTACAAAAGCACCTTCAGTAGAAAATACAATTACTTTGATACACTTACTTCACTGGAATCGGAAAGAAGAGAGTTTACGTATGACGATAATTTTTATTTCAGACCATCCGTGACGTATCGTTTTAATCAACGTAGTTTTTTGCAGGTAAACATGGGTGTTAGCTTGTTTAAGAACGATTTGAAAGGTTCTTCCAGTAACTCTATTCAGCAGGAACGCTTGAAAAATGATTATTGGAGAAATGGAGATGGTTGGCAGTTCAACGCGACGGTGAAATATCGAACTTACTTAGATACTTTGAAGCGAAAATTTGAAGTAACTGCCAATTTCAATACTTACGATTATTCCAGCAAAAGATTGAATGTTCAGGATTACAATGGAAAATTGTATTCACTTTTGGACAACTATTCCTTGACCAATTACTTTTTCTTACGAACTGATTTTGAAATTCCATTTCCAAAGTGGAAATCGCAACTGAACTTGGGTGGAAAATTCACTTATTTTGATGTGTTGAGTGCCGGTAAATACCATTTGAACGACACGAATGAATTAACCATGAATTCAACCGATTTCGAAAGTTCCTTACCGTTCAAATATGCTGAACAAAATTTTGCAGCTTATACCGAATGGAAACAGAGAATTGGAAAGAAAATCTCTGTAACCGCCGGATTGCGTGTTGAAGATTTTACCTTGAACGGAAAGTTGGATGGAAATACCATTGTGACGCGACATTATCTGAACGTTTTTCCATCTATTCATGCACTTTACAAAATTGCTGATCCAATTGTCTTTACAACGAATTATTCGCGAAAGATCAATATGCCGAGTTATTCCCAGTTTGATCCAAATATTTCCGGCTACTACGACAACTTCACTACAAGTACCGGAAATGCCGCTTTATCACCCAATTTCAGTCATCGAATGGGAGCCGAGTTAACCATTTTCGATTATCTGGAGGTAAGCGCAAACTATTCCTTATCGAATTCAATCAATCTAAGCGAAGCAACTGCAGACAGCAATTCATTTTCGATTAATCAGACCTATAAAACCTACAACAACGTTGGAACGCTTTCCTATTTCTTTGCTTTGCCTGTTCCGTTTGGAATGTTCAAAAGCGGTTTGGATTTCTTCAATCAGAACATTGATGTAGACGCCATTTCTTTCATGTACATCTATGCCGATAGAAACACAACGAATATCCCAGGCTACAACTATGTAAACGGCAACAATCCGTGGTGGACATTTGGATTCTATTCCCAATTCATGCTTCCGTTGAAAGTTCGATTAAATGTGGAATACAATTACACTGCAAAAGGAATGTACTTGTTGAGTGAAACTACCAAAGGGATTCATGATGTGGAAGTGGTTTTGAGTCGCAAGTTCAAGGATGAAAAATGGCGTGTTTCTTTAACTGTTCAGGATTTGTTCAACAGCAATGCCAATTACAACAGAACAAGTTATTTGCCACTGACAATGGACAGTTACACCAAAGCAGACACACGTTCGGTTTGGTTTAAAGTGGCTTATTCTTTTGGAAGATACGAACGTCCTGCGGATGATGATGGAGGAGGAATTCCGAATAAGGGTGGTGGGCAGTAAGCTTTCTGTCCTTCTCGATACAGTTCTTCCTATCGTCAGAATTACTCGAAGTGACAAAGCATCACTATCAATCTATTTAGACTAAGGCTTGAATAAAATGAACGGAGATTCCTCAACAGTTTGAGAGAATTTTGAGATCCATTTGCGCTCTTAGAATTCCGAAGTAAACAGAAACAAGTCTTTTGTCTCAAGTCCATAGCGCAGCGTGTCTATAGTCTAAATAACCCCCTTCGCCTTCAACTCCAAATACTTATTCACCGTATTCATGGAAAGGTCTTCCGGACGGGTAAGAATGGATTGAATTCCGTATTGACGAAGTTCGCGGGCAAGCGACCATTTCAAACTTCCCATTTTTTCTGCAATAGTGGCTTGAATCAAATCTTTGTTACTCGCTACGGGTTGTTGTGCCAATAACTCAAGTTCGTTGTTCTGAAAGAAGATAACGATGAGTACATGTCGTTTGTTCAAACGCTGCAACATAGGTAAAGCTCTACGCATTGCAAATTCACTTTCGAAGTTAGTGAACAGGAACAACAATGAACGCGTTTTGATTTGTTGACGAATCGCCTGATACAACAATTCGAAGTTTCCTTCCTTGAAGTGTGTGCGTTGGTTGTACAATCCTTCCAGAATTCGGCCTAGTTGCCCAGAACTTTTATCCGCCGGAATCATTGTTCCAATCTTGTCCGAAAACGTAAGCAAACCAGCTCTATCGCCTTTACGCAAAGCAATATTGGAAAGAATCAAAGAGGAATTAATGGCATAATCCAACATGTTCATGTCGTTGAACGCCATTTGCATGGGACGACTTTTATCCACAACACAGTAAATCGGTTGTGATTTCTCGTCCTGATACTGGTTAACCATCAATTCGTTCTTACGACTGGTAGCTTTCCAGTTAATCGTTCTTAAATCATCGCCCTGAACGTAGTTCTTGATCTGCTCAAATTCGCTGGTATTCCCTAGTCGACGAACTTTCTTAATTCCCAACGATTGTGTTTGCGGATTGAAAACCTTCAACTCCATTTGTTTCATCTGTAAAACAGAAGGATAAACGTGCGTTGCATCTTCCGTTTCAAAACGAATTTTACGCTGGGCCAGGAAGAGAGGAGAGCGCACAAAAACAACGGTTTCGTTGAATTCATACATTCCTCTTGCCTTTGGTGTAAAAGCGTATTCAAACACCTCTTTTTTTCGTGGAAGAAGGATTTTATTAATGACCTTACTTCTGCGCTGCATAACCGTTGGATAACCTTCGTAAATACCAACTGTTAGCGGTTGCAAGGTTTGGTTGATGATCTCTACTTTGATTTCATTCAAATCTCCCAAATACATGCGTTCCATGAAAACCCTGCGATAAGTCAACGGTTTGCGCGAGCTGTTTACAAGAATGAGGTCGATAATAGTTGCGCCTAGCGTAATAAAAACGATCATTTTCCCAATAAAGATCAGGGGCTCCCAAAGGTAACCACAACCCATTACGGCAACACCTCCGGCATTGACAAGGAAAAAGAATCGTGTTAAATAGAAATTGCGCAACATCTGTTTCTGCTATTATCTTGGTACTTCTACCGTTTGAACGATCTCGCGGATCACGTCTTCAATTGCTACACCTTCCATGTCTGATTCCGGTGTAAGGATCAAACGGTGATTCAATACGTGAACTGCTACAAACTGAATATCATCCGGAGTAACGAAATCGCGACCTCTGATTGCTGCGAATGCTTTTGCTGCTTTCACAATTGCCAAAGATGCACGTGGTGAAGCTCCAAGGAACAATTTCGCGTGATTTCTTGTTTTGTGAACTACCTGAGCAATGTATTCGATCAAGCGGTCTTCCAAAACAATTTTCTCAATGGTTTGCTGTGCGCGTTTCAATTCATCTGGCGTGAAAACCGGAACGATTTCATCCAAAGTTGGAGCTGAAATAGATTCTTTGTAGCGGTTCAAAATTTCAATCTCCTCGTTCAAATTCGGATAATCAATCTTGATTTTGAAGATGAAACGGTCAAGCTGAGCCTCAGGAAGATTATATGTTCCTTCTTGTTCAACCGGGTTTTGCGTTGCAACCACAAGGAACGGATATCCCATTTCGTAACGATTTCCATCGTACGTAATTTGACGTTCTTCCATTACCTCGAACAAGGCAGCTTGCGTTTTTGCAGGAGCACGGTTAATCTCATCAATCAAAACGATGTTAGAGAAGATTGGACCTTTCTTGAAGGAAAATTCGCTGTCCTTCATGTTGAAGATCGATGTTCCGATAACATCAGAAGGCATCAAATCCGGCGTAAACTGAATACGGGAGAAATCAACCTTCAATACTCTCGAAAGCGCCTTGGACGAAAGCGTTTTTGCAACTCCGGGAACTCCTTCCAAAAGAATATGCCCGTTTGCAAAAATTCCCGCCATCAACAATTCAACCATTTCTGATTGACCGATGAGGTATTTACGTAACTCTTGTCGGACCTGATTTACTTTTTGTGCAACCCACAACAATTCTGTTTGGTCGCGTTGAACGAAACCGCTTCCGCTGTTTGCACTTGGTACTTCTGTATTTGTCGACTCAGAACTAGCACTACCAGGCATAAATGCCGAGAAGTCGTTTTGTTGTTCGTTTTGCCCGTTTGCTGCCTGTCCTTCTGACAGATTTTCGTCGTTATTCATCATAAGGCTTTACGTTTTAAGTACGCTATAATTTGACTTAAATTATGTTTGCTTCGTTTACTTAGTATTTGTTGAGAAATGGAGAACGAAGTATCGTCTTCTGCTCTAAATTCAACTTTGTTTTCATGAACAGATGCGGTAACACCCTTATCCATCCAAATGGTTTTCTTTCCGAAGATAAAGTTATACTTCACAATTTTATCGTCATCCATACGAATGGAAGGAATCATTACCAAACGAATTGAAAGGAACAATGCAAATGCGCCGCTAATGGCAAGCACAATTCCTAATCCATCACTATACTGTAATAACTGCATTCCTTTGAAAAGGATCAATAGCGATACGAGAAGCGCAAGTCCACCAATAATTGGAGATTTATGAATTTCAATTCCACGTCCCTGAATGAACACTTTATCGTAGTCTTTTCGAATACCGGTTGCTTTGTAGAAATCGTCAATTTTTCGGTACAAGACACCCAAACTGGCATTGTCAGCAACATTTCCAACCGGACTAAATGATTTGATAATCTCGTTTATCTTCTCTGCCGGATAACCAGATTTCTCGATCAAACGTTCTACGTTTTCCTTCAGTTTTTCTTTTCTGGTAAGATCAATATAGAAATGACGATTGATTTGAGCATAGAAATTTCTACGCATGATCTGAAGCACGCTTGTTGGTGAATTCTTTGCCAGGTAAATACTGCTTAGTGTTTCCACAAATACCACCGACATGTTTCGTTTGCTTTCAACACCGCTTAAAATGTTCTCACGTCGTTTTGTTCGGAACAATAGGAATAAGAAAATAAGTCCAAGTGCGAAAAGGAATGCCGTTCTTAAGGCTTCGTTCTGTACAATAAATTGCAGGTACGAAGTGTCTTCCATCAAATCGTTATCCGCATCACCATTATCAACTGGCGGAACAGGTGGAACCGCAAATTTCATGATGATTACATTTTCATTCTTCGGAATCCATTTTAACCAGGCAGCCGCGTGTGCATATCCATTTCCTGAATACACCTGATAATTTTGAAACAGCTTAGGATTTGCGTTAAAGTGAATGCTTCCTTTACCTGATTTCACGTAGAACGCTGTTGGTTTATCGACAGCGAACATGTAAGCTCTGTAATTGGTGTCTTTGATTGCTTGCTTATTGTAGAGCGACCAATCGTCGTAAATGGTATCGTTTTGATAAACCGTACAGTAACGCAGAGAAGTGTCGCCTACCCATTGGAAGAACTTGTCGTTGTATTCCAAATAGAATGCTCCGTTGTCAAAGTATCTGTCGTAAAAAGTTTGATTCACTTTTTCATAAGAAAGAAGCATTGTTGCTCCGGAATCGATATACTTTTTGATGGATTTAAAGTTTTTCTCTGGCATGTAAAACACATCACCAATGAAGATGAAGGTAGCCTTTTCCTTGTTTTTAATTTGAGGAAGCTGGTTATAATGATCTACGATGAAAACAGAGTCTTTCGTGTGTTTTTGGATCAGGCTTTTCAAAAGTCCAAGATCTTGTGGCTCTTTTGAGCGGAAGTCGTATTTGGTTGTCCAGTTAGAATAGGTTTCTTCTTTCTTATTCGCGTCACCACCGAACACCAAAAGAAGGAGTAGTACAAATACTACCAACGAGAACAACGCTATGATAACTTTCCTATTCATTACAATCGTTCCAATTCTTTATATGCTGAATTCAATGCAGGCAACATGGAATAATACGCGTCTTTGTCAATGGTATAATCACCGTACCAAACAATGTCATACTGTGCCACAATTTGTTCAAAGGCGTCCAAACCTGGTTTTCCCTGCATTTCAATAATGTAGTGCATGTTGGTTTTCTCTTTCTTCCAAAAAAGTAGTTTACGCGACAACAATTCCTTCATCGCGAAAAGGAAGAAGATCCGTACACATTCCTTGTAATCGCCGTCTCTTTCTGCCTCGTCTAAACGCATTTCCAATTCTGTTTTCGAAATGGTTTCGGGATTCAGATTTTCTTCAAGCGGTGTAAACGGAATGGTCTTTTCTCCCGGTTTAATATTCGAAAGAATTAAATACAGGATAAATACGCCAAGAAGAATGAGAATGATAATTCCTATCACTTTCCAGAAGCTTCCATCCACCTCGTTAGAATCATAGTTCTGTGAAGAAGAACTGCTTTGTTGCTGTTGCTGCTGTTGTTGCTCTTCTTCAGTTGAATATTCTTCATCCGGAATATCGGCCGGTTCAGGCTCTACAATGTTGGGATCTCTTTTGATCTTTCCATTTTTACTTCCTCTGTGATAGTTGGGAGGAACCTGTTTCCCTTGCTGAATTTGTCTTGGTGTATAAGATCTACCTTGATAAGGAGTGAAATTCGAAGGTCCGGAAGACGAGCCTGATCTGGATGACCCGGAACCAGTGCTATAGCTGTTTCTATTGATGTCAACCGGACTTTTGTAGCTTCCGGGTTTTGGACCAAGATAATCCTTGTTTTTTTCGTAGCCAACCTTTTCGTGCTGCGACCTCCATTCCTTTTTAACAGCAGTTGTTTTTGGCTTTTTTTGAGCCACAACCGATATTGCAAGAAAGCAAAAAACAATATTTAAGATAAGCTTAGTCAAAATCTATTTTTGTTTCCTGGTGTTTCTTGCGTTTACCAAATTTCTCGAATTCTTTTCTTAAACCGAAAGAGGTTTCCTGCTCACGAACCGTAAAATACTGGAAGCCCAGCATCATAATAAACAACGGCATCGTAAAGAAGATGAAGAGTACATAAACCACTTCACGAACGATGTTTGCCGGAACCATGAAATTGTCAGTGTAATTTCTGGCAATGTACGATACAAATTGGGACAACATATCCAGAAAATCCGGGTACATCGGTTCTCTTAAGAAATAGTTGTCTTCGTAGCTGTAAAATCCAGCAATTACCTGCGCAAAAAGCATAATGATGAACGACATCAACAGTGTAACAAGAAGCAATGTTCCATAGGATCTTGTACCAAAGGCAAATCCGTCACGAAGGTTTCTCAAAAATCCATTTTCACCCAAAGAAGTTGAAACTCCTGTAAGAATGAACAATGGAAGTGAGAATAATAAGATAAAGAGAAAACCGTAAGGGACAAAGAACAAAATAAGAGATAGAAGAATGGTTCCAACGTAAACCATTGGCAGTTTTCTATAATTGAAAACAATCATTTCTTTAATGGTATATCCCTTTTGTCGGGTTAACCCAAACACGGTGGTGGTCATTAACTGTGCAACTACAATTGTCCAACCAAAAATGGCAATGTAATCCGTATCAAATCTTAAGTGTGTTCCGGTAATCAGCTCCGTTAAATATTGCCACTCATACGGAAATTTGTTATTCAGATCGGCACCGTAAGTGGTGTTTTGAAGAATCATTACTCCAATAATAATGGGGAAGGAAATGATTGCATTCGCCTTAAAGATCTTCCAGATATGCACTCTATAGTAAGAGAATGAGTCCGTAAATAATTCGGCAAACGTTCTCACTTTATTCAGATTGAATACATTCTTAAAGTTTCGGATCGGTGGATCGCTTTCATGCACCAAATGCGGATTTTTTCGCGCAACTATTATTGGATATATGATATAGTAGAAGATAATGAGTCCGAAGCTGAACGTAATCAACAACCATTTCGACCAATCGCTTAAGGTGCTGTAATTTCTTGTAACATACCCTTCCAACCAACCGGCCATAATGAAGAACGGAATAAGGCTGAGCATGATCTTGATTCCACGTTTTGCTGCAAATTGTAAACTTTGTAAACGGGTATAGGATCCCGGAAACATGATTCCGTTTCCTAAGGTAAGTCCCGCACCACATGCAATTACGATGGCACTGATTTCGAAAGCTCCGTGAATCCAAATCGTAAGAAAGGAAACCATCATCCAGCCCTTAATGTAGAAGTAAGATTGAAACGCTCCAAGCATTACAGAGTTCTTCATCAACATGATATGCGTTCCAATTCCGAAAATGATTCCGAAGATGAAAGACATGAACGCCACCCGTATGTTATTGATCGTAATATCAATGAACATGGTCATTTGCGGCATTGTTTTGTAAATGGCCAGCGGATCGTTGTTCGCAATGTTTTGGTTCGTTACCTCTACGTAGCGACCGCTCAACACCACTTTCGCAAAATCAGGATTATTGATGGTAGTAATAGCTCCAATGGCAATCCAGAAAAGCGCAACAATCAGTGCAAAAAACATTGTTTTACGTGCGCGATAGATCTCCAAAGGAATAGAAACACGCCACGCGGTGATCAGTTTACGTAAAGATTCACTTCTTTCCTGGTGAACCAGGTTGTGAATACTTTGTGCCAATTGGTTGAGGTACACACGAACAGTTCGTTTGTTGTAGAATGTTTGGGCGTAACTAAGATCGTCGGTAATATCCGTATACAAGTCAGAAAGCGTCTCGGGTTCGGACGATTCACTAGAAGCCATTTGCTGAAATTTCAGCCACTTCTTCTTATTCTGCTCGATGAAGGAAGTTTCTTTCATGGGGATTGTGGCTTATAAATATTGTTTTTTCGGTAGGTAGGGTGTTTCTGTGGAAAAATATTTGTGTGGAAGCTGATTTCAGTGAACATAGCAATTCTATCATGTTTTTCTCGACCATAGTTTATAAGCGAAATCACAAGGCTTCTTTGAAATGAATTTTTCGAAAATAATCATGATGGGAGGGTTCACAGTTTTTGGTAGTTTAGTAGCGGCACGCTCGTCAGCTTTGGGATTAGTAATATGCGCAGGATTACAAATCCTCCGCAGCAAGTCGGACAGATATTTCTGCTGATAAGCAGAAACGTATCGAAGGCTGATAAAAAAAAGTCCGCTCACAACGTAAACGGACTTTCAGAAGGGGTGCATTCATTTTTGATTTCGTCAATCAATTTTGGCGAGACACTGTCATACCTAGTGGCTTGCGCAGGGCGCTGAGCGTAGTCGAAGCGTCAGTGTTTTCCACCTTTTTTATGTAGGAATTCGAATTTACCAATCTTGATAAAGAATCCAGATTCGTTGTCTTCGCTTTCCTTTGCTCGTCTAAAGTCAATCACAGTGTTCAATCGTTTAGACAATTCGTTTGTAATCGGTTCAATCGGATTTGCTCCAAAAGCGTAATCGTTATGTGCTGCGTTTTTGGCGTTTTCTTCCGAGTTGTTCTTCTCAGTTACATGTGTTGCCAATTCCGGCTGATTTGGAAGAATTCCTCCGTTCTCGTTGGTAACTGAGTTGTTTTCGTTTTGTTTTTGATTATCGTTGTTTTTTTGTTGTACAACGTTGTTCGCTATGTTAGTTGGGGCGAACCTGTCTGTCGGCAAGGCAGGTTGCGATTTGCCCTTACCTTTCTTCACCTTATTATCCTTTTTAAACTCTACATTCTTAGCAAATTGATCCTTAGTCGAGACGCGATGCTTCGCGTCTTTACCATCTGCATCTGTGATCAGAGTCTGGTTATTATCCTTTTTGCCTGAAGAACTGTACTCACTAAACTGAGGCAGATCTGGCGTACCCACTTCAACCGAATTGAGTGAAAGGTAGCTTCCAATTCCAATCAATAAAATAACCGATGCTGCAGCTGAAGAAATGCGTGCCCAAAGCGGAATGACTTTCGCATCCTGATACAAATCGCTTTTGTGCAGGTATGCCACTTTTTCTTGTGGTAAGATTGTTTTAGCATAAAGCGCTTTGTCTTTCAGGTATTCCGGGTGAAGGTTCAACCAACGCTCCAATTCTGCTTTTTGATTTTCTTCTATCGTTCCTTCTAATTGTGCAATTAGGAAGTACTCCACATTTTCTTTATTAATAGAAACAGGGCTAAGGTGGCTGAGCGGAGTCGAAGCCCCGTCGTACTTCTTCAATAAAAGCTTATCAAATTCAGTCAATGAAATCTCTTCTTCCTCCAGAATAGGGAATTCATCATCGCTGATCTGTAAATCAGGATTGGCATCTAAAAAAGCAAGAAAAGCTTTCTCCATTTCCTTAGAAAGTGTTCCTTCTAAGAAATCAAGATAAAAAGCTTCGTAATTTTCTCTTGTTATCATGCTACCAGTTCTATTGATTTTAAATAACCTTTCAACGTTTGTCTAGCCCTGAAAATGTAGACCTTCACTTGAGATTCATTCAACTTCGTTATCTCCGCTATTTCATCGTAAGCGTAACCTTCGTAATCTCGAAGCATAATCACCGTCTTTTGAATCTCAGGCAAACGATCTAAAGCTTCATTCAATATATCTTTTAAATCAAAATTCTCTTTCGGTTTGTCGCTTGGCATAACGGCTACGTTTTCCAAACTTCCCGATCTATTCTCTTTTTTAATAACGTCGATCAATGTATGATACGCCGTAGTAAAAAGATAAGATTTTGCTTTTTCGATTGAAATCTCACTGTGTTTCTCCCAAACCTTTGCAAAAGTCTCCTGAACAACATCCTGCGAAAGCATACTATTTTTCAGGTGCTTCAGCACGAATCGATAGATCGAATCGGCATATAAATTCACACTTTCATTGTATTCTTTCGTAGTCATTGCTCAAGTAACTATTTCATTAGACTATCTCGATGGGATAAAGTTACAGCCAAATAAAACTTTTTTCAAAAAAGTTTTATTTGGCAATTGAAAATGCACTTCGACTCCGCTCAGTGACCTTTTCAATTACCATTAATCAAGCTACTGTTAAATCTTCACGTAATGGCCGCTGAGTTTGATTATAGAGTAATGGTTGCTGAGCGGAGCCGAAGCACCATTACACAAACATCATCCGTCTGTTCAATATCACCCTTCCAGTTTAAAAATTCGGTTTTAAGAATTTCTTTAATCTCCGACATTGGAGCCGAAGCATTTGAACCAATCAATTCTCTGAAAGGAGCATATTTGTATTTCTTTTCTTTTGGTCCGCCAAATTGATCTGCAAAACCGTCGGAGAATAGAACAAGCAAATCGTTTTCTTCGAGCTGTATTTCGTGTGTTTCGAATGGAACCACTGAATCAAATTGACCAATAGGTTGTTTATTGGGAGCGAATGCTAAAACTTCTTCTTTTCTATAGATCCAAAGTGGATTGTTTGCTCCAGACCAGCTCAATACCTTTGTTCCGTGATTGAAATTCGCAATGGAAATGTCCATTCCATCTTTTACCGATGCTTCATCTTTGGTAAATGTGGCTACCACTTTTTCTCGTACTAAATCCAAAAGTTGACCTGTAGTTGCTGTTGGATGTTCAATAAGCGATTGATTCAGTGAATTGATACAAAGTACGCTCACCATTGCTCCTGGAACACCATGTCCGGTACAATCGGCGACAGCAAACCAGGAAATGTTGTCTTTGTGCTCGAACCAGTAAAAATCTCCTGCAATAATGTCTTTAGGCTCAAAGTAAACAAAGCTTTCGGGGAAATGCTGCTGAATTTCCTTTTCGGATGGAAGCAGCGCATGTTGAATGAACTTGGCGTAAGAAATGCTATCGATAATTTCGTTGTTCTTGTGCTCCACAATGGATTTCTGTTCCTGTAATTCGGATGTTCGTTCACGTACTTTTTCCTCCAATCCTTCATAAGAAACGCGAAGGTTATTCATCATTTCAGTGAAACTTACCGAAAGCTGTTCCAGTTCTTTACTTCCCTGAATGTTGAACTTGCGATTTAGATTTTCTGGTGTAATCAATTGCGTTTCCCGACTAAATTGTTCTATGGGTTTGGTAATCCGCTTTGCACGCCAGTAAATGAGGAGCACTAAAAATCCCAAAGCACCAACGAAAGAGAGTGAAAAGTAAAGAAGTAATTGGTATAGCAATTCCGTTTCTGCTTTATTGTTGCTTTTGATGGCCAATACATAACCTGTATACAATCGTGAATCCTGAACAGGGATAAAACAGAATTCGATGGCTTCGTTGTACTTTTTGTCTCTGCTGTTTAGTTCGAGTCGTTGGTTTTTTCCAGTTTCCAAACATTTCAGGTAAGTGGAGATGATCTTCTTATCGGTCATACTTACGTCAGGAATGCCTTTGATACCAAGATAGAGTTCTGCGTTTTCAATGGACTTGAACCGTTTACTCATGTCCTTTATGGTATTGATCAACAATGCTTTGTAACCATCGGCTTCTTTGGAATAATAGCCCAATTCAATGATGAATTGTTTATCACTTGTTGGTAGGAAAGCATATTTCTTGATCTTTCCTGTCTTCATTTCGAGTCCAAAGCGATCTTCCTTAAAGCTGTTTTCCTCAAAGATCTTCTTGAAAAAGCCATCGTAACTCAGATTGAGTTTGGTGAAATCAAGTCCTTTGTCGGGAGCGAAGGTGGTATTGACGATTACACACTTTCTGTTGATGAGGTAAATGTGTTGATAGGAAGTGTCTATGTTTAGCTTGCGGCTGAGTTCAAAAAGGTTAAGTGTATTGGGATTTTGGGTCTCTAATTCATGTTGAATGTTGAATGCCATTTCCTTCATTTCATCTACAAAGACCAACTCGTGATTCCGCATGGAATGGTCGTAGTATCTGGTTAGATTTCTGGTTTCCTCCAGAATGTGCCTGCGATCATCCCGTGAATTTTGCTCCAACTGGTCGTAGGCATTTTTATACGTAAAATAAAAGATTGCACTGAAAATAAGCAATACCGGAACAAGAATGTTCAGCATTAGTTGCTGTTGTATGGTGCGTTTCGATTTCACACAGGGAAATTAGTTATTTTGGCGTACATTTTGTTGACGGAATCAGCTCTTAGAGAAAGCTATGAAATTGATCTTTACCTTATTTGTTATTTGTAGTGCTCTTTCATCTTGTTTGGCTCAAATAGACAGAGGCACTATTTCCTATCAATTTACCGCAGGTACAGATAAGAAACCTGAAATGAATAAAGGCGAAATCGTGTTTGTTTTTGAACCTGGATTCTCTCGTACGGAAACAACTTTTGACGCGATGGGAACAACAATAAAAATTGTGCGTGATCAGCCCTTTAAATCATTAATGCTTTTCAATATAAAGGACAAGTATTTTGCTGTTCAGTCTGTGGTAAAGGAAAACGAAATAGTGAACACAGATATTGCCGTGCTGGATGAGTTTAAAACCATTTGTGGTTATAACTGTAAGAAAGCAATTGTGACGCGAGATAATAAAACATTTACGATTTGGTTTACTGACCAAATTTCAGCGATGGTATTGGGGCAAGAGGTATTCCAGGGTTTTTTAAATGGTTTCCCGCTTGAGATAATGTCAAATGCGAATGGGATTTTTACCGCCTTTACCGCTACTGAAGTTTCTCTTATCGTTCCGGCAAATTCGTTTAGTTTATCGGTTCCTAATGGTTATGAATTAATAGAGAAAGACCAGATTGGAGAAAAATTGATTGAAGCTTCTGGGAAATAGACAATTAACGTAAGCTTTTTGTTACCATTCATCACTTACACTATAATATTATGAGAAAACTATTTTTTATTGCCACTTTCAGTGTCTTCGGATATTCTTCGGCTTCAGCACAGTGCGGAACATCGGTTTTGGAGGCATTTGGTGCTACTTCGTCGTTAGCACTTTACAACACTTATATAACAATTGGTTCAATAGCAGATGGTTACGTGGGTGAAACCTATGACAGCGAATATACAGTGACGTTAATGGACGAGCAGTTGGCTATGATTGACAAAATCATTGAGTATATTGATCAGTTAGCTGTCGATAAAAAAAGTGGTATTTCAACGGACGACAAGGATTATTTATTAGATATGAAGGCTTGTTTGAAGGATTTGCGTAGAGAAGCTGAGGGGTTGAAGGAGTATGCACGTGATGACTCTCAGTCGGGTTCTGACAAATACAATGAAGCACGAACAGCCGCTTGGGCTAAGATCGAAGACTTGCTTGGGCTGGGAGAGTAGTAAGGATCTTAAAAAGGTGATTGCAAAAAAAAGCGTTAGTCGATTGACTAACGCTTTTTTTATTTCTTAAAACTCAAATGTTTCCATGAATTTGGTTGTGAAGTTTCCAGCGTTAAAGTCCGGATCTTCCATTAGTTTCTGGTGGAAAGGAATTGTTGTTTTCACACCTTCTATAATGTATTCATCCAATGCACGTTTCATCTTCAAAATCGCTTCCTCACGCGTTTGAGCAACAACAATCAGTTTCCCGATCATCGAGTCATAGTTTGGAGGAATCGTGTATCCTGCGTACGCATGCGTATCAATTCGAACACCGTGTCCACCCGGAGAGTGGTAAGAAGTAATTCTTCCTGGTGACGGACGGAAATCAGCGTATGGATCTTCTGCGTTGATACGACATTGGATAGCGTGCAAATGAGGATAGTAATTAGCTCCTGAGATTTTCTCTCCGGCAGCAATCTTAATTTGCTCTTTAATCAAATCGTAATCAATTACTTCTTCCGTAATTGTGTGCTCAACCTGAATACGTGTATTCATTTCCATGAAGTAGAAATCACGGTGTTTATCCACCAAAAATTCTACTGTACCAACACCTTCGTAGTTTACAGCCTTAGCCGCTTTAATTGCCGCTTCACCCATTCTATCGCGTAATTCTGGCGTCATGAACGGAGATGGTGTTTCTTCTACTAATTTTTGGTGACGACGTTGGATAGAACAATCACGTTCAGAAAGGTGACAAGCGTTTCCGTATTGGTCACCAGCAATTTGAATCTCGATGTGACGCGGCTCTTCAATGTATTTCTCCATGTAGATACCATCGTTACCGAATGCTGCAGCAGCTTCCTGACGAGCAGAATCCCAGGCAGCTTCCAAATCTTCTTCTTTCCAAACGATACGCATTCCTTTACCACCACCACCGGCAGTAGCTTTCATAATTACCGGGTAAACGATTTCTTTCGCATTTTTACGTGCGTCTTCCAAATCGGCCAATAATCCAACTGATCCAGGGATACAAGGAACTCCTGCAGCAATCATCGTTGCCTTTGCAGTTGCTTTGTCTCCCATTCCTTCAATTTGCTCAGGTAAAGCTCCAATGAATTTGATTCCATGCTCCTGACAAACGCGAGAGAATTTCGCATTTTCAGAAAGGAAACCATATCCAGGGTGAATAGCATCTGCATTTGTAATTTCTGCAGCTGCAATGATGTTTGGAATAGACAAGTAAGATTTCGAACTTACTGCTGGACCAATACAAACCGCTTCGTCAGCGAAACGAACAGGCAAACTGTCTTTATCTGCTGTTGAATAGACGGCAACGGTTTTAATACCCATTTCTTTACATGTACGAATGACACGTAGAGCAATCTCACCGCGATTGGCAATCAATATCTTTTTAAACATAGACGTTGTTTTAGTTCAACTATAATCCCGAAACTTCGGGATACAATTTCATTAAGCTGGTTCTACCAAGAACAATGGTTGATCGTACTCAACTGGAGACGCATCGTCAACCAATACTTTTACGATTTTACCAGAAACTTCTGATTCAATTTCGTTGAATAGTTTCATTGCTTCGATAATACAAACAGTATTACCTGGAGAAATTGTTTGTCCTACAGAAACAAACGCATCTTTGTCTGGACCTGATGAACGGTAGAATGTACCAATCATAGGAGACTTAACAGTAATTAAATTTGAATTTTCAGCTGGAGCTGCTGCCTCAGGAGCTGGAGCCGACGCTGGAGCTGCTGCAACTGGTGCCGCTGCTACCGGAGCTGCAACCATTTGTGCTGGTGCTGCTGCCTGAACGATAATTTGACTATCAGCTTTTTTCTCAGCTTTTATCGTGATTTTGAAATCTTTTTGTTCGATTTCAACTTCTGTAACACCTGATTTAGAAACAAATTTAATCAGATCCTGAATTTCATTAAGGTTCATACGTTTTCGATTTTCAAGGTTTGTTTTCTATTATGAATTATATGCCCAAGTTAAATAAACCGCTCCCCACGTAAATCCACCACCGAAGGCAGAAAGGATCAATTTATCGCCCTTTTTGAGCTGAGGTTCCCAGTCTGATAAACATAATGGAAGTGTTCCAGCAGTTGTGTTTCCATAACGCTGAATGTTCACCATTACTTTTTCTTTTGGAAGGCCCATGCGATCTGCCGTAGCATCAATGATACGCAAATTGGCCTGATGTGGAACTAACCAATCTACATCTTCTGCAGATAAATTGTTACGCTCCATTATTTCAGCCGAAACTTCAGCCATATTGGTTACAGCAAATTTGAATACTGCTTTACCTTCTTGTTTTACGTAATGTAAACGTTGGTCAATTGTTTCGTGAGTTGGCGGGTTCAAAGAACCTCCTCCTGGTTGTAACAAGTATTGACGACCGCTACCATCAGATCGAAGAATAGAATCCTGAACTCCGTAACCTTCGGTATTTGGTTCTAAAAGTGCAGCGCCACCTCCGTCTCCGAAGATCACACAAGTTGTTCTATCCTGGTAATCCAAAATAGAACTCATTTTATCTACACCAACAACGATTACTTTTTTGTATTTCCCTGATTCAATAAAAGATGCTGCGGTTGACAAGGCGTATATAAACCCTGAACAAGCGGCAATAAGGTCGTAACCCCAGGCATTTTTCAAACCAACCTTGTCACAAGCAACGTTTGCTGTACTTGGGAAAGGATAATCGGGAGTAACGGTAGCAACAATCACCAATTCAATATCCAATGGATCTGTATTGGTTTTTTCAAGTAAACCTTTAATTGCAGCGGCTGCGATATCAGATGATGCACCTTCACGCAAAATTCGACGTTCTTTAATTCCGGTCCTCGTGGTGATCCATTCGTCAGAAGTATCAACTAATTTTGAAAGATCTTCGTTGGTAACAACTTCTTCCGGAACGTATCCGCAAATTCCTGTAATCGCTGCAGTTATTTTACTCATTTTACTGATTGAATGCTTCGTTAATATGTTTTGCAAGTTGAGACTTAGCTACTTCATACGAATGTAGTAACATACTTCTAACTGCTAGGTCGTTCGAGATTCCGTGGCCAATGATCACGTTTCCTTTTACTCCAAGAATTGGTGTTCCACCATAGCTTTCGTAATTAAAACGATCAAAGTACTCATCTCTAATTCCACGTTTTCTCATCAACGTGTAGATTCCCTCAGCTTCTTTAAGAACCACGTTTCCTGTAAATCCGTCACACACAATTACGTCGGCTGAACCTGTAAACAAGTCACGGCCTTCAACATTACCAACAAAATTAATTTCGTCGGATTCTGCCAAAAGCTGATGAGCTGCCAGGGTCAATAAATTCCCTTTGGAAGGCTCTTCACCAATGTTCAACAAAGCAACACGTGGATTTTCGTTTCCGTATACATTCTTAGAATATAAAGCTCCCAATTTTGCAAACTGATAAAGCACATCAGCTTTACAATCTGCATTGGAACCCACATCTAGAAGTATGGAAGTTTTTCCATCAATTGTTGGTAGAACGGATGTAATACATGGACGAATAACACCAGGAATGGTGTTAATCTTATAAATAGCCCCAACGAGCATTGCACCAGTATTACCGGTGCTAGCAAACACATCAATCTCACCCCTCGAAAGAAGGTCGAAACCAATGGCAATACTACTATTGGGTTTTTGAGGTATAGCGCGTGTAGGATGGTCATGCATCGTGATAACATCTGGTGCATGAACAATAACGAAATCGCTTTCAGAAACATTCAAGGCCGCAAGACCGGAACGAATCCCGTCTTGGTCCCCAATGAGTACCAACTCAACATCAGCAGGAAGATCTTTTTTTGCAAGAACTGCCCCTGCGATGTTTGCATCTGGTGCAAAATCGCCTCCTAGTATATCTATTCCTATCTTCATCAGCAGGAACTATTATCAGTAGCGAATTAGATCGCTACCTCTTTCTCAGCTACTACGCGACCTTTGTAATATAGTTTTCCTTCATGCCAGTGAGCATGGTGAAACAAATGCGGTTGACCTGTTGTTGGACAAGTAGCAATGTTTTTCGCCTCAGCTTTGATGTGAGTTCTTCTCTTGTCGCGACGGGTTTTACCAATCTTGCGTTTTGGATGTGCCATTTTGTTTATATTAATTTTCCGGACTACCGGAGTTTATTCCTTTAATTTTTGAAGTGCCGACCATCTCGGATCTATTGGTCTGTCCGGATCAACATCGTCATCGTTGTCGTCTCCTTCATCATCCCAGTCCTCATCGTCGTCATCTTCCCCAAGTTGATTTCTCAACCATTCTTCATCTTCGTCATCCCAATCTTCATCGTCATCAAAGTCATCAGGTTCAGGTTCATTGCTATTTACAATGTACGTTTCGTAAAGCTTAATCACCTCTTCGTTACATTCTCCTTCCGGATGAACATTTCTGTTTGGCAATGTCATAACTGCAAATTCATACAACTGATCTCTCATGTCAACTTCAATGCTTTCAGGATCAAGTATGATCAGATTCTCATCAATGGAATCTTCTGTTCCAAATTTGTAAATCAATTTATACTGACCATGAATTGGCACTGAAACCGGATCATTACAACGATCACAAGTTGTATTTACAGTTCCAAGGAGATTAAAATGAACCACCATCATGGTATCTTTTCTCTCCCAATTCACTTTTACGAATACCTCTCCATCTTCGATTAGAGATTGTTCGATAACTTCAAAGAACGCTTTGTCTAGCTCAAATTCAAATGAGTGCGTTCCTAGCTTCATACTGCTGAGGCGAACAGAATACGCGTCATTTGCTTTCTTCACTATGCAAAAATTGGTCGGCAAAGGTAGTAAAAATTAAACGAAAGTCTACTTCTTACCATAAAAAATTAGAGATTTTGCCTTTTACTCTATTTCTTCTCTATCGTATCGCTTTTTACCCTTCGATCCTGAATCTTGAGGTTGAAGCGGATTTTGAGCAACTTCCTTCAGAAATTTTCGTGTTCTGAATGCGTCAATTGCCAAATAAATTGCACTTCTCATCGATTGTGCGTTTGCGATGTTTTTACCTGCTATGTCGAATGCCGTTCCATGGTCAGGTGAAGTTCTAACTATTGGTAAACCAGCTGTGTAGTTAACTCCTTCTTCAAAAGCCAATGCCTTGAAAGCTGCCAATCCCTGGTCATGATACATGGCTAGTACGGCGTCGAAATTTGATCTTGAATTCGATCCGAAAAATCCGTCAGCCGGAAATGGACCGGTTGCAAAAATGTCTTCATTTCGGGCTTGTTGAATTGCCGGTGAAATGATTTCCTGCTCTTCTGTTCCCATTTTCCCATTTTCACTTGCGTGCGGATTTAATCCAAAAACGGCAATTCGGGGTCGCTGAATTCCGAAATCTTTCTTCAAAGCAGCGTCAACAGCTCTGATCTTAGCAACAATTTTCTCTTTTGTCAATGTTGTAGGAACATCTTTTAATGGAACATGAGCTGTTACAAGAGCCACTCGCAATTCTTGACCAACCATCATCATCAAAGCTTCATCCATTCCTGCTAAATGCGCTAAGAATTCAGTATGCCCGGGAAACTTAAAGCCTGCTTTACCAATGGCTTCTTTTGAAATTGGTGCTGTAACCAAAACATCAATTTTTCCTGCTGCCAAATCTTCCGTTGCTTTTTCTAATGAAAGAAAGGCGTATTTACCCGATTCTTCTGTTCCTTTACCAATGTCGAATGTCATTTCGTCGTTCCAAACATTTACCATGTTGATTTTACGTGGTTGAGCTTCAAGCGCTCCTTTGCATGTTTGGTAGTTGAATTCTACATCATTCAGCAATTTCTTATGGAACGCGAATGTTTTTGTAGATGCATAAATAACTGGTGTGCAGTCGAGTAAAATTCGATTGTCGCTTAAAGCTTTAATAATAACTTCCGGACCAATACCATTCACATCACCAACTGATATACCAACTCTAACAGGAGTTGTGTTTACCACTTCTTTTTCGTTGTGCTTGCTTTCCATTAGTTCCAATTTTTTAAGAAGTGAATCAAAAGACGAATTCCATAACCTGTTCCGCCATGACCACGATAGTTCTGTGGTTTTTCCAGGTACGCCGGACCGGCAATATCGAAGTGAACGTAAGGAGATTTCACGAAATATTCTAAGAATTTACCAGCGGTAATCATTCCTGCCATTCCACCTCCCAAATTGTTCAAGTCGGCAATTTTAGATTTCATTTCTTCGAAATAGTCGTCCCAGAAAGGAAGAAGAACAGCACGTTCGTCTGTTTCCATTCCGGCTTCACATAATTTATCCAGTATTTTTTGATCGGCATTTCCCATTACGCAAGAAGCCTTTTGACCAATTGCGCGAACTGCTGCGCCTGTTAATGTTGCAGCGTCAATCACCAACTCAGGATTCAATTTGTTCGAGTAAGCTAACGCATCGGCAAGAATGAGTCTGCCTTCTGCATCCGTATTCAATACTTCAACTGTTGTTCCGTCAAACATGGTGATTATATCGCCTGGCGCATATGCGTTTCCTCCAGGACGATTATCCGTTGCCGGAATCAAAACGATCAAATGAACATCCAATTTCATTTCAGCTGCTGCGAAAATAGTTCCGGCCATCATTGCAGCTCCGCCCATATCACATTTCATGGAATCCATTGAACCGGGAGTTGGCTTTAAACTCAATCCTCCTGTATCATAAACAACGCCTTTTCCGACCAAAACAATCGGTTTTTTGTTTACTGGTTTCTTTGGTTTGTATTCTAAAATGGTAAATGTTGGTGGATCTATAGAACCTTTATTCACAGCAAGTAATCCACCCATTTTCAAGGCTTCAATTTGCGATTTCTGAAGCACTTTAGCCTGAATGCCTAATTCTTTTGCCTTTAACTCCATTTCTGTAGCAAATTGCTCAGCAGTTAGGTAGGAAACAGGTTCATTCACCATGTCTCTTGCCCAGCTAACAGAATGTAGAATAGCTTTAAGCTCGTTGATTTTGTCCTGACTAATCTTTTCCGAAAAATCTACCTGAGTTAAATGATACCTTTCCTTATCGCTTTCTGTTCTGTATTTCAGGAATTGATAATTGGATAAAACCAACCCTTCTGTGAAATAGAAACAACTGTCTTTGCTTCCGGAAACGAAAATAGATGTGCTGCTTTTTGGCAATGCAGAGCGAACTTTATTTCCAAGTAAACGGTATTCCTCATTCGTTTTTTGAAGCTTAACGAAGAAGTAATGTTTTTCCTTGTAAGTTCTATGTTCTAATGCTTTTGAATCGCTTTCGTTGTAGGATTTGATTTCTTCCTGAATGTGCTTTGGGAGGCCTTTCGGCAATTCATCTGTTCCCAATCCTTTCTTGGAAAGAAGAAGAACAAATGCATCTTGATTATTGTATGTTGATGAACTATTCAGTTTCATGTTTATCGATTTGCTGTAAAGGTAACTTTTTGACGCAAAAAAGTCCCGAAACAATCGGGACTTTTGGTATCGGATGAATTATGATCGCGATGTTTCGGGCGAATGATCATTCACCCCGACTATTCACCATCATAATACTGATAGTAATCGTAATAATTTTCGTCTTCAAATCCTTCAGGTGCTTCGCCGTTGTTTTTGTTCACACCGTAGTACTCTCTTCGAATTTCTTTTCCGTTTTGGTAGTAAACTACCGAAATGTCCAATAGATTCTCCTGATATTGCAAGATTTCATCCAGGTTTTGAAGGTTCGGATTCAAACAGATCTCACTCATGTTTTTCACATCACCTAAATCTCCGCTTAGCCAACGACCATCGCGTTTACCGTTGTTATATGTCCCAACCTGACTCAAACGACCGTCAACATCGTACATTTTCCAAATTCCAACTGGTAAACCATTTTTCACCATTCCTTCATTTTGAATGGAACCGTTGTCGTAGTAATTTTTGGTGTATCCGTTAATTCTGTGTTGAGCAGTATCTTTTTCCCAGAAACAGAACAATAGGCGCTCTTCGTTATGATCTGTATGTGCACAGTCATACTTCTCGAACTTCTCGATAATCCAGCTTTTGCTTAATTCATTTCCTTTCGGATCTAAATAGGTCAGAATACCTTTTGAACTGAATTTCAGTGTGTCGTTTACTTTGATAATAGAATCGAAGTAATTTACAGTTACTAGTTTTGTTCCATAGTAATTGTAATAATTCCAAACGCCCACTTTCTTTCCTTTTTCAACTTGTCCTGTTCTGGCAATGGTATCGTTCGGATAGTATTTTGTCATTTTGTAATCCACACCTTCTTTATCCAATACACTTGGTCGACCTAAATAAGGCGCATAAACACTTCCATCTCTAAAGCCAAGATCCTGCAAATATCTGTTGGTGCTTGTAGATGAAATGATGTCACCGGTATTGAAACTTACCGAATCTTTCCAATCAAATTCGTACAATACGCTTAGTTCATTTTCTTCCCAGATCTTCTCCTGAATAGGTTGATTGTATTGGAATTTTACGAATTGGTATAGATTACCCAAGGTATCGTACGCTTCATAATCGTCAATTGGCTGACCTGTAAGGAAGAATCCTTTTTTGGCAATTTTCCCGTTTGTATGGTAGGTTACAGATTTACCCTGAAGTGCCCCGTTTTGGTAGTTCAATTCGTAAAGAAGAATCGAGTCTTTTCCTATTGGAGTGATCCATGCTCTGGTAGTACCATCTTCAACACCATCTTCAAAATAAGATTCAGTATAGATCAGTTTGTTTCTGGTATAAGCTAAACCATTTTTTCTACCGTCCTGAAGTTGTGTTCCGGCTACAGTATCGCCGAGCCAGTTGTATTCAGTACTCCAACCATTTGCCTTACCTTTTGTAAAGTTGACAGTGTATCTTGTATAGTAAGTTGGTTTACTTGGCAAAGAATCGCGGTATTCACGTGGAATTTGTTCCTCACGACGATTGTAACGCTCATAGTTGTACTCACCACTTTTGAACTTTTTCAATTCTTTACGCGTTGGCTTTCTCTCTGGAACAGCCTGATCTGTATAAATATAATCACCTTCCAGTTCACCATCTTTATAAGAAAACTCCATTACCGCGTGGTCGAATTGATTTTTAACCACCCATGGACCATTTGCTTTTCCATTGAAGTATAGACCGCTGGAGTAAATAGGAGTAGATCTGCGTTTCTTTAACTGCGATTTTTTATATGCAGTGTATGGCTCCATGTCGCGACGTTCTTTATTGAAGGCGGTGTCTAAGGAATAATTTGATGAACCATTATAGACCTTCAAAAACGACAATTCAGGAATTAAACGTGTAGGTGTTTCAGTAAACTGGTCACCATCACCAAAAGCTGGAACGTACGCGTCGAGCAACAAGGTTTCTTTTCCTTTTTTGTAAGCTTTTAAAGTACTGTTGTATTCTTTTAAATCCACCTTCGGATTTGGAACATGAATAATGATTGCTTTCTCACTTGCTTTAAACTTGAATTTTGGCGCGTAGCATCGTCCTTCCACTTTTCCGGTGAATGGTTGGTTGTTTACTTTTAATGTGAAATCTTCATCAATATCATAATAACGCTGCCATCTCAAAATTCGAGATTGTGGAGAAACTGTAGTATCTTCTGATTCACCGCCAAAGTACCCGTACATATAATCCTTTTCATATGCACCACTGAAGATGATTTCCGATTCAAGGTTTCTGAAAGTGGTTTTCATGCTACCGCTTAAGCTTGAGTAATCTTCACCAAATGTGATTTCTGTGTATTTGTAAACTTTGTTTCCAAGCGTAAAATCGGTTGAAGTATATAGCTTGGAATTCGGATCGAAGTAAGTTTGAGCTGCAACTTTTCTGTTGTATTTCCACAATTCCTGATGAATGATTTTCTTCTCCTCAATTCCTGCTTTTAGTTCTTTTGTAGCCGTGTAACTTAGTGTTGAAGATCCCCAATCGATATCATACTTCATACCATCAACGTCAAGAGTTTCGTCCATTCGGTCCACTTTTTCCTCAAGAATGGCCTTGCCGTTGATATCGTATCGAATGGTTTGGTACAATTTACCGTAGTAATCAAAAAATTCTTGCTTGTACAAATTGGAATCGGCGTCAAAACTGATTTTATTCGCGATTTGTCCGTTTTCAAAGTATACCGGGCTTTCTTCAACGAGCTGTCCGTTTTCATTGATTTGGTAGCGGTATTTCAGTTGTCCGTTTTTATGGTATTCAACCATTTCACCTTCGTAATGAAAATGATAACCAATTGAGTCAATGACTTTATTCATCAGGTAACGTTTTCCGTCTATGCGAACAGTAATGTCGTTTTCATTGATACGATTGTAACGCGCTGAATCGCTTAAATTGTCGTCGTTAACATAATCGTCGTAGTATTCGCCTCTATAACTATCGTAATAATATTCTTCGCCTTCACCACCTTCGAAACTATGGTACTCTTCGCTTGGAAGGTCTAAATTTTCTTTACTGATCTCCACAGAATAGTAGCTGGTGAAATCAGGGAAATTTACTTCGTAATAACCATCAAGTAAGGTGTCTCTTAAAAAGTACTTTTGCTCTGGTTCTACGTAGTATTCATCTTCGTAGTAATATCCGTAATCATCGTAATCCTGAAGGGTAGCCGATTCACGGAACATTTTTGATTTTGCCCTTGATTCGCCGTTCGTATTAACAGTGTACTGTTTGATCAGGATCAATTCATCCGTTGTTCTCCAATACAGAAAACCTAAATCATTCGTTGCTTTTTCCTCTTTGTAAGCAAAGATGCGCCATGTGTTCGACTCCGTGTTTTGGTAGTAGCTTCCGGATTCAAGCGTATCGGAATTGATCAGACTCGCATAAACACCGTCTCTAATTCCGTTTTTGAATTCAACAACTTCTTTAATAGTATCATATACAGGAATAAAATCTGAATCTACCAATTCCTTTTTTCCAAGTTTCTTGGCATTTTCAAGCATCTTTTCGTAGTTCGTTTCATAAACAAAACTATTCCAGACTCCGAATTTGCTTCCGTTGAAATACTTTCCTTTTTTAAGGATGCTTCCGTCAACCTGATACCAGATCGATTCACCGTCGAGTTGATTGTTTTTAATATTGAAAACACCGGCAACAAGGTCGTTTTTGTATTTCAAAACGCGATCCTTTATGTAAGGAACATCACGAAAATATTGCACGTACAATCCATCAGGAAGTTTTTCGAGTGTTGGAGTAACGTCTTTGTCAAGATCAACGCGTAATCCGCTCATTAAGTCGTAATCCGTTTCCATTCGCTTGATGAGAGCCGGATCCATTTTTTTTCCTTCTTTAATGATCTTTGCGCTATGTTCAACCGCTTCATATTCCGTAGAAACAATTTTTTGGTTTTTGCTGTCGCGATTCAAAATTTCCTTTGAATCCACGTAACGCATGTACTGACGAGAATAATTTTGAACTTCTGCCTGGTAAGGATACACATAGTGCATTTTACCATTGATAAAAACGGTTTCAATCTGAGCAGATGATGAAAGTGCGAAATAGACTGAAGTTAGGGTGAGTAAAAACTTCTTCATACAAAGAAAATTATCGTATTAATTGAGTGACAAAAATAGTTACAAATGCGTTACCGAATCAATTAAAGTAACTGTATTTGAACTCTTCTAATTTCTTAAAAGGCTGGGTAGTACCCACATGGTTTTTAATGTGTTCAACTTTGATTGGTAAACCACTTTTTTCATATTTAATTTTCGTGGTGATCATCGTTACAAAATCTTTATCGATAAATACAGAATCAACATAGCCATTAAATTGCCCCTGATTGTAAACAAAATAACGTTTATTGATGAATGGGAATTCAGGATTTACAACCACTTTTGGATAGTTTTTATTCCAGTATTCATAAGTAGTGACTTGTGTTTCTTTTACCTTATTTAGCACCTTATATTTCTTCAGAGGTTTTAATGGAGAACCTAGAATAACCCAGTCTTGCGACGACGGATTGGCAATGGAATCTACTGAAAGCGCACCAAAGAACTTTTTGTTCTCAATGTAATGGAGTCTCTCGTCGTAAAATTCATCATCGTATTGCGTTACGTTTTTCTTTTTTGCTACCGGAGTATAAATGTGGTTCGCACTTTCGATGCCCAAATGTTCCTCATCAGGAATGATGTAATGATAGTATGGCCATTTGGACTTCTTTATGTAGAAATTGTGATTTGCGATAATAATACCTTCAGAATAGGAAGTTTGGGTAACATTTGTCAGAATTCCACTTCTGTTGAAACGGTATACAATAGTTTTTTTTGGTAAACGCTCAACTCTATCGTTCTCAATATCCGAGTCCAGCGCACTTCCAAAAATTACATGCGTTATCGTTTCAATTTTTTCTGCCCTCAGAATAGAATCGTTGAACCATAATGGGAAATTCAACTGCTGACCAAGATCGTCTTGAAAAAAATAGGGGTGGATAAGTGACGCCTTTACCTCAATGTCTACTTTTTTGGTCTCCATCTTTTCAGAACATGAACTGAAGCTCAGAAGTGCAAGAAACAAAGTAAGTAGTGCGAAGAATTTCATGTTTTGTACGTTGTGATTTAATCAGATTCACACCTACTAAATTAATAATTAAATGGGTAGGAGCGTTGGAGTGAATTGCAATTCATCCTTACAATCGCCCTACTGCAACAGGTTTATTTGTATTACTCCTTTATTTCGTTGTAACTTTGCGCCATGCAAGATGAGCGCCCAATAACAGATTGGTTGCCTCTTACCATGAAAGAATTGGAAAAGAGGGGATGGGATGAACTAGACGTGGTTTTGGTTTCTGGTGATGCCTATGTGGATCACCCAGCTTTTGGTACTGCCGTAATTGCGCGTATTATTGAGAGTGAAGGTTTTAAAATTGGTATTATCGCTCAGCCCAATTGGCGAGATGATTTACGCGATTTCAAAAAATTCGGGAAACCAAAATATTTCTTTGGAGTAACTGCCGGTTGTATGGATTCTATGGTGAATCACTACACGGCTGGAAAACGTTTAAGATCAACTGATGCTTATACTCCAGGTGGAGTTTCTGGTTTTCGTCCGGATTATGCAACCACTGTTTACACCAAAATCCTGAAGGAATTGTATCCTGATGTTCCCGTTTTGATTGGTGGAATTGAAGCCTCACTTCGTAGGGTAACACATTATGATTATTGGAAAAATGAGCTGATGCCGTCCATTTTAGTGGATTCTGGTGCCGATTTATTGGTTTATGGAATGGGTGAACAGCCCTTGCGCGATGTTTTGCGTTTACTAAAGAAAGGCGTTCCCTTTTCAAATATGGCAACCTTGAACCAGATTGCATTTATGCAGGATGGTGATAAGGAACTTCCAAAAAACAAGAATTGGAATACGGTTGAGTTGGCTAGTCATGAGGTTTGTTTACAAGACAAAATAAAGTACGCTGCAAACTTCAAAGTTGTGGAAGTTGAGTCCAATAAACTGAATGCGAACAGAATCATTCAAAAGGTAGGAAACCAAACGTTGGTGATTAATCCACCTTTCAGAACAATGACGGAGAAAGAAATGGATCAGTCATTCGATTTACCTTATACACGACAACCGCATCCAAAATACAAAAAGCGAGGAGCAATTCCGGCGTATGATATGATCAAGTTTTCTGTCAACATGCATCGCGGATGTTTTGGTGGTTGTAGTTTTTGTACTATTTCTGCGCATCAGGGTAAATTCATTTCTTCAAGAAGTGAAAAGAGCATCATGAGTGAAATTGATGCAATAGTTGAACATCCGGAATTCAAAGGATATTTGTCGGATATTGGTGGTCCTTCTGCCAATATGTATCGCATGAAAGGTAAAGACGAAGCAATTTGTGAACGTTGCTCAAGTCCAAGTTGTATTCACCCTGTGATTTGTAACAATCTGGACACTTCTCATAAGGCGATGACGGATTTGTATAGAAAGATCGATTCTCATCCGAAAATTAAGAAGGCATTCGTTGGTTCTGGTGTTCGATATGATTTGTTGGTTGACGATTTCAATAAGAACAACGAAGACGGAAATCACGATGAATATATTGAACAGTTAATCACGCGTCATGTTAGCGGTCGATTGAAAGTGGCTCCTGAGCATACTTCTGATGCTACTTTGCGTGTAATGCGTAAACCTTCATTCAAGTATTTTCATAAGTTCAAGGAGAAATACGATAAGCTTTCGAAGAAACATAATTTGAACCAACCGTTGATTCCATATTTCATTTCATCTCATCCTGGTTGTGAGGAGGTGGACATGGCAAATTTGGCAGCTGAAACCAAGGATATGGGATTCCAGTTGGAACAAGTGCAGGATTTTACCCCAACACCAATGACGGTTGCTGAGGTAATTTACTATTCAGGTGTTCATCCATATACATTGAAGGAAGTAAAAACAGCAAGAACTCCGGAACAGAAAAAAGATCAGAACCGATTCTTCTTTTGGTACAAGCGCGAAAATCAGCAATGGATTCGCGAGCGTTTAAAACGTGTGAATCAAACTGAATTGGCAGATCGATTATTGGGACAGGAGCAAGTTAGAAATCATTCTTCTCGTGGAAATCAGCCCAAAAAGGAAATTCCTAAGTGGCTGGAAGAGCGAAGAAAGAAAAGCAGATAACAAAACAGGACACTTGGTTAAAGTGTCCTGTTTTTATTTTGCGAATAGTGTAAGGCTCAGTATAATCTAACAGTTCATAGTGTTCGGTATTAAAGCCAAAAAGTAAACAACAGACCACTAAATGCGTTAAAAGTGAATAGCGGCTTAATGCTGGGTTTTGCGATCTGTTGCTTTACTTATAAATGATTTAGGGCTTAGGCATTAATAGTTGTCTCGCGTTCTGCGACCATTGATCAACGAGTGACCTGTTCATATGTAAATAACATTCTATACTTGTGTAAGAAGTTCCAACTTTAGCTACACAATAGAATAATTCCTTCTCAGAGCAGTTAAGTCTGTGACAAAAATCCGTAATCGAATTTGTATCGTGTATATTCAATCTGTTCATCTTTGTTTCCATATTGCTTTAACTTGTGCGTCGTTCTAGTTAGCCGAATGGATAATCCAAAGGTATGGCAGTGATTTGAAATAAAATAGCGTATAAATACGGTATTTTTATGCGGTAAACCACATTTTTTTTGCGGGAAACCGCAATGCGATTTTATGCGGTAAACCACATTTATTTGTTAATTTTTATATGTTAGTCCTTTGTTTTTCAAGGATTAAGTGAAATGAAAAACGCGTTTACTAAAAGTTCAGTTGTTATTTCAGTGTAGAAATTATAACATTGTTAAAACTTAATACTTTTAAACTATGTCATTCAACGGAACAGAAGGGGGACCAATTACCCTTGCTCAAGGAAAAGCCTTAACAGCTTGTTACAGACGCGCATGTCCAAACACTACAAAAGGGGTTTTTATTGGAAAAGATCACATTAATGATTTATTAGCGCAAACAGGAGCAAAAGGGATTCGTGTTTATTTTGGAAACGATTCGGTTACGGGTAGCAACACTATTGTAATGGTAGCTGCAGACGCAAATGAGAATGATATCTTAGATTTGATTATTGATACTGGTAAACAATCACCACCGTATTCAGGTAATGCTAACGATTTGAATTCTTAATGGACAAATTTGATTATTTATATAATGTCCTTTACTATTCTTACCTACTGCCACTAATTTTAGTGGCAGTACTTTTGTTTACCAGAACCTATTCAAGGAATTTGGATTTGATTGTCCTGTTGTGTATTTCCTCTGCTTCCTGCGAATTTATTGGCGATGTGGTTTATGCAAAAGGGCTGAATAACACATTTCTTATCCATGTTGGACAAGCAATTGATTTTATGATACTCGTTGGGATCTTTTCTCAAAATGTTATAAAATCAAATGCCAAAAATGCCTCATTCGTTATTTTGGATGCGGTAATTCTTTTTTGTTTGATTTACGGATTTAGGGTGTCACTTTTATATACCCCAGTTTACGCTAGTTTACTTGTGGGAATTATCATCTTGTGTTTAATAATCTATTATTACTACGAGATTTTTAGATATGAACATATTGAAGATCTCTCGATTAATCCGGTTTTTTGGATTAAATCAGCATACTTCTTATACTTTTCTGGCACGTTCGCCTATAACGCATTTTATTCAAGTTTAATGTACGCTACTGTACGAGATAATGTGAGTCTCGTTAAATGGGTTCTGATAATGGTTTGTAATTTAGTTTTTACATTAGCAATATGGCTGGGAAGAGCACAGAGAACTTAGATGTATTGATCTTCGTGATTATTACCGTGTGTATGGTTATACTCGCGCTGGCAATTATTTGCTCCGTTTTCTTTTATCAGCGTAAACTTCAGCGACGTAAAAACGAGTTGAAGAATATCGAAATTGCTTATCAAAAAGACCTTGTAAGTGCTGCAATTGATGGTCGGGAACAAGAGAAGCGTAGAATTGCTTTCGAATTGCACGATGACATTGGCTCTACATTAACCGCTGTTAAATTCGGAATCGCTTCGGCAAGTATGTCGGATGAAGAGAAGAAGATTCTAAACGAAAACCTTGGAATAGCCATTAATAAAGTGCGTCAAATTTCCTATGAGATGATGCCCTCTATTCTTGAGGAATTGGGAATTATTGCAGGAATCAACAGTTTAATTGGCAATCTGAACTCTCAAGTGAAGGATATTGAATTTGAAATTCAGGCGGTTAACGATCCAAAGTCCGAGGAACAAACACCAGATATCGAATTGGCTATTTATAGAGTGATTCAGGAATTGATGAACAACATCATAAAATATTCAGAGTCCACCCACGTGAGTGTGCTCTTTATTCAAGATGAACTTGGATTGGATGTTACCATTGATGATGATGGAAAAGGTTTTGATCCCGCCGTTGATGTAGATAAAACATTGCCTTCTTTGGGAATGAGAAATATTGCTATGCGATTGCAGCATATCGGAGGAACAATTAATTTTACCAAAAAAGAGAGAGGCACTAAGGTGCGTGTGCAATGGAAAGTAAAGGCATAGTAAGAGTTGCAATTGCTGAGGATCAGGCAATATATCGTCAGGGATTAGAGAATCTTTTGAATAGTTTTGCTGGAGTAAACGTGGTTTGTTCTGTGGAAAATGGTCAGGAGTTGATCAATACACTTCAGCACGAACGCATAGACGTAGTTTTTCTCGACTACCGAATGCCGGTTTTGAATGGTTTGGAAACTGTACGCCGAATTAGAAAATTTGACAAGAAACTGAAGATCTTGATCATCTCTATGTACGACGATAATGTTTTCGTTGAGCAAACCATTGAGAGTGGAGCTAATGGTTACCTGTCTAAGGATGATAGCCCGGAGGAAATTGAACGAGCAGTATTTTCTTGCATGGAAACAGGTTATTACCTGAGCGATAGAACCTCTAAAATGCTGATCTCAAAATTGATGGTAAATGGAAAGATCAAACCGCAGTTAGAGACCCGTCAGGTAGAATTCACACCGTTCGAATTACAAGTATTACAGATGATCTGTAAAGAGTTCACCACTCAGGAAATTGCAGATGTAACATTTAAAGCGAAACGTACAATTGAGGGAGCAAGAACAATGATGTTACAAAAGGTTGGGGCTCGAAATGTAGTTGGATTGGTTATGTATGCTGTTAAGCACAACCTTATCAGCGAAGATGTAGCCGAGTAATTCGGGTCAATACTCCATAATACAACAATTTCCCACTTGTACTTTTCATCCAAAGTTCCGCATTCGTATACTTGAATTTTGGGCCGAGTTGCGCTAATAAACCATCAATTTTTGACACATCCATTTTGGGTGAATAGGTGTTCAAAATCAAGGTTCCATTCTTAGTTAATAACTGAAGTGCACTCTCTATTAAAGCTGGTAGGTCTTTCTCGAGTTTCCATTTCTCTTTATTCGCACCAACTCCCCATGCTGGCGGATCAAGTTGAACCAGGTCATAGGTGTTTGCACGTTTGATTTCTCTATTGATGAATTTGAAAGCGTCTTCCAAAACCCATTTTACAGAATGAATATGAGAACGTTCGGCGTTTATTTTCGCCCAATCGATCATTCCTTTTACACTGTCACAATGAATCACTTCGGCACCAGTTAAAGCTCCAAAGCAAGATGCTGCTCCCGTGTAGGCGAATGCATTCAAAAAGCGTTTCTCCGAATTTAG